>CAMHQC010000016.1 GCA_946187325.1 uncultured Clostridia bacterium
GTGTAAGATTGGAAGTAAAACTATATACATTATAAATATTTTTATAAAAAAATTTTATTTTTTTAAACTTATATAAAAGGTTATAGAATTATACTTTCATCTTTCACGGCTTTCGGTTTAGTATGACTTGTAAACTAACAGACGGTTACAGATGATTACAGATGAAAATTTTAATCTGTTAGTCGAAAAAGCCAGTGTTTATCGGGCTTTAGAGCCTACGGTTACAGATAAACAGTAAAAATATATACATTATAAAAATTTTTATAAAAAAATTATTTTTTTTAAACTAATATATAGGGTTATAGAATTACACTTCCATCTGTAACAGCAGGCAGTTCTCAGTAGTCAGTAGACACCTGCCTTAACATAGTAGGGAACAGGTTCCACCGTTTTGCTGCCGCAAAAGGAAAACACGCAGTTATGCAATTCGCAATGCGCAATGCGAAATGCGCAATTGGGTTACCCGCACATTGATATCCACGCCGTCGGCGTGAGGATAGTTCGGCTGTTTAGGAAAATTCGCCTCGGAACACCGCGTGAGGTTGAGTCCAAATTTCAATTTGGTAACGAAACCCATACATTGTAGAGGGTGTTCCCTACGGTGCTAAAACAACATTGCGGGTTACACAGTGAGCATACTGAGAACTGTCTGCTAAACAAAAAGTGAGCCGAAGAATCGGCTCACTCGAATAAGTTTATTAAACTCAGTTTTCAATATCGAGGTCGACAGGCTGTTCAGCCTGGTTAACGTCGAGCTCGACGTCGTTATAACGGCGCATACCTGTTCCCGCGGGAATAAGCTTACCGATAATAACGTTTTCTTTAAGTCCCATAAGGTGATCGACCTTACCCTTAATCGCCGCGTCGGTGAGAACACGGGTTGTTTCCTGGAACGAAGCCGCCGACATAAAGCTGTCGGTAGCGAGAGCCGCCTTGGTGATACCGAGGAGCATCTGCGTCCAAGTTGCTTCCTTTAAGCCCTCCTCGCCGTTCGCGATACGCTCTTTAATCTTCTCATTAGCGGTGAGTACGGTAGTCTTGTCGTAGGACTGACCCGCGATAAGATCAGTATCGCCCGCGTCGTCGAGACGAACCTTCTTGAGCATCTGGCGTACGATAACTTCGATATGCTTATCGTTAATATCAACACCCTGGAGACGATAGGTGGACTGTACCTCGGAGATAAGGTAGTTCTGGAGAGCGTTTGTGCCGAGAATAGCGAGTACGTCGTGGGGATTAACCGCGCCGTCGGTAATCTTATCGCCCTTCTGGATATGCTGGCCTTCCTCTACCTTTACTCTGAATCCGAAAGGTATGAGGTAAGCGCGCTCGTCGCCTGTTTCCTGATTATAGATAACGGCGTGGTTAGCGTTCTTACGCTCCTCGAACCTTACGTCACCCTCGATTTCACTGATAATAGCGAGGCTCTTAGGTTTACGCGCTTCGAAAAGCTCCTCTACACGCGGAAGACCCTGTGTGATATCCTCTGCCGAAGCAACACCGCCCGTATGGAATGTACGCATTGTAAGCTGTGTACCGGGCTCGCCGATAGACTGAGCCGCGATAATACCAACTGCTTCGCCGACAGTTACGGGATAACGGTTGGCGAGGTTGGAGCCATAGCACTTACGACATACGCCGTGCTTAGCGCAACAGCCTAATACCGAACGGATTTTAACGCTCTTGGCGCCGCTCTTAATAATAATATTAGCTTCCTCGTCGTTCATCATAACGTCTTTACTTACGAGAGTATTTCCGTTTTCGTCACAGAAATCGTCGACTAAGTAACGACCGATTAAACGCTCGTGTAAGCCTTCGATTACGCTTCCTTCGCTAACGATATCGAATACCTCTAAGCCGTCCTTGGAGCCGCAGTCTTCCTCGTGGATAATAACTTCCTGAGATACGTCAACAAGACGACGTGTTAAGTAACCCGAGTCAGCGGTACGAAGCGCTGTATCGGCAAGACCCTTACGAGCTCCTCGAGAGGAGATAAAGTACTCTAAGATATTAAGACCCTCACGGTAGTTAGCTCGGATAGGAATTTCGATTGTTCGACCTGATGTATTCGCGATAAGTCCTCGCATACCCGCGAGCTGACGAATCTGGCTCATACTACCACGGGCTCCCGAATCAGCCATCATAAAGATCGGGTTGTAGCGATCAAGGCCTTCCTGGAGCTTATCGGTTACGTCGTTAGTAGCCTTTTCCCAAATACTGAGTACTTCGGCGTAACGCTCCTCGTCGGAACGTAAACCGAGCATATATTCCTCGGATACGGCGTCTACCTTAGCCTCTGCTTCGGCGATAATCTCTCCCTTAGCGGGCGGGATAGTAGCGTCGCATACGGCTACGGTAATAGCTCCGATAGTCGAATATTTATAACCCTGAGCCTTGATATTATCAAGTACTACTGATGTAATCTGTGTGCCGTGCTTCTGGATACACGCGTCGATAATCTTCTTAAGAGCGCCTTTTCCTACCAAGAAGTCAACCTCGAGCTTAAACTTGTTCTCGGGGATTGAGCGGTCTACTAAACCTAAATCCTGGGGAATCGGGTTGTTGAAGATAATCTTGCCGACTGTTGTGTCGATTAAAGCGGACTTCATTTCGCCGTCGATTTCCATCGTACGACGAACTTTTATCTTGGAATGAAGCTTGATTACGCCTGTCTGATAAGCCATCATAGCTTCGTCAACATCACGGAACACCTTGCCCTCGCCGGGTTCTCCGTCCTTATCGAGTGTAAGGTAGTAGGAACCGAGGATCATATCCTGGGTAGGTACTGTTACAGGCTGACCGTCGGAGGGCTTGAGTAAGTTGCCCGCCGCGAGCATAAGGAACCTCGCCTCAGCCTGAGCTTCCGCTGAAAGCGGTACGTGAACAGCCATCTGGTCGCCGTCGAAGTCGGCGTTATACGCTGTACAGGAGAGCGGATGGAGCTTGATAGCTCTACCCTCTACGAGTACCGGCTCGAACGCCTGAATACCGAGACGGTGAAGCGTAGGCGCACGGTTAAGCAGTACGGGATGACCTTTGATTACAACTTCAAGAGCGTCCCAAACCGCGGGATTAGCGCGCTCTACCGCCTTACGGGCGGCTTTGATATTTATAACCTCTTTGGTTTCAACGAGGCGTTTCATTACGAAAGGTTTAAACAGCTCGAGAGCCATTTCCTTAGGCAGACCGCACTGGTACATCTTGAGCTCAGGGCCTACAACGATAACCGAACGTCCCGAATAGTCTACACGTTTACCGAGAAGGTTCTGACGGAAACGTCCCTGCTTACCCTTAAGCATATCGGAGAGCGATTTAAGAGCTCTGCCGTTAGGACCTGTTACGGCTCTGCCGCGTCTGCCGTTATCAATAAGCGCGTCTACGGCTTCCTGGAGCATACGCTTCTCGTTACGGATAATAATATCGGGAGCGTTAAGCTCGATAAGCTTAGCGAGACGGTTGTTACGGTTAATTACACGACGATACAGGTCGTTTAAGTCGGAAGTCGCGAAACGTCCGCCGTCGAGCTGTACCATAGGTCTGATATCTGGCGGAATTACCGGTACTTCGGTAAGAATCATCCACTCGGGACGGTTACCTGAATTTCTGAAGCTTTCGATTACGTCAAGCTTCTTGATAAGTCTGCCCTGTTTCTGACCCGTAGCTGTCTCGAGCTCGGCTCTTACGATTTCAGCCTGTTCGTCGAGGTCGATTTCTTTTAAAAGTTCAAGAATAGTTTCAGCGCCCATTCCCGCTTTAAAGTCGTCCTCGTACTTCTCGCGCATATCCATATATTCGCTCTCGTTTAAGCACTGGAGCTTTTCAAGCTCGCGGCAATCGCCGGGATCGGTTACGATATAGCTCTGGAAATATAATACGCGTTCGAGATTTCTCGGGGAAATATCGAGTATAAGGGCGATTCTCGAGGGAGTACCCTTAAAATACCAGATGTGAGATACAGGAGCGGCGAGGTGGATATGACCCATACGCTCGCGTCTAACCTTCGCGCGTGTTACTTCAACTCCGCAACGGTCGCAGACCTTGCCCTTATATCTGATTCTTTTATACTTTCCGCAGTGACACTCCCAGTCCTTAGTAGGCCCGAAAATACGCTCGCAGAATAAGCCGTCGCGCTCAGGCTTTAAGGTACGGTAGTTAATAGTCTCGGGCTTTTTAACTTCGCCGTAAGACCAGGATAAAATCTGCTCCGGAGAAGCAAGATTAATTTTAATTGAATCAAAAACATTGTTTTCCATAATAGTTGCTCCTCCTTAATTAATATTCTTCGCCGTTGCCGTCGAAATCGTCGGATTCTTCGACAATCGAGTTTTCATCAAACATATTGTCTTCGTTATCGCTGTCCTCGTCGAGAGTAAAGCTTTCCATCGAGTTAGAAGTCATAACGTTCTTCTCCTCGAAATTAGCGTTCTCTACGGGCAGGTCGTCGTCCTCCTCGAAGTGCTGTTTAAGGTCAATCTCCTCGCCTTCGCGGTTCATAACGCGAACGTCGAGCGAGAGCGACTGAAGCTCTTTTACAAGTACCTTAAACGACTCGGGGATACCCGGCGCGGGGATATTCTGACCCTTAACGATAGCCTCGTAAGTCTTAACACGTCCTACAACGTCGTCGGACTTAACAGTAAGGATTTCCATAAGGGTATAAGCAGCGCCGTAAGCCTCCAGCGCCCAAACTTCCATCTCACCGAAACGCTGTCCGCCGAACTGAGCCTTACCGCCGAGCGGCTGCTGAGTAACGAGGGAGTACGGACCTGTGGAACGAGCGTGGATTTTATCGTCAACGAGGTGATGGAGCTTAAGGTAATACATATAACCTACGGTTACGGGGTTATCGAAGAACTCGCCTGTACGGCCGTCCTTAAGCATTGTTTTACCCTCAAGCGAGATACCGTTCTGGCGTACACATTCGCCGAAGTCGATACCTGTTACCTCTGATCTCGGTTTATAATCGTCTTTCTCGCGCATCATTTTGAACGCTTCGAAAATATCGGACTCGTGAGCGCCGTCGAATACAGGAGTCTGTATCTTCCAGCCGAGAGCCTTGGCGGCGTAGCCGAGGTGTACCTCGAGAACCTGTCCGATGTTCATACGGGAAGGTACGCCGAGGGGGTTAAGTACGATATCGAGCGGAGTACCGTCAGGTAAGAACGGCATATCCTCGACGGGTAAGATTCGGGATACAACACCCTTGTTACCGTGACGACCCGCCATCTTATCGCCGACAGAAATTTTCCTCTTCTGAGCGAGATAAACTCTTACTACTTTATTTACGCCCGGCTGGAGTTCGTTTCTCGAATCCTCGCGGGTAAATACTTTAATATCTACTACAATACCGCTTTCGCCGTGAGGTACTCTAAGCGAGGTATCTCTTACCTCGCGCGCCTTTTCGCCGAAAATAGCTCTTAAAAGTCTTTCCTCGGCGGTGAGCTCGGTTTCTCCCTTGGGAGTTACCTTACCGACGAGAATATCGCCCGCGTTAACCTCAGCGCCTATATGGATAATACCGTTTTCGTCGAGGTCTTTAAGCATATCGTCGCCGACGTTAGGAATATCGCGCGTGATTTCCTCGGGGCCGAGCTTAGTATCTCTGGCTTCTGTGCTGTATTCGTTAATATGGATAGATGTATATACATCTTCTCTTACGATTTTTTCACTGATAAGTACCGCGTCCTCGTAGTTATAACCCTCCCAGGTCATAAATCCGATAAGAGCGTTCTTACCGAGCGCGATTTCACCGTTCTTGGTAGCGGGGCCGTCTACAAGGACATCGCCTTTCTTAACACGGTCGCCCTTATCCACAACGGGAATCTGGTTGATACATGTACCCTGGTTACTTCTTAAAAACTTGATAACCTGGTAATCTTTAATTTCGCCGTCGTCGTAAAGCACGCGGACGTGGTTAGCGTCTACGCTTGCTACAACGCCGTCGCCCTCAGCGAGTACGCATACGCCCGAGTCGGTACCTGTGCGGTATTCCATACCTGTACCTACGATAGGCGACTGGGTAATCATAAGCGGCACAGCCTGACGCTGCATGTTAGATCCCATAAGAGCTCGGTTCGCGTCGTCGTTCTCGAGGAACGGAATCATTGAAGTCGCCGCGGATACAACCATTCTCGGCGATACGTCCATATAGTCGAAGCGGTCGGGAGCATACTCAACGAAGCTGTCTCTGAATCTTCCGACAACTCTCTTGTTCATAAAGCGTCCGTTTTCGTCGAGGGGTTCGTTAGCCTGAGCTACCGCGAAATCATCTTCCTGGTCGGCTGTCATATATACAACCTCGTCGGTTACGATTCCGCTTTCCTTGTCGATTTTTCTAAACGGAGCCTCTATAAATCCGTACTCGTTAATCTTAGCGAAAGTAGCGAGATAGGAGATAAGTCCGATGTTAGGACCTTCAGGAGTCTCGATAGGACACATACGTCCGTAGTGGGTATAGTGTACATCTCGAACCTCGAAGCCCGCGCGGTCACGTGAAAGTCCGCCGGGACCTAACGCCGAGAGTCTTCTCTTATGAGTAAGCTCCGCGAGAGGGTTGTTCTGATCCATAAACTGTGAAAGCGGTGATGAACCGAAGAACTCTCTTATAGCCGCCGTAACAGGTCTTATGTTGATAAGAGTGTTAGGGGTCATAGTTTCGGCGTCCTGATTCTGAAGGGTCATTCTCTCGTGAATAACTCGGTCAAGACGGCTGAAACCGATTCTAAACTGATTCTGTAAAAGCTCGCCTACGCAACGGATACGACGGTTACCGAGATGGTCGATATCGTCGGTGTTACCTACGCCTTCAGCGAGACAGTTCATATAGTTAATTGATGCGAATATATCGTCAACCGTAATATTATTGGGAATAAGCTCCGGCTTTCTTTCGCGGAGCATTTCTTTAAGCTGATCCTCGTTCTCGGCATTGTCGAGGATATCGCAGAGAACATCGAACACAACGTGCTCGTTAATACCACATTCTTCTCTCGCGTCAAAGTCAACGTAAGCCGAAATATCTACCATACCGTTTGAGATTATCTTTACAATCTTGTTCTCTCTTTCGGGTACGCGTACATATACAACCCTTACGCCCGCGTTCTCGATTTTGGTAGCGAGGGCGCGGTCTACGGTTTCATCTCTCTGAGCTAAAACCTCGCCTGTTCTCGGGTCAGCTACGGGCTCGGCTAAAATTCTGCCTGAAAGGCGGTTAATAATACCGAGCTTCTTGTTATATTTATAACGTCCGACTCTCGACATATCATAGCGGTGGGGATCGAAGAAAAGGTTATTGATATGAATCTGGGCGCTTTCGAGGATAGACGGCTCGGACGGTCTTAACTTCTTATAAACCTCGAGCATACCTTCCTCAACGCTCTTGGTCGTATCCTTTTCGATAGTAGCCTTGATACGGGCGTCATCGCCGAAGTATTCGAGAATCTCGGCGTCGGTACCTAAACCTAACGCGCGGATAAATGTAGTGATAGGAACTTTTCTGTTCTTATCAATATGAACGTAGAAAACGTCGTTAACATCGTTCTCGTACTCGAGCCAAGCGCCTCGGTTAGGGATAACCGTTGACGAGAAAAGCTCCTTACCGGTTTTGTCGTGTTCCATTTTATAGTACACGCCCGGTGAACGCACGAGCTGGGAAACGATAACTCGTTCCGCGCCGTTGATAACGAACGTACCGCTGTCGGTCATAAGCGGTAAATCGCCCATATAGACGTTGTTTTCCTTAATTTCGCCTGTCTCTTTGTTGAGAAGTCTGGCTCTTACGCGAAGCGGAGCGGAATATGTAGCGTCGCGCTCCTTACATTCGATTACGCTGTAGTTAGGGTTATCGACATCGACTTCATAATCGAGGAAATCCAGCACAAAATTACCTGTATAATCGGTAATACCTGAAACGTCGCGGAATACTTCC
Organism: uncultured Clostridia bacterium; assembly: GCA_946187325.1. Lineage (GTDB taxonomy): Bacteria > Bacillota > Clostridia > Oscillospirales > Acutalibacteraceae > Ruminococcoides. Next base: position 7,925 of record CAMHQC010000016.1, read on the forward strand.
TTTAGACCTTCTTCTAAGAACCACTTATAAGACTTGGTCTGTACCTCGATAAGATTAGGCATATCGATAACTTCGTCGATTTTTGCGAAACTCATACGCTCGGTTCTACCTATCTGTACGGGTTTTACATTAATCATAGGCGTATCAACTCCTTTTAAAATTACGGTTTTTTACACTTTTCGCCGATAAGAAAATATTTCGGAAAATTCACTAATTTAAGCCTTGACAAATAAAAAATACTGTGGTAATATTCATATTTTATTTTTAGGTCAAAATCGTAAAAAGTTCGAAAAATTCCCATTATCGATTAGTTTACCATTTTATTACACTTCTGTCAAAAAGTCAAGCTTTTAACGCAAAATAATTACAAAAAAGATAAAAAACTTACAAACACTCGGGTGCGTTGGTAAATATAAAAAGTTTATGGAGTTTTAACAAACATAATATATGCTTTTTGTGCAAGTTAGGGGTAAGGGGTAAGGGCAAAGGGCTAAGGGCTGAGTCTAATATACCCTATCCCCTATATCCTAAATCCTACACCCTACATCCTACACCCTAAATCCTAAATCCTACACCCTAAACAAAAGCACAAATAATCCGTACAACGCCGCGGCGGATACACCGTAGGCTATAACAGGTCCGCAAATCGCGAACAGCTTAGCGCCGAGCCCTACGATAAATCCCTCGCTTTTAAACTCGATAGCGGGAGAAGCCATCGAATTAGCGAATCCCGTGATCGGCACGAGCGTTCCCGCGCCCGCCTTTTTGGCGATTTTTTCGTAGATATGAAACGCCGTAAAAATCACCCCGATAAAGATAAGCGTACACGAACACAGTATTTTAGCGTCGTTTTCGGGGATTTTTAAGTATAGATATAGATTGGTAATACCTTGCCCTAAGGCGCAGATAAGCCCGCCCGCGATAAACGCTCTAAGGCAGTTAAAGCGGGTTTTGCTGTTCGGAGAAAGCTTTTTTACGATTTTTGAATACTCTTTTTTATCAATCATAGTATCACCCGTTTTATTATTTCCATTATTTTTTATTTTAAACTATTTATTTTTTTTAATATATATAGTATAATGATTGTAACTAAGCCCAAAAAGGTGAACAAATTTGGAACATTATCTTGATAACAGCGCTACGACTAAAGTCAGCGAGCTGTCAGCAAAAAAAGTATATGAAATGATGACCGATAATTACGGCAATCCCAGCTCGCTCCACAATAGAGGAATTAGAGCCGAGGACGAGCTTATATCGGCTAGAAAGACCTTGGCTAAAGCTATGGGCGTTACCGAAAATGAAGTTTACTTCACAAGCGGAGGCACGGAAGCCAACAACCTCGCGGTTTTCGGAACGGTAAACCGGCTAAAAAAGCGCGGAAATAAAATCGTCACCACCGCGATTGAGCACAGCTCGGTTTATGAGGCGGTTAAGCATCTGGAAGAAAACGGCTTTGAGGTCGTTTACGTAAAACCCGATAAAGACGGTAAATTTACCGAAGAAAGCTTTATGGGGGCTATCGACAAGAGCACTATTCTCGTGTCGGTTATGGCGGTAAATAACGAGCTCGGAACGATACTTCCGATAGAAAAGCTAAAGAAGATTATCGAAAGCAAGAACTCCCCCGCCCTGCTGCACTGCGACTGTGTTCAGGCGTTCGGGAAAATTCCGCTCAAGCTCGCTAAGGCGGGCGTGGATTTAGCTTCGGTAAGCGGACATAAGGTTCACGCGCCGAAAGGCGTCGGAGCGTTGTACGTAAAGAAAAATCTCCATATAAAGCCGATAATCTACGGCGGCGAACAGGAGAAAAAGCTCCGCCCGGGTACAGAGGCGATACCGCTTATCGCGGGATTTTCCGCCGCGGTTAAGGAGTTCGATATCGGACGTAACTACAAATACATTTCGGAGCTTCACTCATACGCGCTCGAAAAGCTCGGTGAAATCGACGGGGTGGTTATAAACTCTCCCGAGGGTGCTTTACCGTATATAATCAACTTTTCGGCACTCGGAATAAGGAGCGAAACTATGCTGCACTTCCTCGCGCAAAGGGAGATTTACGTTTCGAGCGGAAGCGCCTGCGCTAAAGGCAAGCCGAGCCACGTTTTAAGCGCCGCGGGGCTTGATAAAAACACTGCCGACAGCGCGATAAGAATCAGCTTCAGCAAGCTAAACACCAAGGACGATGTAGACGCGCTTACGGACGCGCTTAAAGAAGGATTAAATACACTCGCGAAAAGATAGGAAATGGTTATGAAAGAAATTATACTCGTAAAAATCGGAGAAATTGTACTCAAAGGCTTAAACCGCCGTCAGTTTGAGGACAAACTAATAAAAAATATTAAAAAGACGCTTAAACACTTAGGCGAGTTTGAAATCAGAAACGCTCAGTCCACCATCACGATTATTCCCGAGGACGATTTTATCGACCTCGACGATGTGTGTGAGCAGGTTAGAAAGATTTTCGGAATCGTCACGTACTCAAGAGCTGCGGTATGTCCCGAGAAAACTCTCGAGTCAATTCTCGAAACCGCCCCGAAGTATTTGGCGGAACAGCTTAAATCCGTAAAAACCTTTAAAGTAGAGTCCAGACGAAGCGATAAAAAATTCCCGTACAAAAGCCCCGAAATTTCCAAGGAAACAGGCGCGGCGATTTTAAGAGCGTTCCCTCATTTAAAGGTTGACGTGCGCAACCCCGAGCTCACCGTAACGGTTGAGGTCAGGGACAGAAACGCTTTTGTAAGAGGAGCGGCGCTTAAAGGCGCGGGCGGTATTCCCGTAGGCACAGGCGGTAAAGCCGTTATCTTAATCAGCGGCGGTATAGATTCGCCTGTCGCGGCGTATATGATGGCTAAAAGAGGCGTTCGCCTTACGGCAGTTCACTTCGCAAGCCCTCCCTATACAAGCGCGCGCGCCGAACAAAAGGTAGTTAAGCTGCTCAAAAAAGTAGCTCAGTACAGCGGAGATATGACGATGTACACCGTACCCTTTACCGAGATCCAGGAAACTATCAGGAAGAAATGTCCCGAGGAATATTTCACCCTCATTATGCGCAGGCTTATGATGCGGATTTCCGAGCGTATCGCTCGGGATAAGGATTGCAAGGCGTTAATCACAGGCGAAAGCTTGGGTCAGGTAGCAAGCCAGACTATAGCGGCTCTCGGATGTACCGACGCCGCGACAACTTTACCTGTATTCAGACCCTTAATCGGTATGGATAAACAGGAAATTGTCGATATTTCGTATAAAATAGACACCTACGAAACCTCAATTGAGCCTTATGAGGATTGCTGTACGGTATTTACGCCGAAGCATCCGAGAACTAACCCCTCGCTCGAGAGAGTTATTGACGCGGAGAAGCTCGGCGAATTCGAGCCGATGATAGAAACCGCGCTTAAAAACCTAAAGGTAACCTACATAAACACTAAGGAGGACTAAGCTTGAATATACTGGTTTTATCACCCGTTAAAAAGCTGAAAAAAGATAAAACTGAATATTCATCCGAATTTGCGCGGGCGCTTAAAGCCGGAGCAAACGAGGTAACGGTTAAGGAGATTTTTCCTCTCGCCTTGGAATCGGAGCTCAAAAAAGCCGTTAAAGGCGCAAGCAAACCCGATTTAATACTGATTCCCGAAAAGCAATGCTCGGAAAGCGGTTTCAGAAGCAAATTCGCTTTTATTATCAGCCGAGGCGAGCGCAAGGTTCAAAACGTCCCGAACACTAAGGAAAAGATAAACATTAGAAGGTCGCTTAAAGACCTTAAAAACAACGTAAAATATCTCACCGCCAAGCTAAAAAAACAGGACGTTCAAAGAGAACCCCGCGAGCCTAAGTTCGTTACATATAACCGCAAGAAAACCCACGTTTTTAAAATCGACCTCGGCGGTAAAACCGCTTACGCGTTCAGCTATATCGGCACAAAGGTTGCCGTTATACCCGAGGATATAAGTTCCGAAAGCGTATCGAATTTACCCGAGCTCGTATTATCGGTTTTCAGCGATAATAACGAAGCATACCCCGACGGATACTCGCTGACCGAGAGAACGCTCAAGGTAACCACCTTTACCGAGCGCCATTTCCCGAGAAAGGGCGACTCCAAGGACGAGGTTATAAGAAAGTCGGTAATGCTCGCGGCAACGCTCGTGTTCATCGTCGCGGGATATTTATTCGTCTACAATATGTTCGTTATTCCGGCTCAGCAACAGGCTCTTCAAAGCGAAATCCGCACTATTTTCTACGAAAATGTCGAAACCTCGCCGGGCAAGAGCAACACAAAGTTCAAAGCTCCGAACTGGAAAAAGCTCAAGAAAATCAACTCGGATATAAAGGGTTGGATTAAGCTGAACAACACAAAAATCGACTACCCGATTTTACAGTCGAAATCCGACAACAGATATACTCAGTTTTACTTAAACCACAACTACTTAAAGCAGTACACTCCCCGAGGCTTCGGCGCGATTTTTATAGATTACCGAAGCAAAAAGGGTATGAAAAGCAAGAACATCGTGCTCCACGGACATCATATGGAGGACGGCACAATGTTCGGCGATATGATGAAGTACGGCAGATACTCGGGCAACCTCGGTTTCTATAAAAAATCTCCGACGGTTAAAATCAGCACGCCGTCGGGCGGTACCAAGAACTACAAGATTATTTCGATTTTTAAATCAAACGTAAATCCAGCTCAGGGCGAGTTTTTCGATTTCTACTGCGCGAAGTTTAAGAGCAAGGCGCAGTTTATGAACTACGTATACAATATAAAAATCCGCTCGCTCATAGACTGTCCGGTTAACGTCAACGAAAACGACCAGCTTTTAACTATGGTTACCTGCTCATATGAGTTCCCGGGATTCAGAACGGTAATCGTCGCGAGAAAATGCAGAGCTAACGAAAGCGCGTCGGTGGACACCGGCTCGGCTAAGCTCAACAAAAACCCTGTATGGCCTCAGTGCTACTACAACCGATTCAGAGCGACAAGACCTACAGTTCTCACCTTTAGAAAAGCGTATAAAAAAGGGCTTATTAAATGGTATGACGGAAGCTCTAAGCTCAGCGGAAGCGAACAGCTCCCGACCTCGTTTAAAGAAACTACCCAACCCGCCACCAAGCCGACTACCAAACCTGCTCAGCCGAAGGTAACCAAACCGACCGAACCGCCTAAAAAATACTACACAATAAAAATAACGCGGTATAATAAGCACGGTAAAAAGAAGGTTACCAAAAAGAAAGTTGTCGAGGGTACGATTATAAAAATCACCAAGTCGGGCAACTTTAAGAAAAACGGCTATAAATACACCTTTAAGAAATGGAAGGTTAAGGGCGTTAAGGGCAAGAAATATCTCAGCCGTAAGCTTAAAAAAATCAGGGTGCGCTCGAATATCAGGCTGGCGGCTAAATATAAGAAGAAAAAGATACCCGTCAAAAAGCCCGCTAAGCCTCAGCCCTCTACAGAAAAGCCGACCGAGGCTCAAAACGCGGATAATACGGAGGATTGATCATGAATTGTGAACTTATATTTTACCTCGCGGCTAAGACCAATTTGTGCGAAAAATCGCTCGAAGCGTCGCTGAAAAATCTGGACTTAAACTTCCGGACCTCGCTTTTTGCCACTGAGTCGAACAATCTCGGCAACCTTATAATCGAAGCATTCGAAAAAACGAACGTTGTATTTGTAATCGGCGGACTCGGCACAGACGGTGAAATCGGCATAGAGAATATCCTCTCGAAAGCCTTAGCCAACAAATCCCCCGACGACCTCAAAAAGCTTAAAAATATTACGGGAGGCGCCGACGGTTATCTTATCCGTCAGGGAGGTCAGCTTCTTATAGCTTTGCCCGACAGCCCACCTGAGATAGAAGCGTTTTTCGAAGGACCGTTAAGAAATTACCTGGAGAGATTTACCGTCAACTAAAGTTTATTGATATTGTAACCAAAAATCTCACCTCTTTTTTATATACTATTTACAATAGAAAAAACGCGAGTTTTTTGGTAAAATAGAAATGGTGAATAATATCATTCTCAATAGATTAAAAAAGGAGAGATTTTCAATGAGAATATTTAAAAAATCTGCGGCGGTTTTACTTTCCGCTTTAATGCTTATTTCTTTATTCAGTGTCGCGGCTAACGCCGAAACCGGATCCATTAAGGTCGAGGCTGTTTCTAACGTAGCCCCTACCGTAACCAATTCGTACGACTTATCTAAAGACAGCACAGTTACCTTTACATTCAAGGCTAAAACCGCTTATAAAATCGCTAACAGCCAGGGTTCTCTTACCTACGACCACAACTACTTAACTCTCACAAGCTTCGAGCTTAAAAAGTTAAGCGGAGCGATAGTTAACACTAAGGCTGTCGATAATGTTTATTTCAACTCTACCGACATCTCTACTCTCGCTGACTTCTCTAAGGGAGAGGCGCTCGCGACAGCTACATTCAAAATAGTTAAAGCGGGCTTTACCGGAATCTCGTTTGATATAGAAGAGCTTAACGCTATCGACAACAATGCGGATGTCCCCGTAATTTCGGGCGGCGTTATTAAGGATTCCAAGGCGGCGTTTACACTCGCGCTTTCCGCCAACGCTTCTCAGAAAGCCGTTAAGAAAGCTAATCCGATTAAAGTTAAGGCTGTTAAGAAAACAGTTAAGGCTAAGAAATTAGCAAAGAAGGCTCAGACTGTTAAAAAAGCCTTAAAGGTAACTAAGGCTCAGGGTAAGGTAACTTACAAGAAGGTTAAGAAAGGCTCGACAGCTAAGCTTTATAAGAAAGTAACCGTTAACAGTAAAACAGGCGCTATCAAGATTAAAAAGGGTAAGCTCTCAAAGAAAACTTACAAGCTCGTTGTAAGCGTAAAGGCTGCGGGTAACTCTAAATATAAGGCTAAGACAGTTAAAAAGACTGTTAAGATTAAAGTAAAATAATCGTTTTTGCAAAGGGCTTCCTTCGGGAAGCCTTTTCCTTTTATATAGGAGAAGGTTTAATATTTAACCTATAAATTTATCTTTCTACACGTCTTTTTTTCACTATACGCTCTCCATATGTTCACTATAATGACAAAATCAACAAAATTTACTTACTTATTTGACTATTTTGCCAATAGATAAAAAGTTAAGATAATGTTACAATATTATTGTAAATTTAGAAGGAGGATTGTTCTAATGAAGACATCTTTTAAGAAATTAACAGCTGTATTCTTAGCGGTACTTATGGTTATGTCCGTATTTTCGGTTATGGCAGTATTCGCTGCTGATACAGGCAAGACAGAAACCGGCGCTTCTACATTCAAGTTTACAGATAACCAAGGATGGGGTTCTGTATATGTTTATTGCTGGGATGAAAACGGCACCGGTATCGGCGGCGAATGGCCCGGAGTTCTCGGACGAGACGCTGAAGTTAACGGCTTCGGCGAAACTTTTTTCACAATTGACGTTCCCGACGGAGCGGTAGGTTGTGTAGTTAACAACGGTAACGGCGCTCAGACATCTGATATCACAGATTTCAGCGTTGAAGGTTATTACACCGATGGCACCAAAAATGACAAAGGCCACTTTAATGTTATTCCTTGGCCCGGCGGCTCAGGCGGCGGAGAACAAGGCGGCGGAGAACAAGGCGGCGGAGAGCAAGGTGGCGGCTCCGGCGACACAACAACTATTCACGTAACAGATAACCTCGGTTGGGGTTCGATGTACGTTCATTACTGGGGCGGTTCGTCAGAAACTAAATGGCCCGGTATCGCGATGAATAACGACGGCGATAACGGCTATGGAAGCACTAACTTCTCAGCTACTGTTCCTTCCGACGCTACAGGTTATGTATTCAATAACGGCAGCGGCGCTCAGACTGTTGATGTTACTGATGTAAGTGTTGAAGGATACTGGCTTGACGGTACTCAGGATGATAAAGGTCACTATAATGTACGTCTTTGGGGTGACACCGGCGAAGGCGGCGAAGGCGGCGAAGGCGGCGGCGGAGACGATCCGTACGGCGGCGGTGGCGGCGGTTCGCTCTCTAACAAGTTTGTAGCTATTATCTACTGTGAAAACGCGGGTACAGACGACGCGAGCAGAAACTCCGAGCATGAGTTTACAAGCGACGGTACTCTTACATACGACTTCCCCGGAGACAGCTATGTATTCGTTCGTAACTATGATACAGGTGTTCAGTATTGCACAGACGGTTGGTCTAATTTCGCAAATCCCGTTACACTTGTAAACGAGAACACAGCATCGCAGTTTGACAAGATGTATGTTCCGGCGGGCACCCATACTCTCTATCTTTCGGATAACGGCGACGATACATTAACTCTTTCATACGACCAGTCATCCGGTGGCGGAGATGATCCTACTGATCCTCCTGTAGATCCTACAGATCCCCCGGTTGATCCCACTGATCCTCCTGTAGATCCTACAGATCCTCCGGTTAATCCCACAGACGCTCCTGTTAATCCCACAGACGCTCCTGTTAATCCGACAGATGCTCCTGTTAATCCCACAGACGCTCCTGTCAATCCTACAGACTCACCTGTAACTCCCACACAGGCTCCCGAGCCCGGCTCAGGTTTAGCTATTACAACAGCTCTCAACGGAGCTACAATCAACACAATCGACTGCAAGGGTACATCCGTTACAGTTACTTATAACCTCCAGTCCCCGTTACTTCTCGAGGACGGTCAGGGTACACTTTACTACGATACAGCTAAGCTTTCGTTAGCTTCAGTATCATTACCGAATGTACAGTCAGGTCTTATTCTTAACCCGAATATCCCCGGCGAGGCAAGATTTAACTTTACAGGCGTTAACCCCGTTACTAACTCAGGTATCTTCGACTTTAAGTCTAACAAGACATTCGTAACAGCTACATTCAACGTTGTAGGCTCAGGCGCTACAACAATCAACCTCGACATCGAGGAGCTCGACGGTCTTGAGAACGGTCAGCAGGTTCCTTACTATACAAATAAGGTTGCTGCGGCGGCGGCTTCCTCAATCACACAGAGTCTCGCTAAGCCGACAGTAGACGTTCAGGGCGAAGCTACAGAGCCTCAGCCCACAACACAGGGTGGCGGCGATACACCTGTAGAGCCCACAACTCAGGGCGGCGGCGATACACCGACTACACCTCAGCCCACACAGTACACCCCGACTACACCTCAGCCGACAGTAGCTCCTACAACAGTAGCTCCCGTCCAGCCCACAACTGAGAAGAAGGTTACAGCTAAGAAAGCTAACCCGATCAAGGTTAAGGCTAAGACAGTAAAGGTTAAGGCTTCTACTCTCAGCAAAAAGGCTCTTAAGATTAAGATTAAGAAAGCTCTTAAAGTAACTAAGGCTCAGGGTAAGAAAACTTACTATAAGGTTAAGAAGGGTTCAACCAAGAAGCTCTACAAGAAGGTTAAAGTTGCTAAGACGAGCGGTAAGATTACTATTAAGAAGATTAAGCTTAAGAAGGGTAAGACCTATAAGCTCAAGATTAAGGTAACCGCCGCGGGTAACTCTAAGTATAAGAAGAAGAGTGTATCTAAGGTTGTTAAGATTAAAGTTAAATAATCTAGCTTAACATAAATCCTCCACCATTTCGGTGGAGGATTTTTTTAGCATTATATAAAGAAAAGGACTGCCGAAGCAGTCCTTTGTTTACTGTATTTATAGATAATTTAATCCGATATAAACTCCTACGCCTAAAAAGCATATTCCGAGGGCTACGAGTACAGCCGCTATAATCATAAGCTTTTTTGACTTATTCTTTTCGGCGGGGAGCTTTTGCTTAGCCTGCGGCTTTTCGGGAGTATAGATTTTTACATTGTCCTCAGGTTCAGGCTTTAAGTTAAACTGACCGATATCGATCTCTATCTCCTCTACCCTGTTTAAAACCTTTCGCTCCTCTTTATCGTAGGGAGAGCTTTCGCTCACGGCTGCGGAGGGGTTGCGTCGTGAGTTAATAGGCGGCGACGGGTTAGGCTTTTTCAGGTGTTTAGGTTTTTGTCCGTTAGTATTCTCGTATTTAAAACGATAATCTCGTTTAGCCACTATACCGCCTCCTTGTCTTACTTAAAATTTACCACCTTTACGGCGATATGTCAACTCTACACACAGTAGAGGTTTGTATCCCAATGCGGAATATACGGGTGATGTCTAAGGTAGAATTTATAGCCCGGGTTTATGCTTTTTAGCTGTAAAATCAGCGAAAAGATGTCCTCGCTCCTGTGATAAGCCGCTACGTTCAGCTTAGGCTTAAACAGCCTAATCGTGTTCTCCATACCCTCGAAGGTCTCCTTTTCGGCGCCCTCTACATCAAGCTTAGCGTAGGTTATACGCTTACCGCAGAGAATAGTATCGACTCTCGCCGCCTGAATCGGAGTACCTTTGTCGGAAATAGCGCAGTTACGCCCCGATTTTGTGTTAAAATTTATCACCGTGTTCTTATTATAGGAGCCGAGTTGCCACAGGTTCACGTTTTCCATATCCGAACAATAGTCGGAAAGCTTCTTAAAGCTCCTTGCGTTAGGCTCAAAGGCGGTAATGCTCTCGTATTGTCCGTCTGTATAGCTGAGAAACTCGTCGATAGTATCGCCGTTATACGCTCCTAAGTCGAGGTACGCTTCATTTCCGCCTAAATTTAGGATTTTAAACGCCTCGTCCTTATCGGTGGTACAGCTGTCTAAATACTTTAAATCGCCGCTGTACTGGAAACGTATTATATCCTCGAAAACCTGTCGGCTTAAATCGTCCGCAAGCTCGCTGTAAGCCGTTTTAAAGGCATTTTCGTTAGAGGTAACAAAGTTATCATTAAAAATATTATCGCCGAATACGGGCACAGACGGAACTAAAAGCGTGTGCTTTTCAGCGACCGATTTAATATGGTTCATAACGTCGGGGAGTTGGCTCGCGAAACACAGTGCGACTAAAAATTCCTCGAGCTCATTCTCGAAATCGGATAGCTTTTTTACGGTAAAGCCTCTAAACGACTGTCCCCGCACAAAGTCGTCGCTCGCCATAACCCCGCGGGGCTTAATTCCGAGCTTATAAAACTCGTCGAGAACTTTATCGGCGCCGTCACCCATTCCGTAGAGGACAATCGGCTTATCTGTAGTTTTGAAAAAATCCCAGACAGACGTCAAGGACGATAAAAATTTCAGCATATTATCTCCAATTTATCAGGATATAGGGTGTATTAGACTTAGCCCTTTCCCCTTAGCCCTTAGCCCTAAAGGATATAAATAAAAACGCCCACCCTATTGGGTGGACACTTTAATTATGTTGGCATCTCCCTATTTTCACAGGCCGTCGCCAGCCAACTATCTTCGGCACCACTGGGCTTAACTGCTGTGTTCGGTATGGGAACAGGTGGACCCCCAGCGTCATCGACACCAACTCGTCACTTTCAAGCGACTTGATTATTATAGCACTAAAGTTTTAAAAATGCAAGGGGTTTTAGCAAATTTTTTAAAAAAATTTCTCATTATCGACACATACCCTCTCAATAGCCCTTTTTGCTTGACTTAATCGGTAAATAGGAGTAAAATATTAGATTAGTAAAATAGGTAAATCCGCCTTGATTGGACTGATATTATGACAAAAATTTACAAGACGCTGTTGCTTATGAATTCGCTGACGGTTTACCGCGGTATTCTCGAGCGCAGTGTAATAAAAAGCTATATGAAGCTCCTGTCACGAGCGGATAAACCCGCCGAGGAGTTTTTGAACGCTTACGGCGAGTTTTACAGCACTTTATCCGACAGGGATATCACCGATAACCTCGCGCGGTATATCACCGAAGCGGCGCTTTTCGACGAAAACCGATTCTCTGTATCAGCCGCGGGCGGAAATACAGGAGCGCTTTCAAAAAGCGTTATCGACGCCGTTAAGAACGACTGCGAGATTATAAACAGTCTCGCTTCCCTAACGGCTGACGATATTTTAAGCGAATATAAGTTTAAGTCAGATATACCCGATATAATAGAAAAGCTCCCGAGATGGAGCGCGGGCGAGCCTGTAGCTGAGTTTAAAAACGGAGTGGATATAGAAAAGCTCAGCGCTTACTATGAGAAAAACGGCTTCGGAATCTACGCGAGATACAAGGCGTTTATATGGCGGGACGGAGATATTAAGCCCGTCGGCAATCCCGATAAAATCGCTATCGAATCGTTTATCGGCTACCGCCGCCAGCGTGACCGCGTCGTAGATAACACCAAGGCGTTTTTAGAAAACAAGCCGTGCAACAACTGCCTGCTTTACGGCGATATGGGTACGGGCAAAAGCTCGACCGTAAAGGCTATCGGAAATGAATTCAGGGACAATGGGCTTAGAATCGTCGAGATGCCTAAGGAAAGGCTGATGGAATTTCCGCTTCTTATCGACAAAATCGCTCAGAATCCGATGAAGTTCATTATCTTTGTGGACGATTTATCGTTCCAAAGCCAAGATAAAAACTACACCTCTTTAAAGGCGGTGCTCGAGGGCGGACTTGCCGCGAGACCCGACAACGCGCTTATCTACGCTACGTCGAACCGCCGTCATCTTATAAAGGAAAGCTGGGCGGACAGAGATACCGACGATATTAACCGCAGGGATAATATGCAGGAAACCCTCTCGCTTTCCGACAGGTTCGGACTTTCGGTTTACTACGGCAACCCCGATAAGAAAGAGTACCTCGAAATTGTACATTCGCTCGCTGAAAAAGCGGGCTTGGATATAGAAACGGACGAGCTTTCGCTTTTGGCGGAGAGATTTGCTCTCGGAAAAGGCGGACGTTCACCGAGATGCGCGAAACAATTTATTGAATCATTCGGAAAAAGCGGAGGTAAATTATGAAAAATAAAGTTTTAGCGTTAGTTCTGGCAATTACAACCGCTGTAGCGGCGTTGTCGTTTACAGCCTGTCAGGAGAAAAAATCCGAGTATCCCGTAACCGCGGGAAGCGTTACGGTTAAATCGGAGCCTAAGAAAATTGTTATACTTAACAAAAACTACGCCGATATTATTTCCTGTATCGGTTTTGACGCGAAAATTGTCGGACGCTCCGACAGCGTTGACCAGAAGGGTATGAACGTTGTTCCGAGCGTAGGCTTGGCGGCTGACCCGTCGTTCGATAAGATTAAGAGCCTTAAAGCCGATATCGTTTTCGCGGACGACAGCCTAAATACTACCGTAAAGGATAATCTCGAGAAAAACGGCATTACCGTTATTATCCCCGAGCAGTCCAACACTCCCAAACAGGTTAAGAATATATATATCCAGTTCGGCTCTATTCTGGGCGGTAAGCTCACGGGTAAAGCCAAGGCTAAAGAAGCCTTCGACGGCCTTTACGACGAGCTAAAGGGCTTAGAGGATACCGTAGAGGACAAGGACGTCGTGACTACTATCTGTTACATTTACTCCGACAACGGTGTATTAAAGACTATGACTAACTCGACATGGGGTGGACGTCTTTTAAGCTACACAGGCGCTGTAAACGTATTTAAGGACGCTAAGAGCGACGTTGTAGACGCTAAGAAGCTTATGCTCTCGAATCCCGATTACATTTTCTGCGAGGATAAAGAAGTCGCTAAAACCTTAAAGACAAGCGATACTTTAAGCGGACTTAAAGCTATGAACGACAGCACCAGACGGTTTGTAGTATCATACGACGATATAACTATGCAGGGTAAAACCTCGATTGAGACCGTTAAAAAGATGATTTCGAAAATCTATCCCGAGGAAAACAGTTAATGGCGCATCCGCTTAAACATTTTCTAACTATAACGCACCACCGCCATAAGGTAATAGCGAACTGTTTTCGCGCGGGAATACCGATGCGCGGACTTTTGCACGACCTTTCAAAGTATTCCCCAACCGAGTTTATCCCCGGGGCTAAGTATTACCAGGGCAACCGCTCCCCTAACGAGGGCGAGCGTGAGGCTTACGGCTACTCTAAGGCTTGGATGCATCATAAGGGCAGAAACCGCCACCACTTCGAGTATTGGACGGACTATGATAAAATTACGAAGCGGATGAAGGGCGTTAAAATGCCGAGAAAATACCTTATAGAGATGTTCTGCGACAGAGTCGCGGCGAGTAAGATTTACAATAAGGATAAGTACACCGATTCTAAACCGCTCGAGTATTTTCAGCAGGCGCGGGATAATCGTATTTCCGTTATAAACGAGGAAACCTCGGACGAAATCGGGTACTTGCTTCAGATGCTGGCGGATAAGGGCGAGAAAGAAACGTTCAGATATATAAGAAAGATAAGGAGAAAAGGTAATGTTGTCAAAGGTGAATGATACTATCAACGCTATGACAGAATATTTTCGGGGCGACGTAAGGCGTATACACCATTTTATGAAAGTATATACTATCGCGCGCACTATCGGGCTTAACGAAAAGTTACCCGAGGATGTTCAGGCGTTGGTCGAAATTGCCGCGGTTACCCACGATATCGGAATTAAAAAGAGCGAGGAAAAATACGGTTCGTCGCTCGGAGAGCTTCAGGAACAGGAGGGCCCGCCCGAAGCGGAGATACTTCTCGACAAGCTCGGCTTTGAGGAAGAGTTTATCGACAAGGTATGTTACCTTATAGCTAACCACCATACATACAAGGGTATAGATAACGCTCCTTACAGAATACTCGTAGAAGCGGACTTTTTAGCGAATATTTACGAGGACCATATTAGTATGGAGCTCGCGAGAAACGTAAAAGAAAAAATATTCCGTACAGAATCGGGCATTAAAATGTTCGAGCAGATGTACGGGTCGTGAGCCGCGACAGCCGCTTCCGCCCGCGAGCCGCGGGAGCCATATCCGCCTATTAATAACTCTTATTTTTGGGAAACAATCATCAACGGCGGAGTTTAAGCAAGTAAATATAATCTAAAACGGCAGGAAGCTATCAACTCCCTGCCGTTTAAATTTTTAACATAGATTCCTTGTATCTTACTTAGCTCACGCCGTAAAAGCTCGCTATATCCTTCCGCCTGCCATAAAACAGGATGTTGTATTCTCCATGAGGAAAAGCCGATAACTAAGACTGACTGCCGAGGCGTAAACTATACGGTGACAGATGACACATTGTTTCCTATTGTATATATACTATAATAAAATTTTTTATTTTTTTACTTTATATAGTTTATAGGAAATAATCCGTCACATCTGTCACTAACCCTTGGAAACGGCATAAACACTGACTTTTTTGAGTGACAGATAAAAAAATACATCTGTCACCAATCTGTCATCTGTCACTAAAATAAAAAAATATAAAAAATTTTTCTAAAAAAACCTGTTTATTCCGTCTATATTAACAGAGGGAACAATTATGAGACGTAACAAATACGAAAAATTCGAGCGGATTTACTCGGATTACAAAGACACGGTTTTAAAAATTTCATATATTTATCTACAGGATTACCATCTCGCCGAGGACGCCGCTTCGGAAACGTTCTGTAAGGCTCTCGAAAAAATAGGCTCGCTAAAGGACGAGAAAAAAGCTAAGTCGTGGGTGAGTAAAATCTGTGTGAATGTATGCCGGGATATTCTACGGCACAAATCCCGCCGTGAAATTTCGGCCGGGGACAAGGCTTTGGATAAAAAAGCTACATCTCCTGACCTCGATAACGCCCTTACGGTGACAGAGGCTATAGGAAAGCTCCCCGAGGATATACGCGAGGCTGTTATTCTCTTCTACTTTCAACAGTTTAAACAGCGCGAAATTGCCGAAATCCTGAAAATTCCCGAAAAAGATGTTGCGTACCGAATCCGAAAGGGTAAAAATCTGCTCCGCGAAATGCTAAAGGAGGAATTCAGCTATGACTGATATTAAATTCGCGTTAGACCAAGAACTCAGTTCCCTCAGCTTCGACGTAACCGCCGAAGACATAAAAAATATTTACCTGAAAAGGAAACACAAGTCATACACCATATACACAACCTGCGCGGTATCAATCGCCGCGGCATTTGTAATTCTCTTATCGGTGAACGCTCCCGCGGTGGAGGAATTTATGAACTCCATTAAGAGCAATTTCGGTTCGTCCTATTCAAACTCAGAACAAACGGAGTCTGTGGTTTATGAATCCTCGACAGCCGCAAATTCGACAGCTTCACAGTCCTCACAAAAACCAACCTCAACCGAAAAAAGCCGAAACAATGAAACTGTACAACAGTCCGCTCCCAAAGTTAAGGCGGCAGAAGCGGACGAAAAGACGGTCATATTGTCCGAAAAAACAACCTCCCCCGCCGAAACAGAAAGCAAGGAGAAAACCGATTTTAACGAAAAGGTAAAAAGCTTAGATTTTTCTTACTCGGCTTTATCCGATAAAACTCTGAAAATCACAGGGATTAAAAATTTAGCTAAGGCGGTAACCGTCCCCGAAAAAATCGACGGCAAAACCGTCACCGTTATAGGAAGTAAGGCGTTCGAGAAATCGACGGTAAAAAAGGTAGTTCTTCCCGAAACGGTTACGGCGATAGAAAGCTACGCGTTTTGCGAGGCAAATTCCCTCGAGGAAATTACGCTTTCCAAAAAGCTCACAACTATCGGAAATTACGCCTTCGAAAAATGCGGTTCTCTAAAGGAAATTAACCTCAAAAACGTAGAGCATATCGGCACAATGGCGTTTTATAAATGCAACTCTCTAAGCACGCTTACCGTTCCCTCAAGCGTTAAAGAAATCGGCACAAGGGCGTTCTCAACCTGCAAGTCGATAAAGACTATAGAGCTGAATTGCGATTATAAAGCCGATGTGCCGTCTGACGAATACGCGCGCACATTTGAGAATTGTACTTCACTACAGACGCTTAAAATCGGCGGTACGGTTGCTAACATAAGGGAGAAAGCTTTTTCGGGCTGCGGAGCGCTTTCTCAGATAAGTTTTCCCGAATCGCTTAAAAACATTTGGGATCGCGCGTTCGAAAACTGTATCGGACTTAAAGAAATTACCGTTCCGAAAGGCGCGGAGGAAATAGGTTATATGGCGTTTGTCGGATGTACGAATCTAACTAAAGCCGAAATCTTGGGCGATAACACCTCGCTTAACTGGTGTTCGCTCGGCTATTACGAGGATAAATACAAAAATCCGAAAAAGACAGACGGCTTAACAATCTATTGTAACAAGGGCTCTAGGGCGGAAAGCTACGCTAAGGCTAATAAAATTCAGACAGTAACAGGAGGATAAGAATGAAACATTTTAGGAAAATAACCGCAATTATACTTACGCTTTTAATCTCGGTTTTCTCGGTTATGAGCGTCGGTGCCGAGGAAGCTAAGTACGGCACGTCTTATGAAGAAGACTGTAACGGGCCTATAGACCGAGCGTCTTTTACCGAAATAGTGATTCGAGACGGAGCCGAAAGTATACTTGACTACAAAAACTACGTTAATCTTGAAAAAATAACCATTCCGCCCTCGGTAACATATATAGGTAATTTCGCGTTTCAGGGATGCGGTAAGCTCAACAAAATCTATATCAGCGACCTGAGTGCTTGGGCTATGGTTAGTATGCCAGATGAGGGACCGCTGCTTAACGACAACACGATTTATTTAAACGGCGAGCCGATTGTTGACCTGGTGATACCCGATACGGCGATTAGAATAGGCCCCCGCGCTTTTATAAACTGCCAGAGCATAAATAGCTTACGAATACCTGACGCGCTTATTATGATTCACAGCTCTGCGTTCGAAAATTGCCGTAATTTAACGGACGTTAAACTGCCCGAGTGTCTGAGATTCCTCGATAACAACGCGTTTAACGGATGTACATCATTAAAGACAATAACTATTCCGGAAAATCTCGAGAGATTTGACGGACGTTCGTTCTCGGGGTGCTCCTCGCTCGAGGAAGTTTACTTCAACGCTAAAGACGCGGCTACGGTAAAAAACCTCTATCCTTTCGAGAATTGTCCTTCGATTAAGCACTTTATTATCGGCGAGGATGTAGAGAAAATGGACGATAATGTTCTCACCAACTCTAACTCGAAGCCGACGATTTACGGCTACAACGAGGTTGCTTCCAAATTCGCCGAGAAGAAGGGTTTAAGCTATGTGGATTTAAACACCAATGTTTATCCCGAAAAACCTCCCGTAGACCCCGAAGTAGAGGATATTAAGGCGAGCTTTAATATTAAAAAGGTTTACTTAAACTCAGGCGAAAGCACGGATGTTTCGGTCACGAACGGCGCGATTAAAACGCTCACTTCGTCCGATAAAAAGGTAGCTTTAGTAAAAAACAACAAGCTCTACGCGCTTAAAAAAGGCACGACTAAGATTACCGCGGTGCTTAAAGACAATACCAAATTCACGAAGAATTTTACGGTTAAGACCAGCCCGAAGCTCAGCAAAAGCAAGTTAAACGTCAAGCTCAACAAAACAGCTAAGGTCAAGATTAAGGGCAAATCCTCAGCGGTAAAAAACTCGTACAGCAATACTAAGAAGGCTAAAATTCTCTCCTCAAAGTCAAGCTCCACTC
The DNA here is from genome assembly GCA_946187325.1 of uncultured Clostridia bacterium. Taxonomy (GTDB): domain Bacteria; phylum Bacillota; class Clostridia; order Oscillospirales; family Acutalibacteraceae; genus Ruminococcoides. Next base: position 26,348 of record CAMHQC010000016.1, read on the forward strand.
TCAAAATAAAGGGCATAAAAAAAGGCAGTTCAACCGTAAAGGTGACTGTCAACGGAGTAAAGCTTAAACTCAAAGTAAAAGTAAAGTAAAATATAAAATTGAAGTAAAACGAAAATTGCCGGCAGGAAAACCTGTCGGCAATAATTTTTATCAGATTATTTAATTACTCTAACCTTGATTACGCCGTCTAAAGCTTCTAAAGCGGCAACAGAGCTGTCGTCGTCAGCGTCGGCGATAGCGTAACCGAAGTCGCCCTTAGTCTTAGCCTCAACAGCCTTTAAGCCGTTTACCGCGCCTGTGATATTCTTAACAGCGTCGTCAGAAGCCTTAAAGAGTACACAGTAACGAACAGCGCCTGACTTAGCCATTGTTACGTTAGGATAGTTAACAGAGTTTACGATATTACCGTTTTCGATATACTCCTTAACCTGATCCGCAGCCATTACAGCGCAGTTGTCTTCGCTCTCGGGAGTAGAAGCTCCGAGGTGAGGCATACAGATTACGCCGTCCTCAGCGAGAACCTCGTCGGTAGAGAAGTCGGTAACGTATTTAGCGACCTTACCGCTCTTGATACCGTCTAAAACAGCCTGAGCGTTTACAAGACCGTCACGGCTGTAGTTAAGAATACGAACGCCGTCCTTCATCTTAGCGATAGCGTCAGCGTCGATTAGATCTCTTGTAGAGTCCATAAGCGGAACGTGAACTGTTACATAATCGCTGTTGGTAAAGATATCGTCAATGTTAGCGTAAACCTTAATAGTCGGGTCGAGCTTTAAGGCGTTGTTAACGGAGAGGAAAGGATCGTAACCGATAACCTTCATACCTAAAGCAACTGCGGCGTTAGCTACTAAGATACCGATTGCGCCGAGTCCGATTACGCCGAGGGTTTTACCCATAATCTCGGGACCTACGAACTGGCCTTTACCTTTTTCAGCCATCTTGCCGACAGCGTCGCCGTTGCCCTTTAAGGTTTTAGCCCACTCGATACCCTCGACAACCTTTCTTGAACTCATAAAAAGTCCCGCGAGAACGAGCTCCTTAACAGCGTTAGCGTTAGCGCCCGGAGTGTTGAATACTACGATACCCTTGTCGGCGCAAACGTCCTTGGGGATATTGTTGGTACCCGCTCCGCAACGAGCGATCGCGAGTAAGCTTTCGGGCATTTCCATATCGTGCATAGAAGCGCTTCGAACGAGTACCGCCGCGGGATTCTCGACGTTGTCTCCTACGTTATAGTTATCGCCGAGACGGCTTGTGCCGTTAGGCGAGATTTTATTTAAAGTAAGTACGTTATACATTTTTGCCTCCGATAAAAAACAATCAGCAGTTACTGATTAAGAATTTTCTTCCTCAAACTTCTTCATAAACTCAACGAGCTTTTCTACGCCCTCGATAGGCATAGCGTTGTAGATAGAAGCTCTCATACCGCCTACTGTGCGGTGGCCTTTAAGGTTAACGAAACCTGCCGCGGTAGCTTCCTTAACGAACTTAGTGTCGAGGTCGGCGTCGCCTGTTACGAAAGGTACGTTCATAAGAGAACGGTCTTTCTTAACTACAGTACCCTTGAACATCTTGCTTGAATCAAGATAATCATAGAGGACAGCGGCTTTCTTTTCGTTATATTTCTTCATTTCCTCGAGGCCGCCCATATCCTTAATCCACTTAAAGATTTTACCGCAGATATAGATATCGTAGCAAGGCGGTGTATTATAAAGCGAACCGGCGTCAGCCTGAGTTTTATATTTCATCATTGTAGGAGTTCCCGGAAGTACATCGTCAGTAATTAAATCCTCGCGGATAATTACAACCTGGAGTCCCGCGGGACCCGCGTTCTTCTGTACGCCCGCGTAGATAACGCCGTATTTTTCAACGTCTACAGGCTCCGAAAGGAAGCATGAGCTTACGTCGGCAACGAGCGGCTTACCCTTAGTATTCGGGAGCTCGTGGAACTTAGTACCGTAGATAGTATTGTTCTCGCAGATATAAACGTAGTCAGCGTCCTCGCTGATGGGAAGATCTGAGCAATCGGGAATATACGAGAAAGTTTTATCCTCGGAAGTAGCGATTTTGTTAGCCTTACCGTAAATCTGAGCCTCAGCGAACGCCTTTTTAGCCCACTGGCCTGTAACGATATAGTCGGCAACCTTATTCTTCATAAGGTTCATCGGAATAGCCGCGAACTGTAAGCTTGCGCCGCCCTGAACGAAAAGAACCTTGTAGTTCTCAGGGATGTTCATAAGCTCGCGAAGATCCTTCTCAGCATCCTTGATAATATCGTCGAACCACTTTGAGCGGTGGCTCATCTCCATTACGGACATACCGCTGCCCTTATAATCGAGCATCTCCTCAGCGGCTTCTTTTAATACAGACTCCGGAATTACCGCCGGGCCCGCGGAAAAGTTATAAACTCTTGCCATTTCAATTACTCCTTTACAAATTATAGTAAAAAATATTAATTCCTATTTTACCCTCACCCTAGAATTATACTCTTTTTGAGAAACATTGTCAATGATTTAACGATTAATTATTCGCTCTATATCGCGTAATTTATAGTAAAAAGCAACAATAGCGGACTTAATTTTTCATCAAGTCCGCTATAATTTAAAATTTCATTTCGCCTACAACGCTTCTGATATCATCTCTCATACGCATAGCTTCGTTTCTCGCTTCCTTAGCGAAGTCTGTTTCATCAGCGCCCTTAGCCTTAGTCCAAGCGCGCATAATTCCGCGGCTTGAGTTGATTACGGCTCCTACGCCGTTTTTATCGAACGCGTACTTTACGTCCTCGGCTCCGCCGCCCTGGGCGCCGTAGCCGGGTACTAAGAAAAATGTATGCGGAAGCTTCTCTCTTAATTCCCTGAGCATTTCGGGATAGGTAGCGCCTACTACCGCGCCTACAGCGCTGTATCCGCTTTCTCCCCGGAGATTTTCTCCCCAGCTCTCGCACATTTCTCCCATAGTTTCATAGATGGTTTTACCGTCGATTTTCTTATCTTGAAGCTCGCCTGAGCTGGGATTAGAGGTTTTTACGAGTACAAATATACTCTTATCCTTTTCTTCGCAGATTTTAAGCAACGGATTTATTCCGTCCGAGCCGAGATAGCCGTTAACCGTGAGCGCGTCCGCGCCGAAGGCTTCGACTGTTTCACCCTCTATGTCGGTTGTGCCTAAATGAGCCGCGGCGTAAGCCTGCATAGTTGTGCCGATATCGTTGCGCTTGCCGTCGGTAATTACGTACATACCCTTGCTTTTAGCGTAGACTATGGTATCATAAAGCGCCTTTACGCCCTGCCAACCGTACATTTCGTAATATGCCGCCTGGGGTTTAACCGCGGGTACAATATCATAAAGCGCGTCGATAAGCGCCTTATTGAACTCGAAAAGAGCCGCTGCCGCGCCCTCGAGAGTTTTGCCGTACTTTTTAAAGCAATCGTCCTTAATAAACTCGGGAACGTACTCGAGCTTAGGGTCTAAACCCGCTACTGTCGGGTTCTGATATTCAACAATTTTTTTGATTAATCTATCCATTTATTTATCTCCTTACAGCAGTGATTATAGGTCGCCGATTAACCACGCTTACTCTAAATCGTACAACTCATATCTAAAGTTTCGATAATCCTTGCGGTGAGCTTTCTGGAACGCGATAGCGGTACGGGGATGGCTGTTGCGCTGGCCTGTGATAATATACGGAATATCAAAGCCCCACTGGACGCCTTCGTCTTTAAGCCTAATCATATAATTCTCGATATGGTCAAGGATAGGCTCGGGCTTATACTTAGGATTCTTTAAAAAGCCTATAAGAAGCTCGCTTCGGCAGTTACCCGCGCCTCTGCCCATTCCCATAGCGGTCGCGTCGAGGTAGCTTACGCCCTCCTGGAGCGCGTCGATAGTATTCGCGAAGGCAAGGCTCTGGTTATCGTGGGCGTGAACGCCGACGTTTTTACCGTATTTCTCGGCGTACTCGAGGTACATCTGTGATGTACGGCGAATCTGCTCCGGATAGTAAGCTCCGTAGCTGTCTACAATATAGATTGTATCGACAGGGCTTTCGCCGAACACCTCTAAGGCGGCTTTTAAGTCCTCGGTTTTTTCCTTGGAAATAGCCATAATATTAATAGCGGTTTCGTAACCGAGCTTATTAAAATGCTCAATCATATCGACCGCGGTCGGAAGCGCGTTAACATAAGTAGCCACGCGGACTAAATCAACGGGACTTTCGTTTTTCGGCCTAAAGTCATTCTTATAATCACAACGTCCTACGTCCGCCATAACCGCGATTTTCATTGGGGAATCGTTCTCACCGACAATAGCGCGGATATCGTCATCGTCGCAGAACTTCCATTTTCCGAATTTATCGGTAGGAAAAATCTCCTTAGAAGCCTTGTAACCGAACTCCATATAATCGACGCCCGCTTTAATGTTGGCTTTATATAAATTTTTTACAAACTCGTCCGTAAAGAAAAAGTCGTTACAAAGTCCGCCGTCACGAAGCGTCGCGTCAAGCACACGGACGTCGTGTCTTACGGACAGCAGATTACCTTTTGACATAGTTTTTCACTCCTAAAATTACCTTTACTCCTACGATTTATAAACTACCTTTCCGTTTAAAATCGTATATTTTACCTTGCCGTACAGCTCGCGGTTTTTAAACGGACAGTTTTTACTCTTTCCGTGAAGCTCGTTTACATCGACGATATAGTTCTCGTCCATATCGAACAGCACTATATCGGCGGGGGCTCCGTCCGCGAGCGTACCCGCGTTTATATCTAAAATTCGAGCGGGATTCACGCTCATTTTTTTAATCAGTTCGTTTATAGTCAGCGCGCCTGTTCTAACGAGATGGGTTATTCCCGCGGAGAGCGAGGTTTCCATTCCGATAGAACCGTTCATAGCTGTTTCGAAATCAGCCTTTTCTTCCTCGGCGTGAGGCGCGTGGTCGGTTGCGACGGCGTCGATTGTGCCGTCCTTAAGCCCCTCGATAATCGCCTTGCGGTCGTCCTCACGGCGAAGCGGAGGATTCATTCTGAAATCCGCGTCACGTCTTAAAAGCTCCTGCTCAGTAAAGGAGAAGTAGTGAGGAGCGGTTTCGCAGGTGACCTTTACTCCGCGCTTTTTAGCGTCGCGGATCATAGCTACCGAGTTTTTCGTGCTGACGTGGCAGATATGCACCGGAACGCCGAACGCGTCGGCGTAGGCTACCTCGCGCTGAGCTCCGCAATCCTCGGCGGAAGCGGGAATTCCCTTAACTCCGAGCTTACGCGATACCTCGCCCTCGTTCATAATTCCGCCGTCAGCTATCGGCAGGCTCTCGCAGTGAGCGGTTACCGCCATATTTAACCCGGGCGCTTTTTTCATAGCGTCTATGAGTATTTTTGTATCTTCTACGGGACGGCCGTCGTCCGAGAGCGCTACGGCTCCCGCGGCTTTTAACTCGTCTAAATCGGTCGGCTCTTTGCTTTTTAAGCCTTTTGTAATACTCGCGGCTACGTAAACCTTCGCGTCGGCGTCCTTGGCTTTATCCAGGATATACTTTACCGTTTCGGCGTTATCGACCGTCGGGTTTGTGTTCGGCATAGCGAGCAGACTCGTAACTCCTCCCGCCGCCGCGGCTTTACAGCCCGAGATTATATCCTCTTTGTAGGTCTGGCCCGGGTCGCGCAGATGCACGTGCATATCCACAAGTCCCGGCGCGGCTATAAGTCCGCGCGCTTCAATTATTTCATCCGCCTCGGAATATGAACTTATACCGATAACCTTTCCGTCCTCGATATAGATATCCGCGGTTTTGTCAAGATATTGCGACGGGTCTACCACCCTCGCGTTTTTTATTAGTAATGAAGCCATATTTCACTCCGTTTTTTATCTTCCGGGTCTTCTGCGTGGAGGTTGTCCGCTTCTCTGCTGAGGTCTGCGGTTCTGAGGTCTTTGCTGAGGACGTCTGTTCGAGGGATAAGCGGTTCTCGGCGCGGGACGTCTTTCACCCGAGGAGCGGACCTTTACTAAATCCCCCTCGTTTCTGTTAGCGTTTTGACGGCGTCTCGCGAGCTCAGCTTCACGCTGGCGGCGGCGCTGTTCGGCAACATTACGACGACGCTGTTCCTCGATTTTCATACGTTTTTTCTTAGCGCGGCTCTTCTTAATCGCGCGGTAAACGTTTATGCAGAAATATTTAATATGGATAACGAGATAGCATATTATCATCCAAATTGTCGATAATACGGCGAGTAAAAATCTGCCGATTGCCTTTAAGATATTGAGGATAGTATCGGCTGTTTCTCGTCTTTCCTCGCGGATCAATCTCGATTCCTCTTTAGCGGCGCTGTATTCGTCAACCGCGGTTCCGACATCGGAATAAGCGTACATATTCTCTTTTTCGGGTACTTCCTCGAAATAGTCGTCAACCTCGTTGCTGTTTTCGGCAACGTCTACGATTTCGATTTCCTGCTCGGACTCTTGTGGAGCTTTGGCAGGTTCTTCTTTGTCCTTAAACTCCATCGGCTGAGCTATCGGAACTTCCTCGTCGGGTTCGCTTACGGATTTTGAGCCGTTTGACACAATTTTCTCGGCGAGAGGAGTTTCTTTTTCGACAGGTTCTTCCTGAACTTCGGGAACATCGGGTTTAACCTCGAACTCGGCTTTATTTACCTCGGGTTCTTCGGTAACGGTTTCGGGAACATTCTCGGGGATTTCCTCGATCTTTTCAACTTCCTTAACATTTTTCTCGTCAGTTTCATCGATAGGCTTATAATTATTCATAAAGCTTTGGGTATGCCTGGAAGCTTTAAACCCGCTTTTCTGCGAGGGGATACGTGTTGTTTCGGAAATTTGATGCTCATGAGCGAGCGCGTGGATAAGATGCTTATTCTTGCGGTTGGGATTTCTGAGTTTTTTAAGCAGTATAATCAGTACAATTACAACTACGATAATTCCGAACAGAGTTACTCCGCCGTAGATTATGTAGTTCTTATACTTAGCGAAGAAGTTATTATCTTCGATATGGGTACTGTTGATAACCTCCTTGAACATCTCGGTGTCGGCGGACTTTAACTTTTTGCCCGCCGGAGCGTCAAGGGTTAGGAGTATATTCATACCGTTAACCACGGTGCAATACTGCTGGGCGTAGATAGTTTTCTTACCCGACTTTGTCTTTAGAGTAAGGTAGATATACTTTAAATTATTGCACTTAACGAGCGCGCCCGATTTATAGGCTTGGTCGTTAAGGTATTTATTCATAATATCTTTAAGCTCGCTGTCCTTGAGACTGTTGTAGTTGTCGATTTTCTTGCTGTTTTTATCCTCGCTCATAGTTACCGTTAAGGTAAGCGAAGCGTCCTGTTTCACAGCCTGGAAATATATACCGTTATTCTCAAAGCTGTTCATAAAATCTTCGTAGTCCAAGTCGAAATTCGAGAAAAACGAATCGGTTTTCTCGCTTTCTCTCATTACCGCGAGCATATCGTTCGGCACAGAGAGAGTCATATTCAACTCTTTTACATCGTAGGTTTCGCTCGCGGCAAAAACAGTTACCGAACCGAGCGCAATCATTACCGCAAATAAAACGGAAAAAATCCCTTTTAGTCTTTTCATTTCCTTTACCTCCGCGAAATAGGGCAACGGGTAAGAGAAAAATCGCTTACACACAATAACTTCATCCAAAAAGCCCCTTTTAACACATTATATAGTATACTATTTTTCAGCCCTAAAAGCAAGATAAAACGCGAAATATCGAGTAGAAACTTATATCTTTACGAGATATGTTTTTTGTGGTAAAATTACAAATGGTGATGATATGTTTCAACATAAACTCGAAAAACTGTTAAACGACGCTAAAAATAACGCTGATTTGCGAAATCAGCTTATAAAAACCAAGCGCTCGAGCGAGCCTATGAAGGAGTTTTGCGATATATGCCAAAGCTTCGGTCACGAAATCTACCCGGGCGAGCTGTTCGCTTACGGTCAGGATATGAACGACTCAAAGCTTAGAGCCACTAACGGCGGCGGAAGCTTCGCCATAGAGGGCTGGGATGACGCGCTTGAAAATATTTATGACGAATTGGAAAAAGCCGAGCGGTAATGCCCGGCTTTCCTTATTTTACCTTAGTTTTAATGATTACGACGTCCTCGTTTTCTTTTTCCTTATACATCTGCTGGTACTTCATATTCTTCTGTTGGGATTCACGGTCGGTAATATGCTTAACCTTATTATCCGGCCAGATTGAGTAAAGAATTTTCAGAATAATCGGGGTTAAAAGCGACGAGGTTATTATAAGCGGTACTACCGCGAAGTTAATCGTTTTATTGAGTATACCCGCGGAGATACCCTTATCCGCCACAATCAGCGCGACCTCTCCCCTGGTCATCATACCAACGCCGATTTTCAGCGAGTCGGATTTACTGAACCGACAAGCCTTAGCCATAGCTCCGCAACCGATAATCTTCGCAAGCATAGCGGCGAGTGTAATAACCGCGGCGAATCCGAGGATTGAGATTGAAAAGCCCTTTAAGTTCGATTTTAAGCCGACGCTCGCAAAAAATACAGGCCCGAAGAACATATACAGACACACTTCGATTTTTTCCTCGATATACGAAGCGCTTTTGAGCTCGCAGAAAATAATACCCGCGGCGTAAGCGCCTGTGATATCGGCGATACCGAAATATGTTTCGGCTATATACGAAAAGAAAAAGCAAAACGCCATAGCGAAAATCGGAATAGTACGGGTATGGGGACGGCGGTTTTCGAGCCATTTAAAGCTCTTGAAAAGCAGAAATCCCGCGGCAACCGCAATCGCGAAGAACGCCGCGATTTTAAGACAGATTACGCCGAGGTTTTCGTGATTACCTTTATCGCCGTTATTGGAAAGTGTGATAACGAACGTCAGCAATACCATTCCGATAACATCGTCGATAATAGCGGCGCTGAGGATAGTATTTCCGACCTCGGTACGCAGATAGCCGAGCTCTTTCAGAGCCTGGACGGTGATACTTACCGAAGTCGCGGCAAGGATTGTACCGACGGTAAGCGCCTCGAAAAACTGATTTCCGTTATTTAAACCGAAAAGATAATAAACTCCCGTTCCCGCGGCGAGCGGTACCGCCACTCCCGCGCAGGCGATTAAAAACGCCTTAGGACCTACCTTTAAAAGTTCCTTTAAATTAGTACCCAAGCCTGCCGAGAACATCAGCATAATTACGCCTATCTCGGCGATTGAGCGGATTGACAGCCCGTACTGGGGGTTACTTATATCAATTATATTCAGGATACAGGGGCCGAGTATAAGTCCCGCGACTATTTCGCCGACAACCTGGGGCATTTGAAGTTTTCGCGCGACGAGTCCCAGAAATTTCGCCAGACAAAAAACTAACGCGAGCGGAAATAAGATTTGGAACAATTCCACCTTATTAAAATAACTCGCGATATCATGTGCATTCATTTTCGTCACTCCATAAAATTATAAAATTACAATAAAAATACCAAAAAGTATTATAGCACTTTAATATATAATTTCAAGTTCAAAAAGAAAACTCCAAAACCCTCGTGAACTTTGGAGTATAAAGACATATAATTCAGACCATTTCCCGCAAGATTTTCCCAAATAGATAATTGATTCAGAAAATTCAAACTCCAATCAGCTTGTAAATATCCATTCCTATTTTCTTATCAAAGTAATCTTTCAATTCAAGAAATGCTTTCCACTTTGGGATAGTTAAGTCGTTAAAGCCCCTTCGCATAACCACATCAACAAGACGTTTTTCGATATATGTTGCGCCGTCCGGCAGAGCAAGAGCATCGCAGAGCTGAATCAACCTGTCATAGTCATCATATTCGGTATTATGAATAAAATTCTTGATAAACTCGGTTTCCTCTGTTGTACAGTCATTCTGCCCGTTATAAGAGCGAATGTCTTTGTATGGGAACGAGTGAGTTAGACAAATTCGGGCGCAATCATCATAGCCGAGAGACGTCATAAAATGGTAGCCGTCTATAATATGCCGCATATCCGTTACGCCCTCACGCCTGCCGATGTCATGCAGCAAACCGAGAATATAGGCGGTATCAGCATTAAGTTTATCACACCGCTGCGCAATCGCTTTTGCGCAAAAGGCGGCGGTTTTGCTGTGGCTAATCCAAGCGCCGGGGTTGTGCTGTTCTGCTTCGTTTAATAGTTTTTCCGCTTCAATGATTGTTGGTATTTTCATGGATTAACACTTCTCGTAGTCTTCTTTTAGAATAGCATATCGTGATACGTCACAAATACCCTGCATATTTCGTCCGGCTTGTCTTGAAGTACCTTCATATAGAAGTCCGCATTTCTTCATTACATTGCCTGAATGGGGATTTCTCGGATCATGAGTAGCAGTAATACGATTTACGCCGACTTCCTCAAACAAAAAGCGAATGACACGTTTAAACGCTTCGGTCATAATACCCTTGTGCCACCAATCATAGCCGAGGCAGTATCCGATTTCAGCTTCCTTTATATCTTCTTTAATGCTAACAACTCCAATGGAGCCGATTGGTTCGTTAAATTCCTTAAGAACAATCTTCCAATCATAAAAATCCTTCTTCTGTTGACTTTCAAGCAAATATTTATGATATGTATTTTTTAACTGTTCCGCGCTTTCATACGGCGCCCAAGTTAAGAATCTCGTTACCCGTTCGTCATCAGCCCAGTTTCTGAACATCGGCTCATAATCGGATTCAAGCGTTTTTCGCAACACCAATCTTTCGGTTTCAAGTGTAACCGTACCAAGATGTTTCATATTCTTAATCCTTCTCATAAAAAACAATAGTCATTTTATCCATGATTTGCTCGGTTTTACCTGTTTGACGGTAACCGAGCTTTTCATACAGATAGCAGTTGCCTTTTTCTTGCAGGATAGTGTCGAGCTTCCAAAGGTGCTCTCCGTGAACCCTCTCCGATTCTGCGATTGCTTGTTGAGCGTAGCCTTTGTTACGATACTCCGGCATAATAAAAATCGGCGATATCCTTTTTTGTGTAACACCGTCTTTAAAATCAACTACACGAATTACGCCGACCTTTATATTATCTGTCGTTATGAAGTAATATGTCGTTTCGGGTTGGTTGAAGCGGAACAGTATATCCTCATATTTCTCCGTTGCAGGGCTTGTTTCAGTGTCCTGATATTTTTTATATAGCTCCGCAAATGCTTCTTTTTGCATTTGCAGGATTGTATTTAAATCATCAAATTCTGCTTTAACAAGTTCTATGCTCATTTAATCCTCTTTTGAATATCCTCTACCGACGGTAATTGATTCAATAATTCTTCGGGCAGGTTGCTTGTAATTTTGTACTCGCTTACTCCGATTGGCTTCGACATATCCTTTAGCGCATATTCGGCGACCAAATCGTTTTTGTTTTTGCAGAGCAGCAAGCCGATGGACGGATTGTCTTGCTCCTTTTTCAGAATTCCGTCAACAGCGGAAAGATAGAAATTGAGCTGACCTGCGTACTCTGGCTTGAAGTCGCCTGTTTTTAATTCGATCACGACATAGGAACGCAGGTTAAGATTATAGAAAAGCAGGTCAATATAAAAATCATCACCGCCGACGTTAATGTGATATTGATTTCCGAGAAAAGCAAATCCTGTGCCAAGCTCCAAGAGTAGCTTTGTGACATCTTTGATCAAGGCGTTTTCAATATCACGCTCCACCATATCCTCACGGAAAGGAATAAAGTCGAAGATATACGGATCTTTCATCGTCTGAACGGCAAGCTCGCTCTGCGGAGATGGCAAACGGTTTTCAAAGTTAGAAACCTTATTTGCAAGCACCTGACGGGTGTATAGATTGCTTTCGATTTGGTGCGTCAAAACATTTCGTGTCCAACCGTTTTCAATCGTCTTTTCCGCATACCAACGGCGAGTATTATCATCACTTACTTTATCAAGTAGCACGATGTTCTGTCCCCACGGAATTTGTGCAACAACCTGTTGCACAAATTGCTCGTCAGGATACGTCTCTGCGAATTTTGCCATATATTTTAGATTTCGCACCGAATAGCCTTTGACATTCGGGAATTCAAGTTTAATATCTGCGGCGAGATTGTCAATAAATTTATTGCCCCAAGCCTTATGCTCGTTGATGATTTTGCCGATATTGTAGTAGAGCATAATTAATTCACGATTCACTCTCAGCGCCGCTTTGTATTGCGCGGATTTAATTTCTGATTTTATAGATTGAATTACACTAAGATACTCATTACCGTTCATCAACATATTATCACTTCCTAACAATAATATCCTAACACACACTACCGAAAATATCAACATAAAGAAACAAGGCTCCCGATAAACGGAAGCCTTGGAATATAACAAATGTAATGTTATCTCTTGGAGAACTGCGGTGCGCGGCGAGCTCCTTTGAGACCGTATTTCTTTCTTTCCTTCATTCTCGGGTCACGAGTGAGGAAGCCTGCCTTCTTGAGAGCAGGACGGAGAGCGTCGCTGTCGTACTGGAGAAGCGCGCGGGAAATACCGTGACGGATAGCGCCTGCCTGGCCTGTAACACCGCCGCCGCTTACACGGCATACTACGTCGAACTTCTCGCCTGTTTCTGTAAGCTCGAGAGGCTGACGAACGATGAGTTTTAATGTTTCAAGACCGAAATAATCGTCGATATCTCTGTCGTTGATTGTTACTTTACCGGTACCCTGGTAAAGTCTTACACGAGCTACGGAAGACTTTCTTCTTCCTGTGCCGTAAAAATAAGGTGTCTTATCGTACATAATTTTCTGCCTCCTTCTTATGCTTCTACAGCCTCAGGCTTCTGAGCCTGATGATTGTGTTCAGCGCCCTCAAAGAGACGAAGTCTCAGAAAAGCGCTTCTGCCGATAGTATTTGACGGAAGCATACCCTTTACGGCAAGCTCCATAGCCTTAGTAGGACGAGTTGCCATAAGTGTATCGTAACGTGTTTCCTTTAAGTGACCGATATAACCGGTGTGACGCTGCCACTTCTTCTGAGTGAGCTTGTTACCTGTTAAAACGGCGTCTTTACAATTGATGATAATTACATGATCTCCGCAATCTACATGGGGAGTAAAGGTCGGCTTATGCTTACCTCTTAAAAGAGTAGCTGCCTGAGCGGCGACACGACCGAGCGGCTTGCCCGCGGCGTCGATTACGAACCATTTGCGTTCGATTTCGCCTTTTTTTGCCATATAAGTTGACATAGCGTTTCCTCCTAGTCTTTAAATACTTTTTTGATGCTTGACTATTATAACAACCTCGGCGGCGGTTGTCAATAGTTTTTCGCGATTTTTTTAATTTAGAAAACGCAATCTCTTGTAATCATATAAATACTCGTTAATTCTCGGTTTTACTAACTTATGATTTTTAAATATTTCTATATAAATTATCCGATTATTACTGGACTTTTGGCAATATGGCTGATATAATGTATATGTAATTATTAATTAAACAAAGGAGGGTTCTTCCAATGGTAGAATACAGAGTGGGAATTGACCTCGGCGGCACTAATATTGTAGCGGGCGTCGTTAGTCATGACACAAAGAAAAATGAATATGAAATTATAGCTAAGGCTGAGTGCAAAACGGCTATTCCCCGTCCCGAAGCCGACGTGTGCGATTCGATGGCGGATGTCGTAAAAAAGGCTATCAGAAAAGCTAAGCTCACTATGGATGATATCGCGTATATCGGAATCGGAGTTCCCGGAGCGGTTAATCCCGAAACGAGAATTGTAGAGACTTCGCCCAACCTTTTCTTTAAAAACTGGGAAGTCAGCAAAATGATGGAGGAGCGCCTCAATAAATATGTTAAAATCGAAAACGACGCTAACGCGGCGGCTTTAGGCGAGTTCCTCGCGGGTTCGGCTAAGGGATGCAAAAACGCCGTAGCCGTTACACTCGGAACAGGAGTAGGCGGCGGTATCATTATCGACGGTAAAATCTACAGCGGTTCTAACTTCGCGGGCGCTGAGCTCGGACATATGGTAATCGTTAAGGACGGTAAAAAATGCGGCTGCGGACGCAGGGGATGCTGGGAAGCTTACGCTTCGGCTACCGCGCTCATCAACCAGACTAAAGACGCTATCGTTAACGAAAAAGCCGAGTTCTCGTATATGCTCGACGCGGTAGACGGCGATATGAACAACGTAACAGGCAAAACTCCGTGGGACGCTATGCTCGCGGGCGACTCGACAGGTAAGGAAGTTATCGACAATTACATAAGCTACCTCGCTTGCGGTATTGTTAACGTAATTAATATATTCCAGCCCGACGTACTTTGTATCGGCGGCGGAGTAAGTAAGCAGGGTGATAACCTCTTAAACCCCGTGAGAGCGATTGTTGAGCAGGAGAGAATTACTAAGCATAACGACAAACAGACCGTAATCTGCGCGGCCACTCTCGGCAACGACGCAGGTATTATCGGCGCGGCGTGCTTATAATAAATAGAAATTAATAATTAACAGTTAAGGCGGAATGTTCGATGTGAACATTCCGCCGTTGTTATTTTCTATTAAGTTTTTGTATTAAATCAAATTATTTAAACACAAGCTTTTCGGTATCCTTATAGCTTATCGTCATCGTTTTTGCTATTACCAATTAAAGCTTAGGTTTTTCGTAGTTGTTGTAATAATACTTCATAGCGAGGTCGTTGTTGCCGACGAGCTGGAGCATACCGCCTGTTTCCCAGCGGAGAATTTCGCTCTCTTTATAGGTTTCGTTGGATGTTTTGTATGCCGCGTTTGACACAACGTGAATCTCGGGAACGTCGTTCTCCATGGCGTACTTCATAAACTCAGCCTCAAACAAAAGCGAACCCCACGCTATATGATAGCTGCTGCTTATAATCGCTACAGAATCAATCTCGGGATATTTTTTCAGCACGATACCGTAGGAGAACTCGGCGTTCTGCGCGGTTGTGAGCGATTTATTCTCTATAATAAGTCTGCTTTTTTGAAGTCCGTGCTTTACAAGCCAGCCTCCCATAAGTCCGGCCTCGGTAACTTTTTTATTATTCTTAGCCGTACCTCCGCCCGTACAAATCACATAAGCGTTTTTGTACTGCTTGGAACATTTAAGCGCGGTCTTGAGCCTGCCGATAAGCTCGTCCTTCATTGTGCCGTCGTCGTTAAGCTCAAAACCGAGTACAACTAACGCGAGATTCTTTTTATCGGAAAGATTTTCGGGAAGCTTGTCGATATTGACCTTTAAATCCGTATTGGCGTACTTCCAATAATCCATTATATTCTTCCAAAGCTTACCTTGTTTGCTGTCGATATCGTTGAGCTCGCTTAAAAGCTCGCCTACCTTTTTATCAGCCTTAGTATCGTAACAGCCGTGATATGTGATAATATCCTCAATTACAGCGCTCGCTTTACGCTTTTCGGTTTTTTGACAGCCCGCGAAAGAAATCAATAATAACGCTGACAGAACCAGTGATAATAATTTTTTCACAATAAAGCACATCCTTTATAAAAAGTATTATTAACGCAGTCAAAAGCGGCAGTTTCAGCCGCTTTTCGTTATACTCTATCTATTTCATATTCTTAACTTGCTTTAAGAGCTTATTGGGATTAGCGGCGGTAGATGTGATATAGAAGCCGTCCTTTTCGAGTGAAGCGGTCTTTTTAAGATGAGTAAACTTAAAGGAGTTAAAGTATTTTATAAATTTACTTTTATCGACCTTTTTGCCGTCGATTTTGTATTGGCTCTTGGTTAGAGCTTTCGGAAAATCCTTGTGGTATTTTTTACCTACGGCTGTATTAACCTCAACCCAGCGGGCTGTTCTGAGCTTTTTGAGCTCGTTATTCTTTACGCCGTAAATCTTATAATCGTAGGTTCTTCTAACCTCGCTGAAATCGGTGGGACTTGTGGATTTAACCTCGAGGATATAATTCTTGCCGTTTTTGGAAACTATACCTACACAGCCTCTCTCCTTGCCTACGTAGGAGATATAGTTCTTTTTCTTAGAAGCGATAATTTGGGGCTGATTGTTCTTTAACGTATATACGCTGTAGATATTCTCAGGATTTTCGGGCTTATTGTTATAGGAATAAAGGAGCATTTCCTTAGTTCCGTTGTTGTCGAAATCGCACGTAAAGCCGTAGAAGTTCTCGGCAATCTCATTCTTTATATACTTAGCTTTAGCGGAGCTCTTTTTAACGTTCTTCTCGAGGTAAGCCTTGTAATTATCGGCGTCCGCCTTTAAACTCTCGGCAAGGGGTGTGTACTTGGAGTAATTCGGATATAAAGGTGTTTTGGTAATTGTACCGACTGCATTATCCATCGGCTTACAACCGGACAAAGCCGCGCACGAAACCGCCGCGATTAAAACGGCGAGGAAAATTGCTTTTTTCATAATAATTGCCATAGCCTTTCTGCCCGCAAATAGATGTTTACCTTACGCTGTTACCGCGGGCGGATACGGCGTAAACAGCGATTAAGCCATCGCTCGCGCGCAGCGTGCTGCTGAGCGGGCAATATCGATTCGAAGCAGTGTAAACCTTCACACTGATGCCTTATATATGTATATTCTATTATTTTAAGAGAAAAAAGTCAACAAAGCGGCATTATATTATCGTAAAAAGTAGTATGATTGCAAATCAAAAAGAGAAAATCGAAATATTTTCCCAAAACTATTGACAAATTACGGGTTTTATTATAGAATAACTAATGCTGATTTAATATATCGGCATAAACGGCGGAATAGCTCAGCTGGCTAGAGCATTCGGTTCATACCCGAAGTGTCGTAGGTTCAAGTCCTATTTCCGCTACCAACGGCCCGGTGGTCAAGCGGTTAAGACACCGCCCTTTCACGGCGGTAACACGAGTTC
>CAMHQC010000017.1 GCA_946187325.1 uncultured Clostridia bacterium
AATTCCAATAACCTTCTTTTATAATCATAATACCAAATCCTTTCTTTTATATATTATATCATAGTTTTGTAATGGATTAAACAATTGCTCTTTTATTTTAACATGATTTATTATATTATTAATCTAATAATCTTTAAATATTATTATATATTTGTGCATAAATCATCTTTTATTTTTCTTTATGTTATGTTACAATAGCTTAGGTAATTGAGGTGAACCAAATGAATCCAATTATTAAATGGCCCGGTGGCAAATCTAGAGAAATAAAAGAAATCGATAAACTCATTCCAAAAGAATTCGATAGATATATAGAACCTTTTTTCGGCGGTGGCGCGTTATTCTTTCACCTGAAGCCGGAAAGAGCCGCAATAAATGATGTATCGTCAACATTAATGGATTTTTACAGGTTAATACAAGAACAAGATGAAATATTAAGAGAGCTTCTTATATGCTATAATGATAGTTTCAATAATATTGTAAATGTTCTGAAAGCAAACAGCAATGCATTACTTAGAATCTATAGAATATCTTTTAATGCTTTTGTTGAAAAGGAATTAGAACAAGAATTAGCTCCTATTATAAATACTTTAGCAGAAAACATCAATCATGGTTTTGTTGAGCATCTTTTACTTAGCGCTGATGAGTTTAATGAACAGATTAAAAAATCAGTTATAGACAAATATAGAAGGACTGTTAATAACGATAAGAAAAAGCCGTTTTCTGAAAATGACCTAATAGAAAATTTAATAACAGGATTTACAAGTGGTTATTACATGTATTTTAGGAAAGTGTTTAATGACATTAATCTTGGAAGAATTCATATTTCTGAAGAAATGCATCCTTTACAATACAAAGTAGCTAATTTTTATTTTATAAGAGAATATTGTTATGGCTCAATGTTTAGATACAATGAAAATGGTGAATTCAATATTCCTTACGGCGGAAAATCATATAACAAAAAAGATATGCGTACAAAAATTGATAACATGTTCAATCAAGAAACACATTCTACATTCGAAAACACTCAAATATGCTGTAAAGATTTTAATGATTTCATTAATGAATTAAAATTAACAGAAAATGATTTTATGTTTCTTGATCCCCCGTATGATACTGATTTTTCAGACTACGAAGGCGTTGACTTCACCAGAAGAGATCAATTGCGTTTAGCCTCTGCATTATGGGATACCGAAGCTATTTTTATTCTAATTATAAAAAACACAGATTTTATTTATAATCTCTATGCAGGTAACAAAAATTTTAATATACTCGGATTTGATAAAACGTATACATATAATGTTAGAGGACGCAATAATAGAGATGTGGAACATCTAATTATAACAAATCTCCCAGTCAATTAAGGCTGGGAGATTTTTATTTACAAGTCATGTATTATTTTTTCAATATCTGATGCTTGAAAAGCATTTTTATAAAGCAATAAAAAGTCATTATATGTAATACCTTTTTCATCCGTAGGTAAAATCATTTCCCAAAAGCTTTTGTTTTCTACAATACTGTTTTCTCCGACAAGATTTGTTATTTCTCGCCTTACAGCTTCTGAACAATTGCCATAACATGTTGCAAAATAACTGTTACTGTTGTCTAGAAATGAAAAATACTCTTTAAGCTGTTTTACTTCATTAGCATTGCTTTTTGAATTCTTAGTATCCAGATTGCCGCCCATTTTGATTTCAAACGCATTTGAAGATAATATTTTCTCAGTATCTAATGTAAAATACAATAAATCGACAGCTATTTTAGTGTTCTCTTTATATGAATTGATTGCATTAATTATTTCTATGGAGTCGCAATTAATATAGTACTCATTTTTTAATATCGAGGAAGACCTAGCTTTAACTTTCAACGCTCTCTTTATTTCACGCTCACTTTTACTGCTGTTAAACAGAATGTACTGATTAAAGGGGTTAAAATTCGAGTTTTGTTCCGATTTATCAAAATCATATGGAACAGAATATGTAATAACTTTTATAAAATCCTCACCAGAATTAATAATCGTGTAATTCGGGACAGCATCTATGCCATACTTAACCCTAGCCAGATAAAAAACAATTCGTTGTATTCTGTTTCCTAGTTGAGAATCCACACTCCTTCCCAAGCCCATATATTTTTGTATATCCTCATTTAGACAAAGAAAACAATTTTTTCTTCTATTCTCAACGTTTGGCAAATAATTCATTTTTATTTTCTCAGCCATTTGGTTTAACTCAGAAACTATAAATCCAGTTAATTCAACTTTAAAAGCTTCATCCATTATCGTATCCTCCTATTCTTTTCTTTGCTGCATCAAAAAACACAGGCTCAATTTCAATACCTATAAATCGCCTATTATTTTTTAACGCTGCAACCCCTGTTGAACCTACTCCCATAAACGGATCAAAAACAACATCTTGTTCACCTGAAGCAATTTTCAGGATATGCTCAAGAAGTTTTACAGGTTTTTGAGCTGGATGCTTAGGATCCGACAATCGTTCAGGACGCATACAAATCGGGCTTTCAAAAAAATTATGCATTTCGTTTTGTTTCCCGAAATTCCATTTATGCCCTTTGTTCCACATACAAACTATCATTTCACAACTATTAAGAAATCCATTTTTAAATATTTTAGGAGCAGGATTAGTTTTATGCCAAACAAAGAACTGAAATGTATCAAATTCTTTATCAAAAGCTTCATGCCATTTGCCAATTAGATTATAACTTGTAAAAACAAAAATATTTCCATTTGGTTTTAAAATACGCTTAAAATGATGAACAAATTCAAAAGGATCAATCGGGCTCAAATCCCATTCTCCTAAATCATTGTTTAGTGCACTTCTACCTGGCAAGTTGATATTTCCTGTAGAATATTGCGCAATATTATATGGTGGATCAGTAAGTATCAAATCGATACTTTTATCAGGAATACTGTTTATATAATCTAAACAATCTCCTTGCGCAAGAGTATATTGTTTCGTTTTAATCTTTTTAAGAATATGCATTACGATATACAGCTTTCAATCATCTGATTAATACTAGTATTAAGGTCTATGTATTCAAGCGCTTCTTTGTAAATATCTTCGAAATCCTCAAACGAAATATTATCAGGGAGGATTTTATTCCAAAACAACTTTCCAATAAGGAACATCTCAGGAAAAGCCATATGCTTCTTTACAGCTCCTGTCCATGTGTTTCCTTCTCCATCTTTATTATATAGAGTAGCAAAATACGCTTTGCAATTCGGTATTCCCATATCTACATAAATATTTAATAATTTTTCAACATTTGACGGAGCGTTAGAGCTATCTAAATCCCCGCCTGCCTTCAATTCCAAAACATTCCAATTCTCACCATCATAAAATGCCAAATCTACTGGCTTAGTATAAATACTATCAGTTTTATATTCACCCGCGAGAGGGAGCAGTTGATCTTTTATGCTGCTTTGAGTAACTCCACTTTCAATTCTGTTTCTTCCTCTACCAGAAGCAACATTATTTGCTCTAAACGAAGCAATTCTACCTCTCAAATTGCCATTATGTGTATCAACATCAGTAACAACAACTTGACCATTTACCATAGCAGGATTAATATTGTGATTAATATTTCTCGGATTCACTATTGTCGGTACGTTTTCTTCGCCAAATTTAAGTCTTGCTATTCTCTTAGCGCATGTTTCTATGGCAAAACCACTTTTCGACTCAAAGCTGCTAACAAACACCATACTAGCAGTTATTTTTTCATCCATCTGACTTAAAAGAAAGTTATTTACTTTTCTCTTATAATTGTTCTCAAAATCGCTTTCTATATTATTAACTAACTTCGAAAACTCTTCTATAACAATTTGTTTTATTCTATCTCGCATTTTTGATACCTCTTTAACTAATATGTGTTTAGTATAACACAAATATTATGGAAGCACAATAAAAATGTAAAAAACAGAAGAACTCTGTCGAATAAAAGTTCTATCTCTATATGTAATCTCTTTACAAATCTTTAAGATAGAGCTATACTATGCTTGTAACTCATTTAATATCTTGTAGTGGCAATAAAAAATAAAGGATAAATATGACAATGGGAGAAAAAATATTTGATATAGTTAAATCTTTCGCAACTGGCAAAAAGAATAAATTGTTTTGGGGTATTGTAATAATACTTATTATTCTTGCTGTTATTATACTTCCATACATTGATGCAAACTTTTGGTATTATAACAGAATTGAAAAGAGAGTCAACAATCTTTCTTCGCTAGTTGATATAAAAAACAAAATGGGAAGCAATTCACCTGAGCTTTCATCTGAATATAAAAGTATAATTAATGAAATAAATAATGCTCAAGGAAAGAGCTTATTCTCGATTTTCAGTAAAAATAATAACGTTTTTGAGTTCTGGGTTAAATTCATTAGTGGAGGAATAGTTTTTACTTTAGCCGGAATTATATCGATATTTAAAAAGCCTAAATCAGTTAAAAGCTTTATAAAGGACAATCTGTTAGTATTCTTGGTCTGTATTATTATAGCATGCATTCTTGCCTATATTTTTTCAATGATACCAACTTTGGGAAATGTTTGGGTAAACGCTATTTGTACACCGATTATTCAATTTTTCATTGTCTATTTATTCATCAAAAACCAAGGTGAATAATTGAACAGAAGGGATTTATTGTACAATGACTGGAGTAATTTATGCTCGCTATTCCTCGGATAATCAGCGCGAGGAAAGCATTGAAGGTCAAATCCGTGAATGTACGGCATATGCTGAGAAAAATGGAATTAGTTTAATCGGCACATATATTGACCGCGCTTTGACCGCAAAAACCGACCATCGTCCTAACTTTCAGAAAATGATTAAGGACAGTGAAAAGCACAACTTTGATTATATTATCGTATGGAAGCTCGACAGGTTTGCGCGCAACAGATACGACTCAGCTCACTATAAAGCATTCCTGAAAAAGCACGGCGTTAAAGTTATCTCCGCAACCGAGGCTATCTCAGAAGGCGCGGAAGGTATAATTCTTGAATCTGTGCTTGAGGGTATGGCTGAGTATTACTCGGTTGAACTGGCTGAAAAGGTTATACGAGGGCAGACAGAAAACGCTCTTAAATGTAAATTTAACGGCGGCACAGTTCCTTTTGGCTATATAATAGATGAAACCAAACACTTTCAGATAGACCCTAAAACCGCTCCTCTTGTACTTGAAGTCTACAAAAAATATGACCAAGGTATGACAATGACAAAAATTGCCGAGGAGTTTAATAACAAGGGAATAAAAAATGTTTGGGGCTCAAAGTTTAATGTTAACTCAATCTCAAAAATTCTAACTAACAGAAGGTATATAGGCGAATACAGATACAGAGATGTCGTAATTCCTGATGGTATTCCCTCTATTGTTCCTAAAGATTTGTTCGATAAGATCCAACAGCAGATTGAAAAAAACAAAAAAGCTCCCGCGCGATACAAGGCAGAAGCCGACTATATACTCACCACAAAGCTGTATTGCGGAAAATGTATGTCGTTTATGGTCGGTGAAAGCGGCACCAGCCGCAACTCCACAACCTATCGATATTACAAGTGTATAACAGCAAAGCGCAAAAAAGGCTGCGATAAAAAAGCAGTCAAAAAAGACTGGATCGAGGATATTGTTATTAAACAAGTTCTGAGAGCAATTTGGGATGATGATCTCATTGAAGAGCTTACCGATATGGTAATGAGACTTCAAAACGAAGAGAACACAACCCTTCCATTACTCTACAAACAACTATCTGAAACAGAAAAAGGGATAAGCAATCTACTGAACGCGATTCAGCAAGGTATAATTACTCCCTCAACAAAGAAAAGGCTTGAAGAGTTGGAAACTCAAAAGTCGAATATTGAAATAAATATCGCAAAAGAAAAAACACAAAAACCAACGCTTACAAGAGAACAAATCAGATTTTGGTTCGAGCGTTTCAGAAAACTTAACGCCAATAATATAAACCATAGGAAGAGAATGGTAGATTGCTTCGTAAATTCAGTTATTCTTTATGATGACAGGATAGAATTCTACTTTAATTTCAAGGAAGGCGCAAATACTCTTGCTATCGAAGAGTTATTAAATAGTTCGGATATGGTTGGCTCTGCCCCACCAGCAAAAACGGTAGTCCAATGGACTACCGTTTTTGTCTGTTTTGGGAGAGGATGGATTCGAAAGGCGGAAATAAAAAAATGTCCAGTGGACATTTTTTCCGCCGTTGGATTTAGTCCGATTTATAGCTATGCACCGATTTCACAAGCGTCGCAGATAGTTTTTCCCAGAATCACAACAATCCTCTCCCACCCTACCAATATTACAATTTCCCAATGGACTACCGTTTTTGTCTTTTTTGGGAGAGGATGGATTCGAAAGGCGGAACTCCAGCCCAAAATATAGTCGTCTCACTCGTTCTAAGAACGAACTCGTGACACTCCTTTTATATATGATAAATCATATATAAAAAATTTATATTCTCCGCTCAGTTTTCTGCTGCGCAGAAACGAGCGATGAGTTTTTGAAAGCAAAGCTTTCTCAGACGCAGCGCTTTTGCTCCCTTTATCCGCCACTGGCGGCGGTCGCAACGCTACCGTTGGATTTAGTCCGATTTATAGCTATGCACCGATTTCACAAGCGTCGCAGATAGTTTTTTCCATAACCACAACAATCCTCTCCCACCCTACCGATATTGCAATTTTCTAAATGACTAAAATTTGTCTATTTGGAAAAAGAAGATGGATTCGAAAGGCGGAAAAATTACAAGCAATCATATAAGCGATAAGACAAACCGAATTTATTCACATAACATCGTTTAAATCATTCTAAAAACAATAAAACGGAGCATATTATTAAATTCGGGAGAAATCGTTTCAAAAAAACACATAAAAAGTCAGAATTTCGGCGAGTATTTTCTACGTATTGGTCAGCGGTCGGTTTCTTGACTTTTAGGGGGCTGTATGGTAAAATTTAAAGGATGTAAAAGCGGTACTCCGCGTTCTATTTCATCGGAATTGTTTTATAAAACCGGCAAAGCGGAAGGTAAAATGATTCGTATCAGTAAAATAGGCTCTTTGAAAGGAGTAAGGAGACTATTAGCGCCAGGACCGTAAAGGTTGACGAGGACTGACAGTTATCGAAAGACTCGGCGGATGCTGTCACGGCTTAGATTTAATCAGTGAGCCGTCAGGAAGAAAGTAAAAAGCAGAATCAAAACTGTAACAGAGGTTCTTCCGACACTGAACTAAATTTTATTAAGGCTAAAGCCTAAGGAGATATTGACTATGAGAGTTGTTATTCAGGACAATTACGATAAAATGTGTAAATGGGCGGCTAACTATATCGCTCAGAAAATCAAAAATCATAAGGAGGACCGTCCCTTCGTACTCGGACTTCCCACAGGTTCATCGCCTATCGGCGTTTATAAAGAGCTCTACACAATGAACCGGAAGGGTGAGCTTTCTTTCGCTAATGTTGTAACATTCAACATGGACGAATACCTCGGACTCCCCCATGAGCACGACCAGAGCTACTGGTACTTTATGCACGATAATTTCTTCAATCACCTTGTTGATATGAAGCCCGAGAACATCAACATCCTCAACGGTATGACTGATGACCCCGAAGGCGAATGCGCAAGATACGAGGAGAAAATCGCTTCTTACGGCGGAATCGATCTCTTTATGGGCGGTATCGGCGTAGACGGACATATTGCTTTCAACGAGCCTTTCACAAGCCTTTCCTCGAGAACAGGCGTTAGAAACCTCACTACAGATACAAGAATCGTTAATTCACGTTTCTTCGGCAACGATCCCGAGGCTGTACCCTCACAGGCGCTTTCCGTAGGCGTAGGCACGGTTACAGATTCCAAGGAAGTTCTTATCCTTATCAACGGTCACAACAAGGCTAAGGCTCTCGCCGAGACAGTTGAGGGCTCTGTGAGCCACAAATGGACTTGCTCCGCACTGCAGATGCACAACGGCGCTATTATCGCTTGTGACGAAGCTGCTTGCGGCGAGCTCACTGTAGACGCTTACAAATACTTCCTCGATATCGAAAAGAAGGAGAGACTTTAATGTATACAATTAAGGATCTATACGATCTCGACCACACACTCGCTAAGGATTATTTATCTCAGTTCACATATCCCTGGGAAGCTTTAAAGGGCATCAAGGATTTTATCCTCGAGTTAGGCCCTACTCTCCCCGACGATTATGAAGAAGTTGAGAAAAACGTTTGGGTTCACAAAACAGCTACTGTTTTCCCTTCGGCTTATCTCGGCTCTCCCTGTATTATAGGCCCCGAAACCGAAGTAAGACACGGAGCGTTTATCAGAGGCTCGGCTTTAGTAGGAGCTAACTGTGTAATCGGTAACTCCGTTGAGCTTAAAAATGTAATCCTTTTCGACCATGTTCAGACTCCGCACTACAACTACGTAGGCGACTCTATCCTCGGCTATTTCTCACATATGGGCGCGGGTTCGATTACATCTAACGTTAAATCTGACAAAAAGCTCGTTGTCGTTAAAAACGGCACTGAGAAAATTGAAACAGGTATTAAAAAGTTCGGCGCAATGCTCGGCGACTATGTTGAGGTTGGTTGCAACGCGGTTTGCAACCCCGGTACCGTACTCGGCAGACACGTAAGCGTCTACCCGACATCCTGCGTACGCGGCGTTATTCCCGAGAACTGTATCTTTAAGAATAACGGTGAAGTTATAGAAAGGAAGGCTGACTAATGGGTAAATATTTCGGCACAGACGGCTTCCGCGGTGAAGCCAACAAAAACCTTACTTTCGAACACGCCGTAAAAATCGGACGTTTCTTAGGCTGGTACTACGGCGCAAATATGAACAAAAAAGCTAAGGTAGTTATCGGTAAGGATACACGCCGTTCCTCATATATGTTCGAGTACGCTCTTTGTACAGGACTTATGGCGAGCGGAGCGGACGCTTATATTATGCACGTAACGACTACTCCCTCGGTAGCTTATATTACTCGTATCGATGATTTTGACTGCGGTATTATGATTTCCGCTTCACATAACCCCTATTACGACAACGGCATTAAGCTGTTGAACAATAAGGGCGAAAAGATGGAGGAGGAAACTCTCCTTAAAATCGAGGATTACATCGATGATAAGCTTGAAATTCCCGTAGCCGAAAGAGACGCTATCGGCCGTACAGTAGACTATGTATCGGGACGTAACCGTTACATCGGATATCTTATCTCTATGAGCAAATACAGCTTCAAGGACGTTAAGGTAGGTCTCGACGTTGCGAACGGAGCTTCATGGCAGATTGCCAAGGGCGTATTCGACGCTCTCGGAGCTAAGACTTACGTAATCAACGACGCTCCCGACGGCTATAATATCAACACAGACTGCGGTTCTACTCATATTGAGCATCTTCAGAAATTCGTTGTAGATAACGGTCTTGATGTAGGCTTTGCTTACGACGGAGACGCTGACAGATGTTTAGCTGTTGACGAAAAGGGCAACGTTGTTACAGGCGACCACATTATCTACATCTACGGATGCTATATGAAAGAAAGAGGTAAGCTCTTAAACAACAAGGTTGTAGCTACTATTATGAGCAACTTCGGTCTTTTTAAGGCGCTCGATAAGGTAGGTATTGAGTACGATAAAACAAGCGTAGGCGACAAATACGTTTACGAAAATATGCTCCAGACAGGTAACCGTATCGGCGGCGAGGAGTCGGGACATATTATCTTCTCGAAATACGCTACTACAGGCGACGGCATCCTCACTTCCTTAAAGCTTATGGAAGTTATGCTCGCTAAGAAGAAGCCGATGAGCGAGCTCGCGGCTCCTATGGTTATGTATCCTCAGGTTCTCAAGAACGTTAAGGTTAAATCCAAGCCCGACGCTAAGAATGATCCCGACGTACAGAAAGAGGTTGCGGCTGTAGCCGAGGCTCTCGGAAGCGACGGACGTATTCTCCTCAGAGAATCAGGCACAGAGCCCGTAATCCGTGTTATGGTTGAGGCTGATTCGGACGAAACCTGTGAGAAATATGTTGATCAGGTTATCGACGTAATCCGCGCTAAAGGTCATATTATCGGCGAATAAATTTACAAGAAAGCGCGCGCAATCGGCGCGACCGCTTTCGTATAATTATTGCTCGTGCGCGCGCAGCGTGCAACTGAGCAAACAATACAAATATTATTACTCTATAGGAGTAAAGTTTTGAGTAATTTCCAATAGAGTATAAAATGCCAAGAGTCTGCTCATTGAGCAGGCTCTTTTTGCGTAAAAAGGTGAATTTTTTCGCTATAGACAAAACAATTAAAATATTGTTATAATAAAATAAAATTTTTCGAATCCGTGCGATAAAAACCTCGTTTTAACCGTTATATTTACAGAAAGTAACAAAGAGGATAAAACAGTGCTGTTATTTACTTTTGAGTCTCAAGAAGAGAAGAAACAAGTTAATATCGACGAAAACCTTTTCCCGAGAATCGCAAACGGCGAAAAGGAAGCTTTCTGTGAGCTTTATGAACTGTGCGGTAAAACCGTCTTTACCTACGCGCTGTCCATACTGCGTAACGTAAGTGAAGCCGAGGACGCGGCTTCGGAGGCGTTCCTTAAAATCAGAACGGCGTCAGGAGCTTATAAGCCCTGTGGAAAACCTATGGCGTGGATTTTTACAATAACTAAAAACATCTGCGTAAATATGTTCCGTACAGAAAGTAAAAAAGCAAAATCCCGTCTCGAAGATTTAGACAATTTATCAGCGCTCGATAAAATCTCGGATATCGAGGACAGGATTGTACTTAAATCCGCTTTGACCATTTTGTCCGACACGGAATGCCGGATTATACTATTGCACGCCGTTTCGGGAGAAAAACACAGAGAAATCGCCGAAAACTTAGGACTTCCCCTTTCGACCGTACTTTCTAAATATAACCGCGGTATAAAAAAACTAAGAAAGGAGCTGGAGGGTAAGCTATGAGGAATATTTCCGAATACGAGATTAACTCGAAACTCAAAAGCGGAATAGATGAGCTTTATAACGATTCAGCTCAGAGGCTCTGGGATATTCCGATAGACAAAGCTGAAGTATATGATCTAATATATAAAAAGAAAAAACGTTTAGCTTTAAAGCTTCTCATTCCGATAGCGGCTTCGCTTGTAATATTAGTCGGCATTTTCACTGTTATTCAGTCTCGCTTCGAGGCTACGGTCTACTTAGATGTAAACCCGTCAATCGAGCTAAAAACAAATTCATTCGACAAAATTATCGACGTAAAAGCCGATAACAAGGACGGAAAAACCGTACTCGACGATATGAATTTATACAATACCGATATAGACGTAGGTGTAAACGCCGTAGTAGGAGCGATGATTAAGCACGGATACCTTGACAAAGCAAAACGCTTTATACTACTCTCGGTAGACAGCGACAACAAAGAAAGAGCCGATAATCTTAAAAAACGTCTCTCGGTCGATTTAAACAAAACGTTAACTAAAACAATCGGTTCGGGTTCTGTGCTTGAACAGAATGTCGAGGATAACGCCGACGTCGAAAAGCTCGCGGAAAAATACCGCATCACCTACGGGAAAGCGTATCTTATACAGAAAATTATAGAGCTGAATCCGAAAATTAGTTTTTCAACGCTCGCTAATAAAAACATCCGGGATATGATAGTATATCTAAAACAACAAAACGTCGATATACGAAAAATTATAGAGTACAACGGCGACGATTTAGACGATATTATGGAGGATGCTAACGAACGTTACTACGGAGACGATCTCGACGGCGATGACGATAAAGAACCGTCGTCAAAATCGAATAAAAGCTCAATTGTTAAAAGCCGGGACGATGATTCCGATGACTTTGATGACGATGACAGCGATGACGACGATGACGATGATGACGATGATGACAGAAACGACGTCGATGACGGCGGCGATATAGATGATGATTAAGGAGGAAATATCATGACAAAATCAATTAACCAAAAACTCATTACAGCTATTATATGCGCACTGCTAGCGGTGATTACAGCGGCGTTTTCCGTAAATATCTCCGCAAGCGCGGCTGGTAATATCAGCAAGGCTAAGGCTAAATCAATCGCGCTTAAAGACGCTAAGGTAAAGAAAAAATCCGCGGCGTTTATCAAATGTAAGCTTGTAAAGGACGACGGCGTTAAACAGTACGACATAGAATTTCTGACGAAAAGATATAAGTACGAGTACGAAATCAAGGCTAAAAACGGCAAGATTCTCGACAAGGAAAAAGAAAAGATAAAGAACTACAAGGGCTCGGATATCGGAAAAGAAAAAGCCAAATCTATCGCCGTAAAGAACGCGGGCTTTAAGAAAAGCGAAGTTAAATTCAAAAAATGCAGGCTCGATGTAGACGATGGAATAAGACTTTATGAGGTAGAGTTTACCAAAGGAAGCAAGAAATACGAGTATGATATAAATTCTAAATCGGGAAAAATCATTGATAAGGATATAGATTATATTTAAACGGCAAAGCGGGACGGCTCAAAACAAATTTTGAGCCGTCCTCTTTTTCAGCCTTGTACGCTGAATTTCTGTTTAACGCTGTTGAGTTTAGTTGCTTCGGCGGTGTCGGTCTGGTACCAGCCTTTAGCCTGCATTTTCTTATAGATATCGTCCTGAAGCTTTAAAGAATCGTTTAAGCTGTTCGAAAACGTTTGGTGGACATTTTCGGTAGAGGACTCAATCGCGCCGTGCATAAAAAGGTCACATACGCCCTTTTCGAGCATTAGCATATTTTCCATTAAGTTTCTGTCGTCCATACTTCTCTCTCCTTTTAAAGCAGATTATAGAAATTACCGAAAATCTCTTTGTGTTTACTTACACACTGTTCGGTAAAATTTTTAAGATCGCCGTCGCTGATTCGCGAAGCGATTTCTTTAAACTGAGTCTGGTAATACTGCTCGTGACCGAGCGCGTCTTCTACATACAAAAGTTCTTTTGATGTCATAATAATTGCCGTAGCCTTTCCGCCCACAAATAGTTATTAAACCTTACGCTGTTACCGTGGGCAGATAAAGCGTAAACGGCAATTAAGCCGCCAGCTCTGCATGGGTTTTATTATCCAAAACAAGTTTTGGATAAAACCTCAGCTCGTGCGTACTCAGCGCAACTGAGCGGGTAATATTAATTTGAGATAGTGTGAGCTTTCACACTATTTCTCCTCTGTAATAGCTTTAGCGGATAAAATAAAAATATTCTTTAAATATTTGAAAATTAGCTTGACAAAATAGGAATGTGTGCTATAATATTATTAAATTGTACACAATTTAATTTTATACAAAGGAGCATTGATATGAGTATTTATGATTATAAAGTAAAAGACGCTAAAGGCGAAACAGTTGATATGGCTGACTACAAAGGTAAGGTTCTCCTTATCGTGAACACAGCTACAGGCTGTGGATTTACTCCCCAGTACGACGGTCTCGAGAAGCTTTACGCCGATTATAAGGACAAGGGCTTTGAGATTCTCGACTTCCCGTGCAACCAGTTCGGCAATCAGGCGCCCGGTACAGAGGAAGAAATCGTGAGCTTCTGTAAGATGAAGTTCGGCACAACTTTTAAACAGTTCGCCAAGGTTGAGGTAAACGGCGACAACGAGGAACCCTTGTTCACCTATCTTAAATCTCAGAAAAAAGGTATCGGCGGTTCGAAGATTAAATGGAACTTTACTAAGTTTTTAGTAGACAGAGAGGGTAACGTTATTGACCGTTTCGGCTCGACTACTACTCCCGAAAAAATTGCCGGTAAGATAGAGAAGGTACTCTAAAAATGGAACTCAACAGGGATAAAGTCATAGTCCGCACAAGTTTTATCGGCATCGCGGTAAACGTGGTACTCGTTTTATTCAAGATGGCGGTAGGACTTGTGGCGAACTCTATCGCGATTATACTCGACGCGGTAAACAACTTAAGCGACGTACTTTCGTCGTCGATTACTATAGCCGGAACTAAGCTTGCTTCTAAGGCTCCCGACAAAAAGCACCCTTACGGTCACGGCAGGGTCGAATACATCACCTCGGTAGTTATCTCGGTTATCGTGCTTTTAGCGGGTATAACCTCTATGAGAGAATCTATCGAAAAGATTATACATCCCGTTAAGACCAACTACTCGATTTACACAATTATTATTATCTCGGTAGCGATTTTAGCGAAATTTATACTTGGAAGATACGTTAAAGCTACGGGTAAAAAGCTTAACTCCCAATCCCTAATAGCTTCGGGCTCAGACGCGCTGTTCGACGCGGTGCTATCGTTTACGACCTTAGTCGGAGCGGTTATAAATATGATATGGGGATTACAACTCGAGGGTATACTCGGCGCGTTAATCTCGGTTATAATTATAAAAGCGGGTATCGATATGCTCAGAGAGGGCTTATCGAGTATTATAGGACTTCGAACCGACTCGGAAATTACCGACAACGTAAAGGATACGGTCGCAAGCTTCGAGCAGGTCAACGGCGTTTACGACCTTACTCTACACAATTACGGTCCGACGAAGCTTATCGGCTCGGTACATATCGAGGTAAACGATAATATGACCGCGAGGGAGATTCACGAGCTCACCCGAAAAATCTCCGAGAAAATTATAGAGAAGTTCGGAATAATACTTACCGTCGGAATTTACGCTTCGAATACTTCCGAAGAATATGAAAAGTATAAAACAATCGTCAAGGAAGAAATCGAAAAGCATCCCGAAGTATTACAGATGCACGGACTTTATATAGAGGACGAAAGGAAACTCCTCTCGTTCGATATTGTCGTAGATTTCGACCACGACGGCGAAAAAGTTAAGAAAGAAATAGCCGAAAACCTGAGCAAGAAAATTACGGAGTACAACATCTACATTGTTCTTGACTCTGATTTCAGCGATATATAAGGTAATTTTATGGATAAAAATTCAGATACATTAAAACTTGAAAATCAACTTTGCTTCCCGCTTTACGCGTGTTCAAAGGAAATAGTACGGCGTTACAAGCCCTATCTCGACGAGATCGACTTAACCTACACCCAGTACATAACTATGATGGTTATGTGGGAAGTAAAGCAGATTAACGTTAAGGAACTCGGCAAAAAGCTTTTTCTCGACTCAGGAACTCTCACTCCCCTGTTAAAAAAGCTCGAGAGTAAGGATTACGTAAAACGCGAGCGTTCAAAACACGACGAGCGCAATCTTATCGTTACCATAACGGAAAAGGGCGAGGCGCTTAAATCTAAAGCTGTAGATATACCCGAAAAGGTTTCGGCGTGTATGACATTAAGCGAGGATAAGGCAAAGGCATTATACAGCGTACTTTATGAGATTTTAGACTCGATGGAATAGATAATGAAGATTTTTTCAACACTCCTTTCCTTTTTTCTATCTGGTTTTCATTACAAAAGGCAAGTTCAATTTGAACTTGCCTTTTGTGTTTAGGTTTATTTATCTTTACGTTTCATCTGCATATTGTAAGACATTCTAGTGAGCATTTTTTCGCTTAAAAAAAGTTCTCCGAATTTAGCGAGCTTCATAAGCTTACCTGGAGTAATTATCATTTTACCCTTTAGAGTTTTATCTATCGCGTATTTAGCGACATACTCGCTCGCAAGTCCGCCGACCGCGAAGTTAACGTTCGCGACCTTATTAAACTCGGTATTAACAGGTCCGGGGCAGAGCGCCGAAACCTTTACATTAATTTTATCACGTCGCATTTCCTCGTGGATAGCCTCGGTAAGACGAACGACGTAGTTTTTCGAAGCGTAGTAGCTGGAAAAAGTCGGTCCCGATAAAAATCCCGCCGCTGAGCCGACATTAAGGATATATCCCTTATTTTTCTTAATCATATCCTTAATATAAAGCTTCGTTAAGATATGGAGTGCTTTAATATTGGTATCAATAAGCTCGAGTTCCTTTTCGAGAGGGACTTCGTTAAACTTGCCGTAAGCTCCGAAGCCGGCGTTGTTTATAAGAAATTCTACGCCCTTATCCTTAGTCATATCATAAAGCTTAAAGCAGTTTTCAGCTTTAGATAAATCCAGCGCGATAACTTCTACGTTTACGTTTTTAAGTTCCTCTTTAAGCTCTGAGAGTCTGTCCTCACGGCGAGCCGTAAGAATAAGGTCATAACCGAGAGCGGCGAGATAACGAGCCATATCGCGTCCCATTCCGCTGCTCGCGCCGGTAATTAAAGCAGTCATAGCCTCACCTATTTATCGTTAGTTACGTAATTCTTTTGGGTCTTAATCTGTATTTCGGTTACTCTTGTAATATCAATCGAGAAAATCTCGTTATAACGTCTAACCTCGTCGAAAGTATCATCGTCAATAACGATAACCTGTCCGCCCTTAAATACAAGTAAGTCACGGGCGGAGATTGTACCCATAGTGTATCTTACAAAACACGGCGAGTTATTCTCGCTGGGGACGATATAATATTTGAGATACTTATCGACAATACTCATATCACCCTTGGTGTATGTACTCGCAAGCCATGTTTTAGTATCGTTTACCGCTTCCTTTGTGCTGTAATCTACGACCTGACCTTTAAGCGAGCCCGCGCAGGAACAGGAATTTATAATTCCAATAGAGAATAATGTTACCACTATCAATAAAACTGCCGCTAATCTTTTCATACTAAACCTCCG
This sequence comes from uncultured Clostridia bacterium, assembly GCA_946187325.1. GTDB lineage: Bacteria > Bacillota > Clostridia > Oscillospirales > Acutalibacteraceae > Ruminococcoides. The sequence continues at coordinate 16,653 of CAMHQC010000017.1, forward strand.
TTAATTACACATCAAACTCAGCTCCGAATCCGCCGTTAACGACGTCGGGCTGTTTTAATATTTCTTCATCGGATATGCCGATAATATTTACCGAAAATCTATCCTTGTACTTCTTAAAGTTATCTTTATCCGAAGTCAAAGACAGAACCTTTCCGCTTTTAAACACGAGCAAATCGTCTTTAATCTTATTGAGCTTAAACCTCATAAAGTAGATATCGTTATTATCGGACAAAAACATTTTATAGTAAATTTTATTTTCGGCTTCACTTTTACTTATGCCCGCGTATTTGGCAACAATATAAGTCAGAGCAGATTGAAGCGCGGTTTTAGAGCTGAACTCAGGCTCAGTGGAGGATACCGTTTTACTTTTAGTTTCCTTTTTAGTATTATCTCCCGAGCAAGAGGTTATTATTCCTACAGAGAATAATAATACCGCAGTCAGAAGTAACGCCGTAATTCGTTTCATATAACCGACCTTTCTTTTCGCAGTTATCCTATTAATTATACATCAGCTTAGATTCAATTGCAAGAAATTTTAAATATCGTCGCAGGCTTAGTCGTTTTATCTTGAGTTTACTAAATCCTAAATCCTAAAAAGGCTCCTTTCGGAGCCTTTCTTTAATCAAGCGAGTTTTTCTGAGCGGCGGGTACTTTCTTTTCGTAGCACTCGAACGCATCGTCAACAAGCTTTTTATCGGGTTTAGGTGTGATAAGACTTACCAGCGGTACAATTATCAGTCCCGCAAGCATCGCGAACGATCCGCAGTTAATCGGAGACTGTAGGATAACCGGGAAAATATCTCTCGCGAAAAGATTTAAAATCATTATACCCGCACCGAAGATAAAGCTAACCCAGCAAGCGAGCTTCGTAGTCTTTTTCCAGTACAAACCGTAGAGGAACGGAGCTAAGAACGCGCCCGCTAACGCTCCCCACGATACGCCCATAAGCTGAGCGATAAATTTAACCGATTCATTCTGGCTCTTGTCCTGATAAATCGCGATAAACGCCGAAATCGCTATAAATACAACGATAAACAGTCTGATGATAAGAACTTCTTTTTTCTCGCTCATCTTTTTGATAAAGTTGCCCTTTAAGAAGTCGATTGTTAAGGTTGAGCTGGAAGCGATAACAAGCGAGGAAAGCGTTGACATCGAAGCCGAAAGCACAAGGATAACGACAATCGCGATAAGGAAAGGTGATAAATTAGAGAGCATATTCGGAATAATGGAGTCGAATACTACGCCTGTATCACCGATTTCGGGCTTAAAGAGACGACCGAAGCCGCCGAGGAAGTAACATCCGCCCGCTACGATAAACGCGAAAGCGGTAGAGATAACAGTACCCTTGTGGATATCTTTTTCGCTTTTAATAGCGTAGAATTTCTGAACCATCTGAGGAAGTCCCCATGTTCCGAGCGAGGTAAGAATTACAACACCTAAAAGATTAAACGGATCGGGACCGAAGAATGAGTTAAATACTCCGGGAGTTGCCGAAACCTCGGGATCGCTTACCTTAGCGAGTCCGTTTAACGCCTCCATAAATCCGCCCTGATTAACAAGCACGGCGGCGATTACGGCGACAATTCCGATAATCATAATAAAGCCCTGGATAAAGTCGTTAATAGCGGTAGCCATATATCCGCCCGCGATTACATAAATTCCCGTAAGCACGGACATAATTATAATACACCATACATAGTCGATTCCGAACGCCATTTTGAATAGTCTCGAAAGTCCGTTATAAAGAGAGGCTGTATAGGGAATTAAGAATATGAACGTAATAATCGAAGCGCCGATTTTAAGCCCGTTACTTCTGAAGCGCTTTCCGAAGAAATCGGGCATAGTAGCGGAGTTTAAATGCTGAGTCATAATTCGGGTTCTTCTTCCTAAGATAACCCAAGCCAAGAGCGAGCCGATTAACGCGTTACCGATACCAATCCAAGTAGACGCGATACCGTATTTCCAGCCGAACTGACCCGCATAGCCTACAAAGATTACAGCCGAAAAGTAAGATGTACCGTACGCGAACGCCGTAAGCCACGGGCCTACGCTTCTTCCGCCGAGTACAAATCCGTTAACATCGGTAGCGTGACGGCGGCAGTAAACTCCCACGCCTATCATTATACCGAAGAAAACAATTAAAAAGATTAATGATAAAATACCTTTTAATTCCATTTTTACCTCCATACAAGTTGATAATTTATCGCTTTAAATGATTAAAGTATAAAGCTTTTAAAATAAACCTTTTCAAGAGATTTCTCTCTTGAAAAGGATATTATATAAATTTACAGCAAAGATTTTGAATCAATTTCGTTCTGTTTAGCTACTACGCTCTCACCGCAATATTTCTTTCTTAAAACAGGCTTCTCAATTTTACCCGTCGGGTTTCTCGGAACGTCGGCGAATATAATCTTTCTCGGACGTTTGTATCGAGGAAGCTCCATACAAAACTTGTTAACATCGTCCTCCGTAAGAGTACAGTCCTCTTTCACCTCGATAACGGCGGTTGCGATTTCGCCGAGACGCTGGTCGGGAAGCCCGATTACGGCTACATCCTTAACAGCGTTATTGGAGCGTAAAAAGTCCTCAATCTGTACGGGATAGATATTCTCTCCGCCCGAGATAATAACGTCTTTCTTACGGTCAACAAGATAGATAAAGCCGTCGCTGTCGTATTCTGCCATATCGCCCGTATAGAGCCATCCCTCGCTGTCGAGAACCTCCTCGGTAGCCTTGGGATCCTTATAATAGCACTTCATTACACCGGGGCCTTTTACGGCGAGTTCACCGACACCCTTGGTAATAGTGTTTCTGTTTTCGTCAACAATACGTACTTCCCAGCCGTAGCCCGCTACGCCGATAGCGCCGACTTTGTTTTCATTTTCGATACCTAAGTGTACGCAGCCGGGACCGATAGACTCGCTGAGTCCGTAGTTAGTATCGTAGCTGTGGTGAGGAAATACTTTCTTCCAGCGTTTAATCAGAGTAGGCGGTACAGGCTGAGCGCCTATGTGCATTAACCGCCACTGGCTGAGCTCGTAATCGTCGAGGTTAATCTTTCCGCTGTCGATAGCGTCCAGAATATCCTGAGCCCAGGGAACTAACAGCCATACTATAGAACAGCGCTCCTCGCTTACGCAACGGATAATCCACTCGGGGCTTACGCCGCGGAGAATAACAGCTTTTGAGCCTGAGTAAAGGCTGCCGAACCAGTGCATTTTAGCGCCGGTATGATAAAGCGGCGGAATACAAAGGAACACATCGTCTTTAGTCTGGCCGTGGTGAGCCTGTTCAACCTTAGCGCTGTGAACGAGAGCTTTATGGGCGTGTAAAATCGCTTTAGGAAAGCCTGTAGTTCCCGACGAGAAATAGATAGCGCCGTAGTCGTCGTCAGTAATATAAACGCTCGGAGCGCGGCTCGAACAGTATGTAATAAGTTTTTCGTAGCTGTCGGCAAAGCTCGGGCATTCATCGCCCACATAAAATACATTCTTAACCTTGGGGACTTTATCTAAAATCTCCTCAACCCGACCGATAAACTCGGGACCGAACACAAGTACATCCGAGTCGGATTGTTTAAGACAGTATTCAATTTCGTCCGAAGTATAACGGAAATTAAGCGGAACGGCAATACCGCCCATCTTTAAGATACCGAAATAAATCGGAAGCCAGTCTATACAGTTCATAAGGAGTATAGCTACCTTATCCCCTTTCTTAACTCCTCGGGTTAAGAGAAGGTTCGCAAACTGGTTAGCTTTAACGTCGAACTCGCCCCAGGTGAGCTGTTTTCTAAAAGCTCCGGAGCGGTTGGACTCGATAAGAGAGTATTCTCTCCAGGTTACGTGAGGTATGTTTTTTACCTCGGGGTTGATTTCAACCAACGCTATATCGTCTTTAAAATACGTAGCGTTTCTGGTTAAAAATTCTGTAATCGGCATAATTAATTCATTCTTCTTTCATACATACATATAAACACAAGAAAGCGCGCGCAATCGGCGCGTCGGCTTTCGTATAGTCATTGCTCGTGCGCGCGCAGCGTGCTACTGAGCAGACGATATAAATGTTTTTTACTCTATAGGAGTTAGGTAAGATGATTTTGTCTTTACCATAGTTTTGCTTGTATTTTTATACAAGTTTTGAGTAATTTCGTATAGAGTAAAAATACTCCATACGAAATCGTACGGAGCTGACAATTTCAATATACATTATCGCTTTAAAGCGTCTCTTTGTCAAGTATAAACAAAGAGCTGAGTTCAAGTTTGTGCAATCCTCACAAATAATCAAGTTTAATTTCGTTAAAAACGCTAACGATTTAAAGCATAAAAGCTTTAAATCGCTAAAGCGCTAAATCCTATAATTCATATAAAGAAAAAAGGTCGGAGAACCCGACCTTTATCATTATGAATACTTTTCCTTTAGTTTTTTATAAATCATATTAGCGCACATATAGACGTTACCGCCGCCCATAGTGAGAATTAAATCTCCCGCCTGAGCGTTTTCACAGACGTAATCGGTAATATCCTCGAAAGTATCTATACACTTTGAGTTCGGAACCTTTGCGCCTAAGTCGGTGGAGTAAATATTATAGGTATTGGTTTCGCGTACAGGGAGAATTTCCGAGATAATCGCCTCATCGGGAATCTTTAACGCCTCGGCGAAATCGTCGAGAAGCATAGCCGTCCGCGAGAATGTATGAGGCTGGAATACCGCCCACACCTTATTGAAGCCCATCTTCATAGCCGCGTTAAGAGTAGCGGTCAGCTCGGTCGGATGGTGGGCAAAGTCGTCGGCAACGGTAATATTGCCGGGAGTTCCGAGGATTTCGAAACGGCGATGTACTCCGCCGAACTTCTCTAAATTCTCGGAAATATCCTTCGCGGTAGCTCCGAGGTAATGAGCCGTAGCCGCGGCGGCTAAAGCGTTATAAATATTGTGTTTACCCGGTACCATAAGCTTAACGGTACACAGCTTCTCGCCGCGCTTCATAATATCAAAGGTCTCGTGAACACCCTTATCTTCGCTGACATTAGCCGCGTAGTAATCGTTAGTTTCCTTAAAGCCGTAGGTAATCTTTACACCCTTAATATCCTTAACGGCGTCCATAGTGTTTTCGTCGTCGCCGTTCAAGATAAGCGGACCTGTGGTCTGTTTAGCGAACTGATTAAACGATTTCTTGATATTATCGAGATTTTTAAAATAGTCGAGATGGTCGGCGTCAATATTGAGTATAACCGATATAAAAGGAGTGAGTTCAAGGAAAGTATCAACATACTCGCAAGCCTCACACACGATAATATCACTTTCGCCTACGTAACTGTTACCGCCGATAAACGGAAGCTTGCCGCCGATAATCGCGGACGGGTCAAAACCGCTTCCGATAAGAACCTGAGTGAGCATACCTGTAGTACTTGTTTTACCGTGAGTACCCGAGACAGCGATACTGCGGTTATAACGGCGGCACACTATACCGAGCATAACGCTTCGCTCGATACAGGGAATACCTCTCTTTTCGGCTTCGGCGCGCTCGGGGTTATCCTTCTTAACCGCCGCTGAATAAACGACTAGTTCCGCGCCGTCGATATTCTCAGCCTTATGTCCCATAAATACGGGTATACCGTAGCCTTTAATCTTGTCGAGAGTTTCGCCCTCGTTCATATCGGAGCCCTGAATTTCAAAGCCCTCGCTCATAAGTATCTCGGCAAGCGGACACATACCGCTTCCGCCGATTCCGATAAAATGTATTCTTTTTTTATTATCGAGAAGATGATCGTATTTCATTTAAAAACCTCATTTCCCATTTCAATTATATGTATCTGATTATTACTCCTATATTATATTGCTTTTTGCGGTAAAAATAAATACCTTTTTAGAATTTAATAAATATTTCTTGCATATTGCCAAATTATCTAACTAATGATAAAATATTTTTATATATCCGCGTCAAGAGTTTGCGGAATTTCCACGTATAATCGGAGGAATTATGAAGAAAAACGATATTATAAATTTAAAAATAACCTCGATGACCGCTCAGGGAAGCGGCGTCGGTAAAACCGGGGACGGTATAGTTATATTCGTGCCGTATTCGGCTATCGGCGACGAGCTGGAGGTTCGCGTATTAAAGGTAAAAAAGACCTACGCTTACGGAAAAATCGAAAAAATAATAAATCCTTCGCCCGACAGGATAGAAAGCGACTGTCCCGCTTTCGGAAAATGCGGAGGCTGTGTTTACCGTCATATTAGTTATAATTCTGAAAAAGAAATAAAACATCAGCGCGTAGTAGACGCGGTGCAGCGTATAGGCGGACTAAAGAACGTTAAAATCAACGAAACCGCGGCTAACGACAGGATTAACCGTTACCGAAACAAAGCTCAACTCCCCTGCCAAAACAGCTCAGAGGGAGTGGAGTTCGGATTTTTCGCCAATCACAGCCATCGAATCGTACCCGCGGACGACTGTCTTTTACAGCCCGAGCTGTTTAATAAGGTCACTAAAATCACCCGAGAATTTATGAATAAAACCAATCAGTCCGCCTACGACGAAAAGACAGGCAAAGGAAAGCTAAGGCACCTTTACATAAGATATGCCGAAAAAACGGAACAGTTAATGGTTTGTTACGTAGTAAACGGCAACGGACTTAAACAGGAGAATATCCTTATAAAAACGCTTAAAGAAAATATCCCCGAGCTTACGACAGTTATTTTTAATTCTAATAGAGAAAATACAAACGTTGTACTCGGTTCTAAAAACCGCACCGCTTACGGCAAGGGTTATATCGAGGACATTCTCCGCGGAAAACGCTTCAAAATCTCTCCCCTGTCATTTTACCAGGTAAACAGGACTCAGGCGGAAAAGCTCTACACTATCGCCGAAAACTACGCCACGCTTACAGGAAACGAGGTACTTTTAGACCTTTACTGCGGTACGGGTACTATAGGGCTCACTATGGCGGATAAGTGCAAAAAGCTTATCGGAGTTGAGATTATCGAGGACGCGGTAGAGGACGCGAAGTATAACGCCGAGATTAACGGAATAAAAAACGCCGAATTTGTATGCGGCGACGCTAAATTTGCGGCGGAAAAACTCAGCCGGGACGGAATAAAGCCCGACGTTATTATAGTCGACCCGCCGAGAAAAGGTCTCGACAGCGGGCTTATAGATACAATCGCGGAGATGAGTCCCGAGAGAGTGATTTACGTAAGCTGTGACAGCGAAACTTTAGCGAGGGATTTAAAGTTGTTCAACGAAAATAATTATTCCGTAAAAGAAATAACTCCTGTAGATTTATTCTCGAGAACTCCGCATATTGAGAACGTCTGCCTTTTAACCGTAGATTAGAAAAATTCCAAGCTTTTAATAATAAGGCTTCTAACTTTAGAGAGGTTGTATGAAAAATGAAAAAGATAATAATATCGGCACTCGCTGTCCTTATAGCGATTACTTCAACGGTAATTCCAAGCTACGCCGCGACAAGCTCGGCCGAGGATAACGGAGAGCGATATATACACGCTTCGTACAAAGCGAGCAGAATTATCGGCGAGTATCAGGACGACGGAAGTATACTTTTTATTAAACAAGAGGACGCTCACGCTAACGCGAACGCGCTTAAAGAATTAATAGCCGACAACAGAAAAAAGACTATCGTTCTTCCTAAAGAAACCGTAGAAATCGACCAAACCTTAGTTATCGGAAGCAACACCACTCTTATAGCGACAGGCGCCACGGTTTATCAAACCGATAACGAAGCGATTCTGCTCGAGGATGAACCTGTAAAAAACGTCACTATCAAGGGCGGAAAATGGCTTACTGACACTGTGGAAAAGGGCAATTTGTACAGAAATACATCTATTCGTTTCCTTCACGCGTCGAATGTAACTCTCGATAATCTTTACATAAACACAAGCTATGTAGGTCACGCTTTAGAGTTAGTGGCGTGTAAAGATTGTACCGTTACAAACAGTAAGTTTTTCGCAATCGGAAAAACTAAAGCTAAATCGAATGAAGAAGCTGTACAGATTGACATTGCTACACCGCAAACCTCGCCGTCGGCTAAAGAACTGCTCGGCGATTCATACGTAAAGGGACAGACCTGTAAAAACATTAAGGTGAAAAATTGTGAAATCCGCGGCTCGCGGGGTATATCGACTAACAAAACCGAAAGTGACGGCGGTAAATGGCTGTCTAAGCACCATTCAAATATTACAATTGAGAACTGCAAAATAACCGGTACAACCTCGGAAGCTATGGCGCTCCACAACGCGCTTAACGTAACGGTGAAAAACTGTACGGTTAAATCCAAGGACAAGAGAATTAAAACAACTTATTCTATAGGAATTAATATCGCAAGCTTCGGAAACTGCGAGGGCAAAACCAAGTCAACCGTACTTGTATCGGGAAATACGGTAGACGCGGGACGTCAGGGAATCTACGTCGGCTCTTATAACTCGAAAAAGAAGTTTAAATCCGTTACTATCAAAAATAACAAAAAGGTAAAATCTACCTTCAAATATCCAAAAAGGTCGGTAAACGGACATTATAAGAAGCATAAACAAGGCCCGGCTAACTCGGCTATATTCGTAAGCTACGCTAAAAAAGTCACAATCACGGGTAATAAAACCTATACTAAACACGGCAAGAAAAACAGCGTGCATTACGAGCATTACAATAAGAAGAAAGTAAAATCGAATAAAGCGTATAAGAAATAATCAAAAAATCGTAGGTTTTATGTCGTTTTTTGTAAAAAAACACAGTAAAACTATTGACTTGTAAACGATTTATAATTATAATAATTAATGTTGTAAAAGAAATAGAGGCGCGGTATTTATCAGTAACGTACGCTGAGGCGCGAAAACGCCGTACGCGAAAGGAAACACCGCCGAAGTCCTTAGAGTTTTTTCGGGCTGTAAGGGCTGGGATAACGCGAAATACGCGTTATACTGTCGCGTATCGCGGAGAGCTATTCAATTATGGCTGAATTATTAAACCGTGGTACATACCGCGGTTTTCTTTTTTGCAATTTGAATTTTTATTGGAGGTAGAACAATGTCAAAAGCAAAAAAAATTATTTTGATTATCGTTGCTGTTGTCATAGTCGGCTTGCTCGCATGGGCAGTTATATCGGGCGACGCTCTCGGCACCGTTAAATGTCCCGACTGCGGCGGAACTAAGCTTGTAGACGGCGACGCTTGCGAAACCTGCGCAGGTTCAGGCGCTGTTACAGGTACATGGTGGGCGCTTCTTCCGCCTGTTATCGCTATAGGACTGGCGCTGATAACTAAGGAAGTTTACTCGTCGCTCGCTATCGGTCTCGCATCCGGCGGAATCCTTTTCGCTACTCAGCCCGGCGGACTTTTCGGAACACATTTCCATCCGCTTTCGGCTATGAACGAGATTACCCAGGTAGGCCTTATCGACGCGGTAAGCTCAACAGCGGGCGTATTTATTTTCCTTGTAGAGCTGGGAATTATAGTAGCTCTGGTCAACAAGGCGGGAGGCTCGCAGGCGTTCGGACGCTGGGCGGCTACCCATATTAAGTCACGCACAGGCGCTATGCTCGCTACATTCGCGCTCGGCGTACTTATCTTTATCGACGACTATTTCAACTGCTTAACAGTAGGCTCGGTTATGAAGCCTGTTACAGACGGCCATAAGATTTCGCGCTCAAAATTCGCGTATCTTATCGACGCAACAGCGGCTCCGGTATGTATGATCGCTCCGATTTCCTCCTGGGCGGCGGCTGTATCTTCCTACGCTAAGGACGGTCAGGGATTAAAGCTCTTTATTATGGCTATTCCCTACAACTTCTATTCACTTTTAACCTTCGTATTCATTATCGCTATCTGTATTATGGGCTTCGATTACGGCTCAATGGCTATGCACGAGTACAACGCTAAGTATAAGGACGACCTTTATACTACAGGCGAAAGAGTAGATAAAGAGCTCGAGAACGAGGAGCCTAACCCCAACGGCAGAGTTATCGACCTTATCTTACCCGTACTCTTCCTTATCGGCGTATCGGTGTTCGCGCTTATTTATAACGGCGGATTCTTCGACACAAGCGCTGACAGCAAGGATTATTACCTTAACTTCATTAACGCGTTCGGTAATACAGACGCCACAGTAGCTCTCCCGTGGGCAGGCGCGATTGCTTTAGTATTCACTATCGCTTATCTTATGATTCGTAAGATTGTTAATTTTAAAGGGGCTATGGACGCTGTTCCCAAGGGCTTTATCGCGATGGTACCGCCTATCCTTATCCTCACATTCGCTACAGCGCTTAAGAACGTTACAATGGATCTCGGCGCTAAATACTTCGTAGCAGACCTTATGAGCGGCGCTGCGGCAGGTCTCGCTAACTTCTTACCGGCTATTATCTTCCTCGTAGCATGCTTCCTTTCTTTCTCGACAGGTACATCATGGGGAACATTCGGTATCCTTATTCCTATCGTTCTCTCAATCTTCCCAAGCGGAGAGCTTCAGATTATCGGTATTTCGGCTTGTCTCGCGGGCTCGGTTTGCGGCGACCACTGCTCACCGATTTCCGACACAACTATTATGTCCTCCGCGGGCGCTCAGTGTAACCATATTAACCACGTATCGACGCAGCTGCCGTACGCGCTGACTGTCGCGGGCGTAAGCTTCGGTTCGTATATTATCGCGGGCTTCGTTCAGAATTGGTTAATCGCGTTGCCCATAGCTATCGTTCTTATGCTCGGTACAATCGTAATTATCAAATACGTTACCAAAAACGAAAAAGACGCTGAAAAGTATAAAAAATAATGATTAAATTTACGCCGCGTCGTTAACTCGGCGCGGCTTTTACAAAAGATATGATTGAATTTATACAGGACAATTTAGGCGGAGTTTGTATTACGATAGGAATTATACTCCTCGCGCCCGGTATTATAAAGCTCGCTCACGCGGTTTATAACATCTATAAGAATAATGATAAAAAATGAGAGGTTGGCTCATAATCTATGATTGAGCCGACCCCTTTTCTTTATTTATTATCTTTTTTTGCGGCTTGTTTAAACGGAAGCACCCTGCCGTCGGGAAACTCGACGTCGGTATTATCGAGCTGGCGCTCGACGTTCTTTCTAAACGAAGCGAGGTATTCTTTATAGAGTTGCTTCTGCTCTTTTAGTTCAGCCTCGGTTAAGCCCTCTTCCCTTTTCTTCTTAGCGAGCACGTTAATTCTCTTAATCAATTCGTCCATTTATCTCACCTCGGGTTAAGTATAACACATTTCTTTTAAAAAATAAACATATAATTCAAACAGCGGCTCAAAAATGAGCCGCTGAGTTTTTAGATTTAGTTTACGGTAGCAACGTGGTAACCGATACTTGAATATCCGTAACCCGCCGCTGTGGTAATTGTTCCGTCCCATGGGTCGAGAATTTTATAATCGCTTAAATTAGCGCCCGAGCCTGTATATCCGAAAAACGTTACATAGTGCGTCGGAGATGAGCCTGTGCTTAAATATCCTACGCAAGCCCTGCCGCTGTCGAGCTGGCTTTTAATAGCCGCTAACATCTGACTTGAGGAAGAATAACGGTGGTACGTACCGCCGATCCAAGTACATCCGCCCGATGACCAGAAATAGCCCGCGGGTTTTACCTTACCGGTTACCTGATAATAAGCGTACGCGAAGGAATACGCGCTGCACATAATAGTTGAGTCGGGATAAGCGTGCTGAGTCTGATGGCCGATCTTAGCGTCAGCCTTAGCCATTGTCTTGCTGTTTAAGCTGAGCCGAGCGATAGAAGCGTTGTTCTCGGCGGGACGAGCCTTAGGCTTTTTAACGGTTACGTCACAGAAAGTCTTAACACCGTTACACTCGGCGATAATCTTAGCTTTACCCTTTTTTCTTAAACGTACGGTACCGTTACTGCTTACCTGAGCGACTCTGGTGTCGCTGCTGTAGTAGTTAACATTTTCGTCCTCAAGACCTGTATCGGCGTTAAGCTTAAACTGCTTACCCGAAGCTTTAACTACTTTATTCTTGTTCATTGTAATTTTCGAAGCGGGCTTCTGAATAGAAAAATCAGCGTCCATATCGAAAATGTCGTTAGTATCAAACGCCGCCGCGCTTAACGCGGATGTGGCGGTAATAGCGAGCGCAGCCGCTACGGATACTATAATCTTTGTTTTCTTCATAAAGTCTCCTTGCAAAAGCAAATGAGGTTTTGCCTCGGGTAAATCACTCCCGTCGGCTAATTTCAAAACCTTTATAATTCTTTATTGGATTTAAACAACGCGTCTATTTTATCAAACGAGGTGGTCAATGTCAATAAGAATCCAGTATTTATGGGACTTTACACAACTTTAGTATCCTTCTTAAAATTCTTTTAGCGAGCTTTTATAACAAAATTCTAACAAATTTGGGCCAAATGTGTATTTTATTCACTATATAAAAATTCAATATTCTTCATATTTTTCCGAAAATCCAGATTTTAAGCCATTTTTCTACTGCAAAAAACGCAAAAAAGGAAGATAACCGCTCGGATTATCTTCCCTAATTACGCTTTATTTTGTTTAGAAGCTGTCGTCGGAAGCGACTTCCTCGGCTTCTTCAGCCTCGGGCCCGGGTTTATCCTCGGGGGTAATATCGATATTATCGTCCGCTACGAAGGGAGATTCGTCGTACTCATCCTCGTTAGAGCAAGCTACGGTAATATCCTCTAAATCCTCTACATCGTACTTTCTGGCAATCTCGATAGTCTGGCTCTCGATAATCTTTAGATAGCGCTCGCGAGCCTTTTTAATCTGAGCCTTGGAATTCTCGATAACCTTGAAAAGAGCTTCCTCATTTTCGCAGGTTTCATTTTTACCGTTAATTTTATTATCGTAATACTTTTTACCTAAAGAAATATACGCGCGGTTAATCATCTCGCACTCGTTTCTCATAACGGCGCGTAAACGGTTAAGCTGAGCGTTCTGACGATTTTTCTCTACGAGACTTTGCGTAACGCTTGAAACTGTATCTACCGCGCAAGAAATTCCGCTTTTAACTGATTCAAAAAAAGTCATATCTATTTCCTCCGTTAAACTTAATTTGGAAACCATATATATTATGACAGAAAAACACGAATAAATCAATAATTTTTTTAAAATTACTTGCTCATTTCTCAAGTAATTGTTATAATTATTAAATAAATGCAGACAATACAAAAATTTTTAATCTATAGGAGTTAGGCAAGATGATATTTTGCTTAACACTGTTATACTTGAATTTTTATTTAATTTTCGAGTAATTTCCTATAGAGAAACAAACGGAGTGACAAAATTGGCTAACACAGGCATTATTAAAAAGAGAATAGTATGCCCTAAATGTAACGAAACTACGGTAGCTAGGCTTTTTACGAGCATTAACGTTACTAATGTAAAAGAACTTCGGGAAAAAACTATGGACGAAAGTCTGTTTAAGTGGAAATGTCAATCGTGCGGATATTCGGCAAGGCTCACCTACCCTGTTCTTTACAACGATATGAAAAAACGGTTTATGATTTATCTAATACCCAGGATAGACCATTTTCAGCTCGCGGACAAAGCGCTTGAGGAAAATTTCAAAAACCTAAAGCATATAAATAAGCGTATAGTACCGGACTTTAACACATTTAAGGAGAAGATATTTATCTTCGAAAGCGGGCTTGACGATATGGCGGTAGAGCTTACAAAGCTCGCGATTTCAAAAATCGTAGCCAAAAAGCATAACGTCAAGGAGATTAAAGAGGGCTACCTCTCGATGTACAATACCGAAAACAACACAATGGGCTTTACATTCTTTATAGGCGAGGAACGTACGCCGTATGTACAGAGCGCGAGGCTCGAAATTTACGGTAAGTCGGTAAGCGTTGTAAACCAGCTCGCGGTTAAGGATAAAAAGCTAAAGGGCTTTATCAGAATTGACAGAGAATGGGCGGAAAATATCCTGTACCGATATAAACGCGGCCGCCAGGTAGCTAAACAGAATAAATATTAATAATTTAAGGAGCAGATAATCTGCTCCTTTTACTTATGCTAAAACTTCGTTTTTAGCCTTAAATGATTCGCAGTCTACGCACTGACATTCCTTAGGGTCGGATTCGTGAGTACCGACGGTAATAGTTCCGAGCGAACAGAAATTTTTATCGCAGTTATGGAACTTACAGTCGGTAACCGTACAGCGTATACTTTCGTTAGCGAATGAAGTATCAACCATAATTATCACCTCAATAATACTTTTACCCTAAACACAAATAATATACTCACACAAGCGCGTTTTTTTAATAAAATATAGCGGTGATACTTATGGTATATTTCAGCTTATGTGTACTTATATTTTTCGCTCTGATAGGATTATTCCAGGTTTGCAGAGGAATAGTACAGGCGCTCTCAAAATCCAAGGACGATAAAGAGATAATACTTATAGAGCCGATATGTAAACATCAGGAAAACGCCGAGTATCTTTTAAGGAACGCGGCGTGGAAGGTTATGTGGATGGGAAGATTCGCTCCCGATAAGGTCATATGCTTAGACTGTAATATGGACAATGAAACCAAAAAAGTGTGTAAGCTTGTATGCCGTGATTATCCTTTTATGGATATATATACCAAGGAGCAAATGCACGAGAGAATAGAGAGCTTAACGTAAAAAAGTGTCGGCGCAAAGCCGACACTTTAATATTACCCAAAGAAGAAATCGTCGTCCGCCGCGGGCGGAGTATTGTTTTCGTAGTTATCCTTACCCGCGAAGAATATTTCGTCGTCGGCGACATTAGTAATATACTCGCTCTCGTCAACGCTTCCCGCCATAACAATCTCGTCATCGGCGATATTTGTAATATATTCGCCCTCGTCAGCGCTGTCAGCCATAACGACCTCGTCGTCAGCGACATTTGTAATATACTCACCCTCGGCAACGCTGTCAGCTACGACAACCTCGTCATCGGAAACATTAGTAATATACTCGCCGTCGTTATCGTCATCCGATAAAACGACCTCACCGTCGGCGACGTTGGTAACATACTCACCCTCGTTATTATCGTCGGAGATTGCGATATCTTCGTCGGACACATTGGGAGTATATTCTTCCTCGGGCGAGTTCTCGGTAAAGAAAACCTTTTCCTCAGTAGCGCGGACTATACGGCCGCTTTCGTCACGCTCGATATTATTCTCTTTATCCTTAGCGAACTTTTTTAATCGAATAAGCTCAAACACAAGGAACACAAGCTTAACGAGCAGAAACAGTATAACGCAGATAAGAACCGTGATACCGACAGGACTGCCGTACAGACGATGTTTAAACGTAAGATAGAGATAACCGATTCCGATTAGAAACTCGAGTACCGTAGCGGCTTTCGGCGCGAATACAGCGGCCGCGAGCAATCCGAGCGATACTATTATCCAGGTCGCGAGCAAGAACGCTCCGTTTAAGTTGTAATCGGGCAGATAACGGCTCATTACAAAACTGTTTATATGGTTTAAGACTACGTTAATCGGAATAATGTAGAGCAAAAACGGAAGTATTCTAAGCGCGAATATCGAGTACCAAGCGCCCGAGGACTGTTTAAAGTCGTCTACCTTAATAATAAACTGTTCGGTAGAATCGGGCATTAACTCGTCGTTAATTTTTTTATCCAATCGAAATCACTTCCTTAACTACTAAGATAAACTAATTTGATTATACTAGCATTGTACCGAATTGTCAAAAGGGCTGCCGCACACAGTGCGACAGCCGATTCTTAGTTTAAAATATCGTCAATCTTGAAATCGTCGATAAATATGCTTTTTGAAGCCGCGTAACCATTGTCTTTTTCATACGACATTTCCAGAACATCTTCTTTCAGGAGAACTTCTGTAATTATTTCGGGTTTTTTATACTGTTTTTTCATAGTATCCTCCTTACTTTACAGCCTTAGTATTTGTGGCAGCCATATCTTTTACATGGTTGTAGCTTGTACTGCAACCGCCGTAGAAGTTATTTCCGTTGTAGTCGTTGTAGAATGTTCTGAGTAAACCGTTAGCATCGGTATAACGCAGATACGCTCTCGCGGCTACGTTTTTACCTTTGTTAGCGCCGCTTTCGTCGTCGTTATAGGTTACGACATAAGTCGCAAGTCTGTAATTGGTAAAATTACGGTGATCTTCTTTTACCTTAGTTCCGTATCCGCCTTTCTGAGATGTACAGTCTACGTTAGTAATATATCTAAAGTTATTGGGACATTTTCTTTGTTCTTTAGTTGCGTTATCCAGTAAAGTATCTACACCGTTAACATTTTTGCCTTTATACTGGAGAGTATACGAATCTTTATCAATATTCATATCTGATTCATTCACGACCGCTTTTACTATATCTTCCGCCGCGGATACAAATCCGTATTCGATTTTATTATCGGTGTGAACAGCGTTTATTTTTGAAAGTAAACTCTCGCTGATAGAAGCGATAAAACGTAAACCGCCCGGCATAACATCGCCGTAGTTCGAGTCGAAATTAGCTTCGGGGCGAATCTGAACTCCGAACATCTCGAAGCCCTTATACTTACCGTTCATACTGCTTGGGAGTTCCTTATCGTCGTCGGCATCCTTATCAACCTCGCCGACAGGAATCCAGTGGGCGTAAACGTCGGTAACGTCGGACGGAACAGCGGTATTAAATTTAAAAGCTTTAGACTTATCATTATCGTCGTTGTTCGCTACAGTATACCAACCCGCGAAAACGTAATCGTCCTCAGCAAACGCGGGAATGTTATAGAACTCCTCTACCCCGCCGTTTTTAAACGTGTATTCGGTAGTATCCTCAGCTTTACTCGCGTCACCATTGTAAACGCGGAAAAGCTTATCTTCTGTTACATCGGGCTGGTTAACGTGGAATTATACCTCAACGCCGAACATCGGGTGGACTGTAACTCCCTTTGAGCCGTCCTCAGAAGCGGGATTTGTCATTTTCCACGACTTGTATCGGTAATTATTTCCGTCTGCTTCAAGTTCGGCGTTTTTTTCGTCAACATAATTGTTTAATGTTTGTAATAAATCTGTCGAAAGTGGTGTTGATGATATTATTTCACTCTGCCCTGCGCTAATGGTGGCAGGATATATTTTGCCGTTTCTGTCCGGGGTATCAAAGTAACCAATATTACTTATGAACTCTTTCGAAACTTCCGAAGAAGCCGATTGATCCATAATAGCGGTAGTACCTTGCAACGCAAAAACGTTAGAGCATGTATTATCGATGCTTGCGACCGCAGAGCCGATTTTTCGGTTTCCAGTAACTGTTCCAAAATTATACACATTCTCTATAAATGAGTTGCCGGCATCAGTTGTCGCATCCTGAATTAACCCACAAATACCGCCTACATAATTACTGTTCTCTCCGATTACATTACCGGTATTATAACAGTTAATTACCGAATTAAACTGTTCCGGATAATAAATAACTTCCGTTCCCCAAATATGTGGTGTTGAGGTATTTGTTCTAATTTGGCCGATAAGTCCACCGAGACAGTTTGCCTGTTCTGCTGTAACATTTCCGGTATTATATGTGTTTTTAATGGAACACATATTTGTATAACCTACTATTCCTCCGCTTGGATTTGATGATGTTCCGTACACCGTAACATCACCGTGATTTGCACAACCATCAATATAGACAACGGAATTATACCAAGTATAACCAACGATTCCCGCACAGCATTGTTCACTTGAACTTGTTGCTCTTGATGATATATCTCCATAATTAATACAGTCATTAATTAAGAGATAGTTTTTATTACCTTTGCTTGTCATTATTTCCCCGACGATTCCACCTGTCACATGATTAGAACATATTTGCGCGCTGTTAGTACAATTAATTATATCTACTTCCAAATTCGGCGTATTATCTCGAATATAGCCAACCATACCACCGGCCACTTCATTTGATACATATGGTGAATTTGGAGTGATTCTAACATTCTCACCCACCGAACAATCTATTATTTCAAGATTACCGGCATAGTTATCCGCGATTATACCAGCACTGTAATTCCAGTTTTTACTGAAATTTACATCAGTTTTGATTAAACAGTTACCATCAAGATGGCAGTTTGAAATGGTATCATTGCCGTATGAAATACAGGCAAATGCAGCATTCCACGAATAGCCTTTTTCGATAGTAACATTATTTAAGGTTAAGTCCTTGATTGTCGCATTGTATAAGAGGGGCAGAAAAGAAACAGTTTTTGAATCTGAACTCACCATATTCAGATTGCTGATTGTATGATCGTTTCCATTAAATGTACCGTGAAATTCCGCGTATGGGCTTGCTTGTGAAGGTGGAGATACCCAATCTCTGCCTTCAGATATCGTAATATCAGCTAAAAGGTTGATTTCGATACCGTCATAGTACATTTCTTCTGTCCGTAAGCTTTCGTTAAACGCGAATAAATCTTCCTCGGTGCTGATATCATATACCCCCGCTGACGGATTCCATGTATTAGCTACCGCGCCTACATTTATTGGCGCAACAACTATAACGCTCATAATAATCGTTAAGACGAGCGTTAGTGATACTAAAAGCTTGAATTTTTTCATAAATCCATTTCCCTCTTTTCCATTATTTTTGTTGTCATAGATTTCTCTATTTATAGGGTGTACTGTCCGAAATTCCCCTATTTTACAACTATGTAAATTGTACTCTCATTTTGCTGAATTGTCAAAGTCACTCACCGTGAACGTTGACATACTTTAGTCAAAAATATTGTCGTTTTCACCAAATACATTCATAAATAATCTTATTTCGTCTACACCCGCCGTTTTTAGCACTACACACTGCACAAACGACAGAGCGGCAATTTGTGCAAAAAGCAGAAAATGTGTAAATTTCAGATATTTTTTCAATGTCTATATAAATTTAAAACCGCAAAAGAAAAAAGACCGAAAAACTTCGGTCTTTAGTCTAACATATTTATCATTACATTATTTCTTCTTACGGATAAGAATAATCGGTGTACATTCCTTACCCTGTCCGCAGGGGTTATCGGAAATAAGTCCGTGGAGTTCTTCTTCGGAAAGAGTAATATCGGACGAATAGCCTAAAACTTCCTGGCCTAAGTCGTTAGCGTCAACAATCATCATACTCATTCCGAGTTTATCTTTAATCTCGTCGCAAACGCCCGAGGGGTTTTCGGGATTCTCGATACCGATATCGCCGTATTCATCCCATACCTTATTATAGAAACCGTCTAGTCCCGCTACGTCCTGGCCTACGATTTCGTAGAACACGCCTTTCTTACCGAAAAGCTTACAAACTCCTCCCGCTAAGCTTGCCCATAGAACCTTGGGTAAACCCGCCTTAGTGATAGCGTACTGCATTTTAATTGTTTCGCCTACGCCTACGCCCGCGGTTTCGGGATGGGAAGCGAATTTAGAGAGCAGCTTAGCCCAAAATCCGATTTTTAAATCCTCACGCCTTACAACGCGGTTTTGGCATAAAGCGATAATCTTCTCGCTCGAGGATACGATATCGCCCTCCTCGTAAATCGGAGATACATACTTTTTAAATATCTCGATATAATCCTCGCCCTGCTTTACAAAGTGGGTTTTAATAGCGTGGCGCATATATGTTGTGCCGTTTACGGTAATTTCTACGTTTTTACCTTCGTTAGCAAAAAATTCCATTATTTTACCTCCGTACCATATGTACATTGAATTATCGACAGATTTATTATATAATAAAAATATCAATTTATCAATTACTCATTAGTAAAATTACACAGATTTTTTCAGGAGATTTTATGCAGGACAACGAATTAATGGAGCTTACAGCCACCATTGAAACAATTATATATAGAAATGAACAGAACGGCTATACGGTAATTGAGCTCAACGACGAGGACGAAACTACCGCCGTCGGAATTATGCCCGACGTTAACGCGGGCGAAAACGTTAAGCTTATCGGCGTTTATAAATCTCACGCGACCTACGGCAGACAGCTTGCTGTTTCCGCTTACGAAAAAAGTATGCCCGATAATATCGCGGGAATTTTAAATTATCTGAGCTCGGGTTCGATTAAGGGTATCGGTCCTTCTACCGCTTCCAGCCTTGTAAAAGAATTCGGCTCAGAAACTCTGAAGGTTCTCGAAAACGAGCCGCAGAGGGTCGCAAAAATCAGGGGTATTTCCCTTAAAAAAGCCGTTGATATCAGTAAACAGCTCAGGGAAAATACCGGTATCAGAGAGCTTATGCTCTACCTTAACAAGTACGAAATCTCCCCCTCGGGAGCGGTTAAGATTTACAGGGCGTTCGGCTCTAACTCAGTCGCCGAAATTGAGCGTAATCCTTACTGCCTGGTAGGCTCGGATTTCGGGATAAGCTTTGAACATGCCGATAAAATCGCTCAAAAGCTTAACTTTAGCTCTGACGAAAAGGTTAGAATCCGCGCCGCGCTGGCTTACGTCTTAAACCATAATCTCCAGAACGGCCACACATGCTTACCTAAGGACAAGCTCACTAAAATCACAGCGGACTTTTTAGGACTTGAGTTCGATATGGTCGATCACGCGCTCAGAGAAATGATTTCGGACAACTCGCTTATTATGTACGAAGCCGAGGGCAAGGAGTTTATATTCTCGGTGGATATGTTCCGGTCGGAGAGCTATATCGCGACAAGGCTTAAAATGATGATGCGATTTCCCGCGGTACAGATTCAGGATATAGACAAGCATATCGAAGCTATCGAAAACTATAATAATATACAGTACGCCTCTATGCAGAAAGAGGCGATTACTCAGGCACTCTCAAAAGGACTTTTAGTCCTCACGGGCGGCCCCGGTACAGGAAAAACAACTACCCTGAACGCTATTATTAAAATTCTAAAGGATAAAGGTCAAAAGGTGCTATTGTGCGCGCCTACAGGCAGAGCCGCCCAGCGTATGAGCGAGGTTACGGGCGAAGAAGCTAAAACTATCCATAGGCTTTTGGAAGTCGCTTGGGATAAAAACGATATTCCCGAGTTTAAGCATAACGAAAAAAATATGCTAAAATGCGACGCGCTTATTATCGACGAAGTAAGTATGGTTGACGCTAAGCTTTTCGAGAGCGTTATGAGAGCTTTGCCGCTCGGTTGCAGACTTATTCTCGTCGGCGACAGCCATCAACTCCCCTCGGTCGGCGCGGGAAATGTTTTAGACGACCTCATTTCTTCCGAGGTTATACCTGTCGTACAGCTTACGGAGATTTTCAGACAGTCGATGGAGAGCCTTATTGTCACAAACGCTCACAGAATCGTAAACGGCCGGCTCCCCGAGCTTCACGTTAAGGACAAGGACTTCTTCTTTTTGCACTCCGAAAACAAAAATGTGGTTACACAGACGATTATCGAGATTTGTACCAAACGCCTGCCTAACGCTTACGGATATGATATTTATAATAACATCCAGATTTTAGCGCCCGGGCGAAAAGGCGAGCTCGGCGTAAGCGAGCTTAATATGAAGCTTCAAAATATAATAAATCCTAAAAGCAGTGAAAAAAACGAGCTCACCGTCGGCAAGCGGATTTTGCGTGACGGCGATAAGGTTATGCAGATTAGAAATAACTACGACTTACTCTGGGTTAAGGATGACGGCGAGACCGGCGAGGGTATTTTTAACGGCGAAATCGGAATAATAGAAAAGATAAACACCCGCTCGAGGATTATTAAGGTTCGCTTTGACGATAAGGTCGCGAGCTACGATTTTGACTTCGCGGTTGACCTCGATTTAGCATACGCTACCACGGTTCACAAAAGCCAGGGTAACGAGTTCGAGGCGGTAATTATGCCGCTTTTAAACGGCGCGCCGATGCTTTTGTACCGAAACCTTCTTTATACCGCGGTTACAAGGGCAAAAAGCCTTATTATTATAGTAGGAAGCGATACTACCATCGAAAAAATGGTGAATAACAACAAGAAAAACAGGCGGTACAGCGGACTTAAATACTTCCTGTTGGAGAACGACGATGCGATATAAAGTAATTAAAATATTCCGCTCGTTTTTCTTTCCCGAAAGATGTCCGTACTGTTACAAAAGGATTGAATACAACAAAATCGCCTGTGACGAATGTCACAGTCAGTTCCCTGAAACATATAGTATGAACTACGCTAAGGGCGGTTATCAGTGTTGTTCGCCGTTCTTTTATCAGGGGATTTTCGCCGAGGGTATAAAACGTATGAAATTTCACCAATTAACCCAGAGCAGTGAAAAGTTCGCGGTGGTATTAGAGGACTGCGTAAGAAAAGCTTACAACGTAGACGAAATCGACCTTATAACCTTTGTGCCTATGCACGATAAGGACTATGCCGACAGAGGATATAATCAGGCTCAGCTTCTAGCTAAAGACTTAGCGCGGAGACTTAAAATACCGTGTAAAAAAACTCTCATAAAACACAAACGCACCGAGCCTCAACACAAATGTATTTCGAGCGTAGAAAGGCGCGATAACATAAAGGGCGCGTATAAAGTTATAGAAAAACAGAAACCTAATATTAAAGGTAAAACAATTCTTGTTGTAGACGATATAATGACTACGGGTTATACTATGGGCGAATGTTGCAAAACTCTCGAAAAGTGCAGTAATTCGAGAATAATCTGCGCTACAGTTTGCGCAAAAAATGATATTTATACTTGAAAATAGTTTTTATATATCATATAATGTAAATTGATTTAGGAATTAAGGAAGGTGTTAAATTTGGATATAGGTATAGATTTAGGCAGCAGCCGTACGAGAGTATTTGTCGATAAAAAAGGTATTGTACTCGACGAGGCTTCCGTCGCGGCTTATAATGTCGCCGAAAACCGTATTATCGCCGTCGGCGACGAAGCGTATAATATGGTCGGAAAAACTCCCGAAAGCATACAGGCGGAATATCCGCTCGCGGGCGGAGTTATCGCACAGTCGCTTTTAGCCGAGGATATGGTAAATATCCTTTTAAAGCATATTTGCACGAGTAAAATCGTTATGCCGAGAGTTGTCGCGAGTATTCCCGGGGATATCACCGAGGTTGAGAAAAGAGCGGTAGTAAACGCTATCTCGAGCTTCGGCGTGCGCAGGGTTTTTCTTATCGAGAACACAAAGGTCGCGGCTATGGGCGCGGGCGCCGATATTATGAGCGCTCACGGAACTATGGTTGCTAATCTCGGCGCGGGCACTTCGAATGTCGCGGTGCTGTCTCTCGGCGGACTTTCCGTTAGCAAGACGATTAAAGTCGGCGGAAACGATATGGACGAGGATATAGTTAAATATGTCCGTAAAAAATACTCGCTTATTATCGGTCAACCGATGGCAGAGAAATGCAAAATCGCTATAGGATGTCTGACTAAGCCCGAGGAGGAAAAGACCTTCCGCGTAAAAGGCAGAGACGCTATCAGCGGTCTCCCGAGGTTCGTAGACGTTACCTCGAGCGAGATTATGGACGTTTTAATGGAAACGGCGGCGGAGATTGTAACACTTATCAAGGACGTTTTAGAGGAAGCTCCTCCCGAGCTCGTCGGCGACGTTTACAGCGACGGCATACTCCTCACCGGCGGACTCGCGAATATCGACGGTTTCGCCCAGCTTATCGCGGACAGTACGGAAATCAAGGTTACTGTCGCGGACAGCCCCGAGGATTGCGTAATTGTCGGATGCGGAAAGGCTATTAACTATATAGCCGAAGTCGAAAGAAACGCTAAGATGAAAAACGACATAAATCCGCTTATGGCGGTATATTAAAAATCAGCGGCTCAAATTGATTTTGAGCCGCTCTTTAATTAATACGATTATATTTAATTTGATATTTAATTTATAAAGCTGTATAATATATGTATGAAAATAAAGACGACTAATTTTACGCACTACAATATGGCGGTTGTCGGCGGAATATTCGGCGGGTTCGCGGTATGTAACCTCGGCGAGATATTCGGCAACGCCCAGACATTAAATTTAATAGGAATAGTCTATAACCTTGTATACTGCGACTTTGAGACCCTGATACTGAGAATAATTGCCGCGCTGCTTTATATGGCGGGATTCGCGGCGGCGGTAGTTATTCCGAAAAAGCTCAGGATTCATTCGGACGAAATCAGTATTGTTGTAGATTTTACCGCATTTATAATACTCGCGTTTTTACCCGAAAAATCTAACTTTTTAATAAGTCTCTACCCTATCTTTTTCGCGACGGCGTTTCAGTGGACAGCGTTCGAGTACATCGACGGCTACTCGAGCTCGACGATATTCTCTAGTAACAATTACCGTCAGTTCGCTACCGCTCTTATAGAATACATAATCGACAGGGACAAAAGCAGAATCACTAAGATAAGGGTTTTCGGGCTTACGCTCTTATACTTCCACATAGGCGTAGCTTTAGCCTGCGGCGCTTCGGTATTTTTCGGAAGATACAGCGCGTTTATAGGAATAATCGCGTTGATTCCGTCGGCTTATCTTCTGATTAAAAAGCGTATAATTCGATTAAAGAATATTAAGAGCTTAAACAAACCGTCCTAAATATGACACATAGTTTTTAAGCTCGTTAGGACTCATTTTAGAAGCCTTCTGGATAACTTTTTTTCGTTTTTTCTCGGGCAAACTGTGGATATATTTCATAGCGCAAAAGTTTTTGCCGAGCTCGGACTTTACGTCCTCGGGCATATCGTAAAGATAATTAAGCATAAAAAACACCTCAAACCTATTATTGGACTTTTGTTATTTTATATGCATTATATTGACAAATATTTTTCGTTATGATAAGATTCCAACATATAAATGCTCATTATTTATACCCTAAATTTTAGAGTTCAATATAATAAACAACCCATATTTTTTTACAATTCTTTCCTAAAAAAGCTTAAAAAGGAGTAAATATGATAAAGAAAATATTAACTACTTCGCTTATATTATTGATACTTATTTCTGTTTTTTCAACAACATCTTCGTTGGCTGCCTCAAGAGTCGTTGTATGCAGTAAATGCGGAGGTGACGGGCTTTTAAACTGCTCACTTTGCTCCGGCGGTGGTTGGCACTATCACTTTAATCCAATAACAAAAAAAATGGAAAACCAGCGTTGCCCGCGTTGCTACGGTTCAGGACGTCAGCAGTGTGATAATTGTAACGGACGCGGAAAGTGGACTGTGGATGACGACGATTCCCGCAGGTCAAACAATGGTTCAAACACCCCAAAAAATATTTATCCAAGTTCAGTTTCTCTAAGTAAAAAAAAGCTGACTTTAGCGAAGGGGGATACCGCGAAACTTACCGCGAAGATTTCGCCGGCTTCCTGTAACAAAAGAAAGTTAACTTGGAAAAGCAGTAACAAAAAAGTAGCTTCTGTGACTCAATCGGGAACTATTAAAGCCAAAAAGAAAGGTAAAGCTACTATTACCGTAAAAACTGTTAACGGTAAAAAAGCTAAGTGTAATATAAAAGTAAAAATATATAAACCGAAATCGGTTGAACTAAATTACTCTTCATATATGTTGGCTGTCGGAGAAAAAGTAAAACTGACTAAAAAGGTAAAACCTCTAAAAGCTTCCCAAAAGGTAACTTGGAAGTCTTCAAACAAAAAGAAGGCGTCGGTAAGTAAAACAGGTCTCGTTAAGGCAAAAAAGCCCGGAAGTTGTTATATAACGGCAAAAACAAAAAATAACAAAAAAGCAAGCTGTTCAATTGTCGTAAAAAAAGCACCGTCAAAATGACCTGACCCCCGAAAGTTAGACCAAAAACTAACTTTCGGGGGATTTT
>CAMHQC010000018.1 GCA_946187325.1 uncultured Clostridia bacterium
ACAGGGGTTTGATTAATTGTACTTTTTATTGTCTACTTTCGCTTGACAGATTCAAGCGACAGCCTCTTAATTATTTAGTTTAGCCGTTATAAGTTTCCCATGTACCTGAGCTGAGGACATAGCAGTTATTCGGCATATTAACCTTGATGTTAGCGGTCCGGGGAGCTTGTGCGGGTGTTACGGTACCGCCGTGTACGCCTGACCGGCTCTTGAGTTAGCGTCGGTAATTCTCGCAACGTACTTCTGAATAGCTGTAGCGTCCTTAATCGAGATATTACCGTCGGCGTTTACGTCAGCTAAGGGCTGTTTTGCCGCGGGAATAAGCTCGAGCTGAGCTACGTGCTTCTGAACAGCTGTAGCGTCCTTGACAGAGATATTGCCGTCGCCGTTAACGTCGCCGTAGAGGCTGCCGTCAGATACGGGATTAGTTGTCGGCTTGGGAGCGTCGGTTGTTGTGGGAGTAGGAGCTACTGTTGTGGGCTGCTCGGCGGAGTTGCCCTTTGTAACTTCTGTAGCGGCTACAGGAGTTGAGGACTGTCCGGGTACCTCTGTTGTAGTAGTCCAAGTACCGTTAGAGATACTTGTTAATTTATGAGATGTACCGCCGAGGTCGAGAGTTTTTCTCGAGGTTGAGGGCGGATACTGGTTACCCTGAGTTACGCCGCCCGAGGATTTAGCGGAATCGCTGATAATTACGTGAGTATTCTTGGAAGCCGCGAGGTTAAAGTTGGAGGCTACGGGGTCAGCGGAGCCTGTTACCTGGCCGCTCTCAACCTTAGTAGTTTTCTCGGAGACACAGGAGTTGTTACTTACCTCGAGGTAATAAACGTTGGTCTTTGAGTCATATTCTAATTCTTCACCCGCCCAAGCGGCGTTTTTGTAAACCTGTCCGCCGACTTTAAGTCCGTTACCTGAATCCTGGTCGAACAAATAGCAGTAAAGCGGCGCTGTCCATCTCGCCTGAGTTACGGCTGAGGCGGGTACGATTACGTAAACGCCCGAGCCTGTAGCTAAAGACTTGGTGTAGTAATAAACGGAAGAAGTAGTAGTCTTGCCGTCTGTAGCGGTAAGAGTAAGCTTGATAGTTTCGCCTTTCTTATAATCGGAACCGATTTTAATCTTGGGAGAACCTGTGAATGTCTTAGGAGTATAGTCTTCAAGCTGGTATGTACCGCTTGTAGCGTTTGTAAGCGAAAGACCTACTGTAAGAGTATCGCCCTTGAAGGTCTGAGTTTCCTGGTCGGCGTAAGCCATAGGAGTTGTGTCGCCCTGAGCTACAACAGCTACACCTGTAGAACCGATGCTGCCTGTTACTGTACCGCCCGAAACTCTGAACGCGTTACCTGTAATCATATCTTTATAGTCGCCGTCGGCAAGACCTGTTCCGCTTACGGAAGCGCTTGCTGTAGTACCGTTGGTGTTAACTAAAACGACACCCTTTGTACCTCTCGCGACGTAAGCGATGCTGCCGCTCGCGCCTGATTTTTCGCTTTCGTTTACAAAATTGTTGTGGAACTTATTAGCCTCGGCTACCGCTGTGCTCTTATAAGTAGTATCTGTAGCCGCTCCGCCCATCTGCATACTTGTTGTACGAGCGAAGTAGAGCGGTAAAGCGTCCTTGTGAGCCGCGAGTAACGCCCATGTCTTAACGATATCGGAGTTGCTGACACCCGCGGTGGACTCGCCTGTAGTATTGAGGAATGTATCGTGAGACTCAGCCCATACTACAGCCTTACCGTTACCGCCTGCTTTAGAGCAGTTGAGGGAAGCCGCTGTGGAAGCGTTCTTGCCTGTAACGCCGCCGCGTACGCTCGCGGAAGCCTGGTTATCTGTTACACGGTATTTACCGCCGTTTAAGTTAGTATATCCGGAGATAGGTCTTCCGTTACCGGGAGTGTTAAGAACCTCGCCGTAATAGAAGATTGATTTACCCTTACCCGAAGCGTAAGAGTTAGCGCCGTTTATAATATTAGTCCAATAGTTGTTAGGAGAAATGCCTGAGTCGGCGGGTGTCTCGATATGCTTAGCCGCGTCGAAACGGAAGCCGTCAGCGCCCGCGTCGATACACTCTTTGAGTAAGCTGATTACACGGTTCTGAACAGTTGTGTTACCTGTGTTGAGGTCGGGACACTTAGAGGAAACGAGCTGAGTAACGGCTCTCGCGTCACCGTCGCTTGCCTCGCCCGAAGGATTATGGAAATAGGGGTTGTTCTGAACCATACCTGTGCTGTTCCATAAAGTCGGCTCGTAAGTCTTAACCTCGTCGGCAAGCTTTAAATACGGCTGGCTCGAGTAGGTTTTATCACTTGTCGCGCCTAAGTGGTTAGTTACAACGTCGCAGATAATCTTTACGCCGTACTTATGAGCTGTAGTACAGAGAGATTTAAGCTGCGCGGGTGTTCCAACCCAGCTGTCCTTAGCGAGCGAAAGGCTTACGGGCTGATACATTTTCCACCACTGACCTGATACGTTAGTAGAGGTGTTCATATCCTTAGGCTGCTGAACAGGCGATACCTGTACAGCCGAATAGCCTGCCGCCGCGATAGCGGGGATGTTCTTTTCGATAGATGAATATCCCCAGCAGAGAGCGTGTAAGATTACGCCGTCGGAGATATTGTCCTGAAGCTTTGTTTCAAGTCCTGTTTCACTTTTAGCGGTTTCGACAGCCTGAGTCGATAACGCGAAAGCGAAAGATGAACAAAGTAAAGCGAGCACCATAAATATGCTCAATATACCTTTGAGTTTTTTCATTTTTCAAAACTCCTTTCTAAAATTAACGCAATACTTTTTCACCCAGTAAGCGTTTTATCACATTAATTATATCAAAAAAAACAAAATATGTATATATCTTTTTTTAACCAATAACAAGGTTTAATTTTGTATATTTTGCTAAAAACCGCCAACGACGCGCAAGTGATATTATTTTTCATTGACTTTTACCGTAAAAAAAATTATAATATTGTGCGGTATTAATATACTATAATATAAAATTATGATAATAACCTTTCAGGAGTACATAAATGGCAAACAACAAAAACGATGTGATAATATCTTTAAGAGATATATTCGTCGAGTTCGACGGCGAGGTAATACTCAACCATATTAACCTCGATATCAAGGACAAGGAGTTTTTAACTATACTCGGTCCGAGCGGTTGCGGTAAAACCACTACGCTTAGGATTATCGGAGG
Source organism: uncultured Clostridia bacterium (assembly GCA_946187325.1). Taxonomy (GTDB): domain Bacteria; phylum Bacillota; class Clostridia; order Oscillospirales; family Acutalibacteraceae; genus Ruminococcoides. The sequence continues at coordinate 3,191 of CAMHQC010000018.1, forward strand.
ATTTTTAGAGCCCGAACAGGGTACGGTTACATTCGAGGGCGAGAAGATTAACGGACTTCCGCCGTACAAGAGGAATGTAAACACGGTATTTCAGAAGTATTCCCTATTCCCCCACTTAAACGTGTTCGACAATATCGCCTTCGGTATGAAGATTAAAAAGCTTCCGAAGAACGAGATTAAAAGACGCGTTAAGGAAATGCTCGCGATAGTAGACCTAAAGGGCTACGAAAAGCGCAGTGTGTCTAAGCTTTCGGGCGGACAACAGCAGAGAGTCGCGATAGCGAGAGCGCTTGTATGCGACCCGAAGGTACTTTTACTCGACGAGCCTTTAGGCGCGCTCGACCTAAAGCTTAGAAAAAATATGCAGTGGGAGCTTAAACAGATTCAACAAAAAACCAACACTGCCTTTGTATATGTTACACATGACCAGGAGGAAGCGCTCACGATGTCTGATACCGTCGTCGTAATGAACAACGGCGTTATCGAGCAAATCGGCGCGCCTGCCGACGTATACAACGAGCCTGTAAACGCGTTCGTAGCCGACTTTATCGGCGAAGCGAATATACTTAACGGCACTATGCTCGACGACTGCAGGGTAAAGATACTCGGCGAGGAGCTCGAGTGCGTGGATAAGGGCTTCGGACAGAACACACCCGTAGATATCGTAATTCGTCCCGAGGATATCGAGGTAGTTAAACCCGAGGAAGCTAAGCTTGTCGGCGAGGTTACCGAGGTAGTATTCAAGGGCGTTCACTACGAGATGACGGTAATGTGCAAGGGCTGCGAGTGGATTATACATTCAACGGAGTGTTCCCCCGTCGGCTCTAAAATCGGAATGAAGATTATTCCGTTCAACATTCAGATTATGAACAAGATGTTCTTAGCGGAGAAAAATACATTCTACGCCGAGGTTATATCAGCGAGCGAAGAAGAAAACAAAATTACCGTTAAGGTCGAGGACAGCGAGTTTGATATAGAAAATTACTATTTTGAAACAGGCTCTACGCTCGAAATCTCGCTTCCGCCGAGAGCGCTCTCAATCGCGGGCGACGGCGTGGGCCATATCGACGACGTGTATATAGAGTCGGTTATCTTTAAAGGCGAGCATAACGAGATTATACTAGAGTCCGACGAACAGAAATGGCTTATGCAGAGCGACGTAGACGAACAGGTCGCGACCTATGTTCCGCTTAAATTCGACTTTACCCAAGCCGAAATAAAGCTCAAGGAGGGCGCAAATGAGACTTAAACGCCCTTCGATACCATACATAATATGGATGGTAGTTTTTACAATGATACCGATTGTGCTGATACTTTTCTCCGCGTTCACGGACAGAAACGGCAATTTCACAACGGCGTCTTTTGTAAAGGCTTTCGGATATTTCGATGTGTTTTTAAAGAGCCTTTGGATAGCGTTTATCTCAACTCTCATATGTCTGATACTCGCCTACCCCATCGGCTATATTATGAGCCGTCAGAAAAAAAGCGTTCAAAACACCTTAACCATGGTGATTATGATACCGATGTGGATGAATTTTCTTTTGAGAATTTACGCGTGGGTAACGCTTTTACAAAACGGCGGCCCTATCGACACAATGCTCTCGTTTCTCGGAATACACACAACGCTTCTCGGTAATCAGGGAGCGGTAATACTCGGTATGGTTTACGAATACCTGCCGTTTATGGTGCTTCCGCTGTACTCGGTTATGGCTAAAATCGACAACGGCTTAATCGAAGCCGCCGAGGACTTAGGCTCGGGCAGACTCACCGTTATGAGAAAGATAGTTTTTCCGCTGAGCGTTCCGGGGATTGTTTCGGGAGTAACGATGGTATTCGTTCCGTCGGCGAGTACGTTCTTGGTAGCGCAATACCTGGGCGGAGTAGACGATATTATGATAGGCGACGTTATCGACAGGATATTCTGGAGCGATAATAATACAGGCTCGGCTATAGCGCTTGTGCTTATGGCGGCGATACTGATATTCCTGATTATCCTCAACTTCTTCGGAGACGAGGAGGCGATCGCGTAATGAAAAAACTAACCAAGCTTTATACCGCTTTAATAATAGTCTTTATGTATATGCCGATTGTTACACTGATACTTTTCAGCTTCAACAACGGTAAAACTACGGTCTGGAAAGGCTTTACGCTCAGGTGGTACACCGATCTATTCAGAGACAGTCAAATTATAAGCTCGCTTTGGAATACGCTTTTAGTAGCCTTTTTAGCCTCGATTTTCGCGACGATACTCGGCACTATGGCGGCTATCGGAATCAATAATTTTAAAGGCAAAAAGAAAATATTTATCCAAAACGCCAGCAATATAGAAATCCTCACCCCCGATATCGTAACGGGCGTCGCGCTTATGCTTATGTTCACAATGCTGGGAACGGCGTTCCACTTTAAGATGGGCTTTGTGACGGTGTTGCTGTCGCACATTACGTTTTGTACGCCTTACGTTGTACTGAATGTACTGCCGAGGATACGGCATATGGACTACTCCGTTTACGAGGCGGCTTTAGACCTCGGGTGCAACCCGTGGCAAGCGTTCAGAAAAGTTGTTATTCACGAGCTTATGCCCGGTATGGTGTCGGGATTTTTAATGAGCTTTACGTTCTCTATGGACGACTTCGTAATCACTTACTTTACCAGAGGCTCGGCGTTCCAAACGCTGTCTATACAAATCTACTCAATGACGCATCAGCGTATTTCGCCTAAGATAAACGCGCTTTCGGCGTTACTATTCGCGGCGATTTTAATACTGATGTTAATCGTAAATATTAAGGACAGAAAAGTCGAAAAACAACAGGCTCAGAGAGTATAAAATTATAAAAGGAAGGTGCGAAAATGAAAAGAATTTTATCTATTTTAGTTGCCTGCGCGTTACTCGCGGGTACGGCGGCGGTGATGTCGTCGTGTTCAGGAGGCTCAAAAGGCGAAATTAACGTCTATAACTGGGGCGATTATGTAGCCGACGGAAGCGAGAAGAACAACGGCGATTACTACAAGGACACTATCGCCGAGTTCGAGGAAGAAACGGGAATTACCGTTAATTACACAACCTACGAAACCAACGAGGAGCTTTACAACCTTTTAAGCTCGAGTAACACGGCTTACGATGTAATAATCCCGTCGGACTATATGGTTGAGAAGCTAAAGGACGAGGGCTTGCTTCAAAAGCTCGATATGAAGAAAATCCCTAACGCGAAGGATATAATGGACGACTTAAAAAACCCCGTCTACGATAAAAAGGGCGAGTACTCGGTACCGTATTCCTGGAATGTAACGGGACTTGTGTATAACAAGGAAAAGGTCAATTACAAGCCTGACAGCTGGACGGCTTTATGGGACAAGAAGTTAAAGGGACAGATTTTACAGTTTAACAACAACCGCGACGCCTACGCGATAGCGATGCAGCTTTGCGGTATTAACCCCGAGAAGTTCACCAAAAAGGATGTAGACAAGGCTACCGTTAAGTTAAAGGAACAGAAGCCCTTACTCAAAAAATACGTAATGGATCAGGTTTTCGCCGAAATGGAAAAAGACCAGTCCGCTATCGCTCCCTATTACGCGGGTGACGTTTATATGATGACTACAAACAACGACAAACTCGTCGGCGTACTTCCGAAAGAGGGCTCTAACTTATTCGTAGACGCTATGTGTATTCCGAAAAACGCCGAGAACGTTGACGGAGCGCACAAGTTCATAAACTTTATGACGAGAGCGGATATCTCGGCGGCTAACTCGGAGTACATCACCTACGCAAGCCCCGTAAAGAGCGCTAAGAAGCTTCTGCCTAAGGAGCTCAGCTCGAGCGAGCTTGTGTATCCGCCCGAAAGCTATCTTAAAAAATGCTACACCTTCCGCAATGTTGACGACGACACCTACGCTTATATGCAGGAACAGTTTATTAAGCTTATGTCATAAATTCATCCCAAAATAATAGGGCGGCTCATCTTTTTGAGCCGCCCTATTATTTTTTACTCAGTTGCGCGCTGCGCGTTTAAAAAGCCGAGCCTGTTCAATCCGACGGATACTTAGGGTAACAGAAGTAATCTGAACCTCGGTTTTGTCGGACAGATTTCCGCCTACCCTTTGTTAAAATGCTCGGAAACCCGTCAGGGTTTCCTGTGCTTTTGCCGCGGCTAGACGAAAATCTGCCTCGGCAAAACTCCTTTGGACTTTAAACGGTTGAAATTTTAGGCGATTTGCGGTGCGGAGAATGTTAGCAGGCTGACGCCTGCTGACGTTCGACAAGTCGTAAAGAGTCAAAATTACTCCGTTTAAAGCGTGGCTCGGATTGCTTCTGTTACCCTACCGTGATTTTGATTCCTTGCGCTCTTTATTCTTTAGCTTAATCCAAATATAAAGCTCCGCGCCGAAGTAAGACGCGGCTGTAACCGCCGCTCCCGCCAACAGGTTAATCCAGAGATTTGTAACATATATAAGCGCGGGGGTTAAAAAGCCGATGAACACCCACTGGGCTATATATATTTCCATAACGTTTCTGCTCATTTTGCTCATAAACTTGGGAAGACGTTGATTTGCCGCCATCATAATCAGGTTCGCGATTATAAATTCAACAGCAATCACTCCGCAGCCGCAAAGCGCGCATAGGGGGTGCATAGAATAGTAGCTCGCGTCAGTGGCTTCATGAGCGCCTATTATAACCGCGTCCGGTATACCGAACACCTGCATAAACAGCTCGGATAAAGCGATCAGCGCCGCTCCGGCGATAAGCGAGAATAATAAAACTGCCCCGCGGCTTTTTGCTTTTTTAAACAGCGCGGCCGCGCCGTAGCCCGCTACAGGGAATACAATCCACGAGATAAACGGGAAGTATGACCAGACGTTCTCTCTTATAAACAGACCGATAAGCGTGTCGATCCAACCGTTGCCTGTAGATAAGGTTTCGCAGCCGAATATCGCGTTGACCGCGAAGCAAACCGCCACAAGAACAACGCTTACGGTAACGGCTGTCTTAGGCTTTTCCTTGTACTTCTTCATAACCGCGAAGTATATCATAGCGAACGCCGCGAAGAAATAGATATCCACCGCGATAATCGAGGGGGCTATTTCCCATACTGTTCCGAAATGCCCGGGGTCGATAATTGAGGGAATAAAATGCTCAAAAAAGTTGATTACAATTCCGAGTATAAAAAGCTGTCTGAGCCTGCTTAAATAGGTCTTAGGAGTTGAACGGCTTGAGAACGCCGCTCCCCAACCCATCGCGAACATAAACACGCCCGCGCTCGGGATATTTCCCATAAACTCTACTATCCATACCGCTGACATTTCAACGCCGCTTGTGACAACCAGTTTTGTTGACGCGTCATAAACGTGGATAAAAACCATAGCGATTATCGCTACCGCCTTTAGTAAATCAAGTTCGTTAACTCGTTTCATTACAGACGGATTATAAATTTGCTTTTCCATTTTTACTCCTTTTTTCTTTTTTACGCGGATATGAGTATCACGCGTTTTAAATAACCCCAAAGCAGGTTAAGCAAGCTACGCGGAGATTGCCGTGAGCGCGTTGAGCTTATTTCCTTTCATTATATATCTATTTCGCGATTTAATAAAGTGACAATGTTGAAATTTATTCAATATTTTACACAATACCGAGCTGTCTGAAAAAACTATACGCAAAAAACCGCGAAGCTTATCATTATGTTATATTTAACCGCCGACAGCTTATGGTAAACTCTGTACGTTTCTTGTCCTTTTTATCGGACTATGGAGTTTTTCGGTGTTGATTTTTAGGGCGTTAAATGGTAAGATTTATTAAGAAAGGAATGGTAGTATGACAGTTACGCTATTAATAGTTCTTATTATCATTGCCGTAGTATGCGCCGCGTTATCTTTAGCGGCGGTAATTTTAGCGGTAAAAAATAAATCTGCGGATAATACTTCACAGATAATCGAGAAAATTAACGAAAACGAGCAACAGCAATTAAGCCTGCTCCGCCGGGAGTTAACCGCTTCCACACAGCAGTCGGTAAAGAGTATGGGCGATATTCTTTCCGAAAACCAAAATCAGTTTTCACGCGCTCAACAGGAAAAAATGGAAAATCTCGAATCGAGGTTTAAGACATTTTCGCTCGAGAACGAGCAGAAGCTCGATTTAATCAGAAAATCAGTCGAGACCAAGCTTACATACATTCAGGAAGATAACAACAAACAGCTCGAGGAAATGCGTAAGACTGTTGACGAAAAGCTCCAGAACACTCTCGAGGAAAAGATGAACAAGAGCTTCGAGCTCGTTAATCAGCGTTTAGAGCAGGTTTACAAGGGGCTCGGCGAAATGCAGACGCTCGCGGTCGGAGTCGGCGATTTAAAGAAGGTTCTCACCAATGTTAAGACGAGAGGTATTGTCGGCGAGATACAGCTCGGCGCTATTCTTTCGGAAATACTCGCTCCCGAGCAGTACGACGAAAACGTCGCTACCAAAAAGGGCTCTAAAAACGTAGTAGAATTCGCGGTTAAACTGCCCGCCGAGGATGACGGCTTTATATATCTTCCTATTGACTCAAAATTCCCCGGCGACACTTACGCCGCTCTGCGTGACGCTATTGACGACGGCGACAGGACTAAGATCGAGCTCGCCGTAAAGGCGCTGACAACCACGATTAAAAACGAAGCTAAGGACATCAGGGATAAATACATCGACCCGCCGAACACCACCGAGTTCGCGATAATGTTCCTGCCGTTCGAGGGGCTTTACAGCGAGGTTGTAAACCGAGGCCTTGTGGAGGTTCTGCAACGTCAGTACAAGGTCAACGTCGCGGGTCCGAGTACGATGGCGGCGCTGTTAAATTCGCTTCAGATGGGCTTTAAGACCTTGGCGGTTCAGCAACGCTCCGCGGAGGTTTGGAAGATACTCGGCGAGGTTAAAACCGAGTTCGATAAGTTCAACGACGTGCTCGTAGCTACCCAGCAGCGTATTAATCAGGCTAACTCAGAGCTGGACAAGCTCGTCGGCGTTCGCACACGCCAAATTCAGCGCAAGCTCAAAAATGTGCAGAGTATAGAGATATCGGATAATTCCGAAAAAGAATTATTGGAATAAGTAAAAAGAGAACTGTTGAAAAACAGAAAATGTCATCCTGAGCAAAAACGCCGTAGGCGTTGAAGCCGTGAGGTGTTGTCCAAAACTCGTTTTGGTTAACAACACCCATACCTTGTGTTAAGGATCTTAAAACGTCTGATATTTAAGATTCTTCGTCGCTATGCTCCTCAGAATGACAACATAGGGGCTGTCACATAGTGTGGCAACCCCAATCATTATGTATTAAGTTCTTTTGACTCAAAAGCCTTTTCGCTCACCTCGACGTTATCGCCGTAAACGACCTCTTTAAGATTATCACATCCGCCGAAAGCCCACGAATAAATCTTTTTGAGCGACTTTCCGCAGACGACTTTCCTAAGATTTTTACAATCCTTAAACGCGAACGGCGGAATTGTAATCAGCTTATCGGGGAGAGTTATTTCCTCGATACCGCTTCTGACGAAGGTATATCCCCACAAACACTCGAGGTTTTCGGGCAGTTTAATCGAGCGCAGATTATCGCACCCGTCGAATAAAAACTCGCCCATATCCGTCACGGTGTCGGGAATAACGAGCGAAATAATCTCCTTGTGACCGCTAAAGAGCTTATCTCCGATTATGGTAATTTTACCGCTTCCGTAGCTTTCGGGTATAATTACGTTTTCCTCATCACCGTTATATCCGCAGACGCAGTATGTGCCGTCGCCCGCGGGCTTATACATAAATTCCTGCATAAAATCATCCTTGTATAGAAAAGCGCCCTACGTCTGTAAGGCGCTAAATTTTTAATCGAACCAATTTGCGGGATTAAAAGCGAAGCTCATAAAATCTTTGTAACGGTTTTCACGTTCTAACCGTTTTGTAGTAGAAATATCAGCACCCGCAGAATCTAAAAGAACATCAACTTTCTCGAGGTCTTCAATAAGAATTGACGGAGTTTTGTATTCAGATTTCATAATTGAAGCCCCCTTAAGCATTTTTTATTGCAATTAACAGCAATACAGCTTCATTATACCATTGTACAATAAAAAGTCAATAGTTTTTATACATTTTAACAATTATTTCATTAAATCTTTTCCCGCGTTCCAAGCCTTACCGACTTTCTCGCCCGAAACATAGTAACCGCTCTTAAACTGGTCGAAAATCAGCGCGTCAAGCTTTTCGGGGTCAACCTTACCCTTTTCGTCGAGGACATTTTCCTCAGCCTGAGTGTTTACGATTTTGCCGACGATAGCGTGCATATTTTCGGTCTTGACTTCTTCGGCGAGCTCACACTCCATTACGAACGGAAATTCGTCGATAATCGGAGCGTTAACGTTCTTGCTCTTTTCGGCGTGGTATCCTGTTCTCTCGAATTTATCGCTCATCTTATTACCCGTAGCGATTCCTACGAAATCGGCTACATCCATATGAGCCTTGTCGGCGATACTTACGGTAAACGCCTTGGATTTCAGGATATTCTGAGTAGTCTTATGACCTTCACCGATAAAGAGAGCTATCTTGTCCATAGCGCAAATCATTCCCCAAGCAGCGTTCATAACGCCGACCTTTCCGTTTTCGTCGTAAGCCGCTACCATAAGCACAGGCATAGGATATACGCCGGGTACAACTCCTAAATCTTTTTTCATAACTTTACCTCTTTCTTAAATTATTTTATCCTTTAAACAACCTTATATCCGTCGTTTAAAAGAGCTTTTTCCGCTTTAGTAAAATTCTCCGCTTTTACGAGAATATAGTCCGTATTATAGGTAGATACCGCGAAAATACCGATTTCATTCTCGGCGAGTACGGTAGATATTTTCGACAGTATACCGATTAAGGAAAAATCCAGCACTCCCTCAATCTTAAAGGCTTTCCAGCCGTCTTCCCTCTCGATAGTATCGGCGGGCGTATTTTCGGTTAAGCACACGAGCGACACTTCCTCGTCGGTTTTAGCTATAAAGAAAAACTCACGGTTTAAGTCCAAGCCTTCCACGGATTTAACCTTACATACTGTTAAATCGTAATCTAGTTTTTTTAGTTCCATTTTATTCTCCGATATTCTTATTCTCATATATAATAACAGAATTTTTAAGATGTGTCCAGATAAAAGCATATGAATCAAACTGTCTTTTTAAAAATATTAAAACTGTCTATTAAAAAAAGACAGTAATTATTGTATCATACTTCCATTATTTACGAAAGGAAGTGATACAATGAACATAAGCAATTCAAAACCGAGAAAAACCGAAGGATTGAAAACGCTGGTGATTACGGGCGTATTGACAGCGCTTACGCTCGTATTTACCGCGTTCGTCAACATAAGATTGCCTATAGCCGCTAACGGCGGACTGGTTCATCTCGGAAATGTTCCGCTGTTTATAGCATCGATTTTATTCGGCAAAAAAGCCGGAGCTGTATCGGGCGGAATAGGTATGGCGCTTTTCGACATTTTGTCGGGCTGGGCTTTATGGGCGCCGTTTACGCTTGTAACGGTTTCGGCGATGGGATACGCAGCGGGATCAATCGCCCGCAAAAAGGATAAATTTCGGTATTATATTTTAGCTGTTGTTTCAGCGTTAGTTATTAAGATAGCGGGTTATTATATAGCCGAAGCGGTTATTTATCAAAATATATTTGTGCCGATAGCGTCGATTCCGGGAAATATAATTCAGGTAGCGGCGGCGGGAATAATCGTCCTCGCGATTATAGTTCCTCTGAAAAAAGCGTCAGTGAATATTTTTAACGTATGAATGATTTTACTTGAAATCACATATATTTTATGGTATTATAAGTCGAAACAGGGTAAGAGTTTTTATTTTTTTACATTTAAAACCTACTAAACATATAGACTTATTAGGATTAGGGGATTTTATGGTACTAAATTTCAGAGATAACAGGATAAAAAACGCGGTTAAAGGTAACGAAATCGGTATGGAAAAAGAGTGTCTGCGTATTGACAGCCGCGGACGGCTCGCGCATACTCCTCACCCGTTTCCCGAAAACGACAAAAATATCGGACGTGATTTTTGCGAAAATCAGATTGAGTTTATAAGCGACGTTTTTACTGACAGCGTAGAACTTATAGACCATCTGAACAGGCTTCACGACAGAGCTTACGATAAAATTCAGAAAAACGGGGAGCTTTTATGGAGCTTCTCGAACCCTCCCTTTGTATCGGGAGAAAACGATATTCCTATCGCAAAGTTTTCGAAAGACAACAAAGCAAAGGAAAATTACCGAAATTACCTCGCCGAAAAATACGGAAAGATGAAAATGTTGTTTTCAGGTATTCACTACAATTTTTCATTATCGCCGAGAATTCTTAATATTTCCGGAATAGATAAAGACTCGTTTTATCTGGATTTAGCGCAAAAGCTTTTAAGTTACAGCTGGCTCATCGTCTATCTTACCGCGGCAAGCCCGCTTTTAGACGATTCCTACATCAAGAATACGGCGCTTGACGAAAATGACAAATACCGTTACGCGTCGGTAAGATGCGGCGAGGCAGGTTACTGGAATGATTTTATTCCGACGCTAAATTATAATTCAATAAAGGAATATTCTAACAGTATTCAACGCTATGTGACGGCGGGTTTGCTTAAAACCTCGAGCGAGCTTTACTATCCGGTAAGAATTAAACCCCGCGGAGAAAACTCGCTTAAAAATCTCCTGAACGGCGCGAATCATATCGAGCTCAGGATTCTTGACGTTAATCCGTTTTCACGAACAGGAATAGCTAAAGATGATATCGACTTTATACATATACTTATACTTTGGCTATGTTCATTTAAGAGCGAAAGTCTTAGCGAAAGACAGCAAATCGACGCCGTGAAAAACATAAAAACCGCCGCGTTATACGACGACAGCTCAAATACAATAATGATAAATAATAAAACTCTAAGCACCAAAGCCGCCGCGAAGTCGGTTTTAAACTCGGTAAGTTATTTTTCTAAACAGTTTTTTCCCGAGTTTTACAGCTCGGTTGAGTTTCAGTTTAGTAAACTTAACGGAAACAGATACGCAAAGCTTATACGCGAGCAATTCGGCGGTGATTTTTCGGGGCTCGGGCTTAAACTCGCGGAAAAATATATGAAAGGAGAAAAGGTCAGTGTGTGAAATATTCGGCTTTTCGGCGGACAGGACATATCCGATAAACGAGTATCTTAAAACATTTTACAGCCACAGCGACAAACACCCTCACGGCTGGGGGCTCGCGTGCGTATCAAAACGCTCGGCGCTTATCGAAAAGGAAAGCCTGCGCGCCCAAAACAGCCATTATCTCAGAGAAAGATTATCCGGGCCGATCGAGGAGAAAATCGCGCTCGCTCATATTCGTTACGCGACAATCGGAAACGTCGAACGTAAAAACTGCCACCCCTTTTCCGATAAGGATAACTCAGGCAGAGTTTGGACGCTGATTCATAACGGAACGATTTTTGACTATCCGCCTTTAGAGGGCTACGTTAAAAAGCAAAAGGGCGATACCGACAGCGAAAGAATATTTCTTTATATTCTCGATAAAATCAACCTTGCTCAGCAGAATAAAAAGTCCGCGCTGAACTTTGAGGAAAGATTCAGGTTACTGGACTGCATAGTTAAAAACTTATCGAAAGGCAATAAGCTCAACCTGATTTTAACGGATGGCAGTTATGTTTATGTGCATACTAACTGTAAGAATACCCTTTACTATCTCCAAAAAGACGGTAAAACAATTTTTTCGACGCAGCCGTTAGATGATAAAACGTCCTGGGAAAAAGTTCCGTTCACACAGCTTTTAGCGTACAAAAACGGCAAGCTTCAGGCACAGGGTACAGTACACGACAACGAATATGTTGAGAACGAGGAACAGATAAAAATGCTTTATCAGATTTTCTCGAACCTTTAGCAGAGGAACTATATGGACAACAAAATTATTCTCGAAAAACTATATGAGCGGTATATCGCTCCAACCAGACGCAAGCCCAAGGACTATATCGGCGTAGAAATTGAAATGCCGATTATTAACCTTAATAAAAAAGCCGTAGACTTTAAAATAGTCCACTCTCTCACCCGAGCGTTTATGAAGCGGTTTTTCTTCGAGCCCTCGGGGTATGACGATTACGGTAACATTTACGCCGCCGAAAATACAATAAACGGCGATATTTTATCCTACGACTGCTCGTACAATAACCTTGAATTATCTTTCGGACGGGAACGTAATATAAGCGAAATTCATAAACGCTTCGGTATATATTACAACTTTATTCAAGAGTTTTTTAAGCCGTACAACTACACCCTGACAGGTATGGGAATTAATCCTTACCGAAAGTATAACCGTAATATCCCTATCGAAAACGGCAGATACAGGATGCTGTTTCATCATCTCGGAACTTATAAAAATTACAAACTTCCGATGTATTTTCACAAATACTCTGATTTCGGCACTTTTTCAAGCGCGTCTCAGGTTCAGCTCGACGTAGAGTACAATAAGCTGCCGTTAACAATTAACACGTTCTCAAAGCTGGAGCCTATAAAAGCTCTGCTGTTCAACAACTCTGTACTTATCGGCGAAAACGACGAGCTTCATTGTTGCAGAGATATGTTCTGGGAAAACAGCACTCACGGTATAAACCCTCACAATATCGGGATGTATGAGTGCGAAATCGGAAGTATAGACGACCTTTTAAGTTACATCGCGTCTACGAGCATTTACTGCGTTGAGCGCGGAGATAAATACATAAATTTTACACCGATAAATATTGTAGAATACTTAAACAGCGATAAGCTCGAGGGCGAATATTTTTCTGACGGCGGATACAAAAAGATAGAGTTTACGCCGAGTATTGACGATATAAAATATTTAAGGACGTTTAAGTTCGAGGATTTAACATTCCGCGGCACAATTGAGTTCAGAAGCGTATGCGCTCAGCCTGTATCGGACAGCTTCAGCGTAGCGGCGTTCCATACGGGACTTATGAAACGTACCGAAGAACTCGCCGAAATCTTAGAAAAAGACAAAGTTCTTTACCATAACGGCTACACTTCGGGAGAGCTGAGAAAGCTTTTGGTAAGAAGCGGGCTTCCGTCGTTTATAAACGAGAACGAGCTTTACGGCTTAGCGGAAAGAATAGTTAACCTGAGCCGTGACGGTTTAAGGCAGAGAGGCTTCGGCGAGGAAAAGTTCCTCGCTCCCCTGTACGAAAGAATTAAAAATCGTACCAATCCCGCAAAAACGCTTTTTGAGCGGCTGAACAGCGGAGAAGATTTAGAGGAAATTATAAAAGATTACGCGAAAATTAACAGGGTCGGCTGAAATAAGCTGACCCTGTTCTAAGTTATTTAAAAAGAAAAACCCACATCAGTGATGTGAGTTTTTTGGAGGCGACACCCAGATTTGAACTGGGGAATCAGGGTTTTGCAGACCCGTGCCTTACCACTTGGCTATGTCGCCGTTACTAAATTATATGAAAAATCACTCAAAATATGAACCCTTTGTAGCTCAATCTCGAGTGATTAATGGAGCGGATGACGAGGCTCGAACTCGCTACCTCCACCTTGGCAAGGTGGCGCTCTACCAGATGAGCTACATCCGCATATTTTTGGTGCCTCCGGACGGAATCGAACCATCGACACGGGGATTTTCAGTCCCCTGCTCTACCGACTGAGCTACAGAGGCACATTATGGCGACCCGGATCGGGTTCGAACCGACGACCTCTAGCGTGACAGGCTAGCGTTCTAACCAACTGAACTACCGGGCCATATGTAAGTCAGTATGCGTGCATATGACATTTATTTTATGTGGTGGGAGATACAGGGCTCGAACCTGTGACCCCCTGCTTGTAAGGCAGATGCTCTCCCAGCTGAGCTAATCTCCCACATAGCCGCTTTGTTTCAGCGACTAGATAATAATACAACAAATATGTCGAAATGTCAATACCTTTTTTGAAATTATTTTTTGTTTTTTATAATTTTTTCGATATCGGCTTCGGTAAAAATATAATTCTTGTTGCAGAACTGACAATTCACCTCAGCTGTACCGTTATCTGTAAGACATTCCCGAAGCTCGTCCTCGGGCAATCCCGTAAAGTAACTCTCGATCTTTTTTCTGGAACATCCACACACGTAGTTTACCTCTTCCTCGTCGAGAACCTCTACGTCGAAGCCCTTTAAGGCGGTTTTACAGATATCGAGAATACTCATACCCTTAGCGAACATTGTAGTTAAGGGCTCGAGCTCGGAGATATTTTTCTCGAGCTTATCTATAGTGCTGTCGTCGGCGCCGGGTAAAAGCTGAATTAAAAGCCCTCCCGCGAGCAAAACTCTCTCGTCCTCCTTATCGACGAGAACTCCCAAGGCGCATACTGTCGGAATCTGCTCCGAGGTTGCGTAGTAACTCGTAATATCCTCGGCAATCTCACCGCTTACGAGCGGTACTCGTCCGACGTAGGGATCGCGGCTTCCGTAATCGCGGATAACACCTAAAGTACCGTATTTACCCACGCCCGCGGCGACATTAATCTTACCGTTATTATAATATTCGGTCGGGCAGTCGGGGTTAGTTACATAGCCCTTAACGTTTCCGTGGGAATCGCTTACAACTACAACCGAGCCGATAGGTCCGTCGCCGTTTACCTGCAAGGTAAGCTTAGCGTTATTCTGCTTTAAGCTCATTCCCATCATAGAACCCGCGCACAGCAGTCTGCCTAAAGCGGCGGTTGCTACAGGGGTAGTTTTATGAAGTCTTTGAGCAGTAAAAACTATATCGGAAGCGTCAACGGCGGAAGCCATTATCGCGCCGTCCGAGGTTATACATCTTATAATTTTATCCATAATTCATCCTATATCTTCTCGGCGATATAGATAACCCTTTCTTCAGTATCGCGAGGCGCGTTTTCACTCATATCGCCGAAGCGGTTAACCACCCTAAAGCCCGAAGCCTCGAGCATTTCGGTGAGCTGTGAATCGGTATAGGCTCGCTCACAAAAGCTTTCCTCAAAGCGTTCGTAGAGCCCGCCGTTCGGAACGAAGAAGTTAATATCTATATCGACAACGTTATTTTCTTTTAAAGAATTTTCCCAAACACAATAAACCTCGTCCAAATCATACACAAAGGTATTATCGGCGAGAATGTTTTTATGTTTATATACGGTATTTACATCGAACAGAAACATTCCGCCCTTATTCATAAACATAGAAACACGCTCGAACGTCTTTTTAACGCCGCCGATATCGGTTATATGGTTTATGCTGTCGAGCGTACAGACGCAGGTATCAATACCACCGTATAAATCAAGCTCCTGCATTTTCTGGCGCAGAAATAGTATATCATACCCCTGCGACACAGCCTTCTCATACGCGAAGGAGAGCATTTCCTCTGAAGCGTCCGCCCCGTAGACATCGACGCCGAGCTTCTTAAGCTCGAGGGTAAGTTTACCCGTACCGCAAGCCAAATCAAGCGTAAGTCCCATATCGTGTCCGAGGTTTTTAAGCGTATTTACTATATATTCCGCGCGCTGTTTATAATCGACATTCAGGGTGAGCGCGTCGTAAAAATCGGCGAATATGCCGTAGGAATCCATTATTTATCTACCTTGATTCCCATATTTTTAAACGCGAGCATATAGCCGTCGGTGTCCTCGTTAAGCGAACGCTTTACACGGCTTATTGTCGCGGTGGAAGCGCCTGTCTGTTTAACGATTTCGTTATAGACGGTCTTTTCGTGGAGAAGCTTAGCCACGACGATTCGCTGAGACATAGCGTTTAACTCGGGCTGAGTGCATAAGTCCTCAAAAAAGCGATAGCAGTCCTCTTTAGTTTTTAAAGTAAGAATAGCCTCGAATAAAAAATCGGTCTGTTCATTCTTTAACTTAGAATTCATAAAGTTCCCTCCTAAATCAGTATTGATACTGTCGTACATTAAATTGATAAAGTAAATTTATTTTACCATACGAAAGTGAATTTGTAAAGATTTTATTTTTCCGCGTCAAGCCGATATAAAAAAGGAGCCGAACTAAGCCGGCTCCCCATTAGATTTGATTACTGAATTCCTAAGTCCTGTGCCATTGAGGAGAATAAATCTCCAAGCGATCCAACACCCTCAGAGTAACCTTCCTGAGCGTTGTCTGTTTCAGAAAATGTCAAAACATCTTGTTTTTCCAGTTCTTCAATATCGAGTATAGGAGTTTTGTACTCGTGTTTGGAGTGAATATTCATTTTATCAATCATTATTCTCCCTCCTTATTTGTATTCGCCATTTCGTAGATATGATTGTACGAAGTTGAGATTGAGCAATAGTTCTCGCCTGTAGAGAAGTTTACATACTGACCGTAAATAACCTTCGGAGCTTTTTCCCCTACATAATCACCCTTTAAAACTACATAAGGTCTCGCGATAATAGTTGTATTAACATCGCTGTCTGGGATATTTTCGATCGCCGCGGTGATATATTTGTAGTTTGTGGTTGTATCATGCTTACCATAATCACCGAAAACGGTATTATCAGTATCGGTACAAGGTACAGTCCGCGCATTTGCGCCGTCTTTTACAAGTGTATAAGAATTACTGTTTATAAATATACTTCCCAGTCCGCTATGAGTAGTACGTCCTATAACATAGCCGTAGCTTTCAGCTTTATCAAGAATATTCTTGTCGATAACAGAAACAAACCTTAAAGCTTTATTGTCGTTACCATCCGAGAATTTTTTAATCTGAACACCGCAAATCTCGAAGTTAGAGGTAAAGTCGGTCTCGTCTTTCCAGTTATCATTTTCGTCAGGACGCATACCCTTGTTGTTGATATGTTTCGTCGCGTCGTCTGTGCCTGCTTGGTTGTTAAATGTCTGGGCGAAATAAACAGTAACCTTCTTATTTCGAACAGCACTTTCAGAAGAATACGTGGTTGTGTATTTATAACTATTCGTGCCATTAACTTGAGTGAATGTATAACCATCGCCGCTTACAGTATAATTATTATCTTTAGTAAACTTCATACTGTCAACCTTATACGCATTAACATTCGTCACACCGTAAAATCTCGAACCGTAGTCGGGAGTAAATGTTAGTGTAACACTTGCTCCGTTGGGAACGGGATCACCGCTATTAATTATTTCGCTCTTTTTATGTCCGTCTATAGCCTTTGCGTATTGAGCTAAAACCATTCCCGAACCTGAACCGCCTGATTTTCCATCCTTTGTCGTACTGTTAATATTAAGATTCAGCACAAACACATCTGATTTTAATGTGATTTTTATTATTTCTTTATCAGCATCGGTACCGGTTTTTATTGCGTCCCTATAGTATCCCGCCTGTTTCGTGAATGTGTACGTTGAATTCGAATTAGGGTTATACAACTCATGCGAACTTCCGCTTTGGTACTCTCTAACATAAGTGATTGTAGATTTATCAGGTACAACCGTATATGTTATAAGGTCGCCTCTTTCGACTGTATCGCCGTTTTTAACAGCCTTATTGGTAGTTAAGTCATAGGCGGTGATTTCGGCAACACCTTCGCCTATTGTGCTGATATCAATTGTTACAGGATCAGTGTATGCTACGGAAGACGCAGAAATCTTATAAATTTCAGTTCTGCTTTGTCCCAGCGGACGAGAAGGAGTATCCATATCAGCCGGAACATTTTCGTCGAATATCAGCCACGCGAGCTCGGGATAGTCGATAAACACATTACGGTTACCCTGGATATCCTGGGTAAGATCGTTACGCTTCATCTCCCATTCGCTTACGGGATCGTTTTTCATCCAGTCGAGCAGAGTAGCTTTGTCGTAAATAACTCTCTCGCCTGTATCTTTTTTATCATCCGTGTCAAGCTCGGGGAGTTTAGATGTATCGGGATTTCCGTCCGAATCAACAATATCTGAATAGAGGTTAGGCTCTCTCCATCTTGTATAGATATAGAGGAGTATACGAGCTACGTCACCGCGTACATCATCTTTCACGTCAATAAATGTTTCTTTTTTTTTCTCGGCTCTCCAAAGCGCGTTCTTTCCGGAAGGATACTCAAGTATTTTAGTGTTTTTCCAAGTATTATCATTCTTAATACTTGCGAATCCCCAGTTAAGTTTTAATAAATTAAGCTTTTCGTAAGCGGGACGAAGGTGGTGTAAATCTGAGCCGCCGAGACCTGTCTTCATTAAGAACGAAGCCTTACTCTTGGGCCAGATATGCTCGCGCTGCATATCTTTATGATTATAACAGTCTTCGTCGGAATAGAACATTGTATAAACTCCGCGATTATCCTCCGAGTTACCTTTCGAGGAATCTGTAGTCAACCAGTAGTGAGCGAGTGAATTTTTACCATAGGCGGGATATGATACCGAATGGGTTTGTGTAGAACTCATAATATCATATAACGCGCCGAACAATGAGTTTTTAATAACGTATTTATACTTATCGTCATCGCCGCTTACTTTCGAATAACGAGCGTCGCCGCTCTGTGTGGTATCGGCATAAATAGAATCGAAGGAGTCTTGATCCTTATTATCCTCTTTAGATTCCAAAAACTCAAAGGTTGAATAAACGCCTGAATCTCCGCTGTAATCTGTTTTATAATTCTCTACGTCTTTAACTTCTTCCGTATAGTATTTTACAGCTTGATTACTTAACGAAACAGACTTTTCATTTCTTTTCCCGTCATTTCTGTTCTCGGGAGCAGTCTCCTCGGGAGGCGCGGTAGCGTTGTTGTCCTCTTCCGTCGCGGCTTCAACTGCCGAGAATTTAGCGTATAAAGTGTTAGCGGAAGAAACCGAGTCGATTTTGTACGGATCGAGTGTAGATACGGGCTCGCCCGTGTACTGAGCGTTATTATACCAACCGTCGAAGGTAAAGTTCGGGTTAGGTGTAGCGGTGAATGTTACATTGGCGTTAGGTTCAGCAGCAATACTCGCGGCTTTATTAGTTCCGTCTGAAGCAGTAGCAGTACCGCCCTCGCCCGCTATTGCTGTCTGAGCATAAGTAAGCTGTGTGGGTACAGGCGCGGCTTTGACAGTTAGTATTCTTCTTGAGCCTATAACCCAAATATTACCGTCATAAGATACCGGATAAATATAGTACTTACCAACTGATAAAGCCGAAACATCAGCAATATCTACTTTTGTAAAAGTTGATGTGGATTTAATAGAAGAGTCCGTTGTATAATAGTACATCAACGAAACTGTTTTGCCAACAACAGATAAACTATTGGTTAACGTACAAGATAGTCCCGAATCAACTGTACCTTGTGTAACAGTTGCATTAGAAGTACTACTCCAAGCACCGATAATATTTTTTGAGGCTGAAGTTGCATTACTTGCAGAGCTTTTATATCTATACATATTACCAGCACTGACAGTATCACTCATTTGTTTTCCTGAAGGAGCAGTGCTGTCAGAAATATAATACTTAGTTCCTCCGGGAAGACAAGCGTATGAATAGTATACTGTATCGCTTTGAGTTATAGGATAAGATTTTTCAGTATAATGTGAAACTAAGTCATTTTCACCGTCATTAACAAATACTGTACCCGCTCTACCTACTTTTCCATAATAGAACATAACCTTACTACCGTGAAGCACATCAGAAAGATCTCCGGCATCAGGGTTAGGTATATCAGCGACAGACCAAGTGCCGTTGTTATAGTACGTACAAGTATTTACTGTTTCATTCGAAACGGTATCGGGAATAAACATTGGTGCAGAAACATCAAAATCTCCGCGATAACTTACTTTATTATTCTCAGCAAAATTACCGTAGTTCTTTTGTTGGGTTTCAGTAAAAGCAATATAATTAGTATAATATCCGCTATATGTCACAGCGTATATATGGTTTGTGGAATCAATTTCATGCATCTGATAACCTTCGGTACTATACTCATTACACTTATAATCTCCACCGTGGGAAGATCCGGCACCGTATCCGTCAAACCAATAAGCGTCATCATAGATATACATGTATACACTATTCCAACCAACAGTGTTTTTAAAATAAATGGTAACAGTACCATTTCCTGTTGTTGTCGGCGCTGCACTCGCTGTAGTTGTAGTACCGACTACAATGGTAGACAAAAGCAGCAGTACGCTCAAAAGCGTAGCGAGGGTTCGTTTTGACAGTCGTTTTACATTCATAAATAAATTCCTCCTAAATCAATTTTATATATTACGGGGTACTCTCCCGAAAAAATTGCGCAATTATACCAATAAATACACTTATAATAAGTAAATTATAATACTAAACAACAAAAAAATCAAACATTTGTTAAATAAATTGTGGCAAATAACCCATACTTATGTACATTTTTGAGAAAATGTACATATTATTTTCTCAATTAGAATTAAATTGATTAAAGATTTATACAGAATAGTCGGCTCAGGGAAAGCTGTTTAACAGCAACAAAAACAACCGCCCAACGAGCGGTTGTTTCGGTATATAGAATTACTTTCCTTTTATTCTATTCAGCGCGTTTTTTTCGATTCGGGATACCTGAGCCTGAGAGATTCCGATTTCCGAAGCGACTTCCATCTGGGTTTTTCCTTTAAAAAACCTAAGTCCGATAATTTTCTTTTCCCGGTCGCTGAGATTTTTTATCGCGTCTTTCATAGAAATTTCGTCAAGCCAGTCCTTGTCGTCGAACGAGTCGCCGATTTGATCCATAACATAGACCGTGTCGTTGCCGTCGGAAAACAACGGCTCGTACAGCGACACAGGCTCGACTATCGCCTCGAGCGCGAGAACTACGGTTTCTTTCGGAAGCTTCAGCTCCTTAGCGATTTCTTCGACAGTAGGCTCGCGGTTCATTTTATTAGTAAGCTTTTCCTTAACTTGCATCGCGTGGTACGCGGTATCGCGCATTGACCGCGACACTCTAACCGAGTTGTTATCACGCAGATACCGCCGAACCTCGCCTATAATCATCGGAACGCCGTAGGTAGAAAACCGCACATCCATAGCCGGATCGAAATGGTCTATCGCTTTTATAAGTCCGATTACGCCTACTTGAAACAAATCGTCGGGAGCTTCTCCCCTGCCCGTAAAACGCTGGATTACCGACAGTACAAGACGCAGGTTTCCTTTTATCATCTTTTCCCGGGCGAGCTTACGTTCGGATTCGGTTCCGTTTCGGATAATTCGGAGCAGTTCTTTTTTATCTTTTTCCGACAGGACTTTTAAATCGGAAGTATTTACACCGCAAATTTCGACCTTATTGTACTGCAAAAAAATTCTCCTTTAACAATTACTCTGTTAAAAGTATTGCCAAAGGAGATTTTATAATTCAGAACACTAAAAATTTAACAAACCGCCCTTTTTACAGAGCGGCTTAGATCAGCGTTATAGATTTTGTTTCCCGGGTTTAGTGTACTCGGCGGGGCCGAAGGCGATAATCATCTGAAAAACATACGGTATAAAAAACATACCGATTTTAAACCAAGTTCCTTTACCGAAGCAATTGCACATTTTATTAGAGTGTACAGCCTCCATAACGAGAGTACATACCGCGGCAAAAACTGTTAACACAGTCTTAATTCCTAACGGCAAGTTAACCACGGTGACGGTAAAGGTTTCAATCACCCAAATAATCATCTCAAGCACAAACCAGATATGTTTCATTCCGACGATATGGTGAGAAAGAAAAATATTGTAAAAAGGTATAAGCGCTTTATAGCCTTTTTCACCCGCCTTTTCGAGTATTCTCCAATGTGAAACCGCTATTTGCAGTACAAATACAGCAAGAAACGCGTACCATATGATTTTCAAAAATGTATCCATCTAATTCCCCGCATCTAAAATTTAATCTTTATTATATCCGTTATATTTAAAGCTTACCATAGTAATATCGTCGCTTTGGGTATAGCCCTGAACGAAGTTGTCGAGCTCGGTTTTGACGTTTCTGAGAAGTTCCTCGGGCGAACCGTCGGGATTTTTGTTAAGAGCTTCAACCATTCTCTCGGTAGAGAAAAGCTCGTGGTCTTTATTATTGGCTTCGGGAATTCCGTCGGTGTATAAGAACAGCGAGTCGCCCTCTTTTAGCGCAAACTCGTAGTCCTTGTAACGAACGTTCTCCATACCGCCGACGATAAAGCTGTGGTTATCTTTAAGTATTTCAAATTCGCCCTGTCGGTTACGAAACGCGGGATACTCGTGACCGGCGTTCGCGGCGATACCCTTACCTGTTTTAAGGTCGATAATTCCAAGCCATACCGTAACGAACATTTCAGCGCTGTTGTTTTTACAAATACGGTCATTCACGAATCCGAGTATCTCGGCGGGAGTTCCGCCCATAAGCGCGCGGTCGCTTATAAGGATTTTAGCCGCCATCATAAACAGCGCGGCGGGCACGCCCTTATCGGATACATCGGCGACAACAATCGCTAAATGGTCGTCGTCCACAAAGAAGAAGTCGTAGAAATCTCCGCCGACCTCCTTAGCGGTATACATAGCGGCGAAAATATCGAACTCGGTTCTATCGGGAAACGGCGGAAAAATATTCGGAACTACGCCCGTTTGGAGACGTTTAGCCGAGTCGAGTTCCAGCTTAACCTTAGCGGAAGCGGTAGAAACGCGCTCCTGCTCGATAACCATATCGTAACCGTGTTGCGCGATAAGCACCGCAATCATAGTTATAATCATAAACACTAAAAGTCTCGGCAAAAATCCGTGTATTAACGACCTTACCAATATTTCGTTAGGCTCGGTATTAAAAGCCAGCAGACTTTCGCGCAGTGTGCCGTGGATTATCACATTGCTCCCCTCGGCAAGCTGCGGGAAGAAGTTTAAATCTACTATTCCGCTGTTGGCCGCCGATATAGTGCCGATAAACAGCGACAATATCGAAAGCGCCGAAATAATATACGTAAAGCCTCTTGAAAAATATCGGCTCGACAAAAGCACCGGTATTGTCATTATAAGAATTACGTTATGGTTAAGCGCGCCGAACAATCTCGTCAACACAAGCAACAGACAGATTACCATAACGTATTTAAGCCAGCTTTTTTGACCTTTAAAAACAAAGTATAAAACAAGCGGAAAAGCCAGTTCAAACAAGCCCTGCACGGCGAGCGTATTCATACGGGCTTTATCAAGCGCAAAGACTCCAAATATATTCAAAATCCACGCAACTATAAGTATTACCCCGCAAGCCGCCATAACTACAGCTACGAGACGGTTCGACTCGATTTCATTTTTTTGAAAAATTCTCTTAGTATCTTCCGAGCCGTAGACAGTAAAATACTTTTTTAATCTATTAAACATATATTACTCCAGATTCTTTTTAATCTTCAGAATATTATGACCGTCCTCAAACACGTATTCGACTAAATCCATAGACTTTTTAACAAGGAAAATACCCAGACCGCCGATTTCTCTCTCCTCGGCGGAAAGAGTTACGTCGGGAGTAGCCGCGGAAAGCGGGTCGAAAGGCTTACCGTGGTCAATAAAGGTTATGATTACGGAAAGCGGGGATTCCTCGACCTCAACTCTTACAGTAGCCTGACCTGTTTCGGGGCTGTAGGCGTAACGCGCTATATTGCCGAAAAGCTCGTCGATAGCTACATCGATTTGAATCTGAGCTTTCATAGAGCAATTATAATTTTCGAGTTCTTCGTTAATAAAATCCGTCACTGTTTCTATATTCTCAATAGCGGCGTCAATAGTCATTTCCTTCATTATTACGCACCTCCGTTTAGTAATACAATTATAAGACTTACGATACCAGAGATAATTCCCAAAGCTAAAGCAATTTTCAGCAGCGCTTTTCTCACAAACGGAACATTGAATTTCACGTTAGCGTAGGACGCTGAAATCGAGTTGTTTAAAAGCGGCATTAGCTCTATACGCTGGTTTTTTTTGATATCATAATCAAGTTTTATTTCTTTTTCCAGAACCATAGCGGCTCTGCCGCTCGTATTGTATTTTTCCCATTCGAGCGAATCTATCGACGGATTTCCCGTCTTGGCAAATGTTGTCCACATCTCCATTATTTTATCGGAAAGCGCCTTATCGGCAGTCTGTCCGGTATAAATCGTTTCGTCAATATTGCCGAAAACATAGGCCAGCTCTACGGCGTGGCATGCCCCGTAATTTTTTACAGCCGACGGTTCTTTCCAGTAATACATATAGACATTCCCGCCGTTTTCGGCGTGTAACTGCGCCTGTAAAACAGCAGGGAGCCTGAATAAAACCTCATTATAAAACTCGGTCACACGACGAATATTGTGTTCCTTTAATTCAGGCATAAAGTTTTTAACAATCTTCTTTTTTTCGTCGGAAAGCTTGCTGACGTCATTTTCGTACCTTACGCTCATACCGACACGATACGGAATAAAACCGCCCAGTTCGCCTATCCAGTAGTTTAGCTCATCCGAGTTAGTACCGATTAGGATATCGATGTCTTTAGTATAGCCGTCGCGGTACGGCTGATACGGGTCTAAGGGTATAAGCTTACCGTCGCGCTGGGGGAAGTTATTGTCGAGATCGAGCTTATCGTTAAGCTTTTTAATCTCGGATTCGGACAGCTTCATTAAATCGTCCGTACAACTTGCGCCCGCGCCCTTAAAAAGCTCTCGGGTATATTCCAGACATTCCTCTTTTGAAAACGTAAGAGCCACCGAACCGCTCTCGGCGATAACTCGGTTAAACAAGCCCTTAGCCTCGGGAATAATCGGTAAAAGCGATACGCTTCCGCCGCCCGCGGACTCGCCGAAAATCGTAATATTGTCGGGATTTCCGCCGAAAGCGGCGATGTTCTTTTTCACCCATCTAAGCGCTTCTATCTGGTCTAATATTCCGAGGTTTGGGGCATCGGGAAAATCTTCTCCGCCCTTGACCTCGCTAAAGTCAACAAAGCCCATCAGTCCTACGCGGTATCCGACCGTAACAAGCACAATATCACGGTGAGCCGAAACGAAATTAACTCCGTTATAAAGCGGATCAGCCGTTCCTCCCCAACCGTAAGAGCCGCCGTGGAAGAATACCATTACCGTTTTATTTTTTACGGATAAGTCGCTCCAAATATTAAGGTAAAGACAATCCTCGCTCTGGGGATAATAGGAGGCTTTCTCGCTCTTCCACTCTACCTGAATAGGACTTCTGCCGTTATAATAAGCCTCAAAAGCTTTATCGCTTTCACAAACAGGCTCGGGCTTTTTCCAACGGCGCTCCCCCGTCGGAGATTTTGCGAAGGGTATTCCGCGGAATTCCACTATTTTACCCTTTTCTTTTCCGACAAAGGTTCCGTTAACGCACTTAACGGCTAACTTCTCATCGTAGCTTTGTATTTCTTTATTTACACCGTAGCTGTTTTTAATCTCAGCGTTTGACGTACTCATTTCTTTCTCCTGAAAATAGACGCCACTGTTTCAAAGAAGTTTTTCTTATCGCTGAGCTTCTTTCTGAGCTCTCGGATAGTGATATCGCTCTGAGAATTATGTGTTACAAGCGCCTGAGCTGTGTTGATATAAATATCCTTAAAGCGCTCGATGCTTGAGTCTTCATATCTGCTCGCGGCGTAGTCAATCATAAGCACAAGTCCGTCGCTTCCGTCGAGAATCTCCATATCGAGAATAGTCTGGGAAGCCGCCTGGTTCTGTCTAATATCAATAGACTCTATATCAAAGTCCTCGAGCCCGCCCATATCACGGATATCCTGCTGATAAAGCAGATAAGCGGTGTCATCGCTTACAACTTCGCTGTCCTTCTCAACATAGGGATAACAGCTATGCTCGATACCCTTTTGAACCTGAGTATGAACGTCGGCGAAAAGCTCTCTTAAAGTCATATCGTCTTTAAATTTAACGCCTACGGGCAAGTCCCTGAATAAAAGACCTACGGACGACATACTGAGCATATCCTCTCTGCCGTTATAAATCCACGAAAGTTTAATATTATCCTTTTCGTTGTATACGGAAACAGCCAGAGCGGCTACCGAAATAAAGAACTCGTTTCGGCTGATTCTGTACTGTTTTTCCATAGCCTTCATCTGAGGCTGTTCGATACCGATTTCGGCAAAAATCTCGCCCATTTCATTCTCGCGGGATTCGTGGTCGGTTTCAGGGTAGCACGACCAGTCTATGCCGTCGTAAGTATCCTCGAAGTACTTTTTACTCTCCTCGTAAAACTCGGTATTCTGTTCGTTCTCGCGGTTTTGGAGCATTAAATAGTAGTAGTCGGGATCGGGCATCATACCCATATAAATTTTTCCGACATTACCCATAAACAGTTTAAGCGAGGTTCCGTCGAACAAGGTATGGTGAACGTCGAAGAACAGATAGCCGTTCTTTTCGGTTTCGAATACACGGCAGCGGTAAAGACTTCCGCCGATAACCTTAAACGGCTGAACGAGGGTATCCTTTAAGCTGTCGAACTCAAACTCGCTGATTTTCTCGACAGTTATATCTCTCAGGCTCTCGGGTACATATTTCTGTACAATATCTCCGTCCTCGTTAAAGCTAAACTGAGTTAAAATAGCGGGATGGTGTTTAATAGCCGCCTGCATAGCGTCGGCGAGTTTATTTAAGTCGAACACATCTTTATTAACCTTTTGCATAGAAAACAGGTTGTACATCGTGGATTTAGGAGTGTAGAGCTGATAGTCCACCATATAGAGCTGTTCGGTAGTCAGCGGATGTTCTGTTTTAAGCGATCTTTCGTTTTTAACATCGGGAGATTCTCCGTCGTCGTTAGCGTGGTTTTCCTCGTAAAGAGCGGCGATTTTCTTAGGAGTTCTTCCGCGGAAGATTTCTCCCGAATTAAGTCCGCTAAGTCCGCTTTGTACGATAAGCTGGATTGATGTAAGCGAATCTCCGCCCATCTCATAGAAGTCGTCGTTAACGCCGACTCTGTCGAGTTTAAGCACTCTCTCCATAGCCTCGCAGAGCTTCTGCTCGGTTTCGGTTTCGGGCGCTTCGTACTCAACGCGGAAATCTTTTACGTCCGGCTCGGGCAGAGCCTTTCTGTCCATCTTGCCGTTAGGTTTAAGCGGTACTTTATCTATCTTAATATAATAAGCGGGTATCATATAATACGGCAGACGCTTCGAGAGTTCTTCACGCATTTTTTCGGTATCGACCTCGATATCGGCAGTGTAGTAAGCGCAGAGATAACTCTGGGAATCGTTCTCAAAGCCCTTAGCCGCCGCCCAGTCGATTCCGAGAACCTGTTTTACGGAAGCCTCGATTTCAGCGGGCTCGATACGGTTACCGTTAATTTTAATCATATCGTTGGAGCGTCCGAGAAGAACGTAAACTCCGTCGGCGTTTTTCATAGCGAGGTCGCCTGTATGATACAGTCCGCCCGCGAAAGCCTTTTCGTTTTCTTCGGGGAGATTAATATAACCTCTTACGTATTTATTCTCGAAACAGAGTTCGCCTGTTTCTCCGTCCTCGACAACATTTCCGTCCTCGTCGAGAAGCGTAATATTGATATCGATTTCGGGTTTACCGATAGGACAAACATCGTAAGCTTTATCAATCTTAAAAATACCGATAGCGAATCCGCTTTCGGAAGAAGCGTAAACGTTGATCAGGTCGAGGTTTTTATTGTAAATATTATTAGCGGGTTCGCTTCCGACAAAGAGCTTCTTCAGGAACGGACCTGTCTGGTTGCCGAGCATACGAACGTAAGACGGAGTGAGGAACGTTACGGTGATTCTCTTTTCGAGGAATAATCTTTTAAGCGCTATCGGGTTCTTGATAGTCGCGTAACCGACTACGTACATCTTAGCTCCGCGCCTGTTGAGAAGCTGGAGAATTACCATAACCGAAGCGACGAAGTTCAACGGCGCGAGCAGAGATACCCTCTCTTTATTGGTGAATAAATCTTTTCCGCCGAGGCTGATAGAGCCGATAGACTGCTCTAAGTTACCGAACTCGTGTAAAACGCCTTTCGGATTACCTGTTGTTCCCGAAGTATATATAGCGTAAGCGGCGGCGTGAGGGTCAACCTCCTCGTGACCTTCAAGCGGCTCGCAGGACATAATATCATCCCAGTTGTCCGCGCAAAGCTCAGCCTTACAGCCGCAGTCCTCGCGGATAAACTTAATACGCTCGGGAGCGTAGGTATCCTCTACGAGCGCCCAAGCCGCGCCCGCTTTCCATATACCTATCATAGCTACAACAGGCATAATTCCGCGCGGAAGATTAATAAGTACAAAGTCTTCCTTACCTACTCCGTTACTCTTTAGATAGGAATAAATCCTCGCGCTCATATCGTCAATCTGAGCGTAAGTAAGTCCCTTTGAATGAGCCTCATCATATAAAACCGCCGTGTTGGGACAGTTTTCCGTATGTCCTTTTAAAATCTCAATAATAGTCATTTCTACAACACCTAACCAAATTATTCAACGGTAAGGATTTCCGAAAATCCTGTTACCTCGAAGATATCCTTTACGATATCATTAGCGCCGACAATTTTCATAGAGCCCTGTTTATTCATTATCTTCTGTAAAGAAAGAAGAACTCGAAGTCCCGCGGAGGAGATATAGTTAAGCTGCGAAAAGTCGAGTATAAGCTCCTCTACTCCGCCGAGGTCAGCCTTAGCTTTTTCCTCAAACTCTTTTGAGGTAGCTGTATCAACTCTGCCCTCTACATAAATTTTCAGTTCGTTTGCGTTTTTTTCCTTTTTAATAGTCATAATGCTATCTCCTTCTTTTTATTTATAATTAATTACAAATTAATTGTCAGGTTATTATGCTTCATATCGCATAAATAGAAAAATTCCATTATATTATACAATATCGCTCCACTTAATGCAATATTTTCGTAGCTGATAAATAATAATTTTCGCGCAAATTTTTTCAAATTTCTATTAAAGTTATAACACGAAGACAAAAATCAAATCCGAATCCTAATAATTTCTATTAATAAACCAACAAATTCAAACGATAAGTTCAATGTACTGTCGTATATTTCATCTCATGATACGGCGCTTTGCCGTCAGGGCGACAAAACTATCTCCGTAAAAGACGCTACAGCTATCCAGAAGCACATCGCAAGTCTGGATACAATCCCCGCGGCTTATCAGCCCTTAGCGGACGTAAACGGCACAAGAGTTTACCTCGAAAGCAGCGCTAACCGGAGTAATCCTTACATCTATTTCCGGACAGGCTCGTCAGGTCCGAACCAATGGCCGGGAGTTCCGATGGAGAAGGACGACCAAGGCAGATACACTTACGTTATTCCTTCCGAATACGACCAGGTTATTCTCAACGATAACGGCGGTGCTCAGACCGACGATTTAGACGTTCCGGCCTCAAGCGGACAGACTTACGATAACTCAAGCAACAGCTGGCAATAATTTATAGTAATAAATAACAAAAAATGATGGCGGATTTAGTAATCCGTCATTATTTTTTTGAATTGACAAATACTGTAAAAGGTATATAATAGTAGTGTTAAACAGATATATTTTTTCCTGAAAGAGGGGGCGATGATAATAGTTTTTCTGAAAGATATTATCAACGAACACAAGGATTTTGGTAAGCAGATTTTCGTACTTGCCAAAACAGAACTTATAAAGACATATAAGGGCGCCGCTATCGGCCCTTTCTGGGCAGTAGTTAAACCCGCGTTTACACTTTTCGTTTACTGGTTCGCGTTTTCTATCGGTATTAAAAAGCTCGGCCACGTAGATGTACTTATTCACGGACACAACTTGTCGTTCGACCGATTTTTATTTATGCTCGTAGGTTTTATTCCGTGGTTCTTTATCTCGGAAAGTATTACCAAGGGCGCTAAAGAAATTCGGTTAAACAGACAGTACGTAACTAAAATCAACTTCCCCGTATCAACTATTATGACGTTTACCTCTATAGCGCGTCTGTATGTACACTTAGCGCTGTCGTTCATTATGTACGTTATCGTAGCGCTTATGTGGGGTACAAGCTGGTACAACTTACAGATATTCTTCTATATGCCGCTGATGTTCCTGTTCTTCCTGTTCTTATCATGGAGTACGGCACCGATGTGCGCGTTCAGCCGCGATATGGAAAACGCTATCGTTTCTATTATGTCGGGTATATTCTGGCTAACAGGCGTTATCTACAACTCCTACGACCTTCCGAAACCGCTCGACACTATTATGCTGTTTAACCCGATTAACTTCTTCGTAAACGGCTACAGAAACGCTTTCTTATACGACAGATTCTTCTTTGAGTTCAGAACCGAATTAGTAATCTTCCTCGTAGAATTTTTCGCTCTGTTCTTCCTGGGTATCTTCAACTACAACCGTCTCAGAAAGAAAATTCCCGATGTATTATAATCACGTTTTTAAGGAGAACTATTGATGAGTGAATTTTTTCAGAATATGAACCGTCAGGAAGTCGATATGAATTCCGCGCCGGTAATTAAATTTGATAATGTGTGTAAGACATACACTCTTTATAAAAGCGACCAGGAACGTTTCCGCGCTCTCTTTATCAAGCCGAGAAATCCCATCCTTCACCGCGCCTTAGACCACGTGAGCTTCGAGGTTCATAAAGGCGAGGCTGTAGGTATTATGGGCGATAACGGCTGCGGTAAATCCACGCTTCTTAAAACCGTTACCGGCGTTAACTTTCCCGACGAGGGTTCTGTTGAGGTCAAGGGAATGGTTGCGGCTTTGCTCGAGCTTACAGCGGGATTCTCTATCGAAATGACAGGTAGAGAAAACATCTATCTCAAGGGTTATATCCTCGGACTCGACGACGACGCTATCAAGGTTATAGAGGAAAGAGTAGTTGAGTTCGCTGAGCTCGGCGAGTATATCGACCAGCCTGTAAGAACATACTCCAGCGGTATGAAAATGCGTTTAGGCTTCGCTATTAACGTAAATATTTCGCCTGATATCCTCGTAGTCGATGAGGCTTTAGCGGTAGGCGACGCGGCGTTTAAGGCTAAATGTAAGAACAAAATCCGCGAGATTATCGAAACAGGCGTTACGGTACTTTTCGTAAGTCACAACGCGGCTCAGGTTGAGGAAATCTGCGAGCGTTCAATCTATATGAAAAAAGGTCATATTATCTTTGACGGGCCTACTAAGGAAACCCACTTGGTTTACCTTACCGACAAGAGAAGTATGCAGATTGAAAAGCGCAAAAAGAAAATCGCTCAGCTCGAAAAGCTCATAAGCACTTCCGATAACGCTGAAGATATAAAAGCTGCTGAGAATGTACTTCCCAAGCATAAAAAGCGCCTTGAAACACTCGAAGCCGATTTAGCCCAGTACACAAGCGACCTTGAGGCTTTCCGCAAGGAGCATTACGGCGATAAAACCGGGAACACTGAAAATAAATAACTAAATTATGCCGGCAAACCAGCCGGCATATCTTGTATAAACACTTGTACAAACAGGAGTAAGGTATGGAAAACGAAGTAAAACTACTTTTACCGAACAATCTTTATGACGATATTAAGCGCGTTACACAGAGCGATATCGACTTTTCGGTATTCAAAGGCAAAACTGTTTTAGTGGGCAGCGCCGCTGAAATGCTCGGGTATTATATAGTATGTGCCCTGCTTATAAGCAACGACCTCTACGATACAAACATCAAGGTTCTCGCGGTGGATAAGGACGATTCGATTTTTACCGAATACGGCAAGTTAACCGCGCGTCAGGATATTGAGTTTGTAGTAAGCAAAGACTTTTCTATGATAAACGAGCGTTGCGATTATGTTATCAACACTAAAAATCCCTGCTCCGAAACCGAGGTAATTAATGTAATAAACTACATTAAAGCCGCGAAGGCGTCCTCGGTAATCAACTGCGGTTCTGAAATCTACGGCGACGTTTTTAACGGCAAGGATTCTATCTCGGAAGCCGATTTCGGCTACTGCGACAGCTACAAGTCCGAGAGTTATAATATTCAGCTCGAAAGACTTATGGATACCTCAGCTAAGATCGCCGACAAGGAATACAACCTCGATATCAAGCTTACGAGAATGTGTCAGGTTTTCGGATACAAGGCGTTCGGCAGCGACGACGGTTATTTTAATATTTTCAACAACGTTGCCGATAAGAAAAATATTGAGATTAAAAATAAGGACAAAACGCTTCGAAGCTATATCTACGTAACCGACGCGGCTGTTGCTCTACTAAAAGTTCTTATCTTAGGCGAAAGCGGCGAGGTTTACAATATATCCTCGGGATATATCGCGAGCAACGATATTATCGCTCAGTACTGCGTAAAGCTTTTCGAAAACCTCGGAATTAAGGTGGTTTATAAGGATAAAGAAAGCTTCCTGTCTCCTATGGCTCCGACTATCGACAACCTCAACAACAATAAGCTGAAATCGCTCGGCTTTACGCCCGAGGTTGAGCTTCAGGACGGAATCGTGAGAGCGGTTAAAAACCTTTACGAAGTTAGACAGTGAGGTGAGTTTTATGCTGATGAAAGAAATACTTAACGTATTCCAGTTCGACTGGGCTATGAGTCCGGCTATGGACGAAAATAAGCCCGCTAAACTCAGGGACAAGGCTATACTTATCTCGGGTAAAGAAACGGCGCTCGCTCTGGCGTATACGATTCAATGTCTTAACGATAAGCTCGATTTACACGCGAAGGTTATACTCTGTTCCAACGAAAAAGGCTTTGAGAATAAAATAATCCCCGAGGCTTTAGAGCGTGAAGATTTAGTTTACAGCGATATAGATTATATCGAAAATATAAAACGCAAACCCGATATCGTGATTCACACGGGCTTATGCGGAGCTAAGA
This sequence comes from uncultured Clostridia bacterium, assembly GCA_946187325.1. Lineage (GTDB taxonomy): Bacteria > Bacillota > Clostridia > Oscillospirales > Acutalibacteraceae > Ruminococcoides. Next base: position 35,873 of record CAMHQC010000018.1, read on the forward strand.
TAAAGCCGTCTTTCGAAACAATCGAAAACGAAATTAAAGCCGTAACCGCGGTGACAGCGCTCGCCGAAAAGCATAAGGCAGAGAAAGTTATTCTGCTCTCGGACAGCAGAGTTTACGGCAAGGGCGAAAACAAGTTCCGCGCGTTCGCCGAAACCGAGATGGGTAAAGAGGACAGCTTCAGCGTAAAAATTTTGCGCTCTATAGAGAGTATCTTTGCCGAAAAGACTAAGAACCTAAACAGCGCCGCGCTCAGAACAGGAGTAATTCTCGGCGCGGGAAGCGGCATATATAACGGCGTCGAGGATATTTTTAAGTCGGTAGCCGAAAGCTCGGAAGCAGAGCTCTACAGCACCGATAACAAGATTTCTTTCGTTTATATGAAGGACGTTTTCGGCGCGCTCTACTACCTTTACGACAAGAATCTAAACGGAATTTACAACGTCGGCGGAATCGACTCGACTGTATCGACGGGAACCTTCGCCGCTATGCTGCACGATATTTTCGGCGGTAACGCTAAGATTAAAATGACCTCAGACGGCAGCTTCGAGGGCAACGAGCTCAACTGCGGTAAGATAAAATTCAAGGACTACTCCCCTACCATCGACCTTAAAACCGCTTTGGAACTCAGCGTTATGAGCTACCGCAAGGAAAATGTGGACGATTTCAGATTTGCCCACGAGCATATGGGCAGGCTCAACGCCATTCAGAATGTACTTATGGCGTATCTGCTCGAGGTCGATAAAATATGTAAAAAGCACAACATAACCTGGTACTTAGGCGGCGGGACCTTACTCGGCGCGGCAAGACATCAGGGCTTTATCCCGTGGGATGACGATGTCGATATTATGATGCTCAGAGAGGATTACGATAAGTTCCTCGAAGCGGCTCCGAGCGAACTGCCCGAGGGTATGATTCTGCAGGATCCCAAAAAGGATAAAACCTACAACTACGCCTACGCTAAGCTGAGACTTACCGATACGATGTTCGCGACCGATTTCTCCAAAAATCATAAGGGTATGAATAACGGCTTCGCGTTCGATATCTTTGCTCACGATAAAACGGCTAACTCTAAGCTCGGCCAAAAGCTCCACAGCAAGCTCACGCTGTTTTGGCTGGCGTGCGTATTCAATAAATGGAATCACAGAAAAGCCGAAAACGGAAACAGATTTCAGTCGGTAATAACCAACTTTTTAAAGAATATTTTTCCGCTTAGATTCTCGATGAGAATGTTGCTCTTTACACTCGAGATGTTTAAGCATAAAAAGAAAGCAAAGTACCTCTACGACGGAATGGGTAAAAGCGTTCATAAGGGCGGTTTCGATAAGACCTTTCTTGATAACGAAATCCGCCTCGATTTCAACGGCTATAAAATGCCCGTACCCGCTAAGTATAAGGAGTACCTCACCAACCACTACGGCGATTATATGGAGCTCGCTCCCCTGTCAACGAGAATTATGGGACACGAGATTACCCTAAGCGATTTAAATAAATACGCTGATTTTCAAATTTCCAATAAAGAAATAAGAAAAAAGGGATTTTAATAAATAATAATAATAAATAATCTAAAACCCGACATCTTCGCAAGATTGACAACTCACTTGTTATTTGATATAATAAGTGAGTTGAATTTTATTCAACAGCGGATTAAGCAAACGCTCCGCCTCGGTCACTCTCTGCCGTGTAAAAATCAAGAGAGAAAACTTAATATGATTTTGGCGGGGTATTTACCCTGTTGAGATACATTCGCGGATATGGCGGAATTGGCAGACGCGCATGGTTCAGGTCCATGTGAAAGCAATTTCATGCAGGTTCAAGTCCTGTTATCCGCACCAAACAGTAAAAATCCGAACCTTACTCCAGTTGGAGACGGGTTCGGATTTATCCTTTTCTATGCTTATCCTAATTTTAATAGTAAAAGACAGAATTTAATACTCTATTAAGATGTTCACAAAAAAGTGTGTAAATTTTAGTGGCATTTATATAAAAATCATTTAAATTTTTCTATATGTCGAATTTTGTCAAAATATAGAAAGACAGTAAAGTTAATGTTATAATAGAATATATTATTTGATTTTTATACATAATGGGGTGAATGATTTGTTAGAGAATATTAAAGAGGTCAAATTAAATCTATTATCTAAAGATAAGATTTCTAATTTAATAAGTGGTGATTTCGGTATATCTATAATTGAACATCCTCATAATCCACTTTTGTTGGGTTCCGATGCATTACTAAAAGTTAATACAAATATAGGTGTATCAAGCAAAGAATCATTTAGTACTGAATTAAAAAAATTAGAGTTGTTATCAAAATTACCTTATTCTCCAGACTCTATAATGGATCACACTATTGTAAAGCTGGACAAACCGTTATGGAAATATATGTTAGAAATATTTGACAAACCTATTGGTACTCTTCCACATTATTCTGTGTTTCGAAACAATAAAGGAATTGATAAATCATTATTACTAGAAACTATTGAAGAAATGGGTGAAAATGGTATTAGTTTTATGACGTTGCATCCTACAGCAACATTAAAGTTGTTAGAGGTTGCTAAATTAAATAGATCTATCCCAACTACTTCGCGAGGAGGTGTGCTTATCTTAAAAGATACACAAATTAATAATAGAAACACCAATATAATCGTCGATAATTTTGATGATATTTTAAAAATTTTTAAAAAATACAACATGACATTAAGCGTTGGAACAGCATTCCGTCCAGCTCGTATTGATGAAGCGTTAGATCAAACACAAATTATAGAAATAAATGAACAAGAAAAATATATTAATTATATTAAATCCAAAGGGGTAAACACAATAATGGAAGGAGTAGGACATTTATCTCTAAATAGTATTAAGAAATACTGTAGCAGAATTCATCATCTAAAAACACCTTTGATGCCACTTGGACCAATGCCAACTGACGCAACAATTGGATTCGACCATGTTACATCTGCAATTGGTGCAACAGTAATTTCTCTATATGGAAATGTTGGAATAATAAATTCAGTAACTCGAGAAGAACATACTGGCGGTGTACCTAATATTGATTCAATCATTGAGGGATTAAAATCGGCTAGGGTTGCAGCACATTGTATCAATATAACTCGATTTAAAAAATATCAAAATATTGATAATGCAATTTCATCAAAAAGAGCTTCCTCAAAATCTTGTGTAATTAGTGGAGGTATATTTGATGATGGCTTATCAAACAACGGGATAGGGTGTAGTCGATGCAGTTTTGAATGTCCACTATCATTATTAGTATAAGGAGAAATAATTATGAGGTTTACATTTTATTCACCAACAAAGGTTTATTTTGGCGATATTGATTTTAATCAATTATGTAACGAAATAGATAGTTTCGGCTTAAAAGTATTGATATTGTCTGGAGGACAATCAACTACCAATATAGCTAATCAAATAGTTTCATCTATTTATAGAAATAATCCCAAATACCAAATAGAACATTTTAATGGAATAATATCAAATCCACTAAACAATACAATAGAAAAAATTTCACAGCAAGCGAACAAACCTGATGTTATTATTTCTGTTGGAGGCGGAAGTGTACATGACTCTGCAAAAGCACTATCAATATTGTTTTCGCATCAGGGTACTGTGGAGCAATTTACGGTTGATGGTTCAATTAGTGTACGCGGAATAACCAAAAAAACTCTACCGGTTATAACTATACCAACTATTTTTGGTTCAGGAGCAGAAATATCTCCAGCTGCGTTAATTAGAATTAATGATAAAAAAAGAGTAATCTTCAGCCCAAATATATATCCAAAGTCAACTTTTATTTGTTCTGCTTATGCATCAACAGCAAGTAAAAAAATCATTTTAAACTCTGCTATAGATGCTTTAGTGCAGGGAATCGAGTCTTATGTTTCAATTTTATCACAAGATTTTTCAAAAAACTTCTCTTTATCAGCAATAAATAGAATTGTGAATTATTTAGTGGATTACAGTTCTGCTATTGATAACCCTACTGTCTTACAAGAAATTTCTTTAGCTGCTATTGAAAGCATATATGCTGTCGGACAAACTTCAGTGGGAGCTGTTCACGCTCTATCAGATCCATTAAGCGGAATGTTTAATATACATCATGGAGAAGCCGTAGGTTTTCTCCTTCCAACTGTAA
>CAMHQC010000019.1 GCA_946187325.1 uncultured Clostridia bacterium
GATTAGACGAGCGGGAGTTAAGAGAGGAACAGCGCAGCTCAACGAGGCTAGACAGCGAAAAGCCGAGGAGCGAAGCCCTCGATTAACGACTGGCGAGGACTAAGCTGTAAAGAGTTCGAAGAACTCGGAACAGATTAGACGAGCGGGAGTTAAGAGAGGAACAGCGCAGCTCAACGAGGCTAGACAGCGAAAAGCCGAGGAGCGAAGCCCTCGATTAACGACTGGCGAGGACTAAGCTGTAAAGAGTTCGAAGAACTCGGAACAGATTAGACGAGCGGGAGTTAAGAGAGGAACAGCGCAGCTCAACGAGGCTAGACAGAGAAAAGCCGAGGGGTATACCCTCGAAACACTTAAACAACTCAACGTTGAGGTGAAATAATATGGCTAAACAAAATACAGTCCAAAAAGTATGGTCTATAGCTAAACCTATAGCCGAGGAGCTCGGGCTTGAGCTTTGGGATGTACGCTATGTAAAGGAAGGCGCTAACTACTATCTGCGTATTTTTATTGATAAGGAAAACGGCGTGGATATTAACGATTGCGAAAATATGTCGAGAGCGCTCGATAAACCGCTCGATGACGCCGACCCGATAAGCGAAGCGTATATTTTAGAGGTAAGCTCGCCCGGTATCGAAAGACAGCTTATAAGGGATGAGCACTTCACCCGATTTATAGGCGCTGATATTATGGTTAAAATGATTCGCCCGATCGAAAACATCGGTAAGGAATTTAAAGGAGTTCTTACCGGCTTTATAGACGGCGAAGTTACAATAACAGACCACAGCGGCGAAAACACAGTTACAATCCATAAAAAAGACGCCGCGTGGATTAAACTCGATGATTTTGACTGAGAAAGGATGATAGGAAAATGAATAACAAAGAATTATTTACATCACTTACACTGCTCGAAAAAGAAAAAGGCATACCTATGGACTATATGCTCGAGCAGATCGAGAGAGCAATCAAGGTCGCTTGTAAGAACTCTTACGGCGGCAACGAAAATGTTGTATTTAAGATAAACCCCGAGAAAAACACTTTCGATGTTAAGCTCACCAAGACTGTTGTCGAAGAAGTAGAAGATCCCAACTTTGAGATTTCGCTCGAAGAAGTCAGAAAAAAGAGAAAGAAAATTAACGTAGGCGACGAGTACGATGTTCCTCTCGACCCGAAACAGCTCGGACGTATCGCGGTTCAAACCGCCAGAAGCGTTATCCGTCAGGGTATCCGCGACGGTGAAAAAGGCCAGATGCTCCAGGAATTCAAAAGCCGCTTAGGCGAGCTCGTTACCGCGGTTGTAGAAAGAGTAGACCCCGTAAACGGTATGGCTACAATCCGTATCGGCAAGGCGGTAGCTACGCTTCCCAAGAGCGAACAGGTCGGCAGCCGCGTTCTTAAAGACGGCGACAACATTAAAGTTTTAGTCGCTGACATCAAGGACAACGAGAGAGGCCCGAGAGCTATGATAAGCCGTACCAACCCCGAGCTCGTTAAACGTCTTTTTGAGCAGGAAGTTCCCGAGATTTACGACGGCACCGTAGAAATTAAGTCCATCGCCCGCGAGGCGGGAAGCCGTACCAAAATGGCGGTACTCTCAAACAACGACGATATCGACGCTATCGGTTCATGTATCGGTACAAGAGGCGATCGTGTTAACGAAATTGTCGATGAACTCGGCGGAGAGAAAATCGACATTATCGAATACAGCGACGATCCCGAAAAATACATCGCGGCGGCTCTTTCGCCCGCCACGGTATTAAACGTCGATATTCTCGATGAAAGCGCTAAAAGCTGTAAGGTAACCGTTCCCGACGGCCAGCTTTCGCTCGCTATCGGTAACAAGGGCCAGAACGCGCGCCTCGCGGCTCGTCTTACAGGCTGGAAAATAGATATCCGTCCCGAATCAGGCTTCTACGGCGAGGATGAGGACGATGACGAAGCTGAGGCTGAGGAGTAATTCGTTTGAAACAGAAAAAAATCCCGATGCGTAAATGCTTAGGTTGCGGCGAGATGAAACCGAAACGCGACCTCGCGCGTGTTGTAAAAGCTCCCGATACCAAGGACGAAAACGGAGAAATTATCGAAAAAGGCGAGGTTAGCCTCGATTTATCGGGCAAAAAAGCAGGACGCGGAGCGTATGTATGTAAGAACGCGGAATGTCTTGAGAGAGCCGTTAAGGCCAGACGCTTTGAGAGAGCTTTTAAGGGACAGATTCCCGACAGTATATTTGAAGGCATAAAAGAGGAGCTGAAAAATTTTGAATGATAAAATTCTTAATTTTCTCGGTTTGTGCAGACGAGCGGGAAGGCTCACCGTCGGAAACGACGCCGTTGTTGACGAAGCGGCAAACGGAAAAGCCAAGCTCGTAATAGTTTCAAACGACATATCTTCAAACACAGAAAAAAAGCTGAAGAAAGCCTGCTCGGCTTATAATGTCGAGTGTATAAAGCTTAACCGCTCGCGCGATGAGCTTTCGGCGGCGCTCGGAAGATTCTGCGCGGTAGTTGCCGTGCTGGACGAGGGCTTTTCAAAAAAGCTTACTCAGCTTATCAGTAATGAGAATCAGGAGGTAAATGTCTATGATAAAATATAAGGTAAAAGAAGTAGCGGATGATTTTAACGTAAAAAGCAAGAAAATTACGGAGATTCTTTCGGAAAAATGCGGCGTTAATAAAAAGTCTATGACCTCTTTGGAGGTCGAGGAGCTTAACGTAATCTTCGACGTTATGACTACAGAAAGCGCCTTGGAGAGCTTTAATGATTATTTTGCCGTTAGAGATAAAGCGGTAGAAGAATACGAAAAGCAGATTGAGGAAGAGGCTAAGGAAGAAAAACCGAAGCGTAAGGAAATTCCGATTGAACAATCCGAAAAGAAAGATACAAAGAAATCCGCTTCCAAAACCAAAACACCTAAGGGCAAGGCTCAGAAGGTAGAGGTAGTAAATACTATCGAAGAAGAAGGAACCGACCACCGTTCCAACCGACGTGTAATCGACACACGCCAGAGCAACGTTGACGTAGAAAAATACAACCAGAAGTACGACGATATGGCTAATGACAAGCTCCGTCGTAATCAGGATACAAGTAAAAAACAGAAATTTACAAACCGCGCGCGCAAACAGCGTCAGCGCAGAGGCGGTAAGCGTGAGACAGAGGCTCAAAGACTCGCTCGTATCGAGAAACAGCGTAAGGAACGTTCTATCACAATTACGGTTCCTGACGAAATTGTTGTTTCCGAACTCGCGTCGCGCCTTAAGGCTACGGTAGCTGAGGTAGTTAAGAAAGCGTTTATGATGGGCTCGATGATTACCGCTAACGATACCATAGATTTCGACACTGCCGAGCTTATCGCTATGGAGTTTAACGCTAAGGTCGAGAAAGAGGTAGTCGTAACTATCGAAGAAAAGATTATCGACGACAGCGAGGACGACGAGGCTAACCTCGAGAGCCGCGCTCCCGTAGTAGTAGTTATGGGACACGTTGACCACGGTAAGACTTCAATCCTCGACGCTATCCGCCACGCCAACGTAACCGAAGGCGAAGCGGGCGGTATTACCCAGCACATCGGCGCGTACAGAACTATTGTAAACGGCCAGCCGATTACCTTCCTCGATACCCCGGGACACGAAGCGTTTACTACGATGAGAGCCAGAGGCGCTCAGGCTACAGATATCGCTATCCTCGTTGTAGCGGCGGATGATGGTATTATGCCTCAGACTGTCGAGGCTATAAACCACGCCAAAGCGGCGGGAGTTACCATAATCGTAGCTATCAACAAGATGGATAAACCGGGCGCTAATCCCGAGCAGGTTAAACAGCAGCTCACGGAATACGAGCTTATTCCTGAGGAATGGGGCGGCGATGTAATATGTGTACCTGTTTCGGCAAAAACTAAAGAAGGTCTCGACGACTTACTTGAGAACGTTCTTCTCGTGGCCGAGATGAAAGAGCTTAAAGCTAACCCCGACAGAGCCGCTAAAGGTATTGTTATCGAGGCTCGTCTTGATAAGGGCAGAGGTCCTATCGCTACCGTACTTGTACAGAACGGTACTCTAAACGCGGGCGATATCGTAGTAGCGGGTACATGCTTAGGACGTGTCCGCGCTATGACCAACGATAAGGGTGAAGCGGTTAAATCCGCGGGCCCGTCGGTTCCCGTAGAGATTACAGGTCTCGACGAAGTTCCCGTGGGCGGAGATATCTTCAACTCCGTTACAAACGAACACCTCGCGCGTCAGCTCGTTCAGCAGCGTAAGGACGAGCGCAAGGAAGAAATCTTCAACGCTCAGACCAAGGTTACTCTCGACAACCTGTTCGACCGGATGAAACAGGGCGAGATGAAAGAGCTTAAAATTATCGTTAAAGCCGACGTACAGGGTTCGGTAGAGGCTGTACGCCAGAGCTTAGAGAAATTAACTAACGACGAAGTTCGTGTAAACGTAATTCACGGCGCGGTAGGCGCGATTAACGAAAGCGACGTTATGCTCGCTAACGCTTCCAACGCTATTATCGTAGGCTTTAACGTCCGTCCCGACGCGACCGCTCAGAACAACGCCGAGCGCGACGGCGTAGATATGCGTATGTATCGTGTAATTTACGATTGTATCGAAGAAATCGAGAGCGCGATGAAGGGTATGCTCGCTCCTAAGACAAGAGAAGTTGAGCTCGGAACAGCCGAGGTCAGAAACGTTATCAAGATTAAGAGCGTAGGTACTGTCGCGGGTTCGTATGTTAAGAAAGGTAAAATCACCAGAAACGGTATGGTGCGCGTTGTGCGAGATGGTATTATTATCGCCGACGACAACGTGGCTTCTCTCCAGAGGTTTAAGGATTCCGTTAAGGAAGTAGCCGAGGGTTACGAGTGCGGTATCTGTCTCGAAAAATTCAACGACCTTAAAGAGGGAGATATCTTCGAGGTTTATGAAATCGAGGAGTATAGAGATTAAGCTGTTTCAGGTTATAAGTTGCAGGAAATTCAATGCTTGACGTGGAGAATTAAAAATGGGACATAAGATTGAAAGAACTACAGAAGATATAAAAAGAGAGCTTACGGCGATTTTCCGTGAGCTCAAGGATCCCCGGGTTAAAGACGCGTTTATCTCGATTATAAGAGTAGACGTCACCAACGATTTGTCGTACTGTACGGTTTATGTCAGCGCGATTGAGGGAATGGAGCGTTGTAAGCTTGCCTGCAAGGGCTTAGACAGCGCTAAGGGATTTATTCGGCGTGAGCTCGGCCACAGGCTGAAGCTCCGTCACGTTCCCGAGCTTATCTTTACCGCCAGCGACAGTATCGAATACAGCGCGAATATTTCAAGGATTTTAAATGATTTAGACATTAAGGACGAGGAAAATGACTCTTAAAGAAGTTGCAAGCTTTATTTTACAACATAATAACTTCGACATTTTAACTCACAACTACCCCGACGGTGACTGTATCGGAAGCGCGTTCGCTCTAGCCCACGCTCTAAAGCAAATCGGCAAGAACGCGCGGGTTATTACAACCGACCGCCAGAAAAAATTTGGGTTTATTTTCGAGCGCTACGAGGAACCTAAGTTCAGTACCGAGTGCGTAATCTCTACCGACGTCGCGGACGAAAAACTCCTGGGCAAAAACCGTAAAATTTACGAGGGCAAAATCGATCTTTGTATCGACCATCACGGAACCAACGTGATAAAGGCTCCTCATAAATATGTCGAAGCCGATTCCGCCGCCGCTGGCGAGATAATTTACGAGCTTATTCCGCTTTTAAACGCGGAATATACCAAGGATATCGCCGACTGTATCTACACGGCGATAAGCACAGATACGGGATGTTTCCGTTATACCAACACCACTTCCCGCACAATGAGAATCGCCGCTGATTTAATCGACCTCGGGTGCGATAACGGATATATCAACAAGGTTATGTTCGAAACTAAGTCGAAGCCGAGAATAGAGCTCGAAAGAAAAATTCTTGAAAATATGATATTCTGCGCCGACAACAAATGCGCTATTATCTATACTACGAGAGAGATGACCGACGGCTTAGGCGACGACGAAACCGAGGGCATCGCCTCTATTCCGCGCCAGATTGAAGGCGTTAAAATGGGAATTACCGTGCGTGAAAAGGAAAACGATTATAAAATTTCCGTCCGCACTAACAACGGTGTAGACGCGAGCGCGTTTTGCCGACAATTCGGCGGAGGCGGACACGTTGCCGCCTCGGGATGTACTTTAAAGGGCGATTTAAAAAGCGTTCTCGAAACGCTGAAAACCGCCGCGGAAGAAACACTATGAACGGATTACTTTTAGTTAATAAGCCCGGCGGATTCACGTCCTTCGACGTAGTAGCCGCCGTGCGAAAATTAACTTCTCAAAAAAAGATAGGACATACAGGAACTCTCGATCCGAACGCGACGGGAGTTCTTCCGCTTTTGCTCGGAAACGCTACAAAAGCTCAGGATATTATCCCGAATCACGACAAGGAATATGCCGCGGGCTTTAAGCTCGGAGTAACGACCGACACGCTCGACATCTGGGGTACGGTTAAAACCGAAACCGAAAGCGGTATTAAGCTCGATAAGCTGACTCAAGCGCTCGAACATTTCCGCGGAGAAATCGAGCAGATACCCCCGATGTACTCGGCGGTATCGGTAAACGGAAAACGGCTTTACGACCTCGCCAGAAAAGGTATTGAGGTCGAGAGAAAATCGAGAAAGGTTACTGTTTATGAATTGGAACTGCTCGGCTTCGACGAAAAATCACAGTCGGGAACGCTCAGGGTAAGCTGTTCCAAGGGTACGTACATACGAACTCTTATCGACGATATCGGAAGACTTCTTAAAACGGGCGCGGTTATGACGTCCTTAAACCGCACAAAAGCCTGCGGATTCGATATAGAAAACTGTATTCCGCTTGAAAAATTAAAAGAGCTCTCCCCCGCCGAAATCGAGGAAAAGCTGATTTCTACCGAAAATCTTTTTATTACGCTTCCCGAGCTAAAGGTTTCCGAAGCTCAGGCGACGAGATTTTCCCACGGCGGAGCGCTCGATATAGGAAGAACCTCTCTTCGCTCGGCGGAAAATATCGAGGGAAAAATCTATCGAGTAAAATATAACGGCAAATTTTTCGGATTAGGTATGGTAAAAGAAAACGAGTTAAAAATTTATAAACATTTCTGATAAAGTAAAACCGATAAAAATCGGTTTTATTTTTTTGCAAAAATTATTGACAAACGGAAAAAGAAGTGTTATAACATAATTGTACTATTTGTATTAATACAATTCACATATAAAGGAATGGTTATATGTTCAGCTTAGATTTAACCTCACGCGCTCCGATTTATGAACAGCTTTACAACAATGTTGTACGGCTAATTTCCGCGGGCGCGCTTAAACCCGGCGATAAGCTGCCGCCCGTAAGGACGCTTGCGTGCGAGCTTTCGGTAAACCCGAATACAGTTTCAAAAGCTTATAAGCTTCTCGAGCAGGACGGATATATATGTTCGGCGGTCGGAAAAGGCTCTTTTATCTCGGAAAATTTAGAAGTCCTCGACGCCGAAAAACAGCTAGCCGTCGAAAAACTTGACCAAGCCCTAAATAGCGCGGTTAACGTCGGTTTAAGTAAAACTGAAATTATGGAAAGGGTTAACAAAGCCCTTAAGGGAGATAAAGTATGATTGAAATTAAAAACGTTACAAAAGTTTTCGGAGAGGTAAAAGCCTTAGATAACCTCAGCTTTACCGTGTCAAGCGGAGCGGTATTCGGCTTAGTAGGTTCGAACGGCGCGGGAAAAAGCACGCTTTTAAGGGTTTTAAACGGAGTTTTTAAGGCTGACGGCGGAGAGGCTCTTATTGACGGCGAAAATGTATTTGAAAATCAGAAAATAAAAGACAAATGCTTTTTCGTACCCGATTATCCCTACTTTTCGAACGGAGATACTATACAGAAAAACGCCTTTTTGTACAGAAAGATATACAGCGGATGGGATGAGGATTATTTTAAACAACTGTGCGCGACCTTTCCGATTAACACAAAACAACACATAGTTAATATGTCGAAGGGTATGCAAAGACAGTCGGCGTTAATACTCGCCCTGTCAACCCGCCCGAAATATCTTTTTCTTGACGAGATATTTGACGGCTTGGATCCCGTAGTACGACAGCTCGTAAAAAAACTTATAATCACTAACGTAACCGATAACGGCACTACGGTAATGATCGCTTCCCATAACTTGCGTGAATTAGAAGATATTTGCGACCATATCGGGCTGTTACATAAGGGCGGTATTATCCTCGAAAGAGAACTCGACGACTTAAAGCTCGGTATCCATAAGGTACAAATCGCGTTTAACAGTGAGATTGACGACAATTTATTCAGCGATTTAGAAATAGTCAACAAAAGCCGTAACGGTAATTTATTCAACTTAACTATAAGGGGAAACGAACAAGATTTTATTCCTAAGCTCGAGGCTCTAAACCCCGCGTTTATGGAGTCGCTTCCGCTGACTCTCGAGGAAGTATTTATCAACGAAATGGAGGGTGCAGGATATGACATCAACAACATACTCTAAATTTAAACTCGGCTTATCCGTGTTTTTGTGGACGCTGAGAAATAACATTGCGGTAATAGTAATCTATCTTTCTCTTATAGCGTTCGGCGCGATTACCGATACACTGTTAGGCTTTGCGGTAGAAAGCATAGAAACAGGATGCTTCTATATGTTCCTCGGAACTTTGGAATACGCGCTTATAATCGGTTTGGTTATTTCGATTAGGTCGTTTTCCTATCTCCATAATAAACGACAGACCGATATGATAGGCTCTCTGCCTGTATCAAGACGCGTTATGTATTTTTCAAAGCTTATAAGCACTTCTATTATCTCGCTTGTACCGATGGTGATTGTTGATTCTGTTATAATTATAATGACACAAAACAGCGTTACTTTTTCTGATTTTTTTCACTCCAATTTGGGTACTCTATCACTTACGCTGAACGCATCAATAATGCTTATCGCCTGTATTAGCTTTTTCGGGCTTATGTCGATATGCTGCGGAAAAACTTCGGACAAAATTATTTCCTTTTTCGGAGTTAACCTCGCCGCTCCCGTAGCGATTACTATTCTTACGGCGCTGCCCTCTTTGCTCTTAATGGGATATAGTTTTAGTTTTAATATCAATTTAGTAATGTTTTTAAGCCCGATTTTTTCAATAATCACCTTGAATCCTATATATTGGCTGATTTTTACAGCGATAACCGTATTATTATCTTTCTTCCTTATTAAAAAGCGCAAATCTGAATGTGCTCAATCTCATTTCGCCTATAAATTCCCGCTCATCGCGGTTAAGGTTCTTATAAGCTTTTCGGCGGGAATTGTCGCAGCGCTTATCCTCTTACTAATTAACAACTTAACAAAAAGCGGAAACGACTATGTTTCTTTTTGGATAGGAATGATTATCGGTTCATTCATATCCTATATGATAATTCAACTTATTTTCGCGAGAGGCTTCAGCGGATTTTTAAAAAGTCTTATCCCCTACGGCGCGATGTTACTCTGTTTCGCAATTTATTTTACCTCTATGTGTACAGGCTTTTTCGGTTACGATAACTATGTTCCCGAGCTTGACGAAATCGAAAGCGTTAGTTTTAATGCTGATAGGTCGGCTTATGTAGACGGAGTAAATATATTGGAGCATAATATTACCGATAAAGAGGTTATCAAAAAGGCTGTTAAGGCGCATAAGGATGAACTTAAATATAAAGCCTCTTTCGTTAAAGCTCATATGCTTGATAGACTCTCTCTTTTTACTGATGACTATGATAATATCTACAACACTTTTAGTGAAGACGGCGAGCCGTTCTATCGTTATCATATTACATATAAGTTAAAAAACGGAAACTCGGTAAGCCGTGGGTATGATAACGTGTACGCGAATCAAATCGACGACGACGGACTTTCTAATATAGATTTTCTCCTATCTAATACATATAAAGAAAACATCAGCCCGCTGTTTATATGCGATAAAAAGTATCTCGCGGCGGTTGAGCTTTACGGCGCGGAATACTGGAGCCAGGAAGATATAGACGACGAGGATTTTGACGAGGATTATAACGTCGTATATAAAAGTAAGGCGATGGAGGTATATAATACCGTAATGGAAGAATATAAAAAATACGGATTTAAAACCAATGACCTGTCGGAATGTTCGCTTCAATTTGAATACGGAAAGAGCTATAAAGAAACGGAGTTATGCGAGAATTTTGCTGTTCCGAAAAGCTACAAAAAAACTATTGCTCTGATTAAAAAATACGGTATTCAAACTACGAGCACAAGGTAAGATTATAACTCAAAAGGTCGGAAGCGAACGCTTCCGACCTTTACTATTACCTGTTATCTAAACATACCTTATTACTTAACCGTAACCTTAACCTTCTTATAAAGTCCGTTCTGCGGGTAAACATAGATAGTAACCTTGCCCTTTTTCTTGGCGGTGATTTTACCCTTGCTGTTTACTTTCGCAATCTTTGTGTTTGAGCTTTCGAACTTAATCGGACGGTGGCGTTTTACGGTCAGTTTCTTCGACTGTACTACTTCCTTAGCCTTAATCTTAAAGGTCTTTTTCTTCTTTAAGTTAAGAGTAACCTTCGTCTTATTTACCTTAACGGTTTTATCGTTTCCGTATTTTCCGCCTTTGGTAACGATATGAACTGTTTTAGAAGTAGCGAGAACCTTGTTGTTCTTATCGAGAGCTACGATTAAGAACTTAAAGTAAACGCCCTTTTTGAGCTTTTTCTGAGTATAGCTTGTCTTTGTTACTTTCTTAATCTTCTTATAAGCGGGGATAACCTTAGTTGTTCCGCATTTTGAGCCGTAAACTACGTAGGATTTCGCTTTCTTTAGCTTGTTCCAATGAACAGTTACGGAAGATTTAGTCGCTTTCTTCTGGCGCGCGCAGAGTAATCCGAATACGCTTCCCTTTGCGTCTTTTTCGGTCTTTAGCTTTGTAACGAATTTATCAACCTGCTTCTCGCTCGAGCCTTTCTTTATCTCGCTGATTGAATGTTCATTCGCCTCGGTCGCCTTAGTTTCGGGCTGAGCGTTTGTCGGCTCTACTGTCGCGGGCTGAGTTGTAGCGGGCTGAGCTGTCGTAGGCTCGCCCTGCGGGTCTGTAGTTGCCTGAGGATCGGCGGTCGGCTCGGGATTAGTGTTATCCTGAGAGGTTGTCGGTTCAACCGCTTCGGTTGTAAAGGGCTCGTCAGGAGTAGCGGGAACGGTTGTCTCGGCTTCGTCGGGAGTAGCGGGCTTGGGAGCTGTGTAGATATAGTCCTCGTCGGGATAATTGTAATTGTAGTAATCTCCCTCTACTGTATCGTAAACAGGATTGAGGTTATCTTTCAAAACGCCCTGCCACATAGTAAGAACGTAATACTCTTTGCCTTCGATAGTAATTTTATTGTCCTCGTCAAATTTGAGAACATTATCCTCGGCGTCCAGAACGTACTGATTTTTGTCGCCGTCCTCGTAAACTTCAAATGTGCTTGTTTCGATGTTCGGCGCTTCGAAATTTGTATATTCTTCCTCAAATACGTATTGTAACCCCTTTTCGAAGAAGTTATCGCGATTTACTTCGTAACCGCTCCATGTGGTGACAATAATATATCCGCCGGTTTCGTTTTCTACAATAGGCTTGGCTCTGTGAATCATACCGTCGTCGTCTTCGTTATAGTTAATATCTATTACCATGTATCCGCCGGTTTGTGTATCCTCCACGAGATAACCGGTCTGAGGAACACCTTCTCCATCGGTATATTCTATTGTTTTAGGTGTGCTTCCGGGAGAAGTATCGATAGTGAGGTTGTTATTAAACTCGTCCTCAGCTAAATCCTGTTCCTCAAAGCTCTCGTCCTTAACCCAAACTCCGAGCTTCTCGCTGATAACATATTTTACTATGTGGTAAAGCTTCTGTCCCGCAGGGTCTTGGGAGATAGTTACGCTGTATAAGCCGTTCATATAGTTAGGGTCGTTAATTTCGTGAGCGCGATAGCCTACAACAGTTCCGCTGTCACGGGTCACATACGCGCCATCGATAGTTTTGGGAGATTCGTAAGTCTCTTTTCCGCCCTCAACTTCTACAGTGTCCGCGCCCTGAGTAAAGACAGTATCTTTATCGGCGTGGGCTGTGCCCTGGAAGTAAACAGCCTGCCAACAGCTTAAAAACTTAACGCTTACTGTATTATCTATATGAAGCGTGCTGTCTGCGCCGTATGCCATAAGTCTAACCGCGGTTTCGTCCTGTTTTTCGGGATTAACTGTTAGTAAGCCTGTTCCCGTAACGGTAAGACTTCCGCCGTAATCTTCGGTTGACGAGGAAATATTGTAAAGTACGCAATCTCCCTCGATGTTGAGTTTAAAATCGTCGCCCATATCGGTGAGCGAGAGAGAAAACTCCGGATGATTAAAATCTTTAAGGGTAAGAGTGTTAGCTTCGAGGTCATACACAGCGCCCTCAACAGCGTTTTTATGTACCTGGTTATCGCTGTATATAGCGATATCTCCGCCGTCCTCCAAAGCATTATAAAGATAAATTTTAGCAGTATAAAGCTCATACTCATCCTTGTTGGGATTAGGGCCGTTTTTCGCCATAGCGGTTACACTGAATATTGATAACAGCATTAATACCGCTAATATAATAGATATAGATTTCTTCATTTCTACCTCTCCTTTCCATATCTTTGCTTTATTGTACATTATTAATAAAAAAATGTAAAGTAAATTTAACTGTTTATTAACTTTTTATTAGATATATACAAAAACGAGCTGTACAAATTATCAATTCGTACAACTCGTGTTTTATTTTTCGTTCTTATATTCTCTATAATCCTGTAAATTCCAATCGTCCTTTATATTGGGTAAGGCGGGCATAGTTCTAAACAGGATAGTTTTTGTTCCGTCGGAAGCGGTTTCTTTATCGTAAACATAGATACTGTCCTCGTACCATAAGCTGTGGTCTTTAAACGCTATAGTATCGGTAAAAAGATTGCCGAAAAATTTAACGCTGTCGATATTATAACCGCCCGCGGCGGCTGCCATTACTCCGCAAATTGTCATAACCTTGTTCTTTATCTTTTTGTTAGACTTGAGCTTCTTCTCGGTAATTCCGCAGCCGACGTTTACAATACGGCGTGTCTCGGCTTCTTCGGCAGCGGTAAGGACTACATACTTGCTTGTAAGATAAAGGTAGTTGTAAAACTTGCCGTTAGACTGTTTTTCACGCGCTCGCTTACGCCAGTTTTTATACGGAAAATCCTTATAATCTCCGCCTAACTGCGAATACATAGTATTAAACTCGGTCGTGTATTTGTCGAGGGTAAATTTATAGGTCATACCCGTTTCGTTATCGTTATCGATAAAATTATCTATATCTCTTGTCGGATAAATAATAACATTTTCGGCGGGGATTTTTGCTGATTTATTACCGCACGATACGGATAACATTACCATTAATAATAAAAGTACGATTGATAATAGCTTTTTCATAATACAAAATCATTTAAAACTCGGTTTAACCTCGCGACAGGGAGTCCCACTACGTTGTTATAATCGCCGTTAATTTTTTCCACGAAAAGCCCCGCTTTTCCCTGGATACCGTAAGCTCCCGCTTTATCGCTCCATTCGTCAGTTTTAAGATAGTTTTCGATTTCCCGATCGGTTAAGCTGAAAAAAACCACCTCGGTAACCTCGCTGAAGGTCTTTTCTTTTCCTTTATAAAACAGGCTTACGCCGGTAATTACCTTGTGGGTTTTTCCGCTGAGTAAGCTGAGCATATTTTCCGCGTCGGTTTTATCCGCGGGTTTTCCGAGTATCTTCTCTCCCGTTACGACTGTGGTATCGCTCCCGATAACCAGCGCTTCGGGATATTTTTTCGAGATAAACTCCGCTTTTTTATGCGCGAGATACTGAGCCGCTTCCTCGGCTTTTATATTATCGTTTAAAGTTTCATCCACATCGGCGGGGATTATTTCAAATTCGTTAAAAATATATTTTAAAAGTTCCCTCCGTCTTGGCGACGCGGAAGCCAAAATTACTTTCATACTCTCTCCATAGGTAACAAATTAAGTGGTAAGTATAAATTTACTTACCACTTAAAATTTATTCTTCTGTTTCTTCGGTTTCATCTTCGGGAGCGGAATTGTCCTCGGGTTTTTCGGTTTCTTCATCCTCGTGAGGTAAATGAGCGAAGCTTACAACTCGATTATCGTCCTTGATTCTCATAAGAGTTACACCCTTACTCGGGCGGGCGCAGATACGCACGTCGCTCGCGTTAATTCTTATAACCACGCCTTCCTCGCTGATAAGGATAATATCGTCGTCGGTATTAATAACTCCGATTCCCGCGACCTTACCGTATTTCTCGGTATGGTAGTTGGTAAGACCTTTACCGCCTCTGGACTGAACGCGGTAGTTGTCGGGAGTGCTGAGCCGTCCGTAACCTGTTTCTGAAACGGTGAGAATAAGCGCGTTTTCGTCGATAACGCTCATTCCGACAATAGTGTCGCCTTCATTAAGCTTCATCGCCTTAACACCGCGCGCCTGTCTGCCCATAGGACGCACGTCGGTTTCTTTAAAGCGGATAGACATACCGTCGCGGGTTGCAACTATAATCTCGTTGTTACCGTCGGTCATTCTTACCCAAGCGAGCTCGTCGCCCTCGTTTAAATCGAGAGCTATAAGTCCGCCCTTGCGCGCTGTATTATAGGCGTTTAACTCGATACGCTTAATGATACCGTTTTTAGTAACCATAACGAGATACTTATCGTCCTCAAACTCCTTAACGGGTATCATTGAGGTTACTTTTTCGTCGGTAGCAATCGGAAGAATATTAGCGATATTTATTCCCTTGCTCTGGCGGGTACCCTCGGGAATAGCGTAACACTTAATGCGGTAAACTCTGCCCTTATCGGTAAAGAACAGGATATAGTTATGGGTATTACAGATAAACATCTCAGTAGCGACGTCTTCCTCACGGGTAGACATACCCTTAACTCCCCTGCCGCCTCGGTGCTGGATTGTGTATTCGTCCTCGGCGATACGCTTAACGTAGCCGAAGCGTGTAAGGGTTACTACGCAATCTTCCTCGGGGATAAGGTCCTCGATATCTACCTCGCCGCTGACCTGACAGATTTCTGTACGGCGCGGGTCGGAATATTTATTTCTGAGAGCGAGAGCTTCTTCCTTAACCTTCTCAAGTAGGAGATGGTGGCTTGCGAGAAGCTCGGTATATTCTTTGATTTTAGCGAGCAGAGCGGCGATTTCATCCTCGATTTTACCTCGCTCCATATTAGTGAGCTGACCGAGACGCATCTGAACAATCGCCTGTGCCTGAGGCTCGTCAAGTCCGAAACGCTCCATCAAGTTCGCCTTAGCGGTAGAGGTATCCTTGCTCGCGCGGATAATCTTAATAACTTCGTCGATATTGTCGATAGCTATCTTTAATCCCTCTAAGATATGGCATCTGTCCTGAGCTTTCTTTAAATCGAACTGTGTACGGCGGGTGATAATCTCTACCTGGAAGTTGATATAATGCTCAAGGCACTCTTTAAGGGTTAAGATTTTCGGCTCGCCGTTTACAATCGCGAGTAAAATCGCGCCGAAAGTAGTCTGAAGCTGAGTGAATGAGAAAAGCTGGTTGAGAACAATCTGGGGAGAAGCGTCACGGCGGATATCAATTTCAATATGCATACCGTTTCTGTCGGAATGATCCTCGATATTAGTAATTCCCTCGATTTTCTTATCCTTAACCAAATCGGCGATATGCTCGATAAGGCGGGCTTTATTAACTCCGTAAGGAAGCTCGGTAACGATAATTTTAAAGCGGTTGTTTTTAGCTTCGATTATCTCGGTCTTAGCTCTTACGACAATTTTTCCGCGGCCTGTGGAGTAAGCGGCTTTGATTCCGCTTCTGCCCATAATAATTCCGCCTGTCGGGAAGTCCGGACCGGGGATACATTCCATAATTTCGGCTACAGAAGCCTCGGGATTATCGATAAGAAGGTCGATAGCGTCTATAACCTCGCCCAAATTATGAGGAGGAATATTAGTAGCCATACCTACGGCGATACCGCTGGAGCCGTTTACGAGAAGGTTCGGGAAACGGCTCGGAAGAACTGTAGGTTCTTCGAGTCTGTCGTCGTAGTTAGGAACGAAATCTACCGTCTTTTTCTCAATATCGGTGAGCATTTCGGTAGAAATCTTGCTCATTCTAGCCTCAGTGTATCGGTAAGCCGCGGGCGGATCGCCGTCGACCGAACCGAAGTTACCGTGACCGTCAACGAGCATATATCTCATCGAGAAATCCTGGGCAAGTCTTACCAGCGCGTCATAGACCGAAGCGTCGCCGTGCGGATGGTACGCTCCCAAAACCGCGCCGACTGTATCAGCGCATTTATGGTAAGGCTTATTAGGCTCAAGACCTCTTTCATACATTGTATAGAGTATACGTCTATGTACAGGTTTAAGACCGTCGCGCACATCGGGAAGCGCTCGGCTTACGATAACCGACATCGAATAGTCCAAGAAGGACTGTTTCATTTCTTTTTCGACGTCAACGTCTATAATTTTTCCGCTAACTTCTTTTATCTCGTTTTCGTTACTCAACTTTCATTCACCTCAATTATAATTATCCGTGTATTCACTAAATGCCCTAAACTCAGGCGGTTATTTCGTTATTCTCAGCTTTTATTATTTTGATTAATTTTTTCGGATCGGTTTTAATCTGATATCCGATTTTTCCCGCGCTGATGTAGATATAGTCGCAATCGAGAGCGGTTTTGTCGAACACGGTCTTAAAGTTACTTTTCATCCCGAGCGGAGATACATTTCCCCTCGCGTAACCGCAGATTTTTACCAAATCCTTAACGTGCGCCATCTCGATATTCTTTTCCCCAACCGATTTAGCGGCTTTTTTAAGGTCTAGTTCCCGGTTAACGGGTATATCGAATACGTAATACTCCCCACTCTTTCCTTTAGCGACTAAGGTTTTAAATACCTGAGCGGGATTTTGTCCCATTAATTCGGCTACCTCGTTCCCCTCGACGGCTTCCTTTCCGTGCGGATACATAAAAACTTCGTAGTCGATTTTCTTTTTATCTAAAAACCTCATTGCGTTGGTTTTTATCTGTTTAGCCATTATATCACCGGTTTACAGAGTAGATTTAATTTTTTCGTAAAGCTCGGGCATACGCTTCTTTAAGCTTACGGGACGGAAGGTTTTACTGTCGATAATTCCGTGTTCGGTAGAACCGTAGCCCAGCTCCTCCTGAGTACCGTCGTCGTTAATTTTTTTAACTGTATAGGTAAACTGGATATGCGCGGCTTTCAGCTCTATAGCCCAGGTTCTCACTATAATATTATCCTCGTAGCCCGCGGGCTTTAAAAAGTAACAGCTTAGGTTAGTAAGCGGCATAAGTATTCCCGCTTTTTCCATATCGCTGTAGGTTATGCCGAAGCTTTTGATATAATCGGTTCTTCCTACTTCGTACCAGATAGGATAGTTGGAATGATGGGCAATACCCATTCGGTCGGTTTCCGCGTAACGAACGGTTATATAAGATTTAGAATGCATAATATTTCCTCATATTAAACGTCAAGATTCTGTACGAATTTCGCGTTTGTTTCTATAAACTCTCGTCTGGGTTCTACCTTATCGCCCATAAGGATGCTGAATGTTTCGTCGGCAGCTTCAGCGTCGCTGAGCTGAACCTTTAACATCAGCCTGCTGTCGGGATTCATAGTAGTTTCCCAGAGTTGTTCGGAATCCATCTCACCCAGACCCTTATAGCGCTGAATCTCGGTTTTTCCCTCGATTTCGGAGAGGATTCTATCTCTTTCTATATCGGAGTAAGCGTATTTATGTTCCTTACCCTTAGTAATTCTGTAAAGCGGAGGCTGGGCTATATAAATATGTCCTTCCTCGATAAGAGGTCTCATAAAACGGAAAAAGAATGTAAGTAAAAGTGTGCGGATATGCTGTCCGTCTACATCGGCATCCGCCATAATAATGACTTTTCCGTAGCGGAGTTTTTCTATATCAAACTCCTCGCCTATACCTGTACCTAAAGCGGTAATTACGGGAGTGAGCTTATCGTTTCCGTAAACTCGGTCTAATCGAGCCTTTTCTACGTTGAGCATTTTTCCCCAAAGCGGGAGGATTGCCTGAATTCTTCTGTCACGTCCGCCTTTAGCCGAACCGCCCGCGGAATCTCCCTCGACGATAAATATCTCGGTTTCGGAGCTGTCCTTAGACTGACAGTCCGCAAGCTTACCGGGGAGCTGAGCGCTTTCTAACGCGGATTTTCTTCTTACGCTTTCTCTCGCCTTTCGAGCGGCTTCTCTCGCTCTGGCGGAAGCTAATGCTTTATCGAATACAGCCTTTGCTACGGCGGGGTTTTCCTCTAAGAAAATCGCGAGTTTTTCGCTTAAAAGCTTATCCACCATAGTTCTGACCTCGGTGTTACCGAGTTTAGCTTTTGTCTGTCCCTCGAACTGGGCTTCCTTTACCTTAACGCTTATTACCGCGGTAAGACCTTCTCTTACGTCCTCGCCCGACAGGTTTTTATCGTTTTCTTTGAGTTTGTTGAATTTACGCGCGTAGTCGTTCATAACTCTTGTAAGCGCGCGTCTGAAGCCTTCCTCATGAGTACCGCCGTCAACGGTATGAATATTATTCGCGAACGATAACATTAGCTCGTTGTAGCTGTCGGTATACTGCATAGCGACTTCTACTGTCACAGTATCCTCGTCGTTCTTGGAAGCGAAATAAATAACCTCCGGATGAATCGGGTCAACATGCTTTTTCTTATTCAAAAACTCTACGAAGCTCGAAATACCGCCTTCGTAAAGAAAGTTCTTCTGAATAACGTCGTCCCCGCGCTCATCTCTGAGCTCAATATGAACTCCCGCGTTTAAGAAAGCCTGCTCGCGAAGTCTTTTTTCGAGAACCTCGTACTCGTAAACTGTAGTTTCTTTAAAGATTTTTCCGTCGGCTTTAAAGCGAACCTCCGTACCCCTTTCGGTGCTTTGTCCGATTTTCTTTAAATCGCAGACTATTTTTCCTCTTTCGTAACGCTGGAAGTAAATATCCTTTCCGTCGCAAACTTTAACCTCTACCCATTCGGAGAGGGCGTTTACTACGGACGCGCCTACGCCGTGGAGACCTCCCGATACCTTGTATCCGCCGCCGCCGAATTTACCGCCCGCGTGGAGTACGGTAAATACGAGAGTTACCGCGGGTACGCCCGTTTTTTCGTTGATACCTACGGGGATTCCTCGACCGTTATCCTTAACTTTAATAATATCGTCTTTCTCTATAACAACGTCTATTTTAGAACAATAACCCGCGAGCGCTTCATCGATAGAGTTGTCCACAATTTCATAAACAAGATGATGTAAGCCTCTCGGTCCTGTAGAACCGATATACATACCCGGTCTTTTTCGAACAGCTTCAAGTCCTTCTAAAACCTGTATATCGTCCGCGCCGTAATCGTTTTCGACTTTAGAAACCTTTACTTCTTCGTTTTCCATTCTTTACCTCCAAAATTCAATAGCTTTCATATATTCATTTATTTTTTCTCTGTCTGTTTTTAACTGAGCGTTTCTGTTTTTTATTAACAGGATTTTCCGCGATAAGCTCGCGCGGAATCTCTTTAATATCTATATTCTTTATCTTCTTATAATCCGAAAAAAACGGAGTTAAAATAATAAAGATTATTACCGCAAAAACACTTATTATCATAAGCGGTATTATTGACGTGATAAAATCAGCCGTAAGATTAAGAACAACCAGATTCAAAGCTACCGTCAGAATTATTATAATTAAGGCTAAAACAACATAACCTTTTAAATTATTCTTTTTAAATTTATTTTTACAGTGGTAACATTTTATTATTTTTTTATTCCTGTTATTTTTTACATCCTTATAGCTGTACACCGTATTACAATACGGACAAACGGGAAGCTTAAACATAATTAAAATTTCCTGTTCGCAGTATATTTTGAGCCGTCGGGTAAGTCAGATTTTCTTCTTTTTCTTGCGGGATAACCGTCGTCAAAATTCTCAGTTTCGCTGTAATCGGTGTATTCATAATTATCATTTTGAGCATATTCGTAATAATTATGAACCTTTTTAAGCGGAGCGTCCGAGGACGAAGCGTGAGCCTCGGTAACATCATTAATAATCGGCACATAATCCTTAGTCGCAACCTTTGTGTGTTCAAGATTATCCGAATTTTCGGCGTTATTCTTGTTTATTGTTGAATTTCTTTTTTCTTTTATCCGGTCGAATATATCGCGGTTAAATGTAAACTCGCTGTCAACGGTTACGTCATCCTCGTCCGGCAGCGGTTCATATTCGTATTCAAATTCTTCGCGCTCAACTTCGTGATGATTATATTTTTTTAGAGGAATAAATCGTATAAAAAACGGAGTACAAAAGTAAAATACAGTCAATATAGCCGCGACAATAATAACGCCTAAAAAGTTGTTATAATTAGCCGAACCGCTCCATATTACCATAAACATCAAAACGATAAGAACTACAGCTATAAAAGCTATAATTAATCTGAAATCGGTTTTTATTTTACTTTCCTTTTTACAACGGGTACAGGTATGTATTCCTCTCTTTTTCTCGTGAAAGGTTGTAAAATAAGAAATTCTCCTTCCGCAGTACGGACAATTTTTTCTCATATTTTTTCTCCTCGTTATATTAATGAGTTCCTTTTTATTTATTTATTCTTTTATAAAGAGTATTAGCGGCAATCTGGCTTATATAGACCTTATTTTTCTCATTTTCCACACATACTATGAAAGATTTAGGAAGCTCGAAGCTTACGTTTATTACTTCACCGCTTTTTTCGGCTCTTGTGAGAAAATTTCTGGTATTTTTCGAAATGGTGGTATTATCTAAATCAAATATTCCGATTATATTTTCGGTTCTGATTACTGTTTTTTCTCCTAAATGAAGGTACATCAGGTTATTTTTCCTTCCTCAACGTAAAATTTCTTTCCTTCTTTAAGTCCTTCTTCTTCTTTTAATTCACAGGTAGTTATAAAAACCTGATAATCCTTTATTTTATTAATAAGAAAATCACGTCTTTTTTTATCTAGTTCTGAAAGTACGTCGTCGAGCAGAATAACAGGATTTTCACCCGTTAAATCGCTCAAAACATTTGCCTCGGCGAGTTTAAGCGAGAGTACCGCGCTGCGCTGTTGACCCTGCGACGCGAAAACTTTAGCTTTTCTGTCATTGATATATATATTAAAATCATCTCTGTGAGGTCCTATATTAGTATATCCGCTTTTAATATCCTCTTTTTTCGTATTTTTTACGAAAGTATACATCTTCTCGTAAATATCATCCTCATTGTCGCCGAACTTTGCCGAACAATTCGAACTATAGACTATTTTTAGTTTCTCTGTATTATCCGAAATTCCGAAATGATATTCTTCGGCGTCGTGAGAAAGCTTATTAATATAAGAAAGTCTTTGATAAATAATTTTAGCGCCGAGTCTGCACAAAGTTTCATCCCATATTCCGAGGGTTGATTTTAATTCGGGATGTCTGTAAATATCTTTTAGCAGAGCGTTTCTCTGATTTAAAGTTTGATTGTATTTGGAAATCACTATAGCGTTTCTTAATTTTTCCCTGCAAACCGCGCTGTCAATAAATCTTCTTCTGGCCGACGGACCCCTTTTTACAAGAGTCAGATCCTCCGGAGAAAAAACTACCGCGTTAAATTTCTCTATAAGCGCGGCGGAAGAATTCTTTTTAACTCCGTTTATTATTACTTCTTTCTTATTTCCGTTAAAAATTATCTCGGCTTCCTGTTCCCTGTTTCCCGAAAAAAACTGAGCTTTTATACGCGCGAATTTCTCGCCGAATTTTATAAATTCATTTTCCTTAGCACCTTTAAAGCTGTGCCCGCCGCAGAAAATCCATAGACATTCGAGTATATTGGTTTTACCCTGGGCGTTGTTTCCGTAGATAATATTAATTTTTTCGGAAGGTATAATCTCTCCGTCAACAAGATTTCTGTAATTTTTAAACTGTAATTTTCTTACGTTCAACTTTTATCTTTTCCTATCAGACGAAAACCGCTTTTATTTCTTTTCCGTCGTACTTAATAATATCGCCGTTTTTTACCTTTTTTCCGCGCATAGTACAAACTTCGCCGTTTAACTCGACTTCTCCGTTTTGTACCGCGATTTTCGCGTGACCGCCTGTCATACAAAGTCCCGAAAATTTTAAAATATCCTGGAGCTTTATATACTCGCCCTCTATTTTAATATTATCCATTAGCGAGCCTCATCGGAACAACAAGACTTATAAAGCTGTCGCCCTTAACAGGTTTAATAATCATAGGCGAAAGCCCGCCGTTTAAATAAATTTTAACCTCGTCGGCGTCAATATTTTTCAGAGCGTCGAGTAAATATCTGTTATTAAAGCCGATTTCAACATCTTCTCCGTTTACGGGAGCCGAAATTACGTCGTTAGCTTTACCGATAGAAGTTGAGCAGGAGAAGTGAATCTCCTCTCCGGAAAAATTACATCTTACAGGACTCTGTAATTTATCGCCGTTAAGAAGCGACATACGATCAACCGCGTTAATAAGAAGTCTTGTATTTACAAGAATCTCTGTTTTACTTGTTTTAGGAATAGTGCTGTTATAATCAAGGAAAGTTCCCTCAATTAATCTGGAAATTACGGAGTACTCCCCTATTTTAAACATAATATTTCTGTGTCCTACGCTTATATAAACATTTTCTTCCTCATTGCCGAGAATTTTTAAAACTTCCTGCTGAGTTTTACCGGGAACAACGAATTTAGTAGTTACACCGCTGTCTACATTTTCCTGACGGATAGCCATTCTGTAACCGTCGATAGCTACAATCCTAAACACATTATTTTCAATTTCAAAAAGTGAACCTGTATAAATAGGTTTATTATTATTATCGGAAACAGCGTAAACTGTCTGGCGTATCATTTCTTTAAGAATCTCGGCGTTAACCTCAAATCCCTCAGTTTCCTCAAATTTTGGTAAGTCAGGATACTCGGCGGAATTCATACCTACAATCTGATACTCCGCGTGACCGCTTGTAATATAAGTAATCATTCTGTCGTCGGTTTCAATACAAACTACTTCCTCGGGAAGTCGTCTTACTATTTCTGATAAATATTTAGCGCTAACTACTATTTCTCCCTGTTCGGAAATAGTAGAATCTATACTTGTATTTATTCCGATTTCAAGGTCATAACCCGAAAGTGTAAGTTTAGAACCGTAAGCTTTAATCAAAACACCTTCTAAAGACGGAATAGATGATTTATTTGATACTGCTCTTGAAACTATAGAAACGGCATTAGCCAAGTCCGTTCTTAATACGCTTATTTTCATACTCGTTCTCCTTATTTTTTATATTATTTATTCCACAATTTTTTCAACAATAAACAACAATGTTTTAACATTCGGTTGAAAGATTTAATTTTATAATAATTTATTCAACATTATCAACATTTTAAAAATAAAAAATCAATGTTAAAAAATCCACTGTTTACCTAAGAAACAAAAATTTTCCTCTTTTCCCCGTCCCCTACTACTACTACTAAATAATATATATTATATTTGTTTTAAAAGGAAAAATTTTTAAACAGAGCAGTTCTTAATTATATCATCGACTATAGAGCGAAGCTTAGAATCCTTTTTCATTTTCTTAGTTGTAGTATCTATAGCGTATTTAACGGTAGAATGATCTCTGCCTCCAAACTCCTGTCCTATCTTTTCCTGAGTAAGAGTAGTAAGTTCATTTATAATATAAATAGCTACCTGACGAGGCCCGCTAATATAAGCGCTTCTATTTTTAGAGCTTCTTATATCATCGGCAGAAACATTGAAAGTTCTCGCAACTTCTTCAATAATCTTTTCAACAGTTACCTCGGGAGGAGTATCATTGTTTAAAATATCGGCGATAATATTCTGAACAGATTTTATAGAAGGCTTCTCTCCGTCAAGATTATTTTTAGCTTTAATCTTCTTTACGGTTCCCTCTAACTGACGAATATTATTTTTAACGTTATTAGCTATATATTCACAAACATCGTTCGGAATTTCAATATCCATAATCTCGGCTTTGCGTTTGATAATAGCAATACGTGTTTCAATATCGGGCGGCTGAATATCAGCGATAAGTCCCATCTCAAATCTACCTCTTAAACGGTCGTCGAGAGTTTTAATCTCTTTAGGCGGACGATCGGATGTGAGGATAATTTGTTTATGATCGAGATAAAGAGTTTCGAAAGTGTGGAAAAATTCTTCCTGAGTACTTTCCTTACCTCCGATAAACTGAACATCGTCCACTAAAAGTACGTCGGCATAGCGGTACTTCTGTCTAAACTCAGACATATTGGCGCGGTGTAATGATTCGATAAGCTCGTTGGTAAAGGTATCTCCCTTTACATAGCAGATAGATTTAGATGAATCGTTCTTTTTAATCTCGTTACCGATAGCGTAAAGTAAATGAGTTTTACCGAGTCCAGAGTTTCCGTAAAGGAAGAGCGGATTATAAGCCTTGGATGGATTTTGAGCTACCGCAAGACAAGCCGCGTGAGCGAATTTGTTGGAATTACCTACGATAAAGGTATCGAAGGTATATTCGTAACCGTTGTCGGTTATTTCAATTTCTTTTTCTTCCTTAGTATCCTCGGCGGGAATTGTAAATTCTATTTTAATATCGGAATCGAATACATCCCTAAAACCTTTTTCAAGTAAAATTTTGTAACAACGCTCTAAGGTTTGACGGTGAAAATCGTTAGGAACCATTAAAACGGCTTTTTGATTATCAAAGTCAAGCCCGACGGGTTCGATTTTACTAATCCATGTATTATAAGCGATGTCGGTCATATTATTTTTACAGTAGTCGCAAATAACTATCCACGCATCTTTAAAATTTTCCATAATTATTAAATAATTCCTTTCTTCTAATCCTAAATTTTTAAAAATAGCAGTTAAAAAACAGTCCAAACTACTCCACTATAATCCGTTAACAATTATACCAAATTATAATGGAAAATGCAATTAAAAAATTGTAATATTATAAGTATATATATTACATTATTATAGGAAAATTTTAATGTAATTAATAACGTAACATTAATTGTGTATATAAACCGGCGTAAATACTATATATTGTGGTATTTTTTTATAAAAAAATTTATTTAAAAATTAGTTGACGAAATTGACTTTTTATACTATAATAGCTAGGTACATGTATTTGTAATACTATGTCCGAAAGGAGGTTAATAAAATGAAGAGAACATACCAGCCTAAGAAACTCCACAGAAAAAAAGAACACGGATTTATGAAGAGAATGTCGACTCGTAACGGACGTAAGGTACTTGCGAGAAGAAGAGCTAAAGGAAGAAAAAGGTTGTCATATTAAAATAAGGCCACTTTTTTTGTGGTCTTTATTTCTTAAATCAGGAAATATGAGAACAGGTGGTTAAATGAATAAGGCTTATACCTTAAAAGAAAACAGGGAGTTTTCTTTTCTTTACCGCAGAGGTAAAAGCTTAGTTACTCCCGTAGTTGTTATTTATTATCATAAGAATAAAAAGAACAATATTCGTTACGGAATAACCACCGGTAAAAAAATTGGAAACGCTGTAAAGCGTAACCGTGCGAGAAGAATTATAAGAGCGGCTTTTTCCGAAATTAGTCCATGTATAAAGGAAAGTTACGATTTTGTTTTTGTAGCGAGGGGTAAGACCCCTTATGTTAAAAGCAGGGATTTAAAGAAAGCTATGCTCAGAAGTTTTAAGGAAAATGAACTGATATGAAAAGAATATTAATCGGATCTATCAGGTATTATCAAAACTATATTTCCCCGAGAACCTTACCAAAGTGCAAGTATTATCCAACATGCTCACATTACGCGGTAGAGGCTATAGAAACGCACGGCGCATTTAAAGGATTTTTTCTTTCAGTATGGCGAATTTTAAGATGTAATCCCTTTTCTAAGGGCGGATTCGATCCCGTTCCCGAAAAGGTGATTAAAGGGAAAAAAGAGAGGTAACCCTTAGTGCAAATTTTCGGTTTTTTCGGTAGTATTTTAGGATACTTACTCTGGGCTCTGTTTTACGTATTTCAGAATTTCGGAGTTTCAATTATAATTTTTACTATTATAATTAAATTTGTATTATTTCCTTTTTCAATTAAACAGCAGAAAAGTATGGCTAATACGTCCAGACTTCAGAAAAAACAGCAGGAAATAAGAGAAAAATACGCTAATAATAAGCAGAAAGCAAACGAAGAGATACAAAAGCTTTACGAAAAAGAAGGCGTAAGCCCTACAGGCGGATGTCTCACAAGTATAGTTCCTATGTTTATTATGCTTGGAATTTTCTATTGCGTTGCGTATCCTCTTACAAATACACTGCATATTAATCAGGATGTAGTCAATCACGCTATGAATTTTGTTAATTCCATTCCCGGCTTCTCAGCCGCGGGAGCGTCCGTTATGGGAACAGGAGTTAACTATCAGGAAATCTCGCTTGTAAGTACGTTAGCTGACTCGAAAGAGCTTATCGGACAGTTATTTACGGTTCCGGCTGACGCGGCTAATATCGAGATGTTTGTTAAAGGCTTTAATTTTGCGGGCTTTAACTTACTTGTAAGTCCTAACAGTCAGGGAATTTTCTCGGTATATATCATAATACCGGTACTCTGTTTCGTTACTTCGGTAGCTACTTCGCTTCTCAGTATGAAGATTAACGGTAACTCCCAGTCACAGCAGGGATGTATGAAGATTATGTTTATCGGACTTCCGCTGTTCTCAGCGTGGATTGCCTTTTCGGTACCCGCGGCGGTTGGATTTTATTGGATTTGTAACTCGGTATTCTCGCTTATACAGACAATTATTATGGGCAGATACTATAGTCCCGTAAATCTTATAGCAAAGAGCGAAGCTCAGCACGTAGCTCTTTTAGAGCAGAATGAAGCTTTAGTAAAATATGAATACGCGCCCGTAAGTTATTCCGGCGATAAAAAGCAGAATAAAAAGAACGGCAGGAAAAAGAAATAGTTTTTGATTAAGAGGTTAAAATGATTAAACAAGTTATCGGAGTAGGAGATACCGAACAGGAAGCTTTAGATAACGCTAAAGCTCAGCTTGGTTTAGATGAAAATTCTGAGTATGATTTCGAAGTTGTACAGAGAGCCGAGAAAAAGGTTCTCGGGCTTTTCGGAGGTAAACAGGCTCAGGTTAAAGTAACTGTTAAGGAGAAGGATAATCCCGCCGACGCCGCGGAAGATTTTCTCAAGAACGTAATTGAGGCTATGCACCTTAACGGAGTAGAGGTTGAAGTAGAAAAAACCGAGACCAGCGCTACTTTTAATATTGAAGGCGAGGATGTCGGTTATATTATCGGCCGCCGAGGAGAAACTCTCGACGCGCTGCAGTACCTCACAAGCTTAGTTGCTAATCACGTTGATAACAGCTACTTTAAAATTACCGTAAATACAGGTAATTACAGAGAAAAAAGAGAGAAAACTTTAGAGATTCTCGGACGTAAGCTCGCTTTTAAAGCGGTTAAAACAGGAAGAAAAACATCCTTAGAGCCGATGAATCCCTACGAGAGAAGAATTATTCATACTTCTGTACAGAAGGTCAGAGGAGCTACTTCCTGGAGTGAGGGAGAGAACGCTAACAGACACGTTGTTATCGGCCCTGATCCCAAGGAAAGAAACAACCGCAGAGGCTCA
This sequence comes from uncultured Clostridia bacterium, assembly GCA_946187325.1. Lineage (GTDB taxonomy): Bacteria > Bacillota > Clostridia > Oscillospirales > Acutalibacteraceae > Ruminococcoides. The sequence goes on from CAMHQC010000019.1 coordinate 27,787, forward strand.
AAAGGCGGATACAGAAGAAATAATAATTCTTCAAAACCCCAGGTTAATCCCGACAGAAAACCGCTCGACGAAAGCGGCGGCGCGGGACTTTACGGAAGAATAGACTAATAAAACTAAGGTCGAGTAGACAGGTGATATTAATTACCGATGTCACCCGGCCTTTTCTTTTGGGAGAAATCCTTATGGAAAATAAAACAATTGCCGCTATATCCACTGCTCAGGGAGAGGGCGGAATCGGAGTTATCAGAGTTAGCGGAGATAATTCAATAAAAATCTGCGATAGTATTTTTAAAGCCGTATCGGGAAAAAGCTTAAACAATATGAAGGGTTATACCTCGGCTTTAGGCCACGTATATAAAGACGGAGAAAAGGTTGACGAGGTTATAGCCGCGGTATTCAGAGAGCCTCACAGCTATACGGGCGAGAATATTGTAGAGCTTTCCTGTCACGGCGGAATTTTTATTACTCGAGAAATTCTCAGAACCGTTATAGAAGCGGGAGCTTATCCCGCCGAAGCGGGCGAGTTTACAAAACGAGCCTTTTTAAACGGCAAGCTCGATTTAACCGAAGCCGAAGCCGTTATCGACATAATATCCGCTAAGAGTAAAAATGCCGCGAGAGCAGCTATACTCGCTAAGGACGGCGCGCTTTGGAGAAAAATTGAGAATATAAAAAATAAACTTGTAACCACTGCGGCTCATTTCAGCGCGTGGGCTGATTATCCCGAGGAGGATATCGAAGAAGTCAGCGAAGAAAACTTAAAGAACACTTTTAACGAATGTATGTTCGAATTAAATAAGCTTTTATCCACTTATGATTTAGGACAAACCGTTAAAGAGGGTATCGATACCGTAATCGCCGGTAAACCTAATACCGGTAAAAGTACACTTATGAATCTTATTTCGGGAAAAGCGAGAAGTATTGTTACCGATATTCCGGGAACTACGAGAGATATTGTCGAGGAAACCGTAAATATCGGAGAAGTGACTTTAAGACTTAGCGATACCGCGGGAATGAGAGATACCGACGATACTGTCGAGAAAATCGGTGTAGATATAGCTAAAAGCCGTATTAAAAACTGCGGACTTGTACTGGCGGTATTCGACGCTGGACGAGAACTTGACGACAATGATAAAAAACTTATTGAAAACGTTATAGACACTCCCGTTATCGCGGTAATTAATAAAAGCGATTTAGAAAAGAAAATAGACGAAGCTTTTATTAAAAATAATATAGAAGATGTAGTTTATATCTCGGCAAAAACAGGCGAAGGATATGACGAACTTCGCACTCTTATAGAGAAAACAGCGGGTACGGAAAACTTTAATCCGAGCGAAGGAATTCTTGCTAACGAACGCCAACGAACCGCCGTATTAAACGCGAAAAAAGCCTTACAGGAAGCTTGTGACGCGCTTGATATGGGAATGACATTCGACGCGGTTAACGTAAATATCGAGGAAGCCATCGAAAATATACTCGAGCTTACGGGAGAAAGAGTAAGCGAGGTTGTAGTGGATAACGTTTTTCATAACTTCTGTGTAGGAAAGTAATAAGGAATGATTTAGTATGAATTATAAAGCGGGAAAATATGACGTAGCTGTAATCGGAGCAGGTCACGCGGGAATAGAAGCCGCGCTTGCTTCGGCAAGGCTCGGATGCAAAACCGTTGTTTTTACAATAAATATGGACGCTGTCGGAAATTGTCCGTGTAATCCGTCAATCGGCGGAACGGCAAAGGGACATCTCGTCCGTGAAATTGACGCGCTCGGCGGAGAGATGGGAAAAACCGCGGACGAGTGTTTTCTCCAAAGCCGAATGCTCAACAAAGGAAAAGGCCCCGCGGTACATTCACTGAGAGCTCAGATTGACCGCAGAAAATACTCCGACGTTATGAAGCATAAGCTTGAACTCCAGGAAAATTTGGAATTACATCAAGCGGAAGTAACCGATATAAAAAAATCAGAAAACGGATATATTCTGACCACAAGGATGTTAGCCGAATACGATGTAAAGGCTGTTGTTATAGCGACAGGTACATACCTCGGCGGTAGAATATTTGTCGGCGAGGTAAGTTACGAAAGCGGTCCCGACGGAATATTCGCGGCAAGCTTTTTAGGCGAAAGCCTTAAAAAACTCGGAATAGGACTAAGAAGATTTAAAACAGGAACTCCCGCGAGAGTATTAAGAAGCAGTATTGATTTTTCCGAACTGGAGGAACAGCTCGGCGACGAACCGCCGATACCGTTTTCCTATGATACTGATGATCTCGGCGAGAATAAAGTAAAGTGCCATATAAGCTGGACTAATGAAAGGACTAAAGATATTATTCTTGAAAATATCCATCGCTCACCGCTTTACGCGGGAAAGATTGAGGGTGTAGGCCCGAGGTACTGTCCGAGCTTAGAGGATAAGATAGTGCGTTTCAGTGAAAAAAAACGCCATCAGCTTTTTATAGAACCCTGCGGAATTGATACCGAAGAAATGTATCTCCAGGGTATGAGTTCATCTTTACCCGAGGAAGTTCAGTTAAAGTTTTACCATACAATAAAAGGACTCGAAAACGCGGTAATTATGAGGCCTGCTTACGCGATTGAGTACGATTGTATCGACCCGACCGAGATGAAAGCGACGCTCGAGTTTAAAAAGTTCGAGGGACTTTACGGAGCGGGCCAGTTTAACGGAAGCTCAGGCTACGAAGAAGCCGCGGCTCAGGGTTTTGTAGCGGGAGTAAACGCGGCATTAAAAATTCAGGGGAAAGAACCGCTTATACTTGAACGATCGGGCTCCTACATCGGAACGCTTATCGATGACCTTGTAACCAAGGGAGCTAACGAGCCGTACAGAATGATGACTTCCCGAAGCGAATATCGTCTTATTTTAAGACAGGATAACGCCGACGTTAGATTAACCCCGATAGGAAGAAAAATCGGACTGATATCTGACGACAGGTGGGAGCGCTTTAATGAAAAGCAGAGGTTAAAATCCGAGGAAATAAAACGAATCGAAAAAATAGTTATTCCGCCCGGCGAGAAGATTAACGAGATACTTGTTTCACGTGAAACATCTCCGCTTTCGACAGGAGCGAAGCTTATAGATTTGCTCCGCAGACCTCAGATTAGCTATAAAGACTTAGAGCCTGTAGATACTACCCGTCCCGATTTAGACAGCAATATTTTTGAACAGGTAGAAATTGAGGTTAAATACGCGGGCTATATTGAAAAACAGCTCAAACAGGTTGAACAAACTCAGAAGCTCGAGAAGAAAAAGCTTCCGTCAAGCTTTGATTACACCGAGATAAAAGGACTCAGGCTCGAGGCTCAGGAAAAACTTAACAAAATAAAACCGCTTAATATCGGACAAGCTTCGAGAATTTCGGGAGTGTCTCCGGCGGATATAAACGTCCTTTTAATTTGGTTAACCCAAAGAAAGTAAAGCTATGAAAAATTTAGTAATAAAAGCCTGTAAAAAAATAGGCTTAGAGCTTAGCGGCTTACAGGCTGAACAATTCGAAAAGTATTATAATCTGCTTACAGAGTGGAACAAAAGGATAAACCTCACCCGAATAACCGAACCCGAACAGGTTGCGGTAAAGCATTTCGCTGACAGTTTAACCGTTCTTAAATTCTATGATATTCCGAAAAACGCTTCGATAATAGACGTCGGAACAGGCGCGGGTTTTCCGGGAATGCCTCTGAAGATTTACAGGGAGGATATAAACCTTTCGCTTTTAGACAGCTTAAATAAACGTCTCAACTTCTTAAATGAAGTCGCTGACGCAATAAACGCCGATGTAACGACAATTCATTCCAGAGCCGAGGACGCGGGCAGGGATAAGGATAAAAGAGAGTGCTACGATTTAGCCGTATCCCGAGCAGTCGCGAGACTTAGCACACTCTGCGAATACTGTATGCCTTTAGTTAAGGTTGGCGGAAGCTTTATCGCTATGAAAGCCGCGGACTATAAAGAGGAGTTAAAGGAAGCCGAAAACGCTGTTAAGGTTTTTGGCGGAGAGATAAGCTCTGTAAACGAGTTTGAATTAAACGGAGCTGGAGAGAGAGCCGTTATCGTAATTAAAAAGATAAAATCTACCCCGAGCGCTTATCCACGCAACAGCAAAAAAATAAAGAATAACCCGTTATAAAACGCTGAGCATAACGTTCAGCGTTTTTCTACATTTAATCGTAAAAACTTCTATAATAATCGCTCAAACTTCGACAAGCTTTTTATCTCTGCGGTGGTATTATATAGTTACCGAAAGGGACAAACCTCAAAGCGAGGTGAGGTATTGAATTACCTTAGCAAACCTGAAAATCGAATATGTGAGATACCGACTATAAAAATCCGCCCGAATAAAACCCAGCCCCGAAAAATCTTCGACGAGGACAAGCTCAGGGATTTAGCCAAATCCATAGAAGAAAACGGCATACTTCAACCCTTAACCGTAAGAAAAGCAAGCCAGTCGGAGTTCGAGATAATAGCGGGGGAAAGACGGCTTAGAGCCGCGGTAATTGCGGGCTTTACAAAAGTTCCGTGTATTATTATTAAATGTAACGACAAAGAATCAGCTATGCTCGCGCTTCTTGAAAACCTGCAACGCTGCGACCTCGGTATATTCGAGGAAGCGAGAGGAATTTCACGCCTTATTAGACGCTACGGAATTACTCAGGAACAGGCGGCTCAAAAACTCGGAAAAAGCCAAAGCACTGTCGCTAATAAACTCAGGCTTCTTAATCTTACATATGATGAACAGGATTGGATAGTCCAGGCGGGACTTTCCGAAAGACACGCGAGAGCGTTGCTGAGAATTTACGACCAGGAACTCAGAAAGGAAGCTCTCTCAAGAATTATCGCCGAAAACCTTAACGTCGCTCAAAGCGAGGAGCTTATAGAGAATATGCTCTATAACTGCGCTTCTGTCGACAAAAAAGGAAGACGAAAAATTATAATCAGAGATATACGAATTTTTATAAATACGATAAATAAAGCTGTCCACACTATGCAGGAAGCGGGAATAGACGCCGTTTGTAAGCATAAGGACAAGGGGGATTATCTCGAGTACACCGTAAAAATCCCCAAAACTCAGGTTGAAAAACCTGCTTAAACAGCTTTCCGGACGAACGCGAAAGCGTTCAATCCACTCATACCCATTTCCTTATCTAACCCCTTGCCAAAGCCGCGTAGAAATACGCGGCTTTCGGCATTTTATATATCCTCATTAAGAGCGGCTATTGTTTAGTGACTATTGAATAGCAGTTTGAACATAACCTGTAACCTAATTTCTGCAACTGTTTCACGTGAAACATAAAGAAAAGCCGAGGAGCGGAGCCCTCGATTAACGACTGGCGAGGACTAAGCTGTAAAGAGTTCGAAGAACTCGGAACAGATTAGACGAGCGGGAGTTAAGAGAGGAACAGCGCAGCTCAACGAGGCTAGACAGAGAAAAGCCGAGGAGCAAAGCCTCGATTAACGACTGGCGAGGACTAAGCTGTAAAGAGTTCGAAGAACTCGGAACAGATTAGACGAGCGGGAGTTAAGAGAGGAACAGCGCAGCTCAACGAGGCTAGACAGAGAAAAGCCGAGGAGCAAAGCCTCGATTAACGACCGGCGAGGATTAAACAATAAAAATTAACTCAACCAATTGAGAAAAAACCCTTTTAATTTTTATATAATTATGGTAAAATCTTTTTATAGATTTTTATAAAGGGATATGATAAATTGGCAAAGGTAATTGCTGTGGCAAACCAAAAGGGCGGAGTAGGGAAAACCACTACTTCCGTAAACCTCGCGGCTTGTCTTGGAAGCTTAGGAAAAAAGGTACTGCTTATAGACGTTGACCCCCAGGGCAACGCCACAAGCGGAGTGGCTGTGGATAAGCGCAAGCTCACAAAATCCACCTACAATATACTTGTAGACGGGCTGAAAGCGGAGGAATGTCTGTTTTCTACTCAGTTTGCTAACCTGCATATTTTACCGAGTTCGCTCGATTTAGCCGCGGCTGAGCTCGAAATAGTAGAAAAACCTCACCGCGAGGCTATCTTAAAGAACGCTGTTCTGCCTATTAAGTATAACTACGACTATATTATAATCGACTGTCCGCCGTCTTTAGGACTAATTACAGCAAACGCGATGACGCTCGCGGATACTATTTTAGTTCCGATTCAGTGTGAATACTACGCTCTCGAGGGACTTTCCCAGCTAATGAGTACAGTAAGACGTGTAAAAAGACAGTACAATCCGGGCTTAGAGCTCGAAGGCGTACTGCTTACGATGTATGACGGTCGGCTTAATCTCACCCAACAGGTAGTCGAGGAAGTAAAAAAATTCTTCCCCCGAAAAGTGTTCAAGACGGTTATTCCCCGAGGAGTAAGGCTTTCGGAAGCGCCCTCGTTCGGAATGCCCGTAATCTATTACGATAAATCCTGCAAGGGAAGTATAGCTTATACCGAGCTTGCTAAAGAGATAGCGGGAAAGAGGTAAATTATGGCGAAAAGAAAAGGCGGACTCGGACGAGGACTGGACGCTATTTTTATCCAGAACGAAACCGAGGACGGAGGAAATACAGTAACTCTGAAAATTTCGGAGATAGAACCTAATCATAATCAGCCCCGTAAGGAGTTCGACGAAGAAGCCCTCAACGCGCTGGCTGAAAGCATAAAAACCCATGGACTTATCCAGCCGATACTCGTTAAGCCGTTATTCGGCGGGGGGTATGAAATCGTAGCGGGCGAGAGAAGATACCGCGCTTGTCAGATAGCGGGTATAACCGACGTACCCGTAACAATACGGGAGCTTACGGATCAGGAAACAATGGAAATCGCGCTTATAGAAAACCTACAGCGCGAGGACTTAAACCCGATAGAAGAAGCGCTCGGATACAAGGCTTTAATGGATGAACATAATCTCAGCCAGGAAGCTGTATCTCAGGCAGTCGGAAAGTCACGTCCCGCGATTGCCAACACATTAAGACTTTTAAATCTGCCCGGCGAAGTAACCGAAATGGTTAAGAGCGGTAAGCTTTCCGCGGGTCACGCGAGAGCGCTTTTAGCCGTAGAGGACAAAGACATGGTAAAAACCTTAGCCGACGAGGTTATAGCTTCTGATTTATCGGTACGTCAGACCGAGCGTTTAGCTAAACAAGCGGTTAAGAAACCGACTAAAAAAACTCAGCCTAAACAGCCGAGCTACTATAAGATGGTCGAACAGACCTTATCCGAATATCTCGGAAAAAAAGTAAAAGTAAAACCCTTACCCAACAAAAAGGGCGGAACTCTCTCGATTGAGTTCTACAGCGATGATGATTTAAAAGATCTCGCGTCTAAATTAGAGGATAAATAAGGTAATAAGGAGTAAGAAAATGATAGACATTAAATTTTTAAGAGAAAATCCCGACGCAGTTAAGGAAAATATTAAAAAGAAATTTCAGGACAGCAAGCTTCCGCTGGTAGACGAGGTTATCGAGCTCGATAAAAAGAGCCGTAAGGCTAAGGGTGACGCTGACTCTTTAAGAGCTAACCGCAACAAGCTCTCCAAGCAAATCGGCGCGCTTTACGGTCAGGGCAAGAGAGAGGAAGCCGAGCAGTTAAAGGCTCAGGTTCAGGCTCAGGGCGAGGAGCTCGAAAGCTTAGAAGCTCAGGAAGCCGAGCTCTCCGCTAAAGTAACCGAGATTATGATGAAGATACCTAATATTATCGACGACTGCGTTCCTATCGGTAAGGACGATACAGAGAATGTCGAGGTAGAGAAGTTCGGCGAGCCTGTAGTTCCCGATTTCGAGGTTCCTTATCATACTGATATTATGGAGAAATTCGACGGAATCGATCTCGACGCAGCCCGCAAGGTAGCAGGCAACGGCTTCTATTATCTTATGGGGGATATCGCGAGATTACACAGCGCGGTTATTTCCTACGCGCGCGACTTTATGATTGACCGCGGATTTACATATTGCGTACCGCCGTTTATGATTCGTTCTAATGTTGTAACAGGCGTTATGAGCTTCGCCGAGATGGACGCTATGATGTATAAAATCGAGGGCGAGGATCTCTATCTTATCGGTACTTCCGAGCACAGTATGATTGGTAAATTTATCGACACTATGATTAACGAGGAAGAGCTTCCGAAAACTTTAACAAGCTACTCTCCCTGCTTTAGAAAAGAAAAAGGCGCTCACGGTATAGAGGAGCGCGGCGTGTATAGAATTCACCAATTTGAAAAACAGGAAATGATTGTTGTATGTAAGCCCGAAGAAAGCAAACGTTGGTTCGATAAACTTTGGCAGAATACGGTAGATTTATTCCGTTCGCTCGATATTCCCGTAAGAACTCTCGAGTGCTGTTCGGGAGATTTAGCCGACTTAAAGGTTCGCTCTATCGACGTAGAAGCTTGGTCGCCCAGACAGAAAAAATATTTTGAGGTAGGCTCCTGCTCCAACTTAGGCGACGCCCAGGCAAGACGCCTTAAAATCAGAGTAAGAGGTAAGGATGGAAAATACTTCGCCCATACTCTCAACAATACCGTAGTCGCTCCGCCGAGAGTGTTGATCGCGTTCTTGGAGAATAACCTCAACGCCGACGGTTCGGTCAGCATCCCCGAGGTGTTAAGACCGTATATGGGCGGTATGGAGAAGATTGAGGTAAAAAAATAATTCGCGTTTAATTTAAAAGGACTTAACCACGCGATGTGCGTGGAAATATAAAAATTAAAAGGAGGAAAATTATGGAAAGCTTTAAAAAGTATATCGCCGAGTTTATCGGTACAGCGGTGCTTGTAATCGGAGGCTGCGGAACAGCTGTCGCGATTAATACCGTTTCAGCGGGACATCACGTCAGCTTGCCGTCGAGCGGAACAATTCTTGTTATCGCGCTTGCGTTCGGTCTTTCGATTGTAGCTATGGCGTATTCTATCGGAAACGTTTCGGGATGCCACATTAACCCCGCTGTGTCGCTCGGTATGTTGATTAACGGAAAAATTTCCGCTAAAGATTTTGTGGGTTATATCATAGCCCAATTCTTAGGCGCGACCGCGGGAGCCGCCGGACTTTGGCTTGTGTTCGGAAGCAACGAAAGCCTCGGTGCTAACGGCTACGGCGGCGGAATAAGCGCTCTCGGAGTAGGCGCGGTAGGCGCGGGTATCGTAGAAGTTGTACTAACCTTTATCTTCGTACTCGCTGTACTCGGAGTTACTTCCAAGGTCGAAAATAGCGCTGTTGCCGGTGTCGTTATCGCGTTAACTTTGGTACTTGTACATCTTATCGGTATTTCGTTTACAGGAACTTCCGTTAACCCCGCGAGAAGCTTCGGTCCCGCCGTTTTACAGGGCGGAATGGCGCTTCGCCAGCTCTATGTATTTATAATCGCTCCGCTTGTAGGCGCTGCCGCCGCGGGACTTGTACATAGATTTCTTATTAAAAGTAAAGATTAAAAAGATTAAAGAGAAATAAAGAAAAGGTCGGATTATCCGACCTTTTTCTTATATCAACTTACTTGTTTATGGATTAAATCTTCTGTACTCTTCGCCGTCTACAACGAGCGAATTATTTTTAAGCTTGTACGTAAAATCTAAATCGGTTTTACCCGCGTAATCGTACACAGCCTTGATTTTACCTTTTTCTGCGTTGTAGGTGTAGCAGGTTTCCATCGTTATATCGTTTGAATACATAACTCCGTCCGAGCCGAAGAAGAATATATGAGAGGTTTCGCTTTTCCACCATCCGAGAATCGAGTTGTCGATTTTCGGATTTTTTGGAGCTTCGGGGACAAGGGAGAAATCCGTCTGTCGTTCGAGAGTATATTTGTCGTTATCGGAACTGAGGTATAATGTGTTGTTGTCCTCGGAAAGCTTATAAGTGTACTTGCCGTTCATACCGCGGATAAACTGAGCCTCTAAGGTTTGTTTATCGCCGTCGAGCGCGAGCTTTGTAAAGTCGGCTTCCGTTCCTAAAGCGAGCTGAGCGTATCCGTCGTTGCGGAAAATATAGTTGAGAAGCTCGGTGTCTTTGATTTTCCATACGCCGTAAACCTTGTTCTTACCTTTTATAAATCCGTTAAGATAATCCTTTAAATCGCTCGAGGTGTATTTACCTGTTTTTGTGGTTTCGGTTTTTGAAACTGTGGGTTTTGACGCTGAAGATTTTTTGCTTTCGGCGGAATTATTACATCCTCCTACAAAAACACTCGATAAAATAATAAGTAAAACAGCCGAAGCCGAGATTATTCTTTTCATAGCTACCTCCGAATATGTCGTACTATATAATTTTATCTTCTGCGGGGCAATATGTCAAGAGTTTTAAAAACCAAAAATAGTGTCAAAAAAGTGTGAAAAACGCTTGCGTAATAAAAGTAAATTTGATATAATAAACGTTAATATTACAAAGTTTTAAATAGGGGATGACGAAATGTTGAACAAGAATTTTGATGAAAAATTCGGAAAAAAGGGCATAACGTTTGACGATGTACTGCTTATTCCCGGCGAGTCGGACGTAGAACCCCGAAACGTAAGCGTAGAGACTAACCTAACCCAAAAAATCCACCTCAATACTCCGCTTATGACCGCCGCTATGGATACCGTTACCGAAACCGATATGGCGATTGCGATTGCGCGTGAGGGCGGAATCGGTATTATCCATAAAAATATGGACATTAAGGCTCAGGCTGATATGGTTGATAGAGTAAAGAGAAGCGAAAACGGCGTTATCGCTAATCCGTTCTTCTTATCTCCCGACAGCACTGTCGGCGACGCCGACGCTCTTATGGCTAAGTATAAAATCAGCGGTGTTCCGATTTGTGAAAACGGAAAGCTCGTGGGCATTATCACTAACCGTGATATGCGTTTTATGAAGCCCGAGGTTTTCGGAACAAAAATCCGCGAGGTTATGACTAAGGAAGACCTTGTTACCGCTCCCGTAGGCACAACCTTAGAGCAGGCTCAGGATATACTCCGCCAGCATAGAATCGAAAAACTCCCTATCACCGATAAAAACGGTGTTCTTAAAGGACTTATTACTATAAAAGATATCGAAAAATCCGTCCAGTATCCGAACTCCGCGCGTGACGAAAAAGGCAGGCTTTTATGCGGAGCGGCTATCGGCGGAACTGCCGACGTACTCGACAGAGTAGCGGCGCTTGTTGAGGCGGGCGTAGACGTATGTTGTCTTGACTCGGCTCACGGACATAATATCAATATCGTAAACTCAGTAAGAAAGGTTAAGAAAGCTTATCCCGAGCTCCAGCTTATCGCGGGTAATATCGCTACCGCTGAGGCGGCTGAAGCGCTTATCGACGCGGGAGCCGACGCGGTTAAGGTTGGTATCGGCCCCGGTTCAATCTGTACCACACGTATTGTCGCGGGTATCGGCGTGCCTCAGATTACCGCTATTTATGACGCTGCCTGCGCGGCTTCTAAATACGGGATCCCGGTAATCGCCGACGGCGGTATCAAGTACAGCGGAGATATCGTAAAAGCTCTCGCCGCGGGCGGAAGCGTTTGTATGGTAGGCTCGCTTGTCGCCGGTTGTGAGGAAAGCCCCGGCGAGAATGAAATCTTCCAGGGACGTCAGTTCAAGACCTATCGCGGAATGGGTTCGCTGGGAGCTATGGGTCAAGGCAGCTCGGATCGTTATTTCCAGGCAGCTAATAAGAAGTTCGTACCCGAGGGCGTTGAGGGCAGAGTTCCTTATAAGGGACTTTTATCCGATACGGTCTATCAGATGATGGGCGGACTTCGAGCAGGTATGGGTTATACCGGCTGCGCTACTATCGAGGAGCTTCATAAAAAGGCTAAGTTCGTTCAGATTTCCGCTTCGAGCTTACGAGAAAGTCACCCCCATGATATTCAGATTACTAAAGAGGCTCCTAACTACTCCTATAACGCTTAATATTTCAATTTTACCGCCGATGTGTTCAGCATCGGCGGACTTTTTGTTTAGGGCAAAAGTATAGGGGAAAGAATTTAGCAGATAGTTTCCTTAACACCGTAGGGAACACCCGCCGCGGTGTTCCGAGCCGAGTTTTCTATCATCAGAACTATCCTCACGCCAAAGGCGGCATCGGCGCCCGGGGCTCCAGAATTTTAGAAAAATAAAGGTGAATACAAAGGTAAACCCCGCCGTTTGTGAAGCTTTCTGTTATATGCTTACTGTCCAAAGGCGGCATTGGCGCCCGGGGCTCCGGAATTTTAGAAAAATAAAGGTGAATACAAAGGTAAACCCCGCCGTTTGTGAAGCT
>CAMHQC010000020.1 GCA_946187325.1 uncultured Clostridia bacterium
GTTATTTTCTTGTTAAGAATATTAAATATTTTAATAATTTCTTTTTAAGAATTAAATATTTGAAATTATTTTTCTTTTAAAAAACTATAATTTTATTATCAAATAAATCGAAAAAAGCGGACAGCCGAAGCTGTCCGCGTAGGTATTTAGATAATATAATTAATTACCAACTGTCAACAAGGTAATGTCCGAGATCATCCATAGCTTCAGGATAAGCCGGGAAGAATCCCTGCTGTGAGCCGTCGAATACCGCGTCGGCAGTTTGAGCTTCACCGTTAGTAAAGATTACATAACAGCCAACAGGAATATCTATGCTCCACTGACTTTCTCCGTAATCGTTATAACCCGCTTCGGTCATAGCCTCTCCCGGCCAGTTACCCGGATCTTCTCCTTCGTTCCAGTAGTAGCAGTAAATCTGTCCAGTCCATCCCTTATTGTTGGAGAACATAACTGTCTGATACTGAGGCTCAGGGTCCGGATCTGTTACGGGGTCTGTTTCGATAATCGGATCTGTCGCGGGATCTGTCGCGGGTTCTGTCGGTGTAGGAGCGTCGGTCATTGTAGTAGACTGAGTCGGAACGACAGGCTGAGTTTTAATCTCCTTGCCGATATCGTAATCAACGGGAATCTTAGCAATCCATCTCTGGATTAAAGACGCGTCCTTGATATTTACAATACCGTTTCCGTCAACATCAGCGTTGAGTATGCTTCTGTTGCTGAAGAATGTGAGGTTAACGATATACTGCTGGATATAAGTTACGTCCTTGATGCTGACAGACTTATCGAGGTTAGAGTCGCCTAAAATCTTGCTGTCGCCTGTAGCGGGAGGAATAGTAACAGGAGCCGCAGTCTCGGAAGCGGGAGCCGTTGTGATAGGAGCAACTGTTGTCGCTTCTGTCGGAGGAGCTGTTGTGGGCTGATCTTCCTTAGTCTTATAGAGGTAAACTACATTAGTTGTACCCGGCTGATAGAAGCCCGCGGAGTTAGCGGGAGTTTCTACTAACTTACCGAGAGTATTATCGCCTGTTGTAGTATACTGGTCAGTATTCTTTTTAACCGCTGTAGCAGTAGCATCCGCCTTAATCTGTTTACCTGTATCGATATCAATATAGGATGTAACGATTGTGGACTCGTAAGTAACTACGCCGTTGTCGATAAAGCATTCGCCGCCTACAGCGTAACCCGGTTCGTTCTGTCCCGGTTCCTGACCGGGACCTGATCTCGGGTGGAACATTACTCGGCAGGCAGGTACGTTAAGAGTACAAATGTACCAGCCCGAGCCCTTAGTTGGATCGGCTTTCATTGCCGGGTTCTTTGACCACGCGCCGTTAGGCTCTATGCCGTCGTCGGTATAAGCGTAGCAGGTTACCGATGTCCAGTTGTTCGTCTTATGATAATGAACTGTTGTTGTCTGAGAAGCTAAGGGTTTATACTTAAACGTAATAGTCTTAGCGTTTCCGTCGAATGTACCCGTGGTATTAGCGGGATAGTTAGCGGTATCGAGCTGATAGCTCTGGATAGCGCATACGGGAATAGAATAATTAGTTCCCTTTTCGAGTGTATATACCATATCAGGTGTGAGCTGTTTGTTGCTCTGGTCGAGATACTTAACAGTAAGGTTACCGAAGCTCTTTCCGTTAGGCTCGTAGTAGTAATCTACCGTAGTATCGCCGTTGAATGTACCTGTAGGTGTACCCTCGGCTCTTACGCTGTAGTTGTTAGCTAAATCGGGGTTCTTAATAGCTGTGTACTTAGTACCGATTCTGTAGTAGGTCTTAACTGTAGTAGTCTGACCGCCTACGTGATGGTTAGTGGTAAGAGTACCGTACTTAAACTTGTCGCTCATATCCTTGAAGGATGAGGTCTCAACAAGTACCGCCGCCGAATGAGCGGGAACAGAGTATGAGCCTGATGTTGTGCCGAGGCTTGTAACGCCGGCTTTCTTATCGTTGGCAACTACTGTCCATGAACCGCTGAGGTTAGCCGAAGCAGCCGAGTTGCCCGAGTTAAGGAGTACGGCAACCTTGCCCCACTCGCCTGATTTATTATTATTAATGGTATAAGCAATAAATGTTCCTGTCTGGCTTATCATACTCATCGAGGAAGCCGCTGTATTGCCGTCGTCGTTAAACGCGGAGTAAACCTCGTTAATCTGACGTAAGCCCTTATAATAATCTACAACCTCTTTGTAGGTATTAGCGCGTTTCCAATCGAGCATATTTATAGAGTCGGGAGAGTTGTAGGAGTTACCCTGACCCTGCTTAGTACGGGCAAATTCAGTACCCGCGTTAAAGAACGAGATACCCTGAGATGTTAAAGCGAGCGCGCCAGCAAGTTTAAGAGTACCCGTATAGTTGGCGGCAGTGCTGTTTACGTTGGCGGCAGAAGTAGTGGAAGCCTTACCCTCGTTGCTTTTTGTATAAGCGCCTACGATTTTATCCCAAACTGTGAGATCATCGTGGCAGTCAATAAAGTTTACAGACTTTGATTTATAACGGGAATCGTGGATATTACCCTTGATACCGCTTACAACAACATCCGTACCCGCGCCGTCGTAACCCGAGGTTACTCCGCCGATCCAACCCTGTGAACCGGTCTTTGTAGTCTGTACACGAGTAGCGGCTGAACGGAATTTACCCGAGAATACACCGACGCCGTCGCTTAAGCTTGCGGTATTGTCTTCGGTCGGGCCTGTACCCGAAGGAATAGCGGAGTCGCCGCCTGTCCAAGGCTCGCCGTACATAAGAATGTTCTTATCAATAGCATTCATCTTTGTACGAGCCTGGTTAAGAGTTGTAATATCGATACAACCCATAAGGTCGAAACGGAAACCGTCGATATGATACTCGTTAGCCCAGTATTCCATAGACTGAACGATAAAGTTTCTTACCATTCCTTTTTCGGAAGCAAGCTCGTTACCCTGACCTGAACCGTTGGCGTAAGCGAGCTGGCTTGTCATTCTGTAGTAATAACCGGGAACAGTCTTTGTAAAGCAAGAGCCGTCGGCGCCTGCTGTATGGTTATATACAACGTCCATTACGACTGAGATTCCTCTGTCGTGGAGGGCTTTTACCATCTGTTTAGTTTCGTTGATACGAACGTTACCATCGTAAGCGTTAGAGGAGTAAGAACCGTCGGGAACGTTAAAGTTCTTCGGGTTATAACCCCAGTTACGATCTACGGGAGAAGCTCCGTAAACTTCGTCGATACCGTCGAAGTCAGCCATAGGCATAATCTGTACGGTGTTAATGTTATTCTCTACGAGATAGTCCATACAGGTTTTTAAGGTACCCTGTTTCTTATAAGTAGTACCGCCCTCGGTAAACGCGAGGTAACATCCGCGGTTCTTATCGCTTACGCCCGAATCGGGGTCGGCGGAGAAGTCACGGATATGGAGCTCCCAAACGGCAGACTCTGTCTTAGTGCCGAAGGTAACGTGTTTATCATTGCTCCAACCCTCAGGGTCGGTCGAATCGAGGTCAACTACCATAGATCTGTTACCGTTAACGCCGACAGCCTTGGAGTAAATGTCCTGAGTTTCGTTAGTAACTACTGTACCGGAAACGTTTTTAGCTGTAACGAGATATGTATAGTAAACATTCTTGTAGTCGCCGTTTAATTTTACAGACCAAACCGAGCTTGAGCCTTTAGTCATAGCGTGGGTGCCTATAACAGCGGCGCCGTTTTCACGGTCGGAACCTGTTTTATACAGCTTTAGTTCAATCTTGGTAGCCGCGGGGGACCATACCTTCCAGGTAGTAGCGGAGGGAGTATAGGTCGCGCCGAGGTCGTTACCCGAATACACAGAACTTGCGTATCCGCGGCCTGAGGCTTCAGACTGATTGAAGTAAGCGCCTGTCTCGACTTTACCTGTCTCAGCGGCCGAGGAAGAGATTACAGCCATAGTGCTGAGCATAAGTACAGCAAGCATTAGCGCTGCTATTCTTCGCATTTTCATAAATATCAACTCCTAAATTTGCAATAATATTGCATTCTTATTTATTATCATACCAAATTACCCCCTCGTCAATATTCTAATAAAGAATTATCACATTCTCGTGATAACGAAATTTCAAGGCGTTTTTTGTGCATATTGTATGTATAAAAAAACCGCGCTTTTATTTAGGAGCTAAGTATGATATAATCTAAACGGTGATAGTGTAAAAATTCACACTATCAAAGTTTTATGTTGTCCGCCGGGTTTGCCGCAAGCGGCAACGGGCGATGACTATAACCGCAATACACGCCTTATCCGCCCACGGTAAGGTTGCAGGGAATTTCAATGGCTATTTGTGGGCGGAAAGGCTATGGCGGTTAATATGAAATGTGATTTATGTCCGAGAAAATGCTCAGCCGAGCGAAATATAACCATCGGAAAAGGCTTTTGCGGGCTAAAAGATAAAATAAAAGTAGCGAGAATAGCCGCCCATATGTGGGAAGAACCGCCTATAAGCGCAGAAAACGGCAGCGGAGCTGTATTTTTCTCGGGTTGTACGCTGAGATGTATTTACTGCCAAAACTACGAAATCTCCGAAAAACAAAAAGGAAAATATATCACGCCCGAAACCTTAGCCGACGAGATTAAAAGACTGGAAGCCTCGGGCGTACACAATATCAACCTCGTATCCCCTACTCCGTATGTAAATTTAATCAAAAGGTCGCTCGATATTTACAAGCCCTCAATCCCGATAGTGTATAACAGCTCGGGTTACGAAAGAACAAAAACCATAGAAGCGCTGAAGGGATACATCGACATTTTTCTTCCCGACTTTAAATACAGCGACGATAAGCTCGCATATGAATACTCGGGCGCTAAAAATTATGTAGCTGTCGCCAAAAACGCTATTAAGGCTATGATAACTCAAGCCGGCGGTAACGAATACGACGAAAAGGGAGTTATGAAAAAAGGAGTAATTATACGTCATCTTGTACTGCCTAACCACACTAAAAACAGTATAGGCGTCCTGGATATAATAAAAGAAAGCTTTTCTGATACGCCGGTGAGCCTTATGGGGCAATATGTTCCGCTGCATAAGGCTATAGCTCATAAAAAACTAGGCAGAAAAATAACAAAGCGCGAGTATAATAAGGTATTGGAGCATATGAGTGAGCTTGAGTTAGACGGATTCGCCCAGGAATTAAGCTCCGCCGACGAGGGCTTTATACCCGACTGGGACTATTCATAATCGAGAAAAAGGTACAACGTCAAATCGAAATTTTGACGTTGTACCTTTTATCGTTTTATATATTCAACGCGCAGCAATATTTTTGATTTCTTCAAAATCCTCGGTAAGCGCGAAAAAGAATCGTTTTTGAAGCTCGTTCCCGATAACCGTAACCGGTTTTAGCTGGGCTATTGAATTACCTTTTAACAGCATCATTTCTTTGTATAAAACATACGTCTCAGGCTGGGCAAAAACCAGCTTTAGCGGTTTAATAAGCCCGCTTCTGAGCTTTTCGCCGTACGAAGGATTTATCCTCTCGAGGTTTTTCTCCAGAGCGGAGCGAACGGTTTCTTCCTTTAATTCCTTCGGCACGCGGTCAATTTCCATAACGCAGACATATCTCACATTTTCGGTATCGGGATAAAAGGAACTGTCCACCAACATAAATCCGCATTCCTTCGCGGTTCTGTCGGCAGCGACTCTAAGTGCCATTTCCGTGGTTTTTTCGCCCATAAGGCTTACCGTCTTATCGATTCGGTACTGGAATTCAACCAAAGGAGTTCGATTATAGAAGCCTGTTACAAGCAATACGTCCTTCATTCTATAGCGGTAAAAGCCCGAATGATTGGTAATTACGAGCTCATACTTCTTTCCAATCTCAAGCTTATCCATCGTGACCGGTACGGCCGGTTCGCTGTCCGCCTCAATAAATTCATAAAATAATGAATCCGGAATAAGCGAAGACTCATGTGACGCTAACTCAACAGGTACAGAGAATATTCCCTCCGAAGCGGAGATTCCACGGTAATAAAACGCGATATCGTAACCGAGATAGCGCTCTCTAACCTCATTCGTGTACCGCGAGAAGCCTGCGGACGCGCCGCCTACGACATAGCTCAGTTCACGCCAAACCTTCGGAATAAACGGCGTATCAAAGCCTTCTTCAAATATCGCTCTAAGCTCTGCCGCTCTCTCGGGATCCGGTTTCAGCTCGGCGCATAAACGTATTCGAAGCTCCTCGGGGAGTTCAACCGACGAACTGATAACGCCCTTTTCAATATCACTTACCAGCAGGCGCCAGTTTTTTTCAATATATCGGCAAAAATCCAAAACAAAGCCCGTAAAGGTACAGTTGATATTGTTGATATCTCTGTCACATAGAGCGTAGCGGGCGGTTAAGTATCTTGCGTCCGTTTTCTTAGGCGAGAATGTAGCCTCGAGAGGCGTCGGAAAAATATGATTCCACTTATCAATATGAGGTCTGAGCGACGCTTCGGAAATAGGTCCGTAGGGTACTCCGTCGGGAAGTCTTACGATATCACTGCCGCAACGTATCAAATTAAGCCAACGCCCGCCAAAATATTTCTCTTTAACATTTCTGTACAAAAATCCCGACTGATAGCCAAGGCTGTATCTCGAAAAGCAATCTCTGGTTTTTTGAGTGTACGGAATCTTTTTGGGCGTTCCGACTGTTCCGGAGGTCTTGTTATACCATACAGGTTTACTGCCGCAGATAAGGTTTTCTTCGCCGTTGTTCGCCATACGGTCAATGTACCCGGCGTAGTCATCGTATTCGGTCACAGGTACGCGCCGCTGATACTCTTCGATAGAGTTAATTTCCGCAAACCCGTACTTCCTGCCGTATTCGGTGTCCTTGTTTTCGTTAAGCAATTCCAGAAGCAGTTGTGTTTGCGTCTCCATCGGCGTCTTAGTTATCTTTTCAAAACACGCGAGAAGCCGCTGCCTTTTTTCAACACCGTTTCTGCGCATTGCGTTTAACGCTTCATACATAAAAAATCGTTCCTTTTTCAGAAATGTGAATAATTTTATAATAAACCTTATAATAATAAATGTCAAATTATTATAAATCGGAAAATAAAAAACATAATTAACGATTACTCTCAATTCATATAAATACACTGTAAAAAAATATTTTCAAAAAGGTCTTGCACTTTATTTAATTTTGTGATAAAATGATAAGGCTGAATAAAAATATCCGGGTGTGGCGCAGTTTGGTAGCGCGCTTGAATGGGGTTCAAGAGGCCGCTGGTTCGACTCCAGTCACTCGGACCAAGTAAAACGGACAGTCTTATGACTGTCCGTTTTGCTTTATACTGAAAGATTTTCAGCCGACACTGAGCGGACAATACAAATATTTTTTGCTCTATAGGAGTTAGGTAAGATGTTTTTTCCTTAACACAGTTATGCTTAATATTTATACAAATTTTGAGTAATATCCTATATCGCAAAAAAGAACTCCGCAGAAGCGGAGTCCAAATTACTTATTATTAAAATTCATCTATAAGCCGCGCGAGCTTCATCTGAATCAGAGTAGCGTCACGGATAGTAACGCTTCCGTCGCGGTTTACATCGGCAAAATTTTCACCGCGGTAGAGCGGGATATCCTCTTCGCCGATTTTAAATTTTTGAATCAGCGTAGCGTCGAGAATATTCAGCTTTCTGTCGAGATTAGCGTCGCCCAATTCGTAGTTTTTTAACGTATCGTATCTTATATTATTAGCTACAGCGTAGCTTTCGGCGTAGGAACCTTGGTTACAGTAGATAATCAGGTTATCTATACCGCTAAAGGCGTTATCCGCGATAGTAGTCACGCTGTCGGGAATATATATATCCTCCAGCGAAGCGCAATTCTCAAAGCTTCTCGCGCCGATAGTCTCGACCGTTTCGGGAATATCAAGCCTTTCAAGAGAAGCACAGTTATAAAAAGCCTGACTCGGAACCGAACCGAGACCGCCTAAGCTGACCGACTTTAAGCCGGTACAATTCTGAAAAACTCCAAAGCCCGCTTCCTCCAAATTATCCGGAAGTACAACTTCGGTGAGCCTGGAACAGCCGTAAAAGGCGTTCGAGCCTATTTTTTTAAGCTTAGACGCCTTTTCGAACGAAACGGAAGTTATATAAGTATCCTCGAAAAACGCGTAATCGTCGATTTCGGTTACATCAGCTTTCATAAGCGATTTTGGAATTTCGACCTCGCTTGAACGGTCGTCAAAGCTGTGAATTACAGCGTTTCCGCTTCCGTTAATATCGAACGAAAAGCCGTAGAGAGTTACGTAAGAGTCGGCGGCATAGACATTAACGGAGCCGATAATCAGCACAGATAAAATTACACAAATAATTTTAATTAAGCTTTTCATAATCTCCTCCGTTAGTCCCAAATCGGATCGTCAATTATCGGATCATCGGGATTATCAATGTAAACCGATTCTTCCTCGACGAGGCTGTTAGATAAAACATCGTCGAGCTCAACGCCCTTATAAAAGAATTCGGGCGAGATATATTCTTTTTTCAATTTATCTCCCCCTTATCCTTTCAATTAGTCAGTAGTAATTACCTTCATATTGCCAAGCGCGTTGTCCAAAGAACCTATATCCTTCATACAAATGTAAACGGAATTACTGAGGATTACGTCATCGTTGTCAATTAAATAGGCTGTCGCCTTTAATACATAGTTTCTGTTTTTATAAGTTTTAATGCCTTCAGATTCAGTATAGTTATTATAAAACGGTTTTGCGTACTGAACTCGGTTTTTATTGGTAAGGCTTAGATTAGGTATATTGTTTACCGAGATAGAACGGCGTTTAATACCGTCATAATAATACACAGTCGATTTATTTTTTATCGCTTCCTTGAGATTAGCTTCATTTGAGGGATAATCCTTGTCGCCCTCATATTCTTTAGCACAATACTCAAACACGATTCCCGCCGTATAATTGCTGTTATTTTGGAGTTTATAGTCGTCTCCGCCGAAAGCAATTTCAAAATCGGTAAACAGCCAGTCTGTACTACCGTTCGGTAAAAGATTACCGTCCTCGTCAGTCCAGCGGTTTCGTGAATAATCGAGGTGAGTAAGCACAATCTCTGTATCGTCAACACTACTGTTCGTATCGTCAAACACAGGGCTTACATAGTAGTTGTCAAATATACAGAAAGTAAACCAAGAGTCATAGCATTTAGCTATTACTTCTCCGCCCTCGGACTTTCTAATCGCCCAGTATTTAAAGCTATCGTTTCCGCGTAAATCTAAAGCGGCAAGCTTTTCGTCTGTATTGCGGTTAGCACCTATGGTGGTCTGAATGGGAGTATAAGCGTCCGAATCGTTAAGCCTGTAATTTACGTGAACAGTCTTAACAGTCTGCTCGGCGGTAACGGTAGTTATAATTCGATCCGCTCTTTCGGATTCTTTTTCTGCCGAAGCGTTGCCCTTGGCGGAGGTTTTCTCGATGTTAGTATCCTTCCATAAGAGCGTTTCTCCGTGATTACTCTCGAACGGAGCCTTAGACATAATGAACTCGTCGGTAAGCTCAAAGCAGCCCGAGTTATTGATACAAGCGTCGGTATGCTGTTCATTAAGCTGATCGGCATTAAGCGTACCCTTAACAACAAAATCCTTAACGCCGTTTGTACGGGTTTTAAAGCGGTATTTTATTGTATAAGGCATCTCATTTACCGTACGCCTCTTATAAACAGCGATAATATGCTTATCGCCTTGCCTGTCGAGAACCTGCTGGAGCACGGTCGGCGACCATTCGCCGTCACTGTTCCAGTTTTTCTTACGGATAAGCTTTCCGTAGTTTTCACCCGGAGTGAGGTCTTCCTCCCACCACTCGGCAAACTCATATTTATAAACGCGGTCATCTTTAGGCTCAACAGTCAGGTTATAACCTGCCGACCTCTCCCAAGGAGTAGGAGCGCCGCTTTTATAATTACTCGGAGCTGTGAAATTGAAATATTTACCTGTTTTGCTGCCGTCAGTATCTATCGGAGCATTCCTTACGATTTCAGCCGCCTGTCTGTCTTCCTCTGTCTCGCCGCTGTCGCCGCCTATAGGCAGCTCTTGCTCTACAGTTCTAAACTCGAAATTCGCGTGAACCATAACCTGCTCAACAACAGCATAGTAAGTAGAATTGCGGGCGGGTAATTCTTCGGTATCACCCACCATCTCGGCAGGCGTTAACTCAGCGTCAGCGCTGAGGGGAGTACCTGTACCCTCGGGGTTATCGTACCAACCTAGGAAATTATAGCGGTGATTGTGCAGATAGCGATCTGTCAGCGGCAGAGATTCATCCAATGTAGGATCTATCGCGTCGTTAAAATCATAGAAGTTAACGTTCTGGATTTCGCTATACGTGTCAACGGTCTGAGCGGTCGATGAGAGACCTCCGTAAAGCGGCTGCGGCGGATTCTTGGTATTGTCATAATCGAGCTCGTTATACTGGGAATCCTTGCAAACAAGCTTATACTGCAGTTCTCTCTCATTAAACTTTTTGTAATAAACATTGATTACGTTAACGTCCGGATTGTTTTCGTCAGGCGCAATCGTAAGAACAACGTCATTTTCGCTGACACGGATATACGGTTTACTATCATACGTCAGCTCACTCGGCGCGGGGATAGTTACTTCCTTTTCAACGCGCTCGTTAGACGCGCTGTTGTGAGTCTCCATAACTCCGTCCCACATTCCTTCACGCTGGGATTCATCCGTATCAAGATACTTTCGCTCGGCGTGATAGTCAACGTAACGATAGGTGTAGGAATAGGTTTTGCGGTTAAAATAAACACGGATAGTCGTCTTTTTATCGGAAGTGACAGTAAACGAGTCATTGTCCGAGAGATCGGTCGTTACAGATGTACCGTCGGAGTTGGTGACAACCTGCTTAGTCGCTCCCGCTACGCGGGTAAAACCGTTTACAGCGAAAATCTGAGCGTAATGACGGTTATATATATCGCTGAGAGCTACAGTCGTAGACTCAACCTCCTTGGTTTCGGGGTCGTCGGCAATAGGCACTTCTATGTTCTCGGACTGGATAAGCTCGTAGTTATCATCGCCCAAATTCTGTCCATAGTACTCAACCTCGTAGAGATAAGCGTTGTCGTTTTTGTTATAGTAGAAGTTGATAACGTTGTTTTCAAGCTCCTCCTCTTTAGCCGCGTCGCCTGTCTTTTCCGACGCGGAAAGCACAAGCGTTTTTGACATATCCTCCGCGACATAGTCAGGGATAAATAGCGAATCCGCCTTTACCGAGGCGTTGGTTGTATAGGCTTTGATCGGATCGGCGAGGGGAGCGTGAGTTGTAGCGTCAAGATACTGTACGCGATACCAAACTCCTGTCTTTTGTATATATTCAAAGGTGTATTCGTTAGGAGAATAATCGGATTTCGTGTGGTCATTCGCTTTAATTACAAGCGAATGTGAATTAACGACAGGTCACCAGTTGATTCCGTCCTCCTGCCAAGCGTGAGCATCGTTTAGCTGAGAGCCGCCCTTCGCGTTAAAGGTACGGGTCTTCCAGACAAACGCGCGTCCTGTGGTCGGATCGGCTACCTCGTTCTCGGTGTTATTTTTCTCGACATACTTAACCTTGTACTTGCCGACTTCCTTTGTTACCCACTCGGCATAGAGGTGGAACGTCGCGTTTTCTCCGCTTGACTCTCGGTTCAGCGCCGTAACAGGCAGGTTCTCGGGCTCAAAGCGCACGGGAATATTATCGCGGAGATAATACCATCCCGCGAACATCGCGCCTGTCGCTGGCGGATTAAGCTTCGGACGGTCATCGCCTTCTTCGTTAGCGGGAATCAACTCGTGCGGAACATAGTCGCCGTAGTCTACCGTAATTTCGCCGATTCGGTTTTTGTTCTCGTAGTAATCGTTATATGTCGGGTAGAAGCTGACTTTAATAGTCTTAGGTACCCACTTGGCGTAGAATGTCAAGTCGTCAGCGGGCATAGTCGCGGTATCTTTATTCACCAAGCGGTAGTAATAAGGAGTATAGTACCAGCCTTCAAAATTGTAGTAATCGCGCAAATCCGCATTAAAGTAAACGGGACTACCATTGTACCAATAGCGGTATTCGCCCGCCTCGTGTCCGTCCTCGGCGTTCCTGTAATAAGAGTTCAGCGGTGCGCCGTACTTGACTGAGCGGATACGGTCTTCTTCCAGCCTGTTACCGTTTCGCCATTTTAGCGAATACTCCCGTCGGTTGTAGAAGAACTTAACGAGCGCATGACGGTAGCTGCTCGTATCGTCAGACCAGTCGACTATGGTGTTGGTGCTGTCAAGGATGATCTGACCGTTACTATTCTTATTATCAGCGTTGATCAGCTTATATCCCGTTAATTCCGTCGGGACTTGGTCGGAGCGGACAGAAGCTGTTTTTTTATTGTAATCATTGATTGGATAATGAGAGCCTGAGTCGGTCGTTTCGATGACATAATCCTTTTTGAGCCCGTAATAGACGGCGTCGTCATGATAGACAAAGGGCTGATTATGATCGATCCATGTGAACGTGTTGTTTCTCAGTTCATATACATTCACGTATAGTCCTTCGTTAATCAGACCATTAACGCCATCGGGATTTCCGTCATCATTGCCGTCATGGGTCATTACATCAACCTCGCGCGGCAGTAACTCAACGTAGTTCTCATACGTAAAGTGTAGAACATTTGAAATACCGCAGTTCCAGCCACCGGAGGGATCAGTATTTGTCCAAGAGAGCAGATAATGCAACTCCTGATAATTCGTTACCTTATCAGTGCTGAACATCAGCTCGTCGCCGAGTCTTTCATAAACACCCTTGACAGTGAAGTTATTGACGGACTTATGGCTGTTATAGAAATATGTTCCGTTTTCTACCGCCCAGCTACCGGGGTAACAGATCTGTTCATCTGCATAGCCTTTTTTGTGGACGGGTGTAATCGCGTCGATACGCCATTTATCCGTAAGAGGTGCGTTGTACTTGGCGGAGATTTGATAATAATAATAGCGGTAGCCGTTGAAATCATTGTATCCCGGCGTTAGAGGTCCGCCGTTCTCAACCAGAAGATCACTTTTGATCTGCGGGAGGGAATCGGCAATATCGCTCTGCCAAGTTCCCGAAGAAAGCGCATCTAAGTAGGTTTTGTTTGTTTTATTATAATAATCGTCATTGGAAAATTTTTTCGTTTGATTAGTCAGGTCAATCGCGCCGTTCGCTACCCCGTTGTTCAGCTTTTGACGCGCGTAATAGAACTTCAAAGTAAAGTCCTTGCGGTTATAATAGACGTTAATACGCGTGGTTCCGTCACCCATAACCTCAATATGCGTTTTATGCGGATCTTCCTCATGCGGACCGTTGAATTGCAGGTTGGAAAGGTAGGAGTTAAACTCGTAATACTTCTCTTTATCTACCAACTCCGCGCGCATCGCGTCACTCATCGGGAAGTTCGTCGTATTTGACAGGTCATAGGCGAACAAATCATATAGCTCCATATCTTGACCACGGGCGTTCTGTATAATCGTATTAAGATTTACCATCGTACCGGACTGGACATTATTGATATCTCGCGCAACAACAACGCTATAGTTTTGGGCAATCAGGGTTCGAGCCTGAGCCATGTTTGCTGTCGCGTTGATCTCATCCTCTGTAATAGATTTGCCATCGGGGTTCTGTATCCAGTAAACTACGCTGTAGCTTGTAGTACCCTTTTCCCACAGCGCCTTATAGTAAGTATTCTCCGCGGGAACGGTCTGGTCACCGTTGAGCGATACAGGTTTTGCCAACGCCTGCTCCTCGGTAATCACGTCGCCGCTTGAGTCGATATAATGCCAATCATTACTTTGGGATGAATCCTTATCGGTGCGCGCCCAGCCGAGGAAGGTGTAACCTTTACGCTTCGGCTCGGAAATATGGTAAACGCTCTGGTATTTCGCGTAGACAGGCTCAACGCCGTAGCCGCCGTCGCCGAGATCAAATAAAATATGGTAATAGTTGCGGTCATAATAAACACGGAAAACCGTAGAACCGTCCGCGGCGATAGAATCGGGCTCGTGGAAAAGGTTTGTAAAGCCCTCGTAACCCGGAAGCGTCTCAGTCTCCAACACGGTAGGATTAGTTCCTGTTTTACCGCGGCGATTAGTATACTCGGACGAGATACTATTATCACGGGTATAGAGGTCATCGTAAATATTCTGCTTATAATACATAACACGGTAGGTCGAAAGACCTGCTATGTAATAGACATTCAATTCAACATTGTGGTCAATATGCTCGAGACTTATAGTCGAGGTTTCGGCGGAAAGACCTGTCTTGTCCGTAGCTGTCATCGGATCGTAACCTGTAATACTCGGGTTTTTGACCTCGAGGTTCAATGGATCATCAGACGCCATATAGGTCGCGATATAGGGATCGTGCGCGGGCGTACCGTCTTTAAAATAATAGTTAATACGTACCGTATAGTAGCTGTCGGCGTACACAATCACCGAAGTTACCACCGCGCCGGTGAGCAAAAACAACATTGTCAACAGTAACAATAGGTTCTTTCTGATTCGTACCAACATATTTCCCATCTCCTTTTATGATCTCGCTTTCGGGAAAGCGCGTCACCATCAAGCATGTAAGATTCACATATCCCGATTAGAACTATGCGAATACAGTAACCTTAATTTAATATATTTTATCATTTATGCACAAAGAGTGAAATAAATTTTTGTATAATAGTAATAGTTTTGAGTGAATTTCGTATGTTTCAACAATTCGAGGTCTTTTTTCACCTGTTGCATTTGTTCACTATTATACGTGTGAAGTTAAATCACAGTGAAAGCTGCACAAACAAACCAAAAAAAAACGGGGCTCTTATTGTGCTATTTTTTGCTAATTATTTAACAAACTTAGTGTTTATGCGTGTTTGGGACAAAAAGGAAGCGGCAAAAAACTTTATTTATCATAAAAATATATACACAATATTTTATTTTTCATAAAAATATATACACAATATTTTATTTTTTTGCGTTGGTTTTATGGATTTTTTCCGTGAGCTGTGTTACAATTGAAATATAATTTTTATAATGAGGCAGGGATGTAAATGGGTATTTATATTTTTGTAGCGATTATCGCTTTTGTATGCGTTTTGAGCTTTTTTAACGAAAAGGTTACCAAGATGCCGACTGAAATCGCGCTAATGCTTTTCGCGACTGTAGCCGGAGTACTGATTCTTCTCGCGAGTACGATATTCAGCGGCAACGAAAAGCTTGAACAGCTTCAGGTTTTTGATGTAGAACACTTCCTTATGGAAGGTGTGTTGTGCTTTATGCTGTTCGCGGGATCGTTCCGTATGAAGCTTTCGGATTTCAAGGAACAGGCGCGTCAGATTACGGTACTCGCCTTTGTGTGTACACTGCTCGGAACAGTTTTTTACGGACTGTTGATTTACGGCGCTTCAATGCTTTTGGGCGCGGGACTTTCGCTTCCCGTATGTCTTATGTTCGGAAGTATTATCGCTCCGACCGACCCTATCGCCGCTACAGGTATTCTCAGCAAATTCGGCTTACCTAAAAAAATATCATTCTTGATACAGGGCGAGTCGCTCTTTAACGACGGTGTAGGCGTAGCGCTGTTTGTATTCTTCTCAGGTATGGTTACAGCTTCGTCGTCAAACGATTTCTTCGGGGTTATGCTTAAAGAAGTTCTCGGCGCGCTCTTGGTAGGCGTGGTAGTAACGGCGGTATGTTTCCTATTGTTCAAATTCTCAAAGAACAAGACTCTGCGTTTCTTTATAAGCCTTTTAGCTGTTTCGCTGTCGTATATGCTTTGCGAACAGTTCCATTTTTCAGGCGCTATCGCTTCGGTTATATGCGGTATTATGTTTGCCGCGCTTCGCGAACGCTTTTCGCCCGAGGATAAGAAAGACGCCGAAACCTTCGACGAATTCTGGGAAACTTTGGACTCGCTGTTTAACTCATTCCTGTACGTAATGCTCGGATTATCGTTCGTCCGCGTTTTACAGATGGAGGATGTTATACTGCTGGCGGCTGTCGCGATTTTGGCAAATCTTATCGCGAGAGTGGGAAGCCTGTCGCTGTCCTCGATAGTTATCGGCAAAATCCCGGACGGATTCAGCAAATTTAATTTTATAACGCTCTTTACCTGGGGCGGACTTCGAGGAGGATTGTCCGTAGCCCTTGCTATGAGCGCTAAAGAAATGGTTCCGAGCGAAATCTACTACATTATTCTCGGCGGAACTTACACGGTAGTATTCTTCACGACAGTAATCCAGGGACTGACCTTAAAGCCCATATACAGAAGAATTGACCGCTCGGTTCAACAGAGAGCGTCGTCATAAAACAATATTTAATACAAAATCCCGAGTGAACATTTCTGTTCCTCGGGATTTTTATTCGCTGTTTTTACCTGCTATAAGCCCCGGCTTTTGAGAACGCGTCATTCTTTTAATATGATACTCACGGCTCATAGCTTCCTTTTTAGTTTCAAATTCCTCGAAATAAATCAACTCTACGGGACGGCGTGTTCCGGTGTACTTCGACGCCGTACCGCTGTTATGCGCCGAAAGACGTTTTTCGAGATTGTTCGTCCAACCGCAGTAAAGCGTATTATCCGCGCATTTCAAAATATAGGTATAATTACTCATAAACTTCGCTGTTAAGCTTTTTGTACGGTTTAAAGCCGAGCTCCTCCTGCATAAGAATCATTAGCGGTATTCCCAGCGCGAGCGGGAACAACGTTCCGTTCAGGAAAATCGTCACCGAGAGCAGTATAAAGTCAACCTCGGGGTAAATCAACTTTACCGAGGGGGCGATAATAACTACCTCGATAACCGAGGAAACTATAATTACCGCAATCTGAATGAGAATTCTTTTAAAGGTTCTCAGCGAGAAAGGAGTTTTTGAAATCCTTTTCCAAAAAACATAGAACACATACGGCCCTAAAAAGTTCGCCGCGAATCCCGAGACAGAAGTCCACCTCAAGCTGCCGCTCATAATATCGCCGATAAGATTACCTATCGTGAACGCTAAACAGCCCGGTATTCCGAAAAACACTCCGTAAACAGGCTTAAAAAGCATAACAGGGCGGATATCCGTAAAGCCGGGGATTACGTTCATAACCTTAAAAGGAATAGCGATAATGAGATATACCATTACAAGAACCGCTGTTAAAAGGCACAGCCTTACGGGATTTGGAAGATTAAGATTTTTTAGCATTCTTTATCCCCCTTTTTCCTTTAAACTCAACTATCTCGACAATACTTCCCAATACTATCAGCAACGCGCCCGCTATCTGGAACGGAGTAGGAATCGCGCGGTCGATTAAAGTTTCGGGCAATACGGCTCCCCATATCAGAGAGAATACAATTTCGAGCGTATAGATAATAGTCGCCTCAGCCGCCGTAGCGCGTTTTTGGGCGAAGATATTGAGCGTTTGGGCAAACGCTATAATGAAATAAGCGTGTATAAAAAGGCTCGCTACTATTGTACTCGACCACGGAATCGCCGAAAAGGTCTCGGGTTGCAGTACAAACCAAATTATAAAGCTGAAAACCGCTACGAATACGGAAACAAAAGCGGACAGCGGGATTGAATCGTGTTCCTTAGCAAAGTCGTTGAGCTTAACGATAAATACAGCTCGGACTATACAGCCCGAGAACATCAACAGCAGCCCTACGGGATGGATACTCTTTATATTACCGCCCAGCGCGCAGGATATTCCCGCCAGCACCAGCACAACCGATACCCAGGTTTTCGCGCCGACAAATTTCCGCATAGTAATCAGGACTACAGGCAGTACAACCACCGTCATAGAAAAGGTAAAAGCTCCCGTAGAAACATCGAAGAAATTAAGCCCGTAAAGATACAGTACGTTATAACAACAGTTAAGAGCGCCTAAAAGCATACATCGCAGTATAATCTTCTTGCCCGATTTACTTATTTCATTTTTAATACGCTTAAAAAAGCAGGCGAGTAAAACAACCGAAGCAATCGCGTTACAGATAAAGGTTGTCGCAAAGGGCAACACATTATCGGGAATACACGAGAAGATTACGACCTCGGTCGACCAACAAAGCGTTACACAAATTAGACAAATATTTGCCTGAAGTCTATTCATATCCACCCGCCTTTCCGTTATCAGAATTTAATCTCTTACATAGTTTTAAACAGATATTTTACAGTCTGTTCGTTAGGTATTACAACTCCTCTGAGAAGCTTATCCATAATCATAGGCGCGAGAGCTGTCGCTCTGGGCGAACCTGTACCACAGGTCAATACAACATTAAACGCGAATAAAAGTCCGAGTTTCTGAAAATACTCTTTAAGCTGTTCGGGGTCGGAAATACCCGTGTATTTCATAAAGAACATATTTCCAACCTTGAAGATTAAATCAGGGGACATACCTACGCTGTACTCGATAGCGCCTTTCTCCTTGCCCTGCGGAGCTGAAATCATATCTCGGTAAGCGGCTACAAGGTCGCACACAGGCGGTCCCATCGAGATACCGGGCATATCAATCAATACCAGCTCGCCGTCATGAATCATAACATTACCGGGGTGAAAATCGCCGTGGATAACAGTATTCGCTTCGGGAATTTCGTCCACGATACCGTGTAAAAGCGCAATCTCCTCGTCGGAACACCACTCGCCGAGGTTATCAACAAGATGATGATATACAGTCTGAACACGGTCGATACTGCCATCGGGCATTTCGGTCGTGTGGAGAGTTTTAGCGAGCTCGACAAAGCTGTCGGTATATTCCTCGAGCTTTTCGGGATTATCCCTCATAGCGTGTCCTAAAGTATCCGATTTAAGCATTTCGAACACTACGCCGTAACAATCGCCGACCTTAACCATATCGTAAGCGATAACGGACGGAATACCGTTCATAAACGCTGTGCGGGCGTAACTACGCTCGCGGTCGATTTCTTCCAAACCGACCTTAGACTTATAGACCTTAACTATAGTGTCCTCGTCGAGCCTATAAACGGCGCCGTTTCCGCCCTCGCCTATCTTCTCGCAGCCCTCGACGGAAATCTCACGCAGAGCCTTTTTTACATTTAGGATAGAAGTAAATCCCGTAACCTCAAAAATCTCATAGACAGGGTTTGTGACATTTAATATACTAACCTCGCCGACAGACTTCGTAAGCTTTAAAAGCACACGAAGTCCCGCGCTGGAGATATACTCAAGTTCGGACGCGTCAATCTCGTTAGGCTTTACCGCCATAATCTCTTTCTCGAACTCAAGTGCGTTGTTCGAGTCAATCTTACCTTTTATTTTATACATAAGTTCCTCCCAATAATTATTACATCATACAAATAATTATTTTACCATACTTTGCGTATTAAAAACAATACTAAAAGCAACTTTTTTGTGTGACAATCACTCATTAAAAAACGCGGAAGCTAAATACCTCCGCGCTTTTCTTATCTAAGTTTTATTTAACCTTTACCTTACACTTTAAGGTAATTCCGTTAGTCTTTACGGTAATAGTAGTACTTCCCTTTTTCTTAGCCTTTACAACGCCTTTTTTAGAAACGGACGCTGTCTTTTTAGATTTCGATTTAAACTTAGCCTTGCCTACTCCGCCTTTTACCTTCAGCTTAAAGGTATTGCCCTTCTTTACAGTACGCTTGGTAATATTCAGCGAGGGCTTTTTAACCGTGAGCTTAAACGAAGTTTTCGTCTCGGAATTGGAAACGGTGATAGTAGTCGTTCCCTTTTTCAAGGCGGTTATCTTACCGTTCTTGCTGATTTTAGCTGCCTTAGTATTACTGCTCGTAAAGGTTGCGCTGTGGTCGTAGGTATTCTTAAAGCTGTATTTTAGATCAGCGGTCTGTTTAAGATACATATTCTTAGGCGCTTTAGTAAGGCTTATACTCGGAGTCGGGCGCTTGTCGGGAGTATCCTTTCCGCCGAGAAGCCTGAGCTTTACGTAACGCTGGTAGTTGCTCACGGGTTCGTCGTCGGATTTTTTCCATTCGCTGTTCTCGAACCAACGCACGCCCGCGTCAACAACCTCGAACTCACTGCTCGGGGCAAAGAGCAGTTCATACTCGAAATCGGAGTGCATAGCCGCGATTAAGCCCGCGGGGATTTTATCGAGAGCTGATTTTTCGGCGTAGATAATATACATAACGCCCTCGCCCTTGCTGTAGAAATCATTAGCGACATTCGGGGACAGAGAAGTGCTGACGTATTCGGGATGTTTAAAAGTTGTGCCGACCTTTTCTCTAAGGCTTTTAATCGTATTATTTTCGCCCGCGATTAATCTCGAAGCGTAAGGCTCGGCTCCGCTATAGAGAACTAAGCTGTCGGAGTTTTTATGGCGGGCGAGCTCTGTATTACAGGCGTGATTGAGCATAGAAATCATCGGCTCGAAATCTTTACCGTAATCGACGAGAGCCTTTTGGTAGAAGTTGCTTTTGTCGTAGGTTACGCCGTCCATCGCCATAAAATAATCTTCGCTCTGATAAGCGCCCATAGCGGTCTCGTCGGAAGCTTCGTTATAATTATCGACGATATACTGATTGTTTTTCAGGTAATTTTTACGCCATTGGTCGTAGGTTTTCGGGGTAATTCTGTAATAGCCGCTGTCGTCAAAGCCGATGTATTTAACGCCGCTGTCGGAAGTTACGTTAACCTTAACTTTAAAGTAAGAGGTCCCTACCGCCGCGGTTACATAAGTAGTACCCTTTTTAAGTCCTGTAATTTTACCGCTTTCGGAAACCGAAGCGATTCTGTCGTTATTGGACGTATAAACTACGTCGGATTTATCCGCGCCCTTTATAGTAAAGTCCGCGGTTTCTTTGCCCTTTAATGTTACGGATTCGATATTCTGAGACGGCTTTTCGGTAAACACGCCGATATTGTGCTTGGAAGCGTAGTCCTTTACCTCAGCGCTTACGTTGCCGATAAGATGCATTCCGTCCTTAAACTTTAAATCCTCGTATTCTTCTTCGTAGCTGATAAAGTATTCTAAAGCTTCTTTGCCGATAGTTTTTAGGCTCTCGGGGATAGATAACTCAAGCGCCGTATTGTTGAGCGCGAAAGCTCTCGGAGCGATTTTCTCAACGCCGTCGGGGATTTTAAACTCGGTATCGTCGGATTTAGGATAGCAGAGAAGCGTTTTTCCGTCGGCGGAATAGAGAACTCCGTCTACCGCCTTATAAGCTTCGTCAGCGTCGAACTTAATGCCCGAGCTGATAAACGCGTCGGGGGTAAAGGCTTTAAGTGTATCGGGGATTTTAACCGTAACAGGTTCTTCGGCGCAGGCTAAGAAAGCCATATCGCCGATTTCCTCGACAGAGCCGAGGTCAATACTTTTAATCCCTGAATTATTAGCGAAAGAGTATTCGCCCAGCTTCTTTACCGAATCGGGAACGGTAATGGTTTTCAAGCTCGACTGATAAAAAGCGTAATCGCCGATTGTCTTTAGGGAATCGGGCATTTTAACCTCGGAAACATAATTCGAGCCGTAAAAAGCGTAGGGCGCGACAGCTTCGGTTTTATTCGCGATAGTGTAAGTATAGCCGGCTTCGTCATCAGAAGCGTCGGCCGAACCCTTATCCTGAGGGTAATACACGAGCGTTTTCTTATCTTTAGTATAAACAACTCCGTCGTCGCAGATATATTTTGAGTTTGTTTCTTTTAAAGAATATTTATCGGTCGAGACAGCGGCGAACGCTCCGTTCTCGAGGGTTACATTATCGGGAAGCTCAACGTTAGTTACTCTCGTTTCCGAGAACGCGAGCCTGCCGACTTTTTTAAGGTTATCGGAGAATCTCAATTCTTCGATTGTATCGTTATTTTTCGAGAAAGCTCCCTCGCCTATTATAGCGCCGTTATAGTCTATCGAAGAAAAACCGCACTTACTGAACGCGTATTTTCCGATTCGGTTAAGCGTACTCGGGAAAGAGTCGATATCGAGGGCTTCGCATTTTGTAAAAGCATAGTCGCCGACAGTTTCGAGGTATTTTGGAAGCGCGATATTGCGCAAGTTTTTACAGCCGTAAAACAGCCTTTCGGGGATAGTTTTAATCTTGTTATTCATAATAACGTTCGTAACGCCCGAAAAGGCGAACGCGTATTCACCGACGCTCTCGAGATTTTTCGGGAATCCGAACGCGGTAAGTTTTTCGTCGAAGAAGAACGCGCCGTCGCCGATTGAGCTGACGTTCTTACTTAGATTAACCTCGTTTAAAGAGGAGCACATCGAGAACGCGCCCTTGCCTATAGAGCCGACCTGTCCGCCGAATGAAGCTTTAGCCAAATGGGAACAGTCCTCAAAGGCGTATTCGCCTATGCTCTCGAGGTCAGACTCACAGCTAACGGACTCCATTTTAAGATTACCCTTAAACGCTCCGTCACCGATAGCGGTAACCTGATAACCGTTTTCGAGGTCGCCGGGGATATACAGGAAAACGTCGTCTAAGTCAGTACCCGTTACAGTCGCATTATTATCTTCGCCGAGCTTAAAATAAAAGCCGTTCTCGTAGTAATCGTCCGAAACGGCGCCCGCCGGAATTGCCGCGCTGAAAACAGACGCCGCGATAATAACTGTCAGTACAATAGATATAAATCTTTTCATTTAATCACCTCAATGTTTATTTTCACATATTACAAGGAACCTGTCAAACCCGCCCTTATTGTTGGAAACACAGGTCATAAGCGTCAGCAGCTTCTTACCCTTTTTGATATAAAAATCCTCGGACTGTTTGTCTGTAATAATCTTCGTATCAATTACGGTATACTTTACCGTTTGCCAGTAATTCTTAACCTTTATCTCGTCGCCGACGCTCATTTGGCGCAGATTATCGAAGAAAACCCGTCCTCTGTAGCCCGTATGTCCCGCGATACAACAGTTAGTATCGTCCATATTAACGGGCAAAGAGGTATTGCACATATGCGCCGCGCCGATACTCATAAGGCTGTTATTAGCGCCGAGGTAAATCGGAAGCGACATATTTATAGCGGGCGCGGAAATATAACCGAACACTCCGTTTGTAACGCCGTATTTACCGAGATTAAGCGCCGCCTTGGTGTAGTCGCTGGTATCAACGGTACCCTGGTTATCGAGCAGACTTTTGTTGTATTTTACCGAAGCCTTTTTCAGCGCCTTAACGTCTACGTTCATAGCCGAAGAAGCTGAGCCGTTCGGCTTAGGCTTACTCTTTTTCTTATTATTTACCGCTTTATAAGTTTTGTCGAACTCCTCGATTATACTTTTAGCTTCCATTTTTCCGAGTTCAACCGAAACAGGCTGATATAATACAAGCGCTATTCCCGTTATAAGAAGCAGAGAGGCGAAGATTATAAGGATTCTTTTGAGAATTTTATTCATACCTCTCCCCCCTTTTTTCCGCCGCGTTTTACTACGAACACAACGATAAGAATTACCGCCAGCAAAAATCCGCCGATAATCCCCGCCATAACGGGAACGGTGAGCTTATATCCGAAGAAGAATATTCCGTCCTCAAAGATATTCACGGCGCTCGTGGAGCTTACGGAATTCTTCGGCTCGTTCTTAGAGTAAGGAACCCGCTTTCCGCGGACTAAGAGCCTGTGGGTATTAATCGTATAGGGCGTACAGGTCAAAAGCGTAACATAGTCCTTGCCCTTTTCGATATACATATCCTTAACTACGCTCGGGAGCACGAC
Organism: uncultured Clostridia bacterium; assembly: GCA_946187325.1. GTDB lineage: Bacteria > Bacillota > Clostridia > Oscillospirales > Acutalibacteraceae > Ruminococcoides. The sequence goes on from CAMHQC010000020.1 coordinate 23,608, forward strand.
TTTAATCCGGTCAACCTCGTATTTAAGGGTGCGGTCTAAAACGTGGATATAGAAAACGTCGCCCTTCTTTAAATCGGGAAGATAGTCGAAAAACGTTTCCCCAGGGTAAGCCGAGTGAGCCGAGATAACGCTGTGGGTACTTTTACCGCCGATTGGGAAAGAAGTATTCTCGAGATGTCCCGCGCCTTTTGAGAGGGTAGATTTTTCGGTTCCGTGAAATACGGGAAGATAAACGTCGATTTTCGGAATATCGACGTAGCAGATTACGCCGTCCTTACGGTGATTGAGCACCTTATTATAATTAGCGCCGATTTTAGCGTAAGCCTTTTCGTCGAACGGGTCGGTCAGAATTACGTTATCGGTAAGGCTCATATTATATTTTCTCGCGCCCTTTAAAAGCGACTCAATCTTTTTATCGGGCATAGTTTTACTCTCCACCAAATAATTCTCGGCAGAGTTTCTCGCGTCGATATTATTAATCACAGAGCTCACTAGCGGATAGGACAAAAGCCCTACTCCGACTATAAACACGAGTATTATAAATATAAGCGGAAGTCGTTTTTTCATATAAATATCCTTTATAAAAGTTGAAAAATAAAAGCTAATTTAGTTTCTATTTTTCAGCCTTTATACTTTTCGGCAGCCGGCATAAAGCCGACCGCCGAAATCTGACTCTAAATATTATTTAGATGTTCTTTTTCTTAAAACGATGAACATTACGCCTGAAGCGAGGATAAGTCCGATACCTGTGAGTGTGATAGCCATTGTACCAACGTCACCTGTCTTAGGAAGCTTAACGGGAGTGTTGAGAACTGTACCGTTGTAGAGGTAGTTTGTGCTGTCCTCGGAAAGCTGTACCCAAGAGTTGTTGAGATTGTAGCCCGAGGGAGCTTCGTACTCCTTAGCCCAGTAAGTGCCCTTCTTAACGTAGAGCTTGTTTGTGAGAGTATCTTCCTTATAGAACTCAACGTTACCGTCGGCGTCGGATTTACCGTAACCGATAACAGTTTCCTTGTCGCTCTTATAGAGCTTGAACTTAGCGTCAGCGAGAGGAGTTGTACCGCCCGCTATATATTTCTTAAGCTGGGGCTTATAAGTTACAACGTCTACTGTGTCACCGCTCTCCTTAGAAACCTGGTCGGATTTATTCTTGAAATAGAGGTCGTCGTGGTTGTAGTACTTAGTTTTCTGAACAGCGCTCGCGGAAAGCTTTGTTGTATACTTAACGATGATGTTTGAGTGAGTATAGAAAGCGGCGCCGTTAAGAGTATCGGAACCGATAGCTACAGCGAATGTGTAGTTAACGTTTTCGCCGTCTTTGTTAGTATCTGTGAAAGCGGTTTTCTTTGTGTAATCTGTAATCTTAGTACCGTCCTCGTACTCAACGCTTGTGATAGTAACGTCGCTCGCGGAAAGACCGCTGTCCATTACGTCGCGGATTTCATACTCGGAAAGCTTGTTTGTAGCGGAACCTGTTCTTGTAGCGGAAAGCTTGAACTCAACTGTGTCGAGTGTGCCTGTAGTTGTGCTTGTAATTTCGCTGCCGTCCTCAACAATCTTCTTGTGTACGGAAGCTTCGCCCTCGGCTACTTTGTTGTCATTTTTGACATTGACAGTTTCGTCCTTATTATCTATAACTACGATAAAGTTGCCGCGTTTAGTGTTTTTGGAGCTTAAAGCTGTGAACTTAACATAGTAAATACCTTGCTCAAGTGTGAAGGTCTTAGTCTGTGAGGAAACGTCGGAAGTAGTTGTCATAGTACCGCTTAAGGGATATGTTGTAGCATTATCAGCCTCGAGAGCGTTAAAGAGAGCGGCTGTGCTTGTCTCAGCGGCGCTCACCTGAGTTTTAACATCCGCGGGAGCGTTATCGTTTGTGATAGCGTATGTACCGTTTTCAGCTACAGTAGCAATCTGATAAACGTTTAATGTATAGTCGGGATACTCAAGCTGTATGGTAAGAGTATGTGACGCCGCGCTTACAGCGAACGGAATCATTGATAAGATAAAGAGTACAGCAAGTAAAACTGCTGAAATCTTTTTAGTCATTTTCATTTTTCATAATCTCCTTTTAATTATTTTAAGCTCTTAAATGAGCGAGTTTCTTTTTTCTTGGGCGTTTAATTACATAATAGATAAGTAAACTAAGTCCCGATAAACAGATAAACAGCAACCCTGTCTTAACTACGGCTAAAACTCCGCCGCCCGCGGTTTTCGGGTTTCTGATATGGCCGTTTAAGTAGCTGTAGGTTCTGGTTAAATCATTAGAATTATCGAAACAGAAGTAGTTTACGACACGGTTAAGACGATAGTTACTATCGCCCGTGGATTTTTCGAGCAGAGCGTAGTACTGATAAGAGGGATTATCCGAATTATAACTGTTGTTGTTATAAACAGGAAGTCCGCTTACAGTGACCTTACCGTTTGTATCGGTTACGTAATCGTCCACCGCGGTACCCGTAGAGGTTACGGTATCGTAGGACGAGTTAGCGTCGGCGGTTGCCTTACTTACCTTATAAACGGTAAACGTTACGTCCTTAAGCTTTCCGCCCGCCTGGTTGCTCTTGTTAATTACAACCGAGCCTGTCTTAACTATGTTGTTAAAGGTAGGCGGTGTGGACTCGGAAGTTGTATCGCTGTAGCTTACCTCCGCGGAAAGACTGCTTCCGCTCTTAGTAACATTAACTGTTACATCGTACGACTTAGTATCGTAAGTAATCATACCGTTGTCCGACTGCTGTTTTTCCTTAATCGTATAGGAGTGAGTTCCTACATCGGTATAGGTTATAGCGTCGAAAGACGCTTCCTTAGTAGAACCGCTTACGGACTTAGTCTGAACGAGCGTATTACCTCTGTAAAGCTCGAACTCAAACGAACCGTCGGTAAAGCTTACGTCATTACCCTTATCGTCCTTAAAGGACTTCTTAGCCTTGATAACAGCCGTAGTACTGTCGGGGCCTTTTTCGGTATTAACGAAGCTTACGGTATTACCTGTCGAGGTAACTGTACCTGTATAGACAGGACTGTCGTTCGTATACTTATCGGGTACGATTTCGGTTACCTTGTAATCAGCTCCGATCGGGATACCCTCGATAGTAACGGTTCTGCCGTGTTTCAGAGTAACGGTTGAGCCGCTGCCCGAGTTACCGTCGGTATCTGTATAGGCGAGGTCATAGGTCTTAAAGCCGCCGCCGTCCTTTAGGTCGATTTCGACCTTAGCGGTAAAGGTATCTTTTTTAAGCTCCGAGCTCGAGGTAATATCGTTGCCCTTATAATCCTTTACTGTTTTAGTAATGGAGAGCGGAGCGGTTTTTACCGAGTTCTCAAAGCTGTACTGAAGCTCCGCGTAGTCGCCGACATCAGCGCCCGCGGCAGAGTCAATAAGCGGATAGTTTTTAGTCCTCATAGCGTAGGTCTGTTTATCCGCGCCCGAAAGCGAGCTTGTCGAACCGAGAACGGAGTTGTTATTTACAACATCCTTAACAGTCCACGCGGTATCGTAGCTGAGCTTATTAGAGGAGTCGTAAGCCTCCTTAACGTAAACGTTCGCTCCCGAGGTAAACTTGTTCGGGAAGTCGGCGGACTGTTTATCCTTAAGCTCGAATACACCGCTTGAGGCGTCGGTCTTTAGACCGTCTGTAATACCGCTTACCGAATCGTTGAGCGAATACTCTGTATCCGTTTTAGCGGTATCGTTCTGATACGCCGTAAAGTCGAACTTTTCGTCTGAAACAAGCGACTTAAATCTTGAAGAAGAAGCTAAACCGCTGTTTACATCGGCGGTATCTACGGTTTTATCGACGAGAACATTGTTCTCGGGGAGAGTCAGCGAGAAAGACATTTTACAGTTACTCTCGAACATACCTCTCTCCATATAGAAAATGGACATCGTGTAGGTCTGGGAATAGTCGAATGTAAAGTCAGTCGTATAATTTTTCCCTTTACCGTAAACGTTAGTCGCCGTTGAGGTACAGGTCGCTACCGAGCCGTTGGTCGATTTCGGAACGAAGCTGATTTTACCCTCGGCTTTTTTATGGTTACCGCCGAGGTCGAGCACAAGCTTAGAGTTTCCGTTTCTGTCGGTAAGATAAACCCAAAGGTCGTCGTCTCCCGAGTAGTTGAACTCAACAGGCTTATTATCGTCGTCGTAACCGCCGCTCGGTACTCTGAACTTCATATCCATTCTGATACCGAAGCCGTAGTCGAGCGCTTCACTGCCCGCGGAAACCTTACCCGCGTCATCGGGTCTTACTTCCCAATTCTTAACGCTTGCGAACGAGGAGGATATACCCGCGTCGGAGGGTTTATCGTCCCACTGGTGAACGGTTAGGTTATTTTCGAGCCAGAAGGCGCATTTTGAACCCTCTAAGGTAACGTCACCCGTTTGACTACCGGCGTTGTTATTAAACACACACTTTGTCGCGCCCGCGGGAGCAGCAACTCTAAGATTACTGCCGTTGCCGTAAGTGCTCATCTTTTGACCGGGCCACGAACCTCCGACTGCTTGTCCGCTATTATTGAAAAAGTAACAATAAGTATCGCCCCAGCCCGTATCATCCTTACTGAGATAAACGTACTTAGTCGAGTTCTCGAGCGAATAAGCGCCCCAGCTTAAGTCTGACATATCATTCGTTTGGTTAGAGCCGCCGTCGTTTGAGCCGTTGCTGAGAATAAACTTAGTTGCTCCGTCGGGAATCTTAATCCTACGGTTATCACCGCCCTCGAAGTAAGCTTCCATCTTAGTTCCGGGGAAAGAGTTTCCGACAGCGTTACCGCTGTCATCGAAGAAGTAACAGTAAATATCGCTCCAGCCCGTATCGCCCTTGCTCGCGTAAATATAACGAGTGTTATAGGCGGAAGTTCTGCTGTCGCCGTTACCCTTACGGTTATTAAACGGGAAGATACCGTAGTACTTATTATTCTTATAAGCGGTACCCGTCTCGTCATAGATAGAGTCGGGGTGCATAAAGTATTTAAGTCCGTCCTCCACGCCGTAGGTTTCACCCGCGCCGTAGTTTATCTTAGTCGGTTTAACTAAATCGTCAGTACCGCTAGCTCCCGTAGAAGCCCAGGTAAAGTAGACGTTATCGGCAGCGTCGGTGGAGTCAAACTCGTAGTAGGTAGTTTTACCCGTACCGCCCTTACTCTTAGTCGTTCTGAACGGGAAGAAGCTGTCTACAGTTCTCACCTTATTTCCAAGCGCCGACGCGTTAAAATAAGGCGCGGGCAGAGTGGATGTAGCCATAAGGTTAGAATTAGTAAGACTGCTCTGCATAAGGTTCGGATAACTTCGGTGCAGATCGCCCAGTCCGTTCGAGTTATTAGCCGCGTAATTGAAGCGTTTAACCTGCGGAGTAATAAAGGAGTTAAAGATATTATCCTTGGTAACGCCGTCTATACTCGTAACGCCGTTGTGAGTGCTGGCTTTATAAGAACCGTCCGTATTACAGTAGTTACCGAAATACAAAGGCGTAGACCAAGCGGAGTTACTTTCCGCGATAGAGCTGATAGTAGAGTTTAAGCTCTTAAACGGATACCAGTCGTCAGACGAGCCTTTAAAGCCCGTACCCGATTGGTCGGCGTTGAGCCAGCCCTTAGAAAGCTCGGTATCGCTGAGGTAATCGAAGTAAGTAGCGTTGTTCCAGTAGATATCGCTGCGAGTATTGCCGATAGTATTTACGGTATAGTTGGCGCCGCTCGAGGCGCTTGTCTTAACGGTTTTAACCTTAGCCGCCTTAACAGGCTCGCTCGGAAGCGTCAGGCTCGTAAATACAGTCGCCGCGATTAAACCCGAGAGAACTACAGAACCGAATTTTACGAAAAAGCTTGTACCCTTTGCTAAATGATTTAATTTTCTCATATAGCGTATTTCCTTTCCGCGAGAGCGTGCATATCCCGCATATTTTCTTTTCAAATAAAAACATTCGAATACAGCCATGCACGTGGCCGAGAGTGCGATTAAACGCAATTATCCAATGTGAATTATACTCCCATATGATTTTTCTGTCAATTAATCTGACAAAATTGTAAACCGTTCGTCACGATTGTTTAACAATTGAGAATTGAGAATGGAGAATTGAGAATTGAGAATTGCGCATTGCGAATTGCGAATTACTCTACATCCTACACCCTAAATCCTATTTTCCTTGATATTATTTAAAGTAATGTCCAGCCCAAAATATAGTCGTCTGTCTCGCGCTAAGAGCGCGCTCGCCATACTCCTTTATATATGATAAATCATATATAAAATATCTATATTCTCCGCTCAGTTTTCTGCTTCGCAGAAACGAGCGATGAGTTTAAGAAAGCAAAGCTTTCTTAATCACAGCGCTTTTGCTCCCTTTATCCGCCGCAGGCGGCGGGCTTCGCTTCCAGCCCAAAATATAGTCGTCTGTCTCGCGCTAAGAGCGCGCTCGCCATACTCCTTATTTTGCGCAGCGCTTTTGCTCCCTTTATCCGCCGCAGGCGGCGGTCGCAACGCTACCTTTGCCCTTAGCCCTTAGCCCTAAAAGAAAAAACGGGCAAGCCGAAGCTCACCCGCTATACTATTATAAACCCTGTTTTAAGACTTCTAAATTTTCCGTCATAACCGAAACGTAGGACGACCTAGGATCGGTTTTCGACTGCATTGAATTGAGGGTTAAGATTTTCTGATTTTTGGATTTCGTATTGGATTTAACCGTTTCGGCGATTTTGCCGTCGGAGGTTTCGAGCTTAAAAATCGCCTTTAGATTATTTTTATCCACCTTATCGGCGAGGAACGCTATCGTGTTAAAGCTCGCCTCGGTCTCGGCGGAGCAACCCTTAAACGCCGCGTAATACCTTAGTCCGTAATCTTCCGCGAGGTACATAAACGGAAAGCGGTCGCCGAAAACCACGGTTTTCTTATCGGAAGCTTTTACCGCTTTTTCGTAAGCTTTATCCAAAGTATCGAGCTTTTTCGAATACGCCGAGGCGTTTTTCTCGTAGGTCTTTTTATTAGCGGAATCGATTCTGCCGAGCTTTTCGGCGATATAGCCGCACAAAGTCTTCGCGTTTTTCAGCGAGAGCCATATATGCTCGTCGAGCTCGGGTTCTTCTTCGTCCCCGGGCTTTTCTTTTTCCATACCCTCGACAGCCTTTTCTTCCTTAGCCGAATTGCCCAGCACATCGAGCAGATTTATAACGGTCATATCCTTGTTGACCTTTTCCTTTAGAGCGTCGTCTACCCAGCCGTCGGATTCACCGCCGATATAGATAAACACATCACAGCTCGAAATTTTAACAATATCCTCGGCAGAGGGCTGGAAGCTGTGCATATCAACTCCGTCGTCAACGAGCGGACTCACGTCGGCTTTATCGCCCGCTATTTCCTTAGTCCAATCATAAATCGGAAAAATCGTAGTCACTATATTGAGCTTACCGCTTTTACCGGAATTCGCGGAACATCCCGACACCGCGGTCACGAGTATCAGCGCGCTCAGACAGACTAAAAGTATTCTTTTCATTCTTTACAATCCTTACAAATACCGTACAGCACGGTTTTTTCCTTATCAATATCGAAGAACTCGCTGTCGGAGATATCCTTTATAATATTCTCGGCGACGGTACAGTTCATATGGTAAGTTTTTCCGCATTTTTTACAGCTTAAATGCAGACAGTCGTGACACTTTTCCTCGTCAACATACTGATAAATAACCTCTCTGGAGCCGTCAGCCGCTACACGCCTGAGCTTACCCTCAGCTTCCATATCGGACAGGTTGCGGTAAACCGCGCTTTTGCTGATTTTATCGCACAGCGCCTCGGCGATTCGGTTCGCCGACAGGCTCTCGTCGGTATGGCGCGAGAGATATTCGGTCAGAAGCTTTCGCTGTTTTGTCATATATTTAGGCATATTTCCACCTCAATTTGCGACTCGTTCGCAAATTAGTATAGCACAGTAAATGCCCTAAGTCAACAGTTAGGATGTAGGGTGTAGTTGTATTTAATCATTTAAAAACCGCGTAAAAGTTTTTTCGACTTAGCTCGCGGTATTTATTCAGAGAGCGAGCGCCGTTCAGATAGGTAAGGTTCTGTCTAAGCTCAAAGATGAGGACGAGAGGATTGTTAAAGACCATTCGGGATACGGACGGTTTTATTATCTTCCTGTCAAAAAAAGATTATACGATACACTGAAAATGAACGGTTAAGAACAGTTAAGAACAGTTAAAAATTTTTATCTGTTCATAAGAAAAGCCGGTATATATCGGACTTTAGAGTACATTTGAACAGATGAACAGTAACTATATATACATTATAAATTTTATAGTAAAAAAATTTATTTTTTTTAAAACTAATATATAGGTTTATAGAAAAACACTTCCATCTGTAACAGCAGTTGACGTTTGGAGTACGCTCTTGTGTCCCTTTTTAAAGGGACCGAAATTGTTGCGAACTTTGTGAGCCAATTTCGAGGGATTAACTATCCCCTATATGAAGATTCATAAAGAGGACCTCCACTAAAGGGCTACTCAATCCCCCGAAATCGAAGATTTCGACCCCTTTAATAAGGGGTACAAGTAATGTCGTTGTAATTCCGCTCTAAACAAAAAGGGAACACCTTTCGGCATTCCCTATATACTTAGCTTAATTAAATTTTAATTAACCTTAATCTTACACTTAGCTTTCTTGCCGTTATGCGTTTTAACGGTGATAACAGCGGTGCCCTTTTTCTTAGCCTTGACCTTACCTTTCTGAGTAACTGTCGCGACTTTCTTATTGCTCGATTTCCAGGTAAGCAGAGTAACGGCTGTCTTGGGTGTAAGAGTTGCCTTGAGCTTAAAGGTCTTGCCCTTAGCTAAGGTTTTGGTCTTTTTGTTGAGCTTAACCTTAGTCGGCTTCTTCATAGTCTTTAAGGTAAATCCGTTATCCGAAGCGTACTTAGCGCCCTCGCTTCCCTTATAAGCCTTGACGGTAAAGTTGTCGAGCTCAAAGTACATAAGCTCATCGTCGCCCATAACTTCGTTGTAATAGCCGAAAGCGTGGGAACCGATTTTTTTAACCTTGTCACGAATAGTAACGGACTTCATAGCGGTGCAGTTACAGAAAGCGTCCTCGCCTAATTCGGTAAGGCTGTACGGCAGAGTTACCTTTTCGAGAGCGTAGCAATCCTCAAACGCTTCCTTGCCGATAGTTTTAAGACCTTCGTTAAACTTAATCGTCTTTAAGATTTCACATCTGTCGAAAGCGTTCTCGCCAATCTTAGTGAGCTTGGACGGGAATTTTACGGTCTCGAGTTTTCTACAGTTAGCGAACGCTGTTTTGCCGATAGACTTTAGAGCTTTCGGGAATTTAATTGTCTTTAATTTCCAACAGCCCGCGAAGCATCTGGCGGGAATTTTAGTGAGCTTGGACGGCAGAGTTACGCTCTTTAATTTAAGATTGTAATCAAAAATTCCCTCGCCTAAGTTCAGGGCTTTTTCGGGCAGAGTAACTGTTTCCAAATCGTTCTCGTTAAAAGCGTCGAACTCGATTGTCGTAATAGTGGACGGAAGCGTAATCGAGGACATATGGCACGCCTCAAAGGCGCTGTTTCCGATTTTCTTGATACCCTTAGAGATAACTACCTTGTTGAGATAGTGCTCGGTAAAGGCTCTCGCGGCGATAGCCGTAACCTTGTGTCCGTCGAGCTTAGCGGGAATAGTGATATTGCCCTTGCTTCCGTAATAGTCGTAAATCGTAGCGTTGCCCGAGGAAGATAAGGTGTAGCCGTAATCTCCGCTGGTGTAAGCGTTAACGCTCACGGGCGCGACCGCTATTACGCTTAAAAGCATTAAAACCGATAAAATTATACAAACTGACTTTTTCATAATGTACCCCCTTGTAATTAAAAGGTTATATATTTTATTATAAAGCCGCTCCTCCGCAGAACTCGCAACGACCGTTGTCGTCGGGAATTGTGGAAGCTCCGCAGCACTGACATACTACAGCCTGCCTGGGAACTTTAGCGGCGGCAGCTTCATCACGTACCTGCTGTCGAGCCTGAGTTAAGGCGTTTTTAATATCCTCGCCCATCTTCTTGAACTCACAGTAATCACGGTTAGACTCGGGGTAGGGCTTCCTATCCGCCGATACCGAGTTGTACGGATTGACCTCTACGTCGGACGAATTGAGCCTAAATTTAATCTCGTCGAAATACGGGCTGTTAACCCTGATTATAACGTTAAAATCGTAGCTGTAGAAATATCTCGGCGGGGTGTAGCTTACCGAATTACCCTCGTCATCGGTGCGCTCGTCCTCGGTCATATTTTCCTCGATATCGAGGTCAACTCCCGTTACGGCTGAGTAGTCGATAACGTCGGGATTTTCCTCGGCGAATTTATTAGCGCCGACGCGTGTAACTATAAACTTTCGGTTATCCTCGTCGAGATAGACCTTTACTCCCGTGCCGAAGGTGAGCGTCGGGTTAAACTTAGCGACCTCGGCTTTATTAGCCTCTCTGTACTCGAGCTGTTTTTTAATACTTTCGACAGTGCTTCTGCGGCGGTCGCTGAACCAAGGCGAAAGCTTTTTAGCGCAATTTTTGCACATATTGCCGTCTTCGAGCTTGCGGTTGCCGAGCATACCGATTTCTCCTCCGCAGATGTCGCAGATTTTTTTCTCAAATAATTTTCCGAATAATCCCATAGTATCCTCCTTCAGCGTTTTATTTGCTGCTTATTCACATTAATTATATCACAGACTTAATTATATTGCAATAAGTGATAAAATTTTAACAATTTCAATTAATTTTTTGTTGATATTTTACTCGGTGATATTACAAACGATTAAACTGTCCTTAAATAATTTACGAAAACTGTCTATTTTAAAAAGACAGATTAAGGATTAAACTTTATATGCTCAGTATTAATCATCACCCCGAAAGGAGAAAACCTTATGAAAAGAATTGTTACTATCCAGGACATATCCTGCGTGGGAAAATGCTCGCTCACGGTAGCGTTGCCGATTATTTCCGCGACAGGAGTTGAGGCGGCTATTATTCCGACAGCCGTACTCTCTACTCACACAATGTTTAAAAACTTTACCTGCAAGGATTTAGACGACCAGATTTTACCGATAGCTGAACATTGGAAAAACGAGGGTATAACCTTCGACGCTTTCTATACAGGCTATCTGGCTTCGGCTAAGCAAATCGACAAGGTAATTACGCTTATAAATTCGCTTAAAAGAGATAAAGACCTCGTTATTATAGATCCCGCGATGGCTGATAACGGCAAGCTCTACCCCGCTTTTGACGAGAATTTTCCGCGTGAGATGGCAAGACTTTGCGCCGAAGCGGATATAGTTCTCCCGAATATCACGGAAGCTTGCTATATGACCGACACTCCCTACCGAGAGGAATACGACGAAGCTTTTGCCAAGGAAGTAATGGAAAAGCTCGCCGCTCAGGGAGCTAAGAAGGTTGTACTCACAGGCGCTCAGTTCGGCGGAAAATACGGAGTAATGCTCTACGACAGCGAAACTAAGGAGTATTACAACTATTATCAGGAGAAAATCGACGCCGCTTTCCACGGCACAGGCGATATATTCAGCTCGACATTCACAGGCTTGCTCGTAAGAGGCAAGAGCATTGAGGAGAGTATCGCTGTCGCGGCGGATTATACCGCGGAGTGTATCAGAATTACCAAGAACGACGATAAGGCTAACTGGTACGGCGTCGACTTCGAGAGAGCTATACCGTATCTTATTGATAGGATGTAGAGTAATTCGCAATTCGCAATTCGCAATTCTCAATTAATAATAATTGTCCATTTTCAATTCTCAATTATAAAAGGAGAGCCGAGGCTCTCCTTTTTCTATTAAACCTTTTTAATTTTAGTTCTCATAATATTATTCTTAGGGTCAACGAATACCTTCATAGGAACGCTTACCCAGGTATTTGTATTCTTCTTATATTTAAGCGTAACCTTGGTAAGACCGTATTTTTTGCCTTTAATCCTGAACGTATAATTTTTGGTTTTAAAATCGTACTTACAGGTAACCTTGACGTTCTTTGTATTAACTTTATAAGTCCAGTCGTAGCCGTAGGAGGTTTTTCCTTGGGCAACAAATTTATAACACTTAGCGAAAGCGTTAATTTTTTCGGTAGCGGCGGGAAGTTTATTTTTAGACTTAACGGTTTTAGCCGCCGAAGCCGATATTCCCGAAACCGAAAATACTAACGAAAAAACAACCGCTAACGTAACCGCAAAAACAGATATCCTGCCGAATTTATTTTTCATAACAGCCTCCCGAATAACCCTCAACATCTTGTGGCGCAACTACATTGACAATACTATATCACCAAATTATGACAAAATAATTACAAAAAGCAATTATAAAAAATATTTTGAAAGTTTTTTATATTTTTACTACAGGCTCGCTGTTTCGGTAATATCCTTAGAGGCTTTCACAATCTCTTTAAGCTTATCGAACTCGCTCCATAAAATCGGATTGGTATAACTTTTCCAGCTCTCGAAATCGTCGTTTATAAAAAACTCTCTCATACAGCTTGCGGAAATGTCGATGCTTTTAGGAATATACAGCTCCGCTACATTCGCGCCCTCGATACCGTCGAACCAGCTCACGCGGCGGCTTTCCTTGCCCGATACGAGCAAATCGGGGTACGAGCCGAATTTGTCCTTGATATTTTTCAGCACATACTCTCCCCAAGTCGAGTTGTTACCGACGCCTAAATCCGCGAGCGGATATACCTTTATCCTATCGCCGTAGAGCTTTTCAAGCAGGCTTTTTCTAAGCTCATAGGAAAAAGGGTTTTTAGCCGTACCGCTCTCCTGGGACGAGCCTATAAAAATCCCGACCTGTCCGCATATACTCAGCGCGGTATCTATCATCATCTCGTGTCCCGAGTGTATGGTCTGAAATCTTCCAACCAGCACACCGAGGTTAAAAGCTTTTTCGTTCATAAATATATCCTCAAAATTAATATACAAAAATTGGCTATAATAAAAAATTTATATCTACACACAATACTATAGCAACGTAAAGTTGCTTAAAATAGAAAACAAAGAAAAGAAAAGGAGAAGTTAACTATGTCTAAGAGCAACATTGTTGTTCCCGAGGCTAAGGAAGCTCTCGAGCGCTTCAAGATGGAAGCAGCTAACGAAGTAGGCGTTAACCTTAAGCAGGGCTACAACGGAGACCTCACATCTCGTCAGGCAGGTTCTGTCGGCGGTCAGATGGTTAAAAAGATGATCGAAAGTTACGAGAAAGGCTTAAAGTAAGCTAAAAAGCTAAAGTAAGCTGAATAAAAGAAAAAGAGGGTAGAAAAGTCCGGAAACATCCGAGCTTTTCTACCCGATTGTTTTACCCTGATATCAGAGCTCGGCTTCAATTATATTATCGGGTAGGTTTTTGTCCTCGCCGCATAGCATAATTTCGGCGTCCTTTAGCATATACTCTTTAAAAAAGAGAGTTCGTCCTTTGTACTCGAATTTATCGGGGAGCGGGCTTAAATCGAGCTCTGAGGTTTTAAAATGAAACCCCTCGCCGAGACATTTTATAAACGCTTCCTTGGAAGTCCAAAGCTTAAAAAACAAAGAACCCTTATCGTCGGTTTCGCTAAGCTTCTTGCGCTCGTTTTCGTGGAATACGATTTTGCCGAGACGCTCGTACTCAAGCTCTCTTTTCATCTCTACATCACAGCCGACCTCAAAATCGCTCACCGCGATAATTACATAATTTCCGCTGTGGGAGATATTAAAAAATTTTTCGTCGGAATAGGGCTTTCCGTATTCGTTGAGTTTTAGGTTTTTGCCGATAAATTTATCGATTAAAAGCCCCGCGCAAGCCGAGGCGAGCTTATCGCTCTCGTGAACAAGCCGGTCGATTTTAATCCTTCTGCTGTCGGGTAAGGAACTTATATTTAGTTCTTTTAAAGAATAATTATCTGTGTTTACAAAAAAAATATCCGTCATAATGAAACAGGGCGGATTACCGCCCCCAGTCCTTTTGTATTAATAGCCCTCTTTACCTGTGAGCGAATCGTCGTCTACAATCCAGTCCTCAACATAAATAGCGGTAAAATTGTTCTTATTATTCCTGACTACCACGCGCTTTATACCCGCGTTAATTATCATACGTTTGCACATCGCGCAGGAGTTGGCGTGTTCAACGTAATTACCCGTACCGTATTCTTTACCCACGAGATACATTGTAGCGCCGATCATCTGCTCGCGCGGAGCGTGTATAATAGCGTTGGCTTCGGCGTGTACGCTTCGGCAGAGCTCGTAACGCGTACCTCGCTGAACGTTCATTTTTTCACGAATACAGGTTCCGAGGTCGATACAATTCTTTCGTCCTCTCGGAGCGCCTACGTAGCCTGTAGAAACAATCTGGTCGTTGTTTACGATAATAGCGCCGTAGTTTCTGCGAATACAGGTTCCTCTCTCGGAAACTGTTTCGGCAATATCGAGATAGTAATTTTCCTTATCGATTCTAGACATAACTCACACCTCAATTTCGGGTTTTATACTAATATAATGTCTTATTTAGAGCCGTTTGTCAAGTATTATTTAACTTATTTATACAGCTTTCGCAGACAGTTTTACCCATATACTCCCTAAGCTTATCGCTTTTACCGCAAAAAACGCACGAGTTGACAGCCTTGGTCAGTATAATCCTGTCGTTTTCTACGTCGATTTTGAGCATATCGTTAATTCTAAGCCCGAGCTTTTCCCTTACGTCTTTTGGGAGTACAACTCGTCCCACATCATCTATTTTTTTATAACTGGTATAAACCATAAAAATTGCCATAGCCTTTCCGCCCACAAATATATGTTTACCTTACGCTGTTACCGTGGGCGGATAAGGCGTAAATGGTAATATCAATTTAAGATAGTGTGAACTTTCACGCTATCTCTCCTTCCGATTAACAATTTACCAAAGTTTGTCAAAAAAGTCAATCTTTTACAATTTAATGTCGATAATTGTCACGTAGGTGATTTATATGATGAATTATATTTTCGCGGGAATGATAATAATATCGCTGATTTGCGCTGTATTTACAGGCAACGCAAACGCTCTGTCCACAGCTGTTATAAACGGCGCGGGCGAAAGTATAAATCTGCTCGTAACTATGGCGGGAGCGCTGGCGCTTTGGTCGGGAATTATGGAGATTGCGGACAAGGGCGGATTCACTAAGGCGTTAAGCGCTGTACTCTCGCCCGTATTAAGACTGCTGTTTAAAAACATCGATAAAGACAGCAGGGCGATGAAATACATAAGTATGAATGTGAGCGCGAATTTACTCGGACTGGGCAACGCGGCTACTCCGTTCGGAATCAGCGCGGTTAAGGAGCTGAAAAAAATAAACCCCGACAGCGAAAAAGCTACGGGGGATATGATAATCTTTGTGGTGATGAACACAGCTTCGCTCCAGATTATGCCGACGATGGTCGGGACGCTCAGACAGTCATACGGAAGCGCCAAGCCGTTTTCAATTTTGCCGTGCGTATGGATAAGCTCAATCTGCGCGCTCGCCGTCGGGCTGAGTATAGCGAAGATTTTAAACGGAAAGGAGCGTTATGGCTGACCTTTTTATGCCCGCGTTTATCGCGGTGGTGGTTATATTCGGGCTGATTAAAAAAGTTCCGATTTTCGATACATTTACATACGGCGCTAAAGAGGGGTTTTATACTCTCTACACCTTAGCTCCGACTTTAGTCGGGCTAATAGTAGCGGTAAATATGCTGAAAGCCAGCGGCGCTACGGAACTCATATGCTCGGCGGTAAGCCCGCTTGCCGAGAGCTTAGGTTTTCCGAAAGAGATAGTTCCTATGGTACTTTTACGTCCGATTTCGGGCGGAGGAGCTACCGCGCTTTTGACGGAAATTTATAAGGATTACGGTCCCGACAGCTTCGCGGGATTAACAGCGTCGGTTTTAGCGGGTTCTACGGAAACGACATTTTACGCGATAGCCGTTTACTTCGGAAGCGTTGGAATAAAAAAAATACGCCACACGCTATTCGCGGCGTTGGCGGCTGACTTTACCGCGGCGGTTATGGCGGTAGTTACAGTTAAAATATTTATGCGATAGATTTCAAGGGTTTTATCGGCACTTAGTAAAAAACGGTCGGATAATAAAAATATCCGACCGCGGTTTTATTGGTGTCCTTTAGGGCGCGGAAATAAACCCCCGGTTCAACCGGGGGACAATAA
>CAMHQC010000021.1 GCA_946187325.1 uncultured Clostridia bacterium
AAGCTTCTCTTGCCTGGAAGAAGATATCGTCGTTCTGAGCTGTACCTCTTGTTACAGGATGCTCAGGGTTAAGGCTTCTTCTTCTGAACGCCTCTACAGCGTCGTGGTCGAGTAACTCGTCGAGATCCTTATAATCCCATGTCTCGATTTTCTGAATTTCGTGAGAAGTTCTGAAACCGTCGAAGAAATGAAGGAAAGGAACTCTGCCCTTGATTGATGCAAGATGCGCTACTGCTGTTAAATCCATACACTCCTGGGGGTTGTTGGAGCAGAGCATAGCGAAACCTGTCTGACGACAAGCGTAAATATCGGAATGGTCACCGAAAATAGAAAGCGCGTGTGAAGTGAGCGCGCGAGCGGATACGTGGATTACTCCGGGGAGTAACTCACCCGCGATTTTATACATATTAGGAATCATAAGAAGCAGACCCTGTGAAGCTGTATAAGTAGTAGTGAGAGCGCCTGCCGCTAAAGAACCGTGAACCGCGCCCGCGGCGCCGCCCTCGGACTGCATCTCAGTAACCTGAACAGTACGTCCGAAAAGGTTCGTTCTGCCGTTAGCTGCTTCGTTATCGGTAACGTCAGCCATAACGGAAGAAGGTGTGATAGGATAGATAGCCGCAACGTCGGTAAACGCGTAAGAAGCATGAGCGACAGCGGTATTACCATCCATGGTTTTCATTTTTCTTGCCATTTGAATGTCCTCCTTAAAAAGCGTGCGCACGTGTGCGTGCGTCTTTTTCAGCCATCGCTCGTACGCCGGCACAGCGCGACTGAGCGGGCAATAAAAATTGTTTTTTGTATAGAAATAAAAACATTTTTATAGTAATCTAAGACTAAAACCAAGTCCTTGTCTTAAGAAATAAGCGATGTAAATATTTCTATACATAAAATTGCGCAATAATGTATTATATAGACATTATATCAGATAGATTTTATCACTTTTAGAGCGAAAAGTAAAGTAGATTTAGGCGGATTTTTGAACTTTTTGCATAAATAATCGTCCTTTTTCGTCAAATTCTATAGTTAGTTTTAACTAACTCGCACGATAAAAAACAGAGCAACAATTAAATTGCTGCTCTGCAATAACTAATCATTTGATTTATCTGTCATATTGTCCTTTGCGTACTGCCAAATGAACATGTCTATTTCTTTTGCTGTATACTCATGTTGAGCTAATTCATTCACCAACTTATGAAACATATCAAAAGCCGTACAAAAACTTCTGTAGTCTTTAACTCCGTTATTTTTAGGAACCGTCGGATTAATTTCGCTGTACTGATTAAAAAAACTACATGAAAAGCTATCCATTATCGGGTACAATTTCTGATTGCTAAAGCTAAGGAACTTTGAGGCAAATACATATTGATTATTAACGCCATTAACAGGAATATTTGCAATAATATCAAATAATTCATACTCTCTTTTTCCGGAAGCGAGTAAACCATCAATCGTTTTGTGACTATCAACAATATGCTGTATGACATAAGGACGATCCACGATTCTCATCCGAGTATTGTATAGGGTATCTAATACAATTGTTTTTATCGTAACATTTCTTACATCTCCATTATCTTTATAATCACTAAACAACATTTCTAGTGTTTCATCCTTAACTTTTTCCTTATGTATAAACACCCCGATATACTTATCTATTAACGCCTTGTTAATTACTTTTAATTCTTTCATACTGATTCTCCTTTCATATTCCTGATTATTATTTATTCTTAATTTTTACTCGTTTTGTTTTATTCCAATTACTATACGCCGTCTTGCCATTGGATTTAATCAGCGCACGAACTTTGACTGTATATTTGCCTTTCTTGAGCTTCTTTATAGTCTTAGTCACAGATTTATTCGCAGTAAATATTTTGTTTACGGTTTTACCCTTGAAAATATACCTTACTTGGAAGCCTGTAGCGTCCTTGACCTTTGTATACTTGACTGAAATCTTTTTCTTTCCCGCGGTAATCTTAACTTTCGGTACACCTAGCTTCAACATAGCAGTTTCCTCACCTTTTGAAATAACCTTATGGCAGACGGTGCAAACCTTTTTACCACTATAACCTTTGGTAAAGTAGGTCGCCGCTTTTTCACTTACAAGCTCTATTATATGACCGACTTCATCACAAGACATATTTGTCGGAGTTATATGATTATCTTCTATTGGTATTTCCACAAAACTTCCATCTATCCATCCATATTTGACCCCTGTTTCTATATCCTCAAATGAACGCATATATGAGCGCGCATAAGAATAAGCTGTTGAATTTTTATATCCGCAAATAACAGCAGTTAATGAAATTGTATATTGGTTATCATTGAAAATACAATTTGGATATTTTATCGTTAATTTTTTAAGATTAGGGCAATCCCATAATGCCTTTGAAGCTATAGACTTACAACCTGAACCAATTGTAACGGAATTTAGTTTTTTACAATTGCCAAACGCTTCTTTGCCGATGCTTTCGACACTATCTGGTATAGATATACTTGTTAATGATGAACAACCATAAAACGCTGAATCCCCAATAGCTGGTAGTCCATTAGTGATTTCTATTTTAGATAAGTTAGTACACCCTGAAAAAGCATACTGACCTAATGGACTATCACACTTAGGAATTGTTATGCTTTCGAGTGAAGTGCAATTGCTGAAAGCGTAATCCCCTATAGCGTCTACACTTGAAGATATATATACGTTTTTTAATGATGTACAATCTGTAAAAGCTCCATCGCCTATGAATACGTTACTTTCAAGATTAATCGCCTGAATACTTTTACACCTATAAAAAGCGTTTTCTGCAATATATGAAACATTATTAGGGATAATCACGTTAATTAAATCCGTACATCCCTCAAAAGCGCTTTCGCCTATGCTGGTAACGGTATTCGGGATTGTTACACTACTAAGGTTTGTGCAGCAGGTAAAAGCATAATCCGCTATACTCGTTATGCCGCTTTCAATAACAACTGATTTGATTTCTGAACTATATATACTCCAAGGAGCAGTTTGATTATAACCTAATTCCATATTTCCATTTCCTGTAATTCTAAGAACTTTGTTGGTGTAATCAAAAAACCACTCGCCGTTGTTGAATGATTCGTTATCTATAGCATACTTTAAAACTTTGATTAAAGGATCATTATCACTTGCTATCGAAAGATTGGATTTATAGCCATTATAAAAAGCATAATTAAGGCTTGTGCAACCTTTAAACGCTTTCCAACCTATATTCGTAACGCTTTGAGGAATTGTTATGCTTGTAAGGCTTGAACAATCAGAGAATGCAGATTGACCTATGCTCGTAACACTGTCGGGGATTGTTAAACTTGTAAGATTTGAACAACCACCAAATGCATCATTTGAAATAGAAAATGTCCCTGCTTTTATGTTATAATAACCCGATAATGATTCTTTCGCTTTAAATAAATGCTTTCCTATGTAAAGCACATTGTTTTCCCAGTTTGCTTCATTTCGATAATAAGCTGTATCGTCAAATCCACTATAATCAATACTAGTAACGTTGTTGGGGATTGTTATGTTTGTAAGATTTGAACAATGAGAGAATGCATTATTACCTATACTTGTTACGCTGTCGGGGATTACTATACTTGTAAGGCTTGAACAACCGTAGAACGTACTCCCCTCTATACTTGTAACACCATTGGGGATTGTTATGTTTGTAAGATTTGAACAATGAGAGAATGCAGATTGACCTATGCTCGTAACACTGTCGGGGATTGTCATACTTGTAAGTCTTGAACAATCAGAAAATGCAAATTTGTCTATTTTCGTAACGCTATTGCCCAGTGTTACACTCTTAAGGCATACACAACTATAAAACGCATAACCGCCTATAGTAATAACACTGTCGGGAATTTCAATACTATAAAGAGCAGTTCGCCCAAAAAACGCTTTCTCGCCTATATTGGTAACGCTGTAACCGTCAATTGAACTTGGTATTATTACATTTGTTAACGGTCCACTGTATTTTGTTATTGTTGCGGTATTACCAGAAACACTATAAGTATAGCCCTCGCTTGTTAATGCTAAAACAGATTCACCACCCAAAACACAAAAAACACTAAGTACCAATATTGCTGATAAAATAATACTTGTAAACTTCCTCATTATTATTTCTCCTTATTTAGTACGGAGCTTCGCTCCTACACCTCATCCGACCATTTGCCGATTAATCGGCAAATGCCCACCTTCTCCTCAAGGAGAAGGCAATTAAAAAAGACGTACAACCGAAGTCATACGCCCAAAAAACACATAGCTCCGATTGTCGCCAAACAATAACACATTATCGCTAATAACCATTAATTAGGGATAGTTAAAATAGAGCATAGCGTTTTTATGTAAAATAAAAACACTACCCCATAAAATAAATGGTTATAGCCATATACTTCATATTAATTTGTGTTATTGTTGGCACTTATATTTTACCACACTTCTCTCAAAAATACCCAACAAATATTAAGCGCTATATTTATGCAAGTTGTACATACATTTAGAAAGCGGCTGCAATTGCAACCGCCTTTTTATTAAATCACATTAACTTTTACCGTACCGCTCTTATTAAAGCTCTTAACCCATTTAGCCGCGTAGGTGTTTTTATAAACATTCACAGTAAGCGGGTTGTCGAAGCCTAAGCCTCCCCATGTCGTAAAGCTGATTTTACTAACCTTTTTATTAAAGCTAAAGGTTTTCAGAGCATGAGGTCATTAAACAAGAAGCCGAAATTATAAGTATTAACATTAAACTTAACAACCTTTTCATAACTACACCTCTTTTCAAAAATTATGTCTTTAAAATCAGGTTTATAAGTAACGCCGCGGCGACAGTACCGAGAAGTATTGAGCCGAGCATTATATATACAGAAACTTTCTTGTGCATTACAATCACCGAATCCTTCCAAGCTTTTTCTATAGTAGAGGCTTTTTTATTTTTGGCTTTTTAGAGAAAACTATGCTCAAAACCAAATAAATCGCTCTGGTGCTTTTTGTCTTTGTATTCACTTCTTACTATAGTAGCGTCGATTTTTCGGGGAAAAGTTTCAAATTTTTCCAAATTTTTTTATTTTCGGAGATATGCACAAAGAGTTAGTGATAAAACTGTATGATTTTACTAATAAAGTTTTAATCCCTCTATAAATATAGACGTAACAAATCGCGGTTTTCATACCTATTTTTTTGTTTTCGTAGATATGCACAAGTATAGCTTGTAAAAATTGTTTATATTGATATGAAAGGGCTTCCTTTACAGAAGCCCTTTCATTGTTTTATGTGTTTTTAATCCGCCGTTGATGAACCTATGATAAATACAAAACTTTTCCATAGGCGGCTTTGGCAACGGGGCTCCCCGTCAACTTCCTGCGCTTTCGTAGGCGCTGACGCCTTTATTCCATACAAATATACCGAGCACCATTAATACCGCCGACATCAAAACCGTACCGCCGATATTAAACCACGGATTCCCTCCCGTTATAAAGTAGCTTGCGGGGAAGAACGCCGTAAACGCGAACGGCACGATATAGGTAATAACCGTCCTTACAAGGCGGTTGTAAATCGTAGTCGGATATTTAGCGAAGTCGTTTATCATATAAAACATATAAGTTATATTACCGCTCCGCTTAGTCCAGAACGCTATCGCCGAGGTAATCAGCTTAACGCCCGTGTAGATAAATGTCGCGAAGAATATCGAAACTATAAACAGAATCACGTTTATAAAATTGATATTTACGCCGATTCTCGGAATGCTGTAGCCGAGGAGCATTATACCGACAACCAGCTCGCCGAACGCGTCAACCTGGAATTTTTCGACAGTAACCGCGAACAGCGTGCTTACGGGACGGGTAAGGTACTTGTCAAAATCGCCCTTGCGGATAATAAAATGACCTATTGCCCATAAGTTGTCAAAAAACAGGTGGTCAATCGCTTTCGGCAATAAGGCGAAGCCGTAGATAAATATGATCTGCTCGAAGGAATAGCCCTCCAGGCTCGGTATCCTCGCGAAAATAACGGATAGGAAAAAGATATTAATCGCCTGGGTCAAAAGCATTCCGATAGCACCCGTCAGAAAATCTATCTTATACTCCATAAGCTTCTTTAAATCCTGCTTTATAAAAATGCGGTGGAGCTTAAACATACGGTGGATTTTACGTAATAAATTCATACTCAACCCCCCTGTACGCTCATACGCTTAACGCAGGCATTCCAGATAATCTGCTGTAATATTATAAAGAATATCAGCCAGAAAATCTGCAGCGCGAAGCTGTAGATTATAGTCGGTACGTCAAACATCCCGACATACATCATAACGGGGATGTAGGTCTGCGACGCGAACGGAAGTAAATTCAGCGTTACCGCTACCGCGGGAGGTAAAAACGCCAGAGGGATTACTCCGCCCGATAAAAAGCCGACAATACAGTCTTTAAGGAAATTCGCTCCCCAAAGATTTTTAAGTATAAACGCGGAATAACCGTAGCATACGTTAAAGTAAAACGTGATCAAGTACGCGAGAATAAGGCTGAAAAGATAGAGAATAAAGTTCAATATATTAAAGCCGATTACTC
Organism: uncultured Clostridia bacterium; assembly: GCA_946187325.1. GTDB lineage: Bacteria > Bacillota > Clostridia > Oscillospirales > Acutalibacteraceae > Ruminococcoides. The sequence goes on from CAMHQC010000021.1 coordinate 6,579, forward strand.
CCGTAACCGCGAATTTATAAACCTCAACGCCGAGCATCATCGGTACGAATATCAGCGTTATCGTTATAAGCCTTTCGCCGAGCTCCTGGAAAAGAAAGGCTAAATCAAAGCGGATAGGCTTAATCATACGCATAGCTATATTTCCGTCACGGATTTCCTCGCCTACGGCGTAAGAGCCGTCGGAGTAAGCGATTACCGAGGTTAAGAAGCTGATAAAAATATAAACCACCATATCCGTTTCGGAAAAGCCCGCGAAGGTCTTTTCTCCGCCCGAGGTAAAAACCGCGTGCCAGAGAAAGTAGTTAATAAAGCACCTTAGTATATCGCCGAGGATAAAGAAGAAAAAGTTTATACGGTACTGCGCCGCGAGTAATACTCCCGCGTGGGTAAACGGTCTGTAGATTTTAAACACCTTACGCATCGAGGCTCACCTCGCTGCGGTAGATACCCTTAATAATCTCCTCGATATCGGCGTCCGTAACGTTAATATCCTTAACGTGGGTTTTGGAGAGGGTGTAGTTTAGCATTTTTTCAACGCTTACCATATCGCTGTTAAAGCGTACCGTCACCGAAACGCCGTTGTTCTCGACCGAAAGGTCATCCTCGTTAAGCAAAAATTCATTTTTATAGTCGAGATCATTTATCGACTCGGCGTTCTCGGGCACAAAATTCAGCTCTCTCGCCTGTCCGAAACGCCTCTTTAAATCGGAAACCTCGCCGTCAAAAACCTTCAATCCCTTATCTATCATAACGATTCGGTTGCACAGGTTTTCCACATCCTGGAGGTCGTGAGTAGTCAGGATCACGGTAGTGTTTTCCTCCTCGTTAATCGCCTTAATCGCCTTACGGATATTGTCCTTGACTACAACGTCAAGCCCGATTGTAGGCTCGTCAAGGAACAGCACCTTAGGGCTGTGCAGAAGCGACGCGGCGATATCGGCGCGCATACGCTGACCGAGCGACAGCGTTCTTACGGGGCTTGTTATAAAGTCCTCGAGCTCGAGCGCCTCGTTTAAAAAAGCCATTCGTTTTTTATAGTTCTCGTCGTCCACCTCGTAGATTTCTTTAAGCACGGTATAGGTTTCTCTCAGCGCTAAATCCCACCAAAGCTGGGTTCGCTGGCCGAATACAACGCCTATTTCCTTTACGTAGTTTTTACGGTTTTTATAGGGGATTTGACCGTTTATCTCGCACTTGCCCGAGGTCGGGGTTAAAATGCCCGTAAGCATTTTGATTACTGTGCTTTTTCCCGCACCGTTAGGGCCGATAAAGCCGAGAATCTCGCCCTTGGGAACGTGGAAGGAAATATCGTTTACTGCTGTGATAATCTCGTTTTTCGGCTTAAAGAAGGATTTTATACTTCCCTTTAAGCCCGGGTCCTTGATAGTTTTTTTGAACTCTTTTTTTAAGTTCTCAACATAAATCAAATTCTTCATCTCCTTTGTAGATAGTTTAGTTGAAGATGACAAGTAGACACGAACCTTGTCACACAGCTCGCTCTAACGTTGAGCATTTTGAGCATAACATAATACGGCAAACTTTTCAAGACAAAAAGCGGACTTCCTTTCGGAAATCCGCTAATTATTTTATGAATTTTTGCTCCGCCGTTTATTTAGTTTCAGTTTTACCGAGAACTTTTAAACAGACGGCTATAATTGCAGGGTTGCCCGCTTATTTCTTCTTGCCTCTGTAGTCAACATGCCAGAGATCCTTAGCGTACTCAAGGATAGCTCTGTCTGAGCTGAACTTACCGGCGTTAGCTACGTTCATTAAGCACTTTCTGCCGAACTCAATTCTCTTGGAGTAATCGGCGTTAGCCTGAATCTTAGCGTCGACATAGCTTCTGAGATCGTAAAGTACGAAGTAATGGTCGGGAGCGTGCCATGAAGCGCCGTCAAGGAGAGCCTTATGGAGCTCGGCAAAGCTTCCCTCGCCCTGAGCGTTTCCGTCGCTTACAGTACCGTCAACGAGTGTATCGACAACTTTCTTGATCTCGGGGTCGGAGTTATAGATTGTACGTGAAGAATAAGTATCCTTAATCTTCTCGATTTCGTCAACCTCAGCGCCGAAGATGTACTCGTTCTCTTTACCCGCTTCCTGAGCGATTTCGATATTAGCGCCGTCCCAAGTACCGAGAGTAACCGCGCCGTTTATCATAAACTTCATATTACCTGTGCCTGAAGCCTCTGTTCCCGCGAGCGAAGTCTGCTCGGAGATATCAGCCGCGGTAACAATCTTCTCAGCGTAGCTTACGTTATAGTTAGAGCAGTAAACAACCTGTAGTTTATCCTTAGTATCGGGATCGTTGTTTACGAGATTAGCGATTTCGTTGATGTACTTGATAATAGCCTTAGCGCGGGCGTAACCGGGAGCCGCCTTAGCGCCGAAGATAAAGCAGGTCGGGTTCCAGTTTTTGAGCTCGCCGTTCTTGAGCTTTAAGTAAATCATCATAATCGAGAAAGCGTTAATGAGCTGTCTCTTATACTCGTGGAGACGTTTAACCTGAACGTCAAAAATCATAGTAGGATCAACGTCGATACCGTCCATCTTCTTGATATAAGCCGCGAGTTCTTTCTTCTTCTTAGCTTTAATCTTGTTGAACTTCTTAACAGTTTCGTCGTCCATCTTCTTATTGAGCTTAGAGAGCTTGGATAAATCCTTGAGCCAAGCTTCGCTGCCGACATTCTCGGTAATGAACTCGGAGAGCTCAGGGTTACAAAGTCCGAGCCATCTTCTCTGAGTAATACCGTTAGTCTTGTTCTGGAAGCGCTCGGGATATACCTGATACCACTCTTTAAGAACGTCATGTTTAAGGATTTCTGTATGAATCTGAGCAACGCCGTTAACGTATGTGCTTACATAAGTAGCAAGACGAGCCATATGAACAGTGTTGTTGTCAACGATTCGCATATTAGCCTTCATTTCTTCGCTTACACCCATAGCGTTGAGCTCTTCCTGGAGCTTATTGGCGATAAGGCAGATGATGTGGTAAATCTCGGGAACTACGTCCATCATAAGATCGGCGTGCCATTTCTCTAAAGCCTCTCCGAGTACAGTGTGGTTAGTGTAGGAGCAGGTCTTACGAGCGATTTCGAACGCCTCGTCAAATGTCTTTCCGTCGTTCATAAGAAGTCTTACGAGCTCGGGGATAGCCGATACGGGATGAGTATCGTTGAGCTGGAATACGTAATCCTCGTGGAAGTGGCTGAAGTCGTTACCGTACTTAGCCTTATAGTTTCTCATAATATCCTGGAGAGAAGCTGAGCAGAAGAAATACTGCTGCTTAAGTCTTAATACCTTACCCTCTCTGGAGTTATCGTTAGGATAGAGAACGCGGGAGATGTTCTCGGCGTCGTTCTTGGCCTGAACCGCGCTGTTGTAGTGTGAGTTATTGAACTCTGTAAAATCGAAGTCCTCTACAGCTTCAGCCTGCCATAAACGAAGTGTGTTAATGTTCTTAGTGCCGTAACCGATAATAGCCATATCGTAAGGAACAGCTTTTACAGTCTGGCCCTTGAACTCAACCTCTACAGCCTGATCCTCGCGGCGAATACACCAAGGATCTTCGAATCTCTGCCAATCATCAGCGGTTTCTACCTGGTAACCGTTCTCGATAAGCTGTTTAAAAAGACCGTACTTATAACGGATTCCATAGCCGTCGAGCGGAACTTCCTGAGTAGCGGCTGAGTCGAGATAACAAGCGGCAAGTCTTCCGAGACCGCCGTTACCTAACGCTGCGTCGTCGATTTCTTCGAATACGTTGATGTCGATACCCTTTTTCTTAAGTAAAGCCTTAGTTTCGTCTAAGATACCTAAGCAGTAAAGGTTGTTGTACATCATACGTCCCATAAGGAACTCCGCGGAGAAGTAGTAAGCTCTTCTACCGGAAGCGTGCTTTTTCTTACTTTTAGCCCAGTTGTCAGCGATTTCGGTCTGTACTACTTTACCGAGAGCGTTGTGAAGCTGAGCGGGAGTAAGATCCTCAGGCTTCTCACAGTAGAGAGCCTGTGAAGTTAGTTTCAGTTCGTCCATTAGATTACCCATAGTTAATCCTCCATTCGTCCGTATGTATCGGACATCCAATATAATCTTTGCGCAAGCTCGTCCGTAAGAGCGTCAGCGTCCATTCTCCATACCCAGTTACCGCCTAAGGTAGAGGGGATGTTCATTCTCGCTTCGCTTCCGAGTCCGAGTATATCCTGCATTTGTATTACCGCGTAATCAGCTATACATTCGTAAGCTGTACGGATTAAGCCCCAGTTAAATTCTTCGTCCTTACCCATTTTACAGTACTCTTTAGCGCACTTTATTTCCTCGGGTTCAGCCTCGCTGTACCAGCCCATAACGGTATCGTTATCGTGGGTTCCCGTGTAAACAACACAGTTTGAGTTTTCGTAGTTGCAGGGTAAGAAGTCGTTTTCTTCGTCGCCGTCGAACGCGAACTCGAGAACCTTCATTCCCGGGTATCCGCTGTCCTTGAGGAGCTGTTCAACGCCTTCGGATAAATCGCCGAGATCCTCGGCTACAATCGGAATATCTCCGATAGCTTCTTTCATTTTATCGAAAAAGTCCATTCCGGGTCCGTCGAGCCATTCGCCGACTATAGCGTTTTCGGCGCCGAACGGAATAGCGTAATAATCGTTAAAAGCGCGGAAGTGGTCTATTCTCGTAATATCGTAGAGATTAGCCGCCGCCGCGATACGGTTAAACCACCATACGTAATCGGTTTCCTTTAAGTACTCCCAATCGTAAAGCGGGTTACCCCATAGCTGTCCTGTTTCAGAGAAATAATCGGGAGGACATCCCGCTACGCATACGGGCTCGTTGTTCTCGTCGAGCCAGAATACATCGGGGTTAGCCCATGTATCAGCCGAGTCCATAGCGACGTAAATCGGCATATCGCCTAAAATCTCGATTCCGAGTTCATTTACATACTCGCGGAAATCGTACCACTGTTCATAGAATTTAAATTGAATCCATTTCCAGAAATCAATATCTTCACTTAATTTTTTCTTGTACTTTCTTACAGCGGCGGGTTTACGCATTTTAATAGCTTCGTCGGGCCATTCGGTCCAGGCGTTCATATCGAAATGCTTTTTAACCGCCATATAAAGAGCGTAATCGTCGAGCCAATGCTTATTATCCTTTTTAAATTCCTCGAATACATCGAGTTCATAATCCTCAATATAAGTGTCATAAGCCTTTTTCAAAACTACGAAACGATTGTTGTAGATTTTTTCGTAATCTACCTCGTTGGGATTATCTCCCCAATCAATAGCGTCGAGCTGTTCCTTAGAGATAAGCTCCTCCTCAACCAGCGTGTCAAGATCGATAAGATACGGGTTTCCCGCGTAGGTCGAGAAAGACTGGTACGGAGAATCACCGTAGCTCGTCGGGCCCGCGGGTAAAATCTGCCAGATTTTCTGACCCGCCTGAGCCAAGAAGTCCGCAAACTCTCTCGCTTCTTTACCGATTGTACCGATACCGTAAGGCGACGGAAGCGATGTAATCGGCATTAAAATTCCGGCCACTCTTGCCATAAATTCAACTCCCTTCAATTATTTATAATGTACGTTCATCTGAGATAACCTCAAGCTACCCCACATTAGTAGTTTCATTCTACCATATCCCCAAGGATTTATCAATACTTTATTTCAAAAATTTTCGTCATTTTGTACATTCATTTGAGTAACAAAACCTATGCGATTGTTAGGTTTTAATACTTTATTTTAAAAAATGTTTTTATAGCGCCGAAAAGAAAAGGTCTAAATCCGTTTTTAACAGATTTAGACCTTAATTTATATTTTCACTTCGCCCAGCGAACTCAAAACGCAATCGCACATACCGCGAATTTCATCCGTCGGCTCTATCATATCGGGTATCATAACGGTTTTCATCCCCGCAAAATATGCGGATTTTATTCCGTTAAAGCTGTCCTCAAGCGCCATACACTCCGACGGCTTTAAACCGAGCTTTTCAGCCGCCTTTAAAAACGGCTCGGGAGCGGGCTTTCCTTTTTCGACATCCTCGGCGCATACGAGCTCGTCAAAATAGTCGTAAACCCCGGCGGTTTTTAAAGTTCGCTCGGCGCTTTTTCGGGTAGTCGAGGTTGACAGCGCGATTTTTATACCCTTAGCCTTACATTCGTTAAGAATATCAAACAGGCCGTCCTTAACGGGAACGCCGTGCTTATCGGTATAGCCGGTAAAGGCTTCACGGCAGCTCTGTCTGAATTTATCATAATCAAATTTTTCACCGTAAAGCTTGTTAAAAAACACAGGCAAATCGGCGGTGCGTTTGCCGATAGTATTTTTGTAATCCTCGACGGTAAAAACTCTGCCGTCTTTTTCGAGGATTTCTCTCTGAAGCTTGTAAGTCAGGTTCTCGGTATCAAACATCAAACCGTCCATATCGAAAACCGCGCCTTTTATACTCATAGCTTCTTTAACTCCTCGGTGATTTTCTCAAACGCCATACTGTGACTCGCTTTAACGAGCACAACGTCGCCGTCCTGTATAATTTCGGGGAGCTTTTCGATAAACTCCTCTTTGGTTTCAAAATACATTCCGTCCGACCCCTTGGCGAGTTCCTTTGCGAGAGGACCTATAGCGATTACCTTATCGCATTTTTTAGCGTATACGCCGACTTCAAAATGCAGAGCAAGTTCGTTTTCGCCGAGCTCCTTCATATCGCCGAGCACCGCAACCTTTCTGCCGTCGAAGTTCATAAGCGTATCGATAGCCGCCTTTACGGAGGTCGGGTTAGCGTTATAGCAGTCGTCGATTATTTTAATTTTCCCGGTATCAATGAGATTGGCGCGGCTTCCGACGGTTTTATACGCGGAGATACCAGCCTTAATCTCGTCGTCGGTAAGTCCGAGCTGAACGCCTACGACGGCAGCCGCCAGGGCGTTAGCGACCATATATGTTCCAATCGCGGGGATAGTTACGCTGAGACGCTTTCCGCCGAAGATTAGGTCCGCGTCTACGCCGAGAACTCCGTTATTTTTAATATTCTCGGCTCGGTATTCTTCGTCATTCATTCCGTAGAAAATCGGAGCTTTTCCTTTAACCTCTTTAACCTTATTGAGCTTATCGTCGTCGCCGTTTAAAACCACGACTCCGCCGTCGCGAAGGTTATCGAACATCTCGGTTTTAGCCTTAAACACGCCGTCGCGATCGCCGAGATTTTCGAGGTGGCATTCTCCGATTATTGTGATAACCTCAATAGTCGGCTGTACCATTTCGGAAATTCTCCGCATTTCTCCGAAGCCCGAAATTCCCATCTCGACAACAGCCGCCTCGGTATCGTCGTCCATTCCGAATAAAGTAAGCGGAACGCCGAGCTCGTTGTTGAGGTTGCCTTGGGTTTTATGGATATTAAACTTCTGAGCCAGCACAGAGGAAATCATCTCTTTTGTCGAGGTTTTTCCTACGCTTCCGCTTATTCCGACAATCGGAATATCAAACAGCTCGCGGTAAGCCTTGGCAATTTTTTTAACCGCCTTTAAGGTATCGTCCACGAGTATATAGGGCTTGGAAGCGTTTTCGGGAGCTTTCTCGCAAAGCGCGCATACCGCTCCGCTCTCGTAGCATTTTTCGATAAAATCGTGACCGTCAACCCGGGCGCCTTTTATCGCTAAAAACAGGGAATTTTCCTTTATATTACGGCTGTCCCGCTCTATAGAGGACACAGCGGTATTTTTTAAACTTTCGTCGCCTATATATTTTCCGCCGCAGGCTTCAGCAATCTGTTTTAGAGTAAAATGTTTCATAATCACCTGTATTTATCCAAAGATAATTCAACAATTTTTTCGCATAAATCGGGATAGCTTATGCCCACAGCCGCCGCTTCCTGAGGAAGAAGGCTTGTCGGAGTCATACCCGGGAGGGTATTAGCCTCGAGACAGTAGGCGTCGCCGTTTTCGTCGAGAATAAAATCCATACGCGCGTAGGCTTCAAGACACAGCGCCCTGTACGCGTTGAACGCACTTTCCCTGAGCACCTTATCCTCGGCTTCGGTTATCTTAGCGGGACATTCCTCGATAGTCAGCCCTGCCTGGTATTTAGCCTTATAGTCGTAAAATCCTGTGGTCGGGATAATCTCAATCGGCGGTAAAACCTTATCGCCCAGAACGCCGACGGAAAACTCCCGTCCCGTAACGAACTGCTCAATTACAATCTCGTCCTCGTATCTGAACGCGTCCTTGACCGCCGCGTCAAACTCCTCGCGGTTATCCGCTCTCGATATACCGACGCTGCTTCCGCCCGAGCAAGGCTTAATAACACAGGGAAAAATATCCCAACTGTTATAATCCTCGTCCTGTTTAAAAATCTCGCCCTTAGGGTTTAAGACCTTGTGCATATCGAAAAGCGATTTAGTAATACCCTTATCCATAGCGAGCGCCGCTGAAAGATAATCCGCGCCCGTGTACTTAATTCCGAGTATATCGAAAGCCGCCTGAAGCTGTCCGTTTTCACCCTCGCCGCCGTGAACGGCGAAGAAGGTTATATCGGCGTATCGGCAGATTTCAACAACGTTCTTGCCAAGGAAGCAATCGCTCTTATCCTTCCTCATCGCCTTAACTTCTTCCAAGTCGGGTTCTTTATCGCCTACGCCGTTGAAGGTCACGAGGTCGGCGTTGTTTTCAAAAAGCTCTTTCGGGTCGCATTCTTCTTCCCAACCGAGAAAAACATCGATAAAAACGACGTTATGACCTTTTTCTCTCAGAGCGTTTTTTATCTTATTTCCCGAAGAAATCGCGACGTCTCTCTCGGTACTGAGTCCGCCTGTAATTACTGCTATATTCATATACATTACCCCTATTCGCCGATTATTTTTATCAGCGCGTGTTTATCTCTTTTTCCGTCAAGTTCATAGTAAAAAATCTGTTCCCACGTACCGAAGTCAAGCCGTCCGCCGGTTATAGCGCAGACAACCTCTCTGCCCATAATGGTACGTTTGAGATGAGCGTCAGCGTTATCCTCGAAGCCGTTGTGGTCGTACTGACTGTAAGGCTTTTCGGGAGCGAGCTTTTCGAGCCAGCGTTCGTAGTCGCGGTGAAGTCCGCTTTCGTCGTCGTTAATAAAAACCGACGCGGTTATATTCATAGCGTTAACGAGGACTAAGCCCTCTTTTACTCCGCTTTCATCGATAGCTTTTTGGACATCTTCTGTTATCCTTACAATCTGGCGGCGCTTAGGCACATTGAACCATAATTCTTTACGATAGCTTTTCATATTTAAAACATCCTTTTATTAAATCCCCAGTTTTCGACTTCCTCAAATTTAACGTAACAGAATTCCGGCGCGACTCCGGCGCAATCCTCGAGGATATCGCAAATCGTCGCGGTTAAATCAGTATAAGCCTCGCGGGTGGATTTTCCGAAAATTTTAACCTCGACAAACGCTGCCGACCGTTTATCGCCATGGAACATCATACTGATATTATCCTCAACCGCGCACATAAAATAGTTCGAGGTTTTTCCGGGGAGCAAGGTTATTGACTCGGTTAAACGATTTTCGATTTCGAGCTTAGTCTGTTCGCTGAGTTTAGCTGAAGTTTTTACATTTATAAAAGGCATTTTTATTCCTCCGTTTTAACAATTTATACTCTATTAATTCATACTCTATTAGTATATTACTTTTAATTCTTTCCGTCAATATTTTTTTATGTCCGCGCCGGACAGTGCATTTCTTATTTTATTTCTATGGTGTAAAAAGCCGGGAACATAGAAAATAAAGTTCCCGGCATTAATTTAACTATTAAGTTCCTGTTCAATAATATCAGCGGCTTCGCTGAGATAATCTCCCTCAAAATTCTCGATAGTACCGTTATCCACGGAGCTTGCGAGCTCGGGGTCAATCGGAAGCTTAGCGAGAACCTTTGTATTATATTCGGCGGCGATTTCCTCAATTTTGCTGTCACCGAAGATACTGTGTTTTTTACCGCACTCGGAACACATAAAATAGCTCATATTCTCTACAATTCCGAGAATCGGAACATTCATCATCTGAGCCATTTTTACCGCCTTAGCGACAATCATAGAAACGAGATCCTGCGGAGAAGTAACTATGATAATTCCGTCTACGGGTATGCTCTGAAAAACGGTAAGAGCCACATCGCCTGTTCCCGGGGGCATATCGACAAACATATAGTCCTCGTTTGCCCAGATTACATCCGTCCAAAACTGCTTTACCGTGCCTGAAATCATAGCTCCGCGCCAGATTACAGGGTCGGTTTCGTTCTCGAGAAGCAGGTTGATTGACATAACGTCGATGCCTGTCTCGGAGGTTTCGGGATAAATACCGTTATCGTTTCCCTTAGCGCGTGTGTGAATATTGAACGCTTTGGGAATAGACGGACCTGTAATATCCGCGTCGAGAATAGCGGTCTTTTTACCTCGGCGGTTCATCGTTACGGCTAAAGCGGAGGTTACTAAGCTTTTACCTACGCCGCCTTTTCCCGAGATAACGCCGATTACTTTCTTTACGGAGCTGAACTGATTTAAGCTTTCGCGCAAATCCTGCGGAGCTGTTCTGTCGGAACAGTTCTGTGAACAAGAGGAGCAATTATTATCGCATCCCATTTTTTATCATTCCTTTAGTTATAAATTTATTAATTCGCTGAAATTGAAGAAATAACCTGGTTGGTCTGGCTCTGTAGATCGGTATATTTCTTGATAGCCTTTTCGTCGCTGTCGTCGCACTCGACGTCGCTCGGAGTAACGATTACAATTTTACTTCCGTCGGACGCGGTTAAAATCTTCTTAGCGTTTAAATCGCCGTAGGAGTTGTCGCCCGCTTTGAATGTATAGATAGAGAGCAACATTCCGCTTCCGTAATTCTTGTAATTGTACTTCTCGTAATATGTGATACAGTTACCGCTGTCGCTCTTAGTGGTACCGCTCGACCAGGAGTCAGGCAGGCTCACGTTGTAAGGATTAGAGAGCGCTTCGGTCGGTTTCTCTGTAGGAGGCTCGGTTTCTTCCTCGGTTTCTTGCTCTGTAGGAGCGGGTTCTGTGGGAGGAGCTGTTGTGGGCTTGGGCTTAGTGGCTTCGGTTTCCTTAACAGCGTTTACGCCGAGATTCTTGAACTTATCAAGCATACAGCTTGACATCGGGAGCCGGTCGTCCGAGTTAAGAAGGATATCCGTAACGTAGTAAACCCTGTCGTTTTCGATAACCTTAGCGTTTACGGTGCGGATGCTCTCGCCTGTCGTTTGGGAGAAATATAAATCCGTAGCGTCGGCGGGGATTTTACACTTCCACATATTGCCGTACTCGGCGCACGGAGAAGCGCTTGTTTCCTCATCTTTACCGCCGTGCTTATAGCTTACGCTTACATCGGCGCCCCAGTTATATACCACGCCGTTATCGTCCATTATATTTATATTTACCGACGGTTTATCGAAATATACGGTAATCTCGTCGCCCTTATCATTCGAGCCGAACACACCTGTAACAAAACATACGCCGACTATAGCGGCTATAATTATAGCTATACCGCCGACTATACAGCTGATAAGCGCGAGCCTTTTGTTCTTATTTTTTAGCTTTGAGCCGTAATCTCTTTCATCGTAATAATACCGTTCGTCGTTTTCACTGTCGAAAGGATCGTCCTCATAATTATCGTTATAGTCCGGCTGAACAAAATCGTTGTCGGTATAAGGCTTACGCTCCTCAAAGGGAATCTCGTCCGCTTCGTCGTGGTCAACAGGCATAACGAAATCATTATCCTTTTCGGGTTCAAACGAGGCGGGGCTGTAAGTTTTAGCGGAAGATTTTACATCTTTGCTTACAGACTGTAAGGCTTCGCCGCAAACGTAACATTCCTTATCGTTAGCCGAAAGATATGCTCCGCAATTAGGGCATCTTCTTTTTTCTGTCATAGTTATCACCTTTTAGTATAAATAAGTTAGTCCTCAATCATCTTATCGTCGTCAACCGCCTTGGTAGCTTTAGTAGCTTTAGTAGCTTTGGTGGCTTTAGTTGGAGCCTTTGTGGCTTTTGTAGTAGCTTTAGTCGCCTTGGTTGCGGCTTTAGTAGCCTTTGTGGTAGCTTTTGTAGCCGATCTGGTCGGAGTTACGGCGGAGCTTCTTCTTACGGGAGCTTCTGTAGCTTCCTGCTGATAATCTTCGTCGTCATCATCCTCGTCATAATCTTCTTCGTCTTCGTAATCTTCGTCATCCTCTTCATCGTAATCGACAACGGCTCTTGTGGTAGCCTGAGCGGCGGAAGCCGTGGTTAATTCCTCGTCGAATTCCTCGTCGTCATAAGTAGTGAGAGCGGCGGTGGATTCAGACGCGGCAACAGGAGCGCTCGACGAACATCCTCTTGTAGCTAAAACAGTAATAAGGCCGATAATAATCAAAGCTACAACCACGGTTACAATAACCGCGATACGTGTTTTATTACGTTTCGGATATACAGAATCACGGAAATCATCGGAATAGCTGTAAAGGTCGTCGGAAGAATCCTCATATAAATCCTCTACAAACGGCTCATTCTTTTTGCCGTAGCCGTCGCCGTAATCATCGTACTGTTTTCTGCCTCTTCTTTTAACGTTAAATTCCTGAGTTTCAAAATCATTATAATCATTATTACGTGCCATAAAAATCACCTGTTCCTTTCTTGCCGAGGTTATTTACCCGCAAAAGTAATTTAAAACATCTAATTATTTAATACACATACCATTCCAATATAAATGGTACTTTACCAATTGTAATTTTACTCCCAAGCGGATATTTTGTCAAGCGTTTTAGTCGGTATAAAATGTATAAAAAACACACATCCCGACGTCCGATAATTTGTATATATTCTCGGTATTCAGGCAGATTTTCAGGCAACAAAAGGGGATACGCGTGATACGTATCCCCGATAACCGTTTTATTCGATTATTCTTCGGAATTTTTGTCCGCTATACCCTCGACAACAATTTCTTCGACAGTTTCCTCTGCCTCGACTGTTTCGGAAGGTTCTTCGTCGGACTGAGCGTCCTGTAAATCAGCTTCTACTCCGCCCTCGAGAACTTCATCGCTTTCGTCCTTTTCGTCCTCTTTTTTAATATCTTCCGCGCTTGCGGTTTCAAATCCGCTTATAAAAGTATACGGAATTCCGTAGCCTAACGCTACAGCCGCCATCAAAGCGACAGCGCCGTTACCTGTCGAAGCGATAGCCTCGTGGAAAGGAAATCCCTCGATAAAGAAAGCTAAAACGATAAATAACGCGGGGATATCCAGCAAGAGTAATGTACCTAAGCTGAAACGTTTAACAATTTTCTTCTCGCCCACACGTGTAGCGTAGAAAACAAGCAGTCCGAAGATCGCGAAAACAGCCGTCATAACGATACTCTTAATCGGTTCGGACTGAGCTGACGCAAAACTTACAAAGAAGTATCCGCATATTACATACGCGATAATCAAAAACGCTGAGAAAAACAGATTTACTTTCTCGTGAGATGAACTATTCTTTTTCATTTAACCCAAAGCCTTTCTGCCCACATAATAATCTATAACATCCTTGCCCGTGGGCAGACAAGGTGAAAATCAAATTCATTAATATGAATTTTAATTACTTTAATTTAGCGGCAAAACATACCCAGCCGTTCTTTTCGTAACGTTCTACTATATTAAAATCTTTCTCCAAACATTCCGAAACTTCATCGGCGCGGGTATCGATAATACCGCTCGTAATATACACCGAGTCGGGATTCATAAAATCTTTTACGCCCGCGGATAAGCTTATAATCGCGTCGGCTACTATATTAGCGACTACGATATCGTATTTTCCGCTGACTTTCTCGGTTAAATCTCCGCAAATCGCGGTGAACTTTTCGTTCACATTATTAAGCTCGGCGTTTTCAACCGCGGTTCTTACCGCAACCTCGTCAATATCTACGCCGACAGCTTTTTCCGCTCCGAGAAGCAGTGAAGCGATAGCGAGTATTCCGCTGCCGCAGCCTACGTCGAGAACCGAGCAGCCTTCTTTTACGTAATTTTCGATACATTCAAGACAGATTCTCGTGGTTTCGTGATTGCCTGTTCCGAACGCAAGCCCGGGATCGAGATTTAAAACCGTTCTTCCCTCGGCGTCGTAATCGTCGCGCCAGGTCGGACGGATAAGAAGCTTCTTGCCGACGGGAGTCGGGTTGAAATACTTTTTCCAGTTATTGCGCCAATCTTCCTCCATAGCCGACGCCGTATCGAGAGTATGCTCAATGCCCTCGGCGGTATATCTTTCCGAAAGGAACGACAACGCCTCCGCGGGGTTAACGTCGGGCTCTAGATAGATATGTATAAACGCTTTTGAGCGGTCTTTAGCGAGCAAATCTTCGTCGATAAGATCGATATGGGCTATATTCATAACCTCGTCCTCTAACTCGGAATAATCCTCGATATAGATTCCGTAGGGAACAACCATATTAGCGATATCGCCCGCGCGGTCGATATCCTTTGTATCTATAGAAATTTTAATTTCTGTCCACTGTGCCATTTTATCAGCTCTATTCAAAATTTTACTTTTCTATTATAATTTAAAAACTTTTATAATACAAGACCCGCTAACCTTAATCTCCGAACATCTTTTTAAGCTTTTCGCGGAATGTACGCTGTTTAGCGTAGTTCTTATCGTTCAACGCTCCGTCAAACTCCTTAACCGCTTTTTTCTGTTTTGAATTAAGGTTTCTCGGAATTTCGATATTCATTCTGACGTACTGATCGCCTCTGCCTCTGCCGTTTAAGTGAGGAATACCTTTTCCTTTCAGCTTAAACACGTCGCCCGGCTGAGTTCCCTCGTGAACGGAATAGCTTACCTTTCCGTCCAGAGTAGGTACAACAACCTCCGAACCGAGCATAGCCTGAGCCACTGTAATCGGCATCTCGCACCAAACATCGTCGCCTCTGCGCTCAAAAATTTCGTGAGCTTTGATATTGATAAATACGTGTAAATCGCCCGAAGGGCCGCCGTTGATACCGCTGTTACCCTGTCCGCTTACGTTGAGAATCTGCTCGTCGGACACGCCCGCGGGAATAGTTACGTCAATTTTACGTGCCTTTCTGACTCTGCCGTTACCGTTACAGGTATGACAGGGAGAAGAAATAATCTTACCTTTTCCCCGACAGGCGTCGCACGCGCGCTGAGTCTGTACAACTCCGAACGGTGAACGCTGGCTTACCGTAACCCTGCCCGTACCCGAACAAGCCGAACAGGTTGTTGCTTTAGTTCCCTTTTGAGCGCCTGTGCCGTGACAGTCCTCGCAAGTCACTATATTATTGTAAGAAATTGTCTTTTTACAGCCCTTAGCCGCTTCCTCAAACGAAATAACAAGCTGGGTTTCAACATCAGCGCCGCGTCTCGGAGCGTTGGGATTACTGCGTCTGCCGCCGAATCCGCCGAATCCGCCGAAAAAGCTGTTGAAGATATCGCCGATATCCATATCCTGACCGAACGGACTGCCGCCGCCCGCGCCGAAATTCGGATCAACTCCCGCGTGACCGTACTGGTCGTATCGGGCGCGCTTTCCTTCATCGGACAGAACCTCGTAGGCTTCGTTAACCTCCTTGAACTTTTCCTCGGCGACCTTATCGCCCGGGTGGAGGTCGGGGTGGTATTTTTTAGCGCTTTTTCTATATGCTTTTTTTATCTCATCTTCCGAAGCGCCTTTTTCTATTCCAAGGACTTCGTAATAATCTCTTTTATCCGCCATAAAATCTCCTCACTTCAGATAAGAGTTAAGAGGTAAAAGTTAAAACTGGTTTAGCTCTTAACTTTTAACTCTTACAGCGCCCAAAGCGGCGCGGGTATACCCGCACCACTTCGGACTGTAATTTATATTATTTGTTTTCGTCGTCAACGTCTGTGAAATCAGCGTCGTAAACGTTATCGGCTCCGCCCGGGTTGCCCTGAGGCTGTCCAGCGCCGGGCTGCGCTCCCGGAGCGCCTTGGGGATTAGCCTGCTGGTAAAGCTTAGCGCTTACATCGTAGAGAGATTTCTGTAAATCCTCTTTAGCTGTGTCAATTAAGGACTTGTCATTCTTGGAGATAGCGTCCTTTAAAGCCGCTGTCTTAGAAGAAATTGTATCCTTATCAGCGGGATCGAGCTTATCGCCGTTCTCGTTAACAAGCTTCTCAGCCTGGTAAACCATATTCTCGGCTTCGTTCTTAGCGTCAATTTCTTCTCTGCGCTTCTTATCCTCGGCAGCGAACTGCTCGGCTTCCTTAACAGCCTTATCGATATCCTCCTTGCTCATGTTAGAGGAGGAAGAAATTGTGATAGCCTGCTCCCTGCCTGTGCCGAGGTCTTTAGCGCTAACGTTAACGATACCGTTAGCGTCGATATCAAAAGTAACCTCAATCTGAGGTACGCCTCTCATAGCGGGAGCGATACCTGTAAGGGCGAAAAGTCCCAGCTGTTTATTATCTCTCGCGAACTCACGCTCACCCTGGAGAACATTGATTTCAACCTGTGTCTGATTATCAGCCGCGGTCGAGAAAATCTGGCTCTTCTTAGTCGGGATAGTAGTATTTCTGTCGATAATCTTTGTCATTACGCCGCCCATTGTTTCAACGCCGAGTGAAAGAGGTGTAACGTCGAGAAGGAGAAGTCCGTCAACTTCGCCGCCGAGTACGCCCGCCTGGATAGCGGCTCCGATTGCAACACATTCGTCAGGGTTAATGCCCTTGAAGGGATCTTTGCCGATGAGCTTCTTAACAGCTTCCTGTACAGCGGGGATTCTTGAGGAACCGCCGACCATAAGAACCTTATCAATTTCGCCGATCTGTAAACCTGAGTCGGAAAGAGCGGAGCGAACGGGACCCATAGTAGCTTCTACGAGGTCAGCCGTGAGCTCGTCGAACTTAGCTCTTGTTAATGTTAAATCCATATGCTTAGGGCCTGTGGCGTCAGCCGTAATAAACGGAAGGTTGATAGCCGCCTGAGTTACGCCCGAAAGCTCGATCTTAGCTTTTTCAGCGGCGTCCTTTAATCTCTGCATAGCCATTTTATCGGAGCTTAAATCTACTCCGTCGGATGTCTTAAACTCCGAAACCATCCAGTCGATAATTCTCTTATCGAAGTCATCGCCGCCGAGACGGTTGTTACCCGCAGTAGCTAAAACTTCCTGAACGCCGTCTCCCATTTCGATAATACTTACATCGAAAGTACCGCCGCCGAGGTCGTAAACCATAACCTTCTGGTCGTTTTCTTTATCTACGCCGTAGGATAGCGCCGCCGCTGTAGGCTCGTTGATGATACGCTTAACGTCGAGACCCGCGATTTTACCGGCGTCCTTAGTAGCCTGACGCTGAGCGTCTGTGAAGTACGCGGGAACTGTGATAACAGCCTGAGTTACTGTTTCGCCGAGATAAGCTTCGGCGTCAGCCTTTAACTTCTGGAGAATCATTGCTGAAATCTCCTGGGGAGTAAAGTTCTTGCCGTCGATATTAACCTTATAAGAACTACCCATTTCTCTCTTAATCGAGGAAACTGTCTTATCGGGATTTGTGATAGCCTGGCGCTTAGCGACCTGACCTACCATTCTCTCTCCGTCCTTAGAGAAAGCTACTACGGAAGGGGTAGTTCTCGCGCCTTCCGCGTTAGCGATTACGACAGGCTCGCCGCCTTCGATTACCGCTACACATGAATTAGTTGTACCTAAGTCTATACCTATTGTTTTTGCCATAATAATTACCTCCGTAAATTTTCTAAAAAATTTTGTATTCTATTAATCAGTCGCAGTTAGCAACCTGTACCATAGCGTGTCTGATGATTTTATCTCCGATTTTATATCCTTTCTGGAATACCGCGGAGATTTTATTCTCCTCGAAATCCTCGCTCTCGATTTTAGCGACAGCGTTGTGAAGATTTGGATCGAAATCGTCGCCCACCTCGCAAAACGCCTCGACCTTTAATTTATCGAGCGAAGCTTTTAGCTGGCTTGTTACAAGCTCGAGTCCTTTTTTAAACTCCTCGGGGATATCTTCCATATTCTGAGTAGCCATTGTAAGGCTGTCGGCTACGGGTAAAATTTCCTCGACCGCCTTAGCGGTAGCGTCATCGTAGATACCGAGCTTTTCGGCGGAAGTACGCTTACGATAATTGTCGTACTCGGCGGCAAGCCTCATACGCTTATCCTTTTCCTCGGCGAGCTCTTTTTCGAGCTTTTCGATTTTTTCGGCGGATTTATTCTTCTTGGCTTTCTTTTTATCCGCTTTCTTTTCGGCTGTTTTTTCTTCCGCTGTTTCTTCGACAACTTCTTTGGTTTCTTTAGTCTTTTCTTCAGCCATTTTCATCATCCCTTTCTCACTAATTCGCTTATCAGCTCTGAGACGGTTTTCGCGGTAAATTCGAGAATGGAAATCGCCTTTTTGTAGTCGGTTCGCATTGAACCGATAAGAGCAAGCGTACCGGCAGGTTGGTTTTCAATATTATACCTTGCGCTTATTAAGGAACTGCGCCTTAATAGCGGCGAGGGATTTTCTCTGCCTATATATATGTTAGTGCCGTCAGGCACATTACCAAGCAACTTTTCGCACTCGCTGTTGTCGCCTAAAAACTCGAGAATACTCCTCGCGGAGATTAAATCCAAGTCGCTTTGGTAGAGAAGCCTTGTACTTCCCGAGGTGTAAACGTTCATTCCCGAAGCCTCATCGCAGGCGTCCATAACCGCCATCAGCATATCGGGCATTAAAAGCCCTAACTCTCCGAACGATGCCGCGAAGGTCTGAGCAAACGGCTGGTTGACTGAACTCAGAGGTCTTCCCGCGAGCGCCTCGTTTAGCGAACGGTCAAACACGTTCAGCATTTCGGGCGTTATATCGAAGTCGCACCTGAACAGCCTGCTTTTTACCATTCCCGACGAGGTTATAAGCACCAGCATCGAGGTAAACCGCCCTGTCTGCACAAACTTAATACGGTGAACGCGGGCGTTTTCTCCCGGCGGAGTAGTAGCTACCGCTACCGTCGTAAGAAGCTCCGAAAGAATCTCTCCCGCGGTTTTGAGTATATGCTCGGGAGCGTCACAGGAGCTTTGCAGCCGGCTTTCGATATAGCGCTTAACTCTGTCCTCGGGTTCCTTAGTCTTTAAGATATTATCGACGTAGTATCGGTATCCGAGTTCGGTAGGAACGCGCCCCGCCGAAGTGTGCGGCTGAATCAAAAAGCCCTTCTCGGTAAGGTCGGCAAGCTCGTTACGGATAGTAGCGGAGCTTACGTTAAGCCCTTCCTCGTTTAGCAGTGCTTTTGATCCTATCGGCTCGCCGCATGCGATATAGTTCTCAATTACAGCAGCGAGGATTTTTTGTTTTCGTGGAGCAATTGTCATTTTATTTTCCTCGACTATTATAAATGATTTTCTGTTATTTTTTAGAAATTAGCACTCTCGCATCGCGAGTGCTAATTCTTACAGTTACTAATTTAGCACTAAAGTCAGAAAAAGTCAATACTATTCATAAAATTTTTTCCTCGTTTTCACAAAACTACCATTCTAAGCCGTTTTTTTAGCGTAAACCCTATTATTTTATGTTGACTTTACGCCGATTTACTTCTATAATACTTGGGAGAAGGTGAGCAAAATGCAGATTTTAGATGTAATGTACCTGGTACTATGGGGCGGGCTGGCGCTTTACTGCGTACTATCCGCGCGCAGAATCAGCCCTATACTATATATATTGGGCGGATTTTTCGTTTTTATGTTCGCTTGGTATCTCGTAAATGATTTAATCGACGTAAATCTGTTCGCGGGAATATATAACTGGATTTTCAGGGGAATATGCGTAGTTTTCCTGGCGGTTATAGTTATAATTTACGTTATAATTAAGAAGAATTCGAAAGAATAGCAAAAAAATTTTGAAAAATCTAACTTTTTTTAAAAAAAGACTTGCATTTTACGATTTATAATGGTATTATACTATGTACGTGACTAATAAAGGATTTTAAATTTTTAAGGAGGTGCGACAATGCCTAACATTAAATCAGCTAAAAAGCGCGTTAAGGTAATTGCTACAAAGACAGCTCGCAACAAGGACACTAAGTCCGCTCTTAAAACTGCTATAAAGAAAGCTTATGTTGCTATTGAGAGTAACGCCGATAATAAAGCTGAGGCAGTTAGCTTTGCTGTTAAGAAGATTGATCAGGCCGCGGCTAAGGGTATTCTTCATAAGAATAAGGCAGCAAGAAGCAAGTCAAATCTCGCGAAGCGTCTTAACGCAAGCGCTTAACTTAAAATGACTATTATTCCCGACTCTTTAGTCGGGAATTACTTTTTTGTAACTGTTTTATGTCGCTAAAACTGTTGACTTTTTCTGAAAAACTGGTATTATAATTATAGATACTATAACTAATACTAAAACTCAGGAGGTTAACTATGAAAAAGAAAAGTAAGTTAGGATTTATAATCGGTATTATCTCCTTTGTAGCCGCCGCGAGCGCCGCGCTTACCGCGTTTTTCATCGTTCGTGAGAAAAAGAAAAAGGACGACGAGGAATTAATGAATTACCTCGACTGCTCTATCGAATAATTCACCTAAAAACTAACGGACGGATACTATGTATCCGTCCGATTTTTGTTTTATCCTTGGCTTATTCTCTTTAATTCAACCGTATTTATTAAAACTATCTTTCCGTAATCTGTTTTTAGCAAGCCCTCACGTTTAAATCGGTTCAGAATTTTACTCACCGTTACTCTCGAAACGCCGACTATTCCGGCGATTTCCTCGTGGGTATAGTTCACGATATTTGAGCTTGCGCTCCGCAGCAGCAAGCCCGCTATTCTTCCGTCAGCTTTCATAAAGGTTATCGCGTCAATTTGCGAGGACAGCTGGCGGATTCTTGTTGCCTGAATTTCGAGCAGCGCAAGAGCGAGCTCGGGGTTATCCTTTATAAGCGATAAAAGCTTCGCCTCGTCTACCGAAACAACCTCAATGTTAGTAAGAGCGTAGGCGGAGCTTATTCGGGGCATTTTATCGAAGAACGCCGCTTCTCCCAAAATCTCACCCGCAGAAGCGGTCGAAAGAGTTTTTTCCATACCGTCGGCGGAGGTCATTACAACCTTTACCCTGCCCTTTTTCAGATAATAAAAACAGCGCGCTTTATCTCCCTGGTGGTAGATTATCGAGCCTTTCAGTATTTTCTTTACGGGCTTTTCTTTTTCGAAAACGGCTTGTATTTTGTTTTCTACGTTAGATTTATTATTCATATAATCATATCCTCATAAATTATCTGTTAAATTGTAGCATAGTTTACAATCTTTTTTCAAGCTTATTTATATAATTAATGAGGAATATTTTAAAAAGAGGTGCTCATTATGGGTATGACAATGTCTCAGAAAATCTTAGCCGCGCACGCGGGCCTGCCCGAGGTCAAGGCGGGTCAGCTTATAGAGGCTAAGCTCGATTTAGTTCTCGGCAACGACGTTACAACTCCCGTTGCCATCAATGTATTCGAGGAAAACGGCGCGACGTCGGTATTTGACAACACCAAAATCGCGATGATTATGGATCACTTTACTCCCAATAAGGATATCAAGGCGGCTACATTGGTAAAACAGACCAGAACCTTTGCCGATAAATACAACATCACTAACTACCGTGATGTCGGCGAGATGGGAATAGAGCACGCGCTCTTACCCGAGATGGGTTTAGTCGGCCCTGGCTGCCTATGTATCGGCGCCGACTCCCACACCTGTACATACGGAGCGTTAGGCGCGTTCTCTACAGGCGTAGGCTCGACCGATATGTGCGCGGGTATGATCAGCGGTAAGGCTTGGTTTAAGGTTCCGTCCGCGATTAAGTTCAACTTAATCGGAAAGCCTCAGGGTTACGTAGCCGGCAAGGACGTAATTCTTCATATTATCGGAAAAATCGGCGTAGACGGCGCGCTTTACAAGTCGATGGAATTTACAGGCGAGGGCGTTAAGTACCTCAACATTGACGACAGACTTTGTATCGCGAATATGGCGATTGAGGCGGGCGCTAAGAACGGTATCTTCCCCGTAGACGATGTAACGCGCGAATACTGCGACGGCCGTTATCAAGGAACTCCGGTCGAGTACGAAGCCGACGAGGACGCGGTTTACGACGAAGAATATACAATTGATTTATCCGAAATCCGCCCGACAGTAGCTTTTCCGCATCTTCCCGAAAACACCAAAACCGTCGATGAAATCGGCGAAACCGAGGTAAAAATCGACCAGGTTGTAATCGGCTCGTGCACAAACGGACGTATCTCCGATTTAAGAGCGGCGGCGGACGTGCTCAAGGGCAAAAAGCTCGCTAAGGGAGTGCGTTGTATAGTAATCCCCGGAACTCAGAAAATATGGAAACAGGCTATGCACGAGGGACTTTTCGACATATTTATAGACGCGGGAGCGATTGTATCAACTCCGACATGCGGTCCCTGTCTCGGCGGACATATGGGAATTTTAGCCGCGGGAGAAAAGGCAATTTCGACAACTAACCGTAACTTTGTAGGCCGTATGGGCCACGTAGACAGCGAAGTTTATCTCGCTTCTCCTGCTGTAGCGGCGGCAAGCGCGGTAACGGGATATATTACCAATCCAGAAAAGCTTTAAGGAGGTACATTATGCAGAACGCAAAAGGCAGAGTACATAAATTCGGCGATAACGTAGACACGGACGTAATTATTCCCGCGCGTTATCTCAACACGGCATCCCACAAGGAGCTCGCGGCTCATTGTATGGAGGATATAGACAAGGAATTTGTAAACAAGGTAGCCGAGGGCGACATTATGGTAGCCGATAAAAACTTCGGCTGCGGTTCTTCGAGAGAACACGCTCCTATCGCAATCAAGGCGAGCGGAATAAGCTGTGTAATCGCTTCGAGCTTCGCGAGAATCTTTTACCGCAACGCGATTAATATCGGACTTCCGATTGTAGAATGTCCCGAAGCGGCGCAGGCGATTAAGGACGGCGACACGGTAAGCGTTGACTTTAACACAGGCGTTATCAGCGACGAAACCACAGGCGAAACCTTCCAGGGCGAACCCTTCCCCGAGTTTATCCAGAACATCATCGCCAAAGGCGGACTTATTAATTCTATTAAATAATAAGTAATCTATATGCTAAAAGCCGGACAGATTTTTCTGTCCGGCTTATTTTTTTATTCAAGATGTTATGTTTTTGCGGTCGGCATTCCCAGCCAAAACCGGTCGTCCGTCTCGCGCTAAGATCGCGCTCGCCGTACTCCTTATTTTACGCAGAGCTTTTGCTCTCTTTATCTGCTACAGGCATCGGTCGCAACGCTACATCTCAGTTACAATATCCTTAACCGTTTTTCCGGGGGGGATCATCGGGAGGACGTTCGCGTCGGGGCTGATTACGCAGTCGATTACCGCGGGGCCGTTAAGCCCCATAGCCTTATCGAATACTTCGTCAACATCCTCAGCCTTATCAAGTCTGAAGCCCGGTACGCCGAACGCCTCAGCTAATTTTACAAAATCGGTAGCACGCTTGGGGTCGGTCTGAGAGAAGCGGCTTTCGTAGAAAAGCTTCTGCCACTGTCTTACCATACCGAGTACGCCGTTATTCATAACAACAACGATTACGGGCAGGTTATAGGATTTAAGAGTTACAAGCTCGTTTAAGTTCATATGGAAGCTTCCGTCGCCCGTTACGAGAAATACTTTTTTTCTCGGGAAAGCGCACTGCGCGCCGAGCGCGGCGCCCATTCCGAAGCCCATTGTACCCATACCGCCCGAGGTGAGCAGGGTTCTCGGACGCTCGATTTCCGAATACTGAGCTACCCACATCTGATGCTGACCTACATCGGTAGCGATAATATCCTCGGGAGCTTTTTTTCTGTTGATAGCTAAAAGCACGTCGAGCGCCGACATATAGCCGCCGAGCTTTTCTCTCTGAGCTACGTGCTCGCCCTTCCAGATTTCGAGCTGTACAAGCCACTGTGTATGGTTCTGTTTTTCAACATGGTTATTCAGGATTTCTAAAACGTCCTTCATATCGCCGATAATATGCGTATCGGTTTGGACGTTTTTATCAATCTCATTTTCGTCAATATCAATATGGATAATCTCAGCCTGGGCGCCGAATTTTTTAGGATTACCCGCGACTCTGTCGGAAAATCTCGCGCCCATAGCGATGATAAGGTCGCATTTTTCGGTAGCCATACCCGTAGCGTATGTGCCGTGCATACCCAAGTTACCCATATTAAGCCTGTGCGTAGCGGGAATACAACCGAGTCCCATAAGCGAGCAACATACGGGCGCGTCAATTTTCTCGGCGAATTCCAAAAGCTCGGCGGAAGCGTCGGCGCTTATAACACCGCCGCCCGCGTAGATAATCGGGTATTTAGCTTTATTGATAAGCTCCACTGCCTTAGAGATTGTTTCCGCGCTGTCGACCTCTTTATTAGGTCTTTTAGCGGGAGTAATCGCCTTAAAGTCGGTCATCTGAGCCGTAATATCCTTGGGAACGTCGATAAGCACAGGGCCTTTTCTGCCGTCCATAGCGAGCGCGAAAGCCGTTCTTATAGCGGGAGCGAGTTCCTCAATAGACTTAACGAGGTAGCTTCCCTTAGTAATCGGTTTAACGATATCGACGATATCAACCTCCTGGAAGCTGTCGCGTCCGAGCAAATCGACGTTAACGTTGCCCGTAATAATTACCATCGGGATACTGTCGATATTAGCGGTCGCGATACCGGTAACGGTATTAGTAGCGCCGGGACCCGAGGTAGTCATACAAACTCCGACCTTACCCGTAGCTCTCGCGTAGCCGTCGGCTGCGTGAGCCGCGCCCTGCTCGTGAGCGGTAAGAATATGGTTGATTTTATCGCTGTATTTATAAAGCGCGTCATAGGTATTAAGAGCTGCTCCGCCCGGGTAGCCGAATACCGTGTCAACGCCCTGTTCAATTAAACATTCACAAATAATTTCCGCGCCTGTCAGCTGCATTACAATTCCCCTATTCGTAATAGATTTGTATAATTATTCAGTAACTATACTATTTTACTCTATTAAAGCGTTCTTGTCAAATTTTTAATATATGTTAATTTTTTACACTACAAGAAAGTCGCGCTTTGCGCGCCTTTCGCTACTCATAGCTCGTTGCTGCGTAGCAGCAAACTGAGCTGAGAATAAAAATTGTTTTTGCTTTATAGGAGCCTATGCTATTGCTATTTTCAGTTATCCTGCAAAATTTTTATTTTTTGCAATGCTACAGAGCAGTTTCCTATAAAGTTGAAAAAATCGGGATAAGCGATGTAAACCACCGCTTATCCCGAAAAGCTTTTAACTAAATCAGTCCATCTGAATAAACTTCTTCATAGCCTTAACGGCTCTGTCAGCCGCAAGCGCGCTGAACTGCTCGAAGTCAGTACCCTTGTTAAACTTTAAATCATCGCTGATTGAGCGTAAAATAGCGAACGGAACTTTATTCATATAGCACACGTGGCCTACGGCTCCGCCTTCCATCTCACAGCATAACGCGCCGAACTCGTGAGCTATAAATTCGCGCTGGCCGATAATCGAAACGAACATATCGCCTGTAGCAATTCTTCCGATTCTTACGTGCGAACCGAGTCCCTGGCAACATTCGTAGAGTTTATCGACAGTAGCTTTATCAGCGGGGATATCAACTCTCTTTTCGTCGGTAAAGGAAATCTGTCCTCTCGGCTCGTTGAGCGCTTCAATATTCATATCATGCTCTACACAGTCCTCGGAGATTACAATATCGCCGACAATAAGCTTTTTGGAAAGGCTTCCCGCGATACCCGAGTTGATAATTACGTCGGGTTTAAACAGGTCAATCATAATCTGAGTGCCTACGGCGGCGTTAACCTTGCCGATACCGCACTCGAGAAGCACGACGTCTTTATCAAATATTTTTCCGCTTATGTACTCAAGACCTGCTTTTTTAGTGATTTCGGGATTTTCCATAAGCTCCTTTAATCCGTCAACCTCAATTTTCATTGCACAAATAATTCCTATCATTGTTAAACTCCTTTCCTGTTGTAGAAATATTGTCCATTTCACCAAGTTCGTACATTATTATAGAAAGCGCCGCTATCGGAGCAGTCTCGGCTCTCAGTATGCGTTTTCCGAGAGTCGCGGACTCTATACCGTTTTTAAGCGCCAGTTCCACCTCTGTTTCCTCGAATCCGCCCTCGCTTCCGACGAAATATCCGATGCTTTTCGGGCGGTTTCCAATCAATTTCTTTAAACTTTCGCCTCCGAGTTCGTAAAAGATTATATTTTTTTCGTTAACCTTACAATCCTCGACAGCCTGTTTAAAGCTAACCGCTTCGGCTACTTCGGGAATCATACCGCGCCGCGACTGCTGGGCGGCCTCTTTGGCGATTTTCTGCCAGCGGACAAGCTTTTTCGAAAGCGATTTTTTATCGGGACGGGATACACACCTCGCCGAAATCACGGGAACTATCTTTTTTATCCCGAGCTCAACGCATTTCTGAATAATAAGCTCCATTTTATCGCCCTTGGGCAAAGCCTGATACAGCGTTACGTCCGCGTCGGGTTCGTTTTCGCAGGGCTTGCTGTTTAAAACCTCCGCCCCGACAAATTCGCCCGATATTCCGCTTATTTTACAATCGTGCTGAATACCGTTCGGCGTAACCAAGGTGAGCATTTCGCCGTTTTTCATCCGCAGACTTTTCGAAATATGGCGGGCGGTTTCGCCGTCAATATTAAATTTATCGGAATTGACTTCCGTTTCGGTAAAAAACCACGGCATATTATCCGCTCCTTTAGTATTATACTATCAAATTTTTATCGGTATTGCAATATTAAATATTTATGTGTTAAAATATATTTGAGGTGTAATTATGATTGAGATTAACGCTTGTGAATTTTACAATACACTAAAATCTAAAAACATAGACGAAAACGAGCTTCAAACTATCGTCGTGAAAAAACTCATTGAACACGGCAAAAAGATATCGACCGCCGAAAGCTGTACAGGCGGACTGGTGAGCAAACGAATTACCGAGGTCAGCGGCTCGAGCGAAGTGTTCGAGCTCGGGGTATGTTCCTACGCAAACAGAATCAAGAATAAAATTCTCGGCGTAGAAATAAGCACGTTAAATACCGTCGGAGCGGTTTCTCCCGAAACGGCGGCGCAGATGGCTCAGGGAGTAAGAAAGCTCGCCGGCGCCGACTACGGAATTTCGACCACAGGTATCGCCGGACCCACCGGAGGCACCAAGGACAAGCCCGTCGGGCTTGTATATTTTGCGGTGGCGGATAAGGACAAAACAACGGTAATAAAAGGACTGCTCGGCGACGCCGTTGATAACTCGAGAGAGGGTATCCGTAAAACCGCCAGCAGTGTAATACTATATTATCTTTTACAGCAAATAGGGTAACAAAAACCGATTAACCGCTTTTTTCAGCGATTAATCGGTTTTTTACTGAATACTAAAGAAAATTACTTTTCCAATTCTTCTTTACCTACGGCGAGCATAAGCTTAATTCTGTTTTCCTGATTAACCTTGGGCGCGCCGGGGTCATAGTCGATAGTAACGATATTAGCTTTAGGATTAACCTCTTTAATCTTGCGAACAGCGCCTTTACCGTTAATATGATTCGGCAGACAGCCGAACGGCTGAGCGCAAACGATATTCTCGTAACCGCTCTCGGCGAGCTCGAGCATCTCGGCGGTCAAAAGCCAACCCTCGCCCATCTTTGAGCCGTAGCCGATAACGGGCTTAACGAGCTTTTTAATATGGGCGTATTCTCCGGGAGGAGTAAAGCCGTACTTCTTGGTATATTTAATAATCATAGCCTCGAGCTTCGAGAGATAATTGAACAGCACGGTGCAGACCTGAAACTTAGCCTTGCTTCCGCCGTAGAGCTTAATATCCTCTAATCTGTTATCGACCTTAAACAGAGCGAATCCCATAATACCCGGTAGGTTAACCTCACAATCCTGCTCGGCTAAGAACTGTTCGAGATCGTTATTGCCGAGGCGCGCGTATTTTACGTAAATCTCGCCGACAACTCCGACCTTAACCTTGGGAGTTTTCTTGAGCTCGATTTTAGAGAAGCTCTTACAGATTTTATCGAGATAAGCCCCGATTTCTTTCGGGCGGTAGCTGTCGCCCTTAGCGAACTCGTCGGTAAGCTGTTTTACCCATTTTTCGACAAGCTTCATACTCTCACCCTTATTCACCTCGTAGGGCTTGGTTTGGTTAGATAAGAGCATAAGCGCGTCGCCGTAAACAAGCCCCGCCACAAAGCGCCTGATAAGCGGAACGGTGAGGTGAAAGCCGGGGTTTTTCTCCATTCCGATTGAAAGCGAGATTACGGGAACCTGATTAAAGCCCGCTTTTTTCAGCGCTTTTCTGAGCAGGAAAATATAGTTGCTGGCTCGGCAACCTCCGCCCGTCTGAGTTATCATCAGCGCTGTTTTATTAACGTCGTACTTTCCCGACTGGAGCGCGTGGATAAGCTGGCCGATAACGAGAAGCGCGGGGTAACAGGTGTCGTTATGGACGTATTTTAAGCCTGTCTGGGCAATCTCGGGACCTGTAGTATCGACAAGCTCGAGGTTGTATCCCGCGTGGATAAATACATTTTTAATAATGCTGAAATGAATCGGCGCCATCGACGGAGCGAGGATAGTATAACCCTCGTCCTTCATCTCTTTGGTAAAGAGCAGACGACCTTTATCATCATACTTTAACTCTGCCATAAAAATCCCTTATTCTTTCTCTATCGCGGATAAAAGACTTCTTATACGAATTTTAACCGCGCCTAAGTTTGTGATTTCATCTATCTTAATCTGGGTATAAATCTTCTTATTGCGTTCGAGGATTTCTCTAACCTCGTCGGTAGTAATCGCGTCAACTCCGCAACCGAACGAAACGAGCTGAACGAGCTGCATATCGTCGCGCTTAGAGATATAGTTCGCCGCGGCGTAGAGCCTTGAGTGATAAGTCCACTGGTTCAGAACCGCCGTGTTGAACTGCGGCGCTCTCGCGCTTACGACATCCTCGCTCACGACGCTAACGTTAAAGCCCGCGATAAGCTTGTCGATACCATGGTTGATTTCGGGGTCGATATGATACGGACGTCCCGCGAGTACGATAATCTCTCTGCCGTTCTGTTCCGCTTCGTTTATAATCTCGTCGCCTCTGATACGAAGTCTTGAGAAATAGTCCTCGTACTCCTTATACGCGGCTTTAGCGGCGGATTTAACCTCGCCCGCGGTAAGACTCGGGAAGTAGCGCGATAAATTCTCGTACGCTTTCTTCGGGAAGTCCTTGGGACGATGTATTCCGAGATAGGGCATAATAAAGTTAATATCCCTGATACCCTTCATATTATTTTTAATTACCTCGGGATAATAAGCGACCACGGGGCAGTTGTAGTTATTATCGCTCATACCCTCGTCGAAGTTATACGACATACAGGGATAGAAGATGTTTTCGATTCCCTGATCTAAAAGCCACTGAACGTGACCGTGCATAAGCTTAGCGGGGAAGCAGACGGTATCGCTCGGGATAGTCTGCTGGCCTTTCTGGTAAATCTTACGGTTAGAATACGGAGAATGTACTATCTTAAAGCCGAGCTCGGTAAAAAATCTCCACCAAAACGGCAACAGCTCGTACATATTAAGTCCCATAGGAATACCTATAGTACCTCTCCTGCCCTCCTGGGGCTTATACTGAGATAATAATTCGAGTTTATATGCGAAAATATTTCTGTCGTTATTCGGAGCTTTTTTGGTAATCGGACGCTCGCAACGGTTGCCCGCGATAAACTTCTTACCGCCCGAGAATGTATTTACAGTAAGACGGCAGTTGTTATTACAAAGTCCGCAGTTAGTAACCTTAATTTCGTGTACAAAGCTTTTGAGGTAATCCATATCGGCGATAGTTGACTTGGGATTCTCTTTATTCTGAACCTTTTGCATAGAATAAAGCGCCGCGCCGTAAGCGCCCATAAGTCCCGCGATATTACTTCTTACTACCTCTACGCCCATCTCCTGCTCAAACGCTCTGAGCACGGCGTTGTTAAGGAAGGTACCGCCCTGTACTACTACACGTCGTCCGAGTTCATCGGGAGAAGCGGCTCTGATAACCTTATATAAGGCGTTTTTAACTACCGACAGCGAAAGTCCCGCGGAAATATCCTCGATAGTCGCGCCGTCCTTTTGCGCCTGTTTTACGGAGCTGTTCATAAATACCGTACAACGAGAGCCGAGGTCTACGGGGTGCTTAGCGTAAATACCCTTGTTCGCGAAATCCTCGATAGAATAACCGAGCGCGTTCGCGAAGGTCTGTAAAAAGCTTCCGCAGCCCGAGGAGCAAGCCTCGTTCAAGAACAGATTATCAATCGTTCCGTTATGAATTTTAAAGCACTTAATATCCTGACCACCGATATCGATAACAAACTGAACGTCGGGCATAAAATGCTTAGCGGCGGTGAAGTGAGCGATAGTTTCAACTATACCGTAATCGACCGAAAAGGCGTTTTTGATAATATCCTCGCCGTAGCCTGTAACAGCCGACGAAGCTATATCCAAATCGGGATTAATCTCATAAACCTTCTCCAAAAAGCCCTTAATAAGCTCAACGGGGTTTCCCTTTGATGCCATATACTCGGAGTATAAGAGCTCGCAGTCCTCGGATAATACGACAGCTTTAACTGTAGTCGATCCCGAGTCCATACCGATATAAGCCTTGCCCTTATAGCCTTTAAGCTCTTTAGTATCGACATAAGCCTTGTTGTGACGCTCGATAAATTTATTATAATCCTCCTCACTCTCGAAAAGCGGAGGATTAAACGCGAAGTTACCTGTGCCTGTATAATGCTCGACGCTCTTTATAACTTCGTCGAAATCAATCGTTTTCTTGGAACAGAGAGCCGCTCCGCACGCAACGTAATACAGCGAGTTTTCGGGGCAGATACCCTCGGTTTTAAGTGTTTTATCGAAGCAGTTTCTAAGCTCGCTCATAAAGGTAAGCGGTCCGCCTAGGTACACAACCTGTCCCTCAATCTCACGACCCTGAGCGAGACCCGCGACTGTCTGGGAAACTACAGCGTTAAAGATGCTCTCGGCAATATCCGCCTTACGCGCGCCCTGGTTAAGAAGCGGCTGTATATCTGTTTTAGCGAAAACTCCGCAACGCGAAGCGATGGTGTAGGTTTTTTCGTGCTGCTTGGCGAGCTCGTCCATATCCTCCAAGGGTACGTTTAAAAGCGTCGCCATCTGGTCGATAAACGCGCCGGTACCGCCCGCGCAGGTTCCGTTCATTCTAACCTCAAGTCCGCCCGAGAGGAAAAGAATTTTAGCGTCCTCTCCGCCGAGCTCGATTACCACGTCTGTACCGGGAATAAACGCATTCGCGGCAACTCGCGTAGCGTAAACCTCCTGCACAAAATCTATACCGCAGCTTTCGGCAACGCCCATACCCGCGCTGCCCGACATAGCGACCGTCGCGTTTTCAACGCCGTCAACTTCCTTGCGTACAAGCGATAAAATCTCGCTGATTTTTTCGGTAATCCGGGAATAATGGCGCTGGTATGTACTATATATTAAGTTGTTGTCGTCATCAAGAACCACGCACTTAATGGTAGTAGAACCAATATCAAGACCGAGCTTCATCCGACACCCTCCGTTTAACTATAGAATTCCATATTCATTATATTATACCACAGCAAAAATAATTTCTCAACAATTTTTTGTAGTCATCTTTAGCGTTATGTCTATATACAAAGCCGTCAATAAATCAAGATTGATACGGAGCGTTAGCACGTATTTGCACTATCCTTTCGCCAAAGGCAACTTTGTCATTTTGAGCGGAGCGGAAAATACACTCGTACCCCTAACACGCTAATGATAAGGGGTACGAGTGTAATAAGCGATTGTGGATTGTCGTCTTGAGGATAATCGGCTGTTTAGGAAAACCAGCCTCGAAACACCGCAGAGGGTGTTCCCAACTATGCTGAGTTAAGTACCTGCTATTCGGCTTCTCCTCAAGGAGAAGGCAAATGCGGGCTGTCATTCCGAGCCTGTCGAGGAATTCCGGCGGCGATATATCCCCGCGAGAATCGCGCCCGAGATATTATGCCAAACAGAAAACACCGCGCCGGGTACAGTTGCTAACGCAAGCTGCGGGAAGGCTGTTGCCGCGAGGCTTGTCGCCAACCCCGAGTTCTGCATACCGATTTCGATAGAAAGCGCCTTTGTTTTCGGCAGATTGAGCTTCAATAGCTTTCCGACCCCAAAACCACACAGATACCCCAGCAGATTGTGCAATATTACGACAACCAGCACGAGCGCGCCGCAGGTATAGATTTTTTCGGCGTTATGAGATACCACAGCGGCAACAATAAGGCAAATGGCAATTGTCGAAACCATAGGCAAAACACTCACGAGCCTTTGTGTTACCTTTCCGAAAAGCCTGTTTATAATAAATCCGAGTATTATCGGGATTAAAATTACCTGAACAATACTCAAAAACATTGCCCATACATCTACCTTTACCGTAGTCCGCAAAAGCAGGTATGTAATCGCCGGGGTAAACAGCGGCGCTAAAAGCGTGTTAACGCTTGTCATTCCGATAGACAGCGCAACGTCGCCCTTTGAGAAATATGTTATTACATTACTCGACGTTCCGCCCGGACAGGTTCCGACCAGCACCACTCCCGCCGTAAGCGCCGGGTCAAGCCGGAATACTGCGCTCAGACCGAACGCCAGCGCGGGCATTATTATAAACTGAGCCGCACAGCCGATGATTATATCCCTCGGCCTTTTAAATACAAGCGCAAAATCCTTCGGCTTCATCGTAAGACCCATACCGAACATTACAACCATCAAAAGATAATTTATCCACGAAGTGTCTATCCACAGCGACGACTGCGGTAAAAACAACGCCAATGCCGCGACAGCCAGCACAATAATTGCCATATACTTTCCGAAGCCCTCGGATATTTTACTTAATATACTCATTAATAATATCTCCTCCGCGTAAATTCACCTATTACGCTTACTACCCTGAAAAAAAGTTTATTGTTTTACAGCACTGTAAAACAGTTTCCAATAAAGCAAAAAAGTGAGCCGAACCCGACTCACTCTGATTAATTAAATACCCTGAAAACTGAATAAAGAATTGGATAGCAGAGATAGCACAACCTGAACCAAATATCTGTTGCTTTAGCTTCGAGCCTCAGCTT
>CAMHQC010000022.1 GCA_946187325.1 uncultured Clostridia bacterium
CCGCTCGTCTAATCTGTTCCGAGTTCTTCGAACTCTTTACAGCTTAGTCCTCGCCGGTCGTTAATCGAGGGCTTCGCTCCTCGGCTTTTCTATAAAAAAGGAGCAAGCTGTTCGCTCACTCCTTACACTTTCAATATTCAACGATAGAATTATAACACTTTATGATTATAATTGCAAGTATTTTCTTAAAAATAATTTAGAAAACGATGTCGTTGGAATCGTCCTTATAAGCTTTGGGCTCTTTTTCGCCGTGGAAAACAATCCGGTACATTATCTCGAACACCAGGAAAACCAGCTTCATAAACATAAATACCGACAAAGTAATTACAACGAAATAGCCGAGACCGTTTGTAATAAGCGATTTCTCGACGAGCTTTCCGTCTACTTCAACAACATACTTAACCGTTAACGCCAGGTAATAGAAAACGCCGCTTACGCCGAACTCAACCAATGTCGCGAATCTTGGTAGAAAAATAAGAACAGCGAGGAAAACCAACAGACAAATAACCCAGAAAACAATCTTTGCCGCGTTGTCTGTCGGATCAAAAAATCCGCTCAAATATCTTGAGGTTATCATTTCATAGAAACGCGCGCAAACTATATTGGACGGGATTAAGAATATTAAAAACGGTAATACAATACGGATAAATACCGAGTACCAACGACCCATATCCTCCTTGTAGCTGTCTATTTCGTCAAGATACCAGCCGATTTTATCTTTTCTGTCTTTAAATTGATGTTTATGTCCGCTTTTTTCAGCCATTAAACTCACCTCGTTTATCTTTATAAATTAACTTTACCAAATATACGCCTAAAAGTCAATAAAATAAGAGCGAAAATAAACCGCGCAGATTTTTCTGCGCGGCTTATGATTTAGTAAAAGCTCTTAACTTCTTTATCCTTTGCTACTGTCGGAGTTTGGGAGATAAGCTTTTCTACGTAATTCGCGTAAACGGTGCCGACTGACTTTGAGTTTACGGAAGCTATATACTTAGAGCCTGATTTATGGAAGGTAACCGTATCAGCCTTTCTCGAACCCGAGTAAGTATATTTAATAGAAAGAGCGGGTGTTCCCGACGCGGAAGCGCCGTTCTTTTCGGCTTTGGTGATAAGGGTTGCGTTTTTGTAGAACGTTTCGAAGTTACCCTCATCAAGCTTTTTGTTTTTATAGCTTGTAGAAGTATCGGTTGTAGTGGTGTCATCGCCGTCCTCATCGGTGGTTTTTGTTTCGGTAGTTTTAATGTCGAAGTTGTATGTTTTTCCCGAAAAGCTTACCGACATCTGTTTAAGTCCGCTGAGATCGGGATTTAATACATAGTTCGAGATAAGCTTCTTTTCGGTGGTATTAACCCACGGAATAGACGAGGAAGCTATTTTATAAACGACGTTTCCGCCGTTGTTCATAAGATAGCAGTCGCCCTTAGCGTCGGGCTTAGACGCGATAAGGCTAACGGTTGTGTCCGAATATTTAGCGAACAGCTTGGCGTAAGGATTCGAAAGCCCTAAGGAAGAAAGCTTCGAAGCACTCGGGTTAAGCGCCGCTACACTTTTAGCGTAAAGGCCTCGGATCGCTCCCGTAACGTTGCTCGCCTCGGTATTGTCGGCATAAGTGTTTACGGGCGATACTATTACATTAGCTGCCGAAACGTATTCGGTATCGGGGTTAGGCGTCATAGTAATACCTCGGCTGAATTTTGAACCCGAAAGAGTGAGAGTTTTATACTCGCTGGTATTATTATCGGAAGCGGACTTGTTAATAGTAAGGCTGATGTATTTATTTACGCCGTATAAGAACTTAGATACGGTGTCTTTATCGCACAGAAAAACAGATTTTCCCGTACCGAACATAACGTAAGTACCTAAGTTTTGAGCCGCGTCGTTGCCGACCTTAAACACAGACTTGGTATTATCGGTATAGGTTACTTTTACGGTAGCTCTGGGCTTATCAAGTCCGAAGTCCTTTAAATTAGAGCTCGCGTCCTCGGAAGATACCGAGCTGAATTTCAGCGTAGCGCACGCGTTGGCGATTTCGTCCGCGATACCGTCCTGAAGTGTAAAGTTTTCGTAGCCGATAAGCTTATAAACCGTCGCGTCGGTTTTATATACGGCTTTTTTCGTTTTAGGATCGGTTTCCTTTGTTTTGGTTTTCGGGGTGTAGGAGCTTATCGAGTAGCTTCCCGAGGTGTTTTTAACTTCAATTTTGGTGATATCGGCGGGAACCTTGTCGATAAGATTACCGCTGCCGTTTTCCTTAATCTTTCCGTTGGGATCAGCTTTAACACTTACCTCGTGAACGTTATTTTTTACGTTGTTCTTGACGGTAGCGGGGCCTTTGATAGCGGAATCGTTTTGTTCCTTCGGCATAAAGAGCAGAGCCGCTCCTATTCCCGCGAGCGCGACCGCCGCGGCTATAACGATAACGAGTGCTTTTATATGGCCGTTCTTCTTCTTTGGCGAGGATGTTTTTTCGGTCGGAGTTTCGAATTTTTCGAGTATATCCTCGTATTCCTTATCGTTTTCGACTAAGGCTTCGTTTTTAATTTCGTCACTCATTATTTAATCCTCCTGCGGATAAATACTATAAGTCCTATAACAAGGATAATAATCGGGATAACACCGATAAATATTGTGCCTATAGCAACTACAGTCGAAGCGCTTGTAACGCCGAGCTCTGTTTCGTCGGTACCGGCGGACTTGATGGTGATACCCATATCTCCGCGGTTAGTAACCGTGTTGCAGAAGTTTACGATGTAGTTCGAGTTGTTGTAGGAAGTAGTATTCAGGAATGTTCCCGTAAACATATAGGGTGAACCGAATACCGCGATATTAGATTTTTTATCGTCGGAAGCCGAGGCCGAACCGATTACAGCGGCGTTAACACTCTTTTTCTTATATTTTTCAAGGTCGCTTTCGCTTTTTAACTCGGAAGTATCTACGCTGAACGGTATAACTCCTACCGAGGATTCTACGCTAAGTAAAGCGGAAGCCTTGTTGCTGTCTTTAATCTGAATATTCCTTGTGTTGTAGACGATAGTCGGGATATTCGCGTCTTTTAAATCCGCGGTATAGGCGTCGTTTTTATAATCGGTAAGGAACATATACGGATTCTGTACGACATAGTCGTTGCTTGTACAGAACGCCAGTCCGTCGGATACCTTCATTCCGTATTCTTCCATAAGCTCGTCTAAGTTGGGAGTAGAGGTTTTAACATCCATAGGAATATAGATTAAGGTTTTACCTTTATCTCCGCCGTTATTGAGCCAGTCCGAAATTTTATCTACAGAATCTTTTGAGAGGTCGACTGTTGGGGCGTAGAGGATAGCGATTTTCGAGGATTTCCTGAGTTTTTGAGTGGTGAGGTTAATCTCCTTGGTTGAGTAAGCGTTCTGTTTAAGGAGAGTTTGCAGCGCTCCGTAATGCTCCTCGTCCTCGCCCGAGCCTGTGATGATATCTATGCCGATTTTGTCGGCGGTGGTGACGTCGAGTATACCTGTAATTACCGCCTGCTCGATTTTAGTGCCTGTATAAGCGTAGGTACCCGAGTAGTTGTAGCTTTCGCTGTCGTAATCGAAGCAGTCGTCTAAGGACAGAGCGGTATAGTTATCGCCCGCGTCTACGATAATCAGGTTGTTGGCGTTTTCGGCGTTCCAGTCAATGCTTGAATATTTTCCCGTAAAGGTCGGGTTAGTTGAAAGGTCGATAAATTTTACGGTAAGCTTATCGCTCTTAGCGTCCATCTTCTTTAAAAGTTTATCCGCCTGAACGAAATACTGCGCGCCCGACGAAGCGCCGAGACCGCTTTTAAATGTGCTTTCACGGGTGAGCACATATACCGTAATATCGTTCTTGAGCTTGGAGATATACTCTGAGGTGTCCTTCTGGAGCTGATAGCTCTGTGAAGAAGTCATATCGAACTGCAAGCTCGGGAACCTGTCGGTTAAAAGTCCCGTAACGAAGTTGAGTAGTATTATAAGACAGATAAACACCGCTACAATCGCTGTGGCGATTGTACCGCGCTTAGCTTTTCTCGACTTTAGAAAAGCGATAAATTTATTGGGTTTCTTTTTAATATTTGCTTCGGGAGTTTCGGGAGTGTTGTTTTCGATTAAATCTTTTTTACTCATAATTTACCTCCTTAGCTCCAGCGTTTTCTCTCGAATACGCGGATAGTAAAGAAAAGGAAGAGAGCGATTACGCTCAGGAAGAATACTACGTCACGTAAGTCGAGGATACCGTATGTGAAATTCTGATAATAATTTGTGAACGAAATGGCGTTCAAAGCGGATGAAAGCCATTCTACCGAGCTGAGCATCGAAACGAAGTTGCTCATCATATAAATGATAAAGCCTACGGCGATACCGACGATAGCGGCGATAACCTGGCTTTCGGTGAGCGCGCTGATAAAAATGTCGATAGCGATAAGCGCTCCGCCCAAAAGCAGAATACCGATAGTGGTACAGATTATTACAGCCCAGTTCGCAGGCGTGAACATCTGGATAACCGCGCCGAACACGAAGAATATTACACAGCAAATAGCGTAAAGCGCGAACGCTCCCAAGAATTTACCGAGCACAATCTCGAATAAAGAAGCGGGGGAGGTTAAAAGCGCCTGGTCGGTTTTCTGACGTTTTTCCTCGCTGAAGGATTTCATCGCGATAATCGGAGTGAGGTAAACGATGATTATAAACATATTGCTGAACACATAGCTTAGAGAAGATGTGTTCGATAAAAAGCAGGTTACCGTGAAGAATAAACCCGCGAAACCGAAAAATACCGCCATAACGATATAGGCGATAGCGGAGTTAAAATAAGAGCTGAGCTCTCTTTTAAAAATCGCGCCCATTTACTTCACACCTCCTATATTTTTTCTCTGATCCTGGCTTACGAGCTTTAAGAAGCTGTCCTCCAGGGTTTCGTTTCCGTTTTGCATATCTAAAATAACGCAGTCAGCGCCTGCGATTGCCTTAAATACATCGCGTCTTACATCGATGCCGTTTTTATATTCTACGACATAACGCGCGGTTTTATTGCCGATGTCGTGTTGCTTACGGATTTTGATAACGCCCGGGATAACCTTAAGAGCGTCGAGTACGGTCGAGGACGAGCCCTCGATATCGAGCCTTAACTTCTGCTCTCCCGAGATAGACGCGCTTAGATTCTCAGCCTTTTCGTCTGCTACGATTTTTCCGTTAGAGATAACGATAATTCTGTCGCAAATAGCCGAAACCTCGGAAAGCACGTGGGAGGAGAAAATCACCGTGTGTTTTTTGCCGAGGTTGCGGATAAGCGAGCGCATTTCGATAATCTGCTGAGGGTCGAGACCTACGGTCGGCTCGTCGAGAATAAGTATCGGCGGGTTTCCGAGTAACGCCTGAGCGAAGCCTACGCGCTGGCGGTAACCTTTCGAGAGATGTTTAATAATACGCTCGGATACGTCCGAAATTTTAACGAGGCGCATAACCTCGCTGATGTGTTCCTTTTTAGGAAGCTTGACCTTTTTTAAATCGAACATAAACTCGAGATATTTTCTAACCGTCATATCCACGTAAAGCGGCGGTATTTCGGGAAGATATCCGATATTTCCCTTAACTTTTTTCGGGTTGTCGAGAACCTCCGCGCCGTTAACGGTAACCGTTCCGCTCGACGAGGATATATAACCCGTAATCATATTCATAGTTGTGCTTTTTCCCGCGCCGTTAGGACCGAGAAAACCCAGGATTTCTCCGCTGTCTACCGTAAAGCTGATATCGTCGACAACGGTTACGTTTCCGTATCGCTTAGTCAGGTTTTTAACCTCAACCATGCTTTTCACTCCTTTTATGGACATTCTAATTTATTATAGTATAACATAAAAAAATATTTTTGGGGTAAAATAAATGAAAAAATCAGGAGCAGTTCACAATTTTTCAGAAAACTATCACATTAAAAAAGGAGATACTTATGGAATATGTAATCGCTTTTACGGTCGGAGGTTTTATCTGCGTTATAGGACAGATTCTTATCGACAAAACTTCGCTCACTCCCGCGAGAATTCTTACGGGTTTTACGATAGCGGGGATAGTTTTAACGGCTTTCGGCGTTTATAAACCTCTCGTTGATTTCGCGGGCTCGGGCGCGAGCGTGCCTATTTCGGGATTCGGCTATCTTATGGCGTCGGGAGTTGAAAAAGCGGTAAAGGAGAACGGCGCGATCGGTATACTCACGGGAGCGTTAACCGCCGCCGCGGGCGGAATCTGCGCGGCGGTAACGGGTTCGGTAATCGCGGGACTTTTATCACGCTCAAAGGAAAAGTAAAGCAAGCGTTCTTGCTTTAATCGTAGTCTTAGTTTATAATATATCTATAAACGATAAGGACTGTAAAAATGTTTAAACTGAGAAGATTTTTAAAAGAATATAAGCTCCAGCTTATTGTAGGGCCGCTTTGTAAGTTATTCGAGGCGGTTCTTGAGTTGTTTGTTCCGCTTGTAATGGCGGGAATAATCGACAACGGAATACTGAAAAACGACACGGATTATATAATAAAAATGGGAATCGTCCTGCTGCTGCTTGCGGTAACGGGGTTAAGCTCCGCGCTCGTGTGTCAGTATATGGCTTCTTATACCTCTCAGGGCGCGGGTACAAAAATCCGTGACGCGCTGTTTAAGCATATCGGAACATTATCCCACAAAGAGCTTGACGAAATCGGCACTCCCGCGCTTATTACGAGGATGACGAGCGATATCAACGCGGTTCAGGCGAATGTCGCTATGACGATGAGGCTTCTGCTAAGGGCGCCGTTTCTTATTATCGGCGCGCTCGTTATGGCGTGTTTTATAAATTTAGAGCTTTCGATTATTTTCTTTATATCTTCATTAATTATCGGGGTAATACTTTACCTCGTTATGAGTAAATCGCTTCCTTTTTACAAAAAAATTCAGAAAAGCTTAGACAGAATATCCCTGCTTTCGAGGGAGAATTTATCGGGAACCCGAGTTATACGAGCGTTCTCTAAGCAAAAGGCTCAGAACGATAACCTCAATAAAGAAGCGGAAAATTTAAGCTCGCTTTCGGTCAGGGTAGGACGTCTGTCCGCCTTGCTGAATCCCGCTACATACGCGGCGGCATACGGCGCGGTTATACTCATCCTTTATTTCGGCGCGGGAAAGGTTAATTCGGGCGGGCTTATGTCGGGCGATATAGTGGCGCTCGTGAGCTATATGACACAGATTTTACTCGCAATGATAGTGCTGGCGAATTTAGTAGTTCTGTTGTCGAGAGGAAGCGCTTCCGCGGCTAGAATTAATGCCGTGTTCGAGACAGAGCCGTCGGTTAAGGAGCATAATTTAAACGAGATTCAAACCGACGAAACCGCCCCGAAGGTCGAGTTTAAAAACGTAACCTTTTCCTACGGAGGCGGTGACAGCGAGATTGAAAATATAAGCTTTAAAATCGAGCGCGGAGCATTTACGGGTATTATCGGTACTACAGGCTCGGGAAAGAGCACGCTATTAAGCTTGATAATGCGTTATTACGATACAAGCAGCGGAGAGGTTCTCGTTGACGGACGAAACGTCAAGGACTATCCGTTCTCTCAGTTGCGCGGAAAAATCGGCGTTGTACCGCAGAAATCGACTCTTTTCAGCGGGACAATTCGTGAAAATATGCTGTGGCAAACTCCCAACGCTTCTGACGACGAGATTTTTAGAGCGCTTAAAACCGCTCAGGCTGATTTTATAGACGACCTCGACAAATATGTTTCCCAAGGAGGATTGAACTTCTCGGGAGGACAGCGCCAAAGACTTTGTATCGCGAGAGCGATTGTAGGTTCTCCCGAGCTTGTAATTTTAGACGACAGCTTTTCCGCTCTCGACTTCGCTACCGAAAATAAACTTCGCGAAGAGCTTCTGAAAAATAAAGGTACGACTTATATAGTAGTTACCCAGCGTTGCTCAACTATTATGAACGCCGATAAAATCCTCGTCTTAGAGGACGGCAGGCTCGAGGGCGAGGGCACTCATAAGGAGCTAATTAAAAATTGCGGGGCTTATAGAGAAATCTGCCTTTCCCAGCTGAAAGAGGTGGAGCTATGAGCGTTGTAAGAAAGATTCTAAGCTATACAAAGCCCCATTTTATCTATATAATTCTCGCCTTGGTATGCTCGGCGGTAAGCGTTATGTTTACGCTTTATATTCCTGTTTTAATCGGAAACGCAGTCGATATGATGATACAAAAGGGCAAGGTCGATTTTTCGGGAATAATCGGAATAATCACTCAGATAGGGCTGTTTATTTTAGTCGTAGTAGTTTTCCAGTGGCTTTCGGGCAACTTTACGAATATCATTTCCGCCCGCACGGTTCGTGATATGCGAAGCGACATTTTCGAGAAGTTTAACCGAGTACCTTTAAGCGTAATAGACACGCGCGCCCACGGCGATTTAATCAGCCGAATCACAAACGACGTAGAGGCTGTCGGCGACGGTCTTACCCAAGTTATAACCCAGCTTTTTTCGGGAATAGTAACGATAGCCGGAACGCTGGTATTTATGCTGTCGATTAACGTTTGGATTGCGCTGGTTGTTGTGGTTTTAACTCCGTTATCGGTGCTTGTAGCCGCAATAATCGGCAAAATGTGCGCTAAAAGCTTTCGTGACCAGCAGGAGCTTCAGGGTGAAATCAGCTCCTATGTCGAGGAAATTGTCGGCAATCAGAAGGTCGTTAAAGCCTTCGCCTATGAGGACAGAAGCCGAAAAGAGTTTAAAAAGAAAAACGACAGGCTTTTCAAAATCGGTCTAAAGGCGCAGTTCGCCGGAGCGTTGGCCAACCCGTGCACACGGTTCGTCAATAATATGGTTTACGCCGTTACCGGTATCGTCGGCGCGTTTACGGTAGTCAGCGCCTTTATGGGAGTTCTCACTATCGGTCAGCTCTCGTGCTTTTTAACCTACGCAAACCAATACACCAAGCCGTTTAACGAGGTAACGGGCGTATTAACTCAGATACAGACCGCGCTCGCGGCGGGAGACCGCATATTCGAAATACTCGAGCTCGAGAACGAAGAAAGCGACGACGATAAAATCAATTTAGAAAACGCCGGCGGAAATATAGAGTTTAAAAACGTAAGGTTCTCTTATACTCCCGAAAAGAAGCTTATAAAAAACTTTTCGCTTTCGGTAAAAAGCGGTCAGCACATTGCGCTCGTCGGCCCGACGGGTTGCGGAAAAACTACGCTTATTAACCTTATAATGAGGTTCTATGAAACCGACTCGGGCGAGATTTTAATCGACGGGGTGAATATTAAGGACGCTAAACGCGACAGCGTGCGAAAGCTTTTCGGAATGGTGCTTCAGGACAGCTGGCTGTTCTCGGGAACTATTATGGAAAATCTCCGCTACGGAAACCCCGGCGCGTCCGATGAGGAGATTATTAACGCCGCTAAGCTCAGCTACGCCCATAGCTTTATTCGAAAAATGCCCGACGGATATAACTCCGTTATTTCCGAAGGCGCGTCGAATCTGTCCACGGGGCAGAAACAGCTTCTCTGTATAGCGAGGGCTATGGCGCTTAATCCGCCGATGCTCATACTCGACGAAGCGACATCCTCAATAGATACCCTTACCGAAATCCGAGTTCAAAAAGCGTTTAAAAAGCTTATGAGAGGAAGGACGAGTTTTATCGTAGCTCACCGCCTTTCGACAATTAAGGAAAGCGATATCATACTCGTTATGAACGACGGCGATATTATCGAGCAGGGTACTCACGACGAGTTGCTTGAAAAGGGCGGTTTCTATACGAAGCTGTATAACAGCCAGTTCGCCTGAGATTAGGATTTAGGGTGTAGGATTTAGGATGTAGATTTTAGCGCATAGTTTGTCATATTGAGCGGCGGCGCAGCCAAAATGCGTAGCATTTAGTCGAAATATCTTAAAGATTCTTAACATAAGGCATGGGTGTTGTTACCCAAAACACGTTTTGGACAATACCTCACGACAAGCTCAGGATGACAACACATCAAAGTGCTTAACGAAGATATAAAAAATTATTGACAAAGTATTTTAGGCTGTGATAAAATACTTTTTGTATAAAACGACAGGCTTTGACGAGGAGGTTCGTTTTTCCCGAGGCAAAGAGAGGAAGCGGTCGGTGTAAGCTTTCGCGAGGGTTTTTCGAATGTAGCCTTTGAGCTTTCGGGCTGAATTTAAGTAGGCTCGGACGGGTTCGACCGTTATATCGATAGAGTGCGAAATTTTTATTTCGAACTCGGGTGGTACCGCGGATTTTTTCGCCCCGAGCATTTGCTCGGGGCGTTAGTTTTGCAGATTATTTCTATTCTTATAAACGAAAGGAAAGATTGTATGAAAAAAGAAATGGCGAAATCGTATAATCCCAAGGAATTTGAGGACAGAATATACGACTTCTGGATGAAGGGAAATTACTTTCACGCCGAGGTGGATAAGGACAAAAAGCCTTATACTATAGTTATGCCGCCTCCGAATATTACAGGTCAGCTCCATATGGGACACGCCCTCGATGAAACCTTACAGGATATCCTTATCCGTTGGAGAAGAATGCAGGGCTATTCGGCGTTATGGCTCCCGGGTACAGACCACGCGTCTATCGCTACCGAGGCTAAAATCGTTGAGGCTATGCGTAAGGAAGGCGTTACCAAGGAGGATTTAGGCAGAGAGAAGTTCCTCGAGAGAGCTTGGGAATGGAAAAAGGAATACGGCGGAAGAATTACCGAACAGCTCAAAAAGCTCGGCTCATCTTGCGACTGGGACAGAGAGCGTTTTACTATGGACGAGGGCTGTTCCAAGGCGGTCAACGAGGTTTTCGTACGCCTTTATAACGACGGAAAAATCTACCGCGGAAACCGTATGGTTAACTGGTGTCCGCATTGTTGTACGTCTATTTCCGACGCCGAGGTTGATTACGAGGAGCAGCACGGCCATTTCTGGCATCTACTCTATCAGGTTAAGGAGACGGGCGAGTATCTCGAGCTCGCGACTACACGTCCCGAAACTATGCTCGGCGATACCGCGGTTGCTATTAACGCCGAGGACGAAAGATATAAGCACCTCCACGGCTGTCACGTAATTTTACCGCTCTTAAATAAAGAAATTCCTATTGTTTGCGACGACCACGCCGATATGGAAAAGGGAACAGGCGTAGTAAAAATTACTCCCGCCCACGACCCGAACGACTTTGAGGTCGGCCGGAGAAACAATCTTCCTATAGTTCGTTGCTTTACCTACGACGGTCATATGACAGGTAAAGAGGATGTCGAGAAGTATAACGAACTGCTTAAAAAAGGCAACCTCGCCGAAAACGAACCCGAGGTTCTCGACTGCGGAAAATACGCGGGTATGACTACCGATGAGGCGCGTAAGGCTATCCTCGAGGATTTAAAAGCCTGCGGAGCGCTCAAAGAGGTTGAGGATTTAACCCACGATGTCGGCACATGTTACCGTTGCCATACTACCATCGAGCCGATGGTCAGCAAGCAGTGGTTCGTTAAGATGGAGCCTCTCGCTAAGCCCGCTATAAAATGCGTCCGCGACGGAAAAACTAAGTTTATTCCGAGCCGTTTCGATAAAATTTATTATCATTGGATGGAGAATATTAAGGATTGGTGTATCAGCCGTCAGCTCTGGTGGGGACACAGAATCCCCGCGTGGTACTGCGATGACTGCGGAGAGGTTATCGTTTCCAAGCACGATCCCGATAAGTGTCCTAAGTGTAACGGCGTTAATCTAAGCCGTGATGAAGATACTCTCGAT
Organism: uncultured Clostridia bacterium; assembly: GCA_946187325.1. Classification (GTDB taxonomy): domain Bacteria; phylum Bacillota; class Clostridia; order Oscillospirales; family Acutalibacteraceae; genus Ruminococcoides. Next base: position 11,756 of record CAMHQC010000022.1, read on the forward strand.
ACATGGTTCAGCTCGGCGCTGTGGCCGTTCTCGACTTTAGGCTGGCCCGATAGAACTCCCGAGCTCGACTACTTCTTCCCGACAAGCACGCTCGTTACGGGCTACGATATTATCTTCTTCTGGGTTGCGAGAATGATTTTCTCCTCGGTTGAGCAGATGGACGCCCAGCCGTTCGACACGGTATTTATCCACGGTATCGTCCGTGACGAAAACGGCGTTAAGATGAGTAAATCCCTCGGCAACGGCATTGATCCGCTCGAGGTAATTGATAAAAACGGCGCCGACGCGTTAAGATTCTTTCTTGCGACAGGTAACGCCCCGGGTAACGATATGCGTTATTCCGACAAGAAGGTTGAGGCCTGCGCTAACTTCGCTAATAAGCTGTGGAACGCGAGCCGATTTGTTCATATGAATATCGACGACTACGAGGTTAAAAACGAGCTTCCCGACACCTTGACTACCGAGGACAAGTGGATAGTTTCTTCCTTAAACAATGTCGCTAAAGAGGTTAACGCCAACCTCGAGAAGTTTGAGCTCGGAGTAGCCGTTCAGAAGCTGTACGATTTTATCTGGGATTATTTCTGCGACTGGTATATCGAGCTTTCTAAGTCAAGATTACAGAGCGAGGGCGAAACCGCCGCTAACGCGCGTCAGGTTCTCTTATGGACTCTTGATAAAATATTAAAGCTTCTCCACCCGTTTATGCCTTATATCACTGAGGAAATCTGGCAGACCTTACCCGTTGAGGGCGAAACAATTATGCTTGAGGAGTATCCTAAGTACGACGAGAGCCTAGACTTCCCCGAGGCTGTAAGTATGATGGAGAAGATTATGGAAGCGATTCGCGCTATCCGTAACCGCAGAAACGAGATGAATGTTCCTCCCTCTAAGAAAGCAAAGGTTTATATCGCGACTAAGTTTGAGGACGTATTTAAAAGCGGAGCGCAGTTTATCTGCCGTCTCGCTTCCGCGAGCGAGGTTGAAACAGGCGAGAGCTTCGATATAGAGGGCGCGGTCAACGTAGTAACCGCCGACGCTAAAATCTATATCCCGATGGACGAGCTTGTAGATAAAAAGGCGGAGCTTGAGCGTCTAAATAAAGAGCTTAAATCCGTAGAAAAACGCCTTGCTCAAAGCGAGGGCAAGCTCAATAATCAGGGCTTTGTAGCTAAAGCTCCCGCGGCTGTTGTCGAAAAGGTTAAAGGCCAGGCTGCCAAGGAGAGAGAGCAGATAGCGATGATAAAAGCCGCTATTGAAGCGCTTAACTGATGTTTGCTTGATAAAAAGAGATAAAAGAATAGTATGGTCGGGCGATAAGGTGATCAAATGACCTTATCGCCCGACCCATGTTTTTATTATTTATGGTTTATTAAAACATCTTGCCGTCGTACTGTTTATACGGCATTTTATTAAAATCGTAGGTTTTTAAATCCTCCAGGCTGATGTTTGTGTGGCATCCCTCGTGAATCATAAGGTTTGAATCCCCGCCGAGATGTACGACTACAACGGGAGTATTCGTGCCGAACGCGTAACCGCATTCCCACGCCGTACCGCTGTCACTGTAGTTTCCGTAGTAAAGCATTACTACCGCGTCCGCCCAGTCGATAAAACGCCTGTCGTTCATAAACGTCTCCTTAGACCACGCCGGCGAGCCGATGTTTTCCTCACTACGCACCTCGTTTAACCTCGGGCTGAACACCTCGAACCCCCTGTCGAAAAGTATCCTCTCGGCTGTTTCTACGTTTTTAAGCTCCTCGTCGTTAAAAAACGGCGAAGCTAAGTAAATTTTAATCTTACTGTTCATTTTACTACCTTATCCTAAAAGTACGGTCGGGATTTCTCCCGACCGATTTTTTATTCTTCAATTGTTTCTGCAGCTTCTGCGGTTTCAAGAATCGTAATCTTTTTCTTCCTAACTTTTCTGAGGACTGTATATCCTACGAAAAGCACAAGTCCGATAATCGAAATAATTAAACCTCTTGTGAAGCCCTTGGGAACGAAGCTGAGGCTTATATCGTGTTTACCCTTGGAGAGCTTAAACGCTGTGAGCGCGTGAGCAATCGGAGTAATCTCTACGTCCTTGCCGTCAACCTTGGCAGTCCAGCCCTCGCCCTTAGTGGCGAAGAGCTTGCCGAGAAGCTTATCGTCGTCGGTCTGACCTGCTTCGTAAGGAATTGATGTGTAGAATAAGCCGTCCTTTGGAGCGTAAATCTTACCCGCCATAGACGAGCCTGTAAGCGATGTTGTTTCCATATAGTTGTCTTTAATAGCTTCAAGACCTTTCTTGAATACGCTGTCGTTAAAGAGATTTACGTAAATCTTCGCCGAACCGTTAGCGCCTGCCTCGAGGTCGCTGTATACGGAAATCTTGTCGCCTTTCTTAAAGTAACCGATAGCCATAGCGTAAGGACGCTTGATATAGAATATCGAAGTACCTGTGCGCGCCGAATCGTTAGCCATAATAGTTACGTTGTCGGCGTCTGTAATCTGGGTATAGGCGTAGTAGTAACCGTCCTTGGGAGCTCTGTAGTTCCACTTAACGTGGGGAGCGGTTGTGCTGTCGTTTGTAGAGTAGCTGTAGCTGCCGTAGTCGAGGCGGTTTACGGGGAATGTTTTATAATCCGTATGGCCCTGGTCTACTACGTCGAGCTTAGTGAATACATCTTCTTTTACGCCTGTAGCGAGCTTAAAGAACTGATTCTGTTTTTCAAATACGTTATAAGTGTCCTCGTTATCCTCGCCCTGATATTTGAGCAGGTCCTCATTTACCATCATTCCCATCGGAATGTAGTTCTGGTTTTTGAGGAGCTTAACGCTGCCCGAGTTATAAACCTCTTTGAGATACTTGGTATCGTTATAGTTGCCGTCGCGGGCTATTATATATTTAAGGTTCATAAACAGGTCTGTAATCGGAGTGCTTTCAGCGTAAGTGTAACGGTTACCCGAAAGCCATCCCATAAGTCCGAAGTTTTCGGCAAAGCGTGTGAAGCTCTCGTTAGTCATCGAGTTGAACATCGAAACGCCGTTGAAGCCGTTGAGCGCGGAGTCGCAGAGCGTCTGTGTGCTTGTGAACTCAGCTCTCCATAACTCAGGTGTTTTTTCTTCGGTCTTTTTCATATAATCCACCACGTTAGCGGTGTTCTGACCGCCGCGGGGATAGTCGTAGGTTGTGGTTACGTTGGTTGTCTTAACGCCGAGGTAAGCTGTAGCTCCGCTCTGTACAACAACTATAGCCGCTAAGATAATAGCGAGTACGGGTTTTTTGATAGTACCTTTGCTAAAGAGGAACAGAGCCGCTAAGATGAGCAACGCGATTACCGCGGTCGAAATTATAACGAGTACCGTCTGAGTTCCGATACAAAGCAGTACCACGATAGCCGTAACCAAGGCGGTTATAATAATATCGAAAAGGTTTATTCCGTCGATAACCTGGAAAACTCTGAACGCCATCAATACGAGAATAAAGCTGACTAAATAGCTGAAGCGGTACGGAATCATATTTGTAAAGTGGAAGCCGTGCCAAATATAGTCGAGCTGGCGGATAATAAAGCTCATAATAAGGAAAAGAAGTAAACATCCGTTAAAAATCTTTTCTCTGAGCTTGATCTTTTTCGATACCATAAACATAATTCCGAGTACAATCGAAATTACGCCGCAGGCGATATTCGGCAAGCCCTCGGTTGTAGTGGGCTCGATAAACGCGCCCGAGTTGGAGATAACCTGTTTAATCGCGTCTAAGGTTCCCATAAAGTCGTTGGTTGAACCGATGTTAATCTGATATCCTGTCGGGAAGGCGCTTCCTGCCGCGTGGGTATTTTGAAGCCCGAAATACGCGGGGAGCATAAAGAATAAGGTAAGCATAATACCTACAACGGAGCAAATAGCGATTCTTCCGAAACGGCGTCCGAATTCTTTAATTCCGTCCCATTTACAAACGTTATATCCGATAAATACGAGCAGCATAAAGATACAGGTAAATAATCCGATATAGTAGTTAGCCAGTATAGACAGCGCAAGAGTAATTACGTAAAGTCTGTACTTACCCTCTCTCATAAGGGCGGTAAAGCCCATTACCACAAGCGGAGTCAACGCTACCGTGTCGAGCCATATTTCGCACCAGTAATATCCCATAAAAAACGCCGAAACGGCGAAGCTTGTCGAGAAAATAACGAGCGAAACGTCGTCGCGTTTAAAGGTATAGCGTAAGAACATAGCGAAGAAGCATCCCGCAAGTCCTATCTTAAGCGCTACCGAGAAAGTAAGGAACATATTAAGCATCGCGATGTTGTTAAATCCGAACAATCCCGAGGGTAAAATTACCGTGAGGAAGTTTAACGGACTCGCGACATAATATGACATAAGCGAGAAATAGTTAGTTCCCGCGCCCTGAGTCCATGACCAGAACAGAGATTCGCCGTGTTTAAGCTTGTCCTGGAAGTCGACTAAGAACGGGAAAAACTGATGCCATAAGTCTGTTACCAAAATCTGTTTGTCGCCGAAAGGCTGACATCCCATTACCGCGAACGCTAAGAACATAAGCGCGAACGGAATAAGGAACGAGAAGATTACGAAGATGTTTCTCTGGAAAAACGAACCCTCTCTAAGCGCAGCTTGTTTAGGAACATCAAACAGCGAGGGCTTAGTAATAACCTCGACAGATTCCTGAACATCTACAGGTCTTTTCTTTTTTCTGGGCATATAAAAATCTCCTATCAAATATAGTATTGCATTTTTACACATCGTATATAATACCATATTTTTTTATCAAGGTAAATATAAAAAATAAATAAATCTTTCTTAAAATATAGACTTTTTTGTTATAAGTTGGTATAATTCAAGGTGAGTTGAGGTAACTATATGAAAAATTTTCTGAAAAACTTTTTTGATATTAAATTCTGGAAGTTTATACTTGTCGGAATTATAAATACATTAGTCGGAAACGGCTTGCAATTTGTCCTTTATAACTTTACGCCGCTTAATTCGCTCGAAAGCGCGGGCGTGTTTACAGCGAGCGCGCTGGGTTATATTATCGGAAGTGTTGTGAGCTATTTTCTCAATAAATATTTTACTTTCAAAAACAGCGAAAAGGGCTGGAGACCGATTGTACGCTTTGCCGTTAATATCGCGGTATGCTGGGTAATCGCTTATGTTATCGCGATTCCGCTCACGGCGTTTATCTGTACCGGTATGAGCCTTAGCCTGTTCGGTATGAGTGTTGCCGACACCTCGGCTAATCTTAGTATGCTTGTCGGAAGCGTGCTTTTCGTAATCTGTAACTATACAGGTCAGCGCTTTTTCGCGTTTAAAGAAAAGTAATTTTACACCCGCGTTCTTTGGTCGGAGGGGACGGCGCGGTTATCTATCCGATCGGAAAGGTTATGAAAAATGAAGAAGTTTTTTGGAATAATCTGTGTTTTAGCGGTGATAATTTCCGTTTTTTCGGCGTGTACAGCTCCCGCCGGTAAGAAAAGCGTAACTAAACCCGCGACATCTGACGAAGTAAAAACCGAAACAGTTCTTAAAACGAGCGACTATGTCCTCAGCAGCGACTATAATTATTATTTCGGCGAAAAGGATATGTATTCAACCTTACTGTTCGTTAAGGACAGGTACGTTTATTCCAACAAAAACGGAATTTACGTTAAAAAGAACCTAAAAAACGGCGGCCGCAAGATTTCTAAAAATCATCCGCGGACCGAGTGGAGCAACGGCGCCGTGTTAAGTAACGGCGAGACCGTCTACTATCTTATGGTAAAAAAGGGTACCGATTCTAAATACGAGTATGAGATTTACTCGGTAGGTATGAACGGTAAGGGCGAAAAGAAAGTTTTAAGCGGAGTAGGCCCCGCTACGTTGATTACTATTTATAACGGTAATCTCTATTTCAGGAACAGCCCCGACACCTCCGCCGAAAAAGACACCCATATTATGAAGTATAAGCTCGGAAGCAAGAAAGACCCCGAGATGATTTCCCTGGATTATCAGGTAAATTATAACTGCTTCTATAACGGAAAAATCTATTTCTCGAATGACAACTTCTATTCCACCGAGGCGGCTTCCGATAAAGAGGTTGAGTACGATGTCTATTCCTTAGACCTCGACACCGAGGATATCGACAAGGCTGTAGAGTACAGCTACGGCGAGAGTATCGCCGCCGCCGACAGCAAGGACGCTGTTTTCTACTCGAGAAAAGAGGGGGAAAAGGGCAAAATCTGTATCATAAATAAAGATAATAAGCTCGTCGAGTCTAAGAAGTTCAAGTCAAAAATCGACCCGTGGTTTGTGGATAAGGACTCAAAAACCGCCGTTATGTGTGATTATAACAAGGACGACCACGAGGTTTTCATTACATATAATATAGAAAAAGCTACCCACAGTATCCTCTCGAGAAGCCCCAAGAACTTTAGCTGCGAGAAAATCACTTCGGGCTTAAAACCAGGAAGAACTCCGTATATCGTGCTTTCCTCCGAGGGAAAGAAATACTACAGCAAGCTCTGTGTACAAAAGGTAAACGGCGGTAAAGCCCGGTACTGTAAGCTCGACGGTAAGCGCGAGGTCGAAGCCGATACGTTCTGGGTTACCGACGATAAGCTCGTTATTGAGGTCAATAACAAGATGAAAGTTTACGATTTAAAATAAAAAGTTATAACAATAATAAAAAGTGAGGCTATCCCAAAAGATAACCTCACTTTTTATATTACTCAAAACTTGTATAAACATTCGAGCTTTCTTGGTAAATTTATATTCCGGTTATATAATAAAGCCTCCGTTTACGCCTAAAACCTGACCCGTTATAAACGAGTTTTCGTCCGCTAAAAATACAACGGCTTTGGCTATATCCTCGGGAGTTCCGAGCCTAAAAAGCGGAGTTTCGTCGATAAGCGAGTTTTTGGTTTCGGCGTCAAATCCGCTCATCATATCTGTGTCGATTACCCCCGGAGCGATACAATTTACGCGGATGTTCGACGGGCCGAGTTCCTTAGCGAGAGCTTTAGTAAGTCCGATAACGCCCGCCTTAGCAGCGCTGTAGTGAACCTCGCACGAGGCGCCAACCTGTCCCCACATCGAGCTGATGTTTATAATCGAGCCCGATTTTTTCTTTATCATTTCCTTAGACGCTTCTTTTGAACAGTAGAAAACTCCGTCGAGATTTACCCCTGTCATTCTCCTCCAGTCCTCGTCCGTAATATCGGTAAAAAGTTTTTGCTGAGAGATTCCCGCGTTGTTTATGAGTACGTCTGCCGCTCCTGTTTCCGAGAACATTTTTTTGACCTGAGAGCTGTCGGAAACATCGCATTTATACGCTTTTGCGTCGATTCCGTAAGTGTTTGTAAGGTTTTCTGCCAACGCTTGCGCGGAGTCCTTATGTATGTTATAATTTAAGCACAGGGAATAACCCTTTTCGGCGAACGCTTTAGCGCACGCGGCGCCGATGCCGCATGAAGCTCCTGTTATCAGTACCTTTTTCATAAGCACACCTCTTTTAGCTTATTGTACTATAATTTACAGGCTAAATCAACAAAGTAATTCTATACAAAAACACGCCGGTTATTTTATGCAAAACGACGAAAATAAAAAATTTTCGAAAATTTTGAAACTTTTTTCCGTTTATTCTACACTACTATAGTGAACCCGATAAAAAGGTGATTATTAAATAATGCTGTATAATAAAAATTTTTTCTAAAAAGTGTTGACAAATAGAAAAAGCAGTGATATATTATACACGCAACAGGTTAATTACTTCACTGCTCAACCAAACTAACGGTTAGAGCAACAAGAAAACGATTATACAATTTAAAAAAGGAGAAATCAAAATGAAAAACTTTAAAAGAATTGCAGGGATTTTCCTTAGCTTATTAATCGCCGTAAGCGTAATTGTTATTCCGACTACCGCTTCGGCTGTAAGCACAACTAAAAAAACAGCGTTGATTTACAACACTCTTAATCTGACCTTTGAAAAGGCGGAGAGCGATACTTACGAAACCGAGGTTACCGGCAACAGCAAGGGTTATATTAGTGTAGATGCTGATAACGAAGGTCAGTGGTACTGGCTCAGTGTAAAAACATTAAAGGCGACTACCGCCGGCAGTAAGCCCGAAATCTCGGTATATAAGGTTGACGGAAGTAATAAGACCTTATATAAAAAGTATCAGATTACAGTCAACCCTGTAAAGAAGATTAAGTTCGCGAATCAGAAATTTAATAAAAACGTCACCAAAAAAATTATACTTAAAATGCCCTACGGTAATAAGGATTATAAGTTTAAGTATTCTAAGAAAATCGCTAAGATTAATACGGGTTACTTTAGAGAAACACACCAGGTAACCTATACTGTTAAGGGTCTTAAAAAGGGAAGCACAACCGTTAAGGTTTATTTAACAGGAACTAAGACTAAAGTCGGTTCCTTTAAGATAACCGTAGGCAACTATAAGGCTTCCGTTGGGAAAAAGACACTGACTCTCGCTTATAACTCCCATATGAAGAACAGCCTTTATTTAGAAGGCGGTTCGATTAATATCGGTACTATAATTAAGAACTTCCATTCGGGAGCAACCTATACGGTCAAGGCTAAGAACAAGAAGCTTATTTCAAGCCGTATTATAAAAAAAGATAAATATAATCCGGTAGTACCAACAGCGGCAGAGATTTACTCCAAGAAAACCGGTAAAACTACACTTACGGTTTATGAGAAGAAAGCTAAAGCTAAGAAAAAGACAAAAATCGGTACAATTAAGCTCACCGTTAAAAAGGCTAAGGACTCGGTCGTATACGAAAGCAACAGAGGGCTTGATAACGACGGCATCTTCTACGAGCTGTTCATCTCTCCCGGAGAGTCTTTCGACCTAAAAAACGTTGTAGTAAAAAGATATCTCAACTTAACTTGGACAAAATCAAGCTTCAAGGAGAGCGAGTATAAATTTACCGTAACCTCCAACCACCCCGAAATTATCTCTACGGACGAGGACGGCGTATGCCATTGCTTAGCTCTTGATAACGAAGGTGTAAACGAAGTAACTTATACCATTACCTTTGCCGACGGCTCTATGGTATCGGGTTCAGGTTCATTCGACATATGGCCTGTTGAAGACCGACCTGACTAAAATTGTTAAAGAGATTGATTTCCATCGGGTAACCCCGATAATCAGCGGTTTTTATACCGCTGAAAATCTCATCTTTCCTCACGAAGCAGGCTCATTTGGGCCTGCTTCGGCTAATATTACGGGCTGAAATTTTTGCTTCATTTGAGCTTTAAAAATCGGGCAGATGACGTAAAACTTGCAAAATTTGAATTTTAATGTTATAATAGAATTATAATACGGCGCTATGGTGTCCGTGTTAATTTAGAAGGAGGAATAAAATGAAGTTTACTAAGACCATCGTATGTAGTATCCTTACCATTATGATTATAGCCGTTTCAGCAGTATTTCCTACCTCGGCAACTACTGTAAACACTACAGATAAAACAATGTCGAAGTACACGAAAATTAAACTCTCCGCAGCTAAATCTTCTAAGGATACTTATAAGTACAAAATCACTAACAACAGCAATAATTACGTAAGCGTAGCGTTCGAGGATAAAGGCTCAACCTATAAGCTCCACGTTACAAGCCTAAAGAAAACAGGAAAAACCAAGAAGCCCGTGCTCACCGTATATAAGGAAAAGAACGGTAAAAAAACCGATGTTAAGAAATACCGCTTCACCGTTACTAAAACCGAGAAGCAGTCCTTTAAGGATGTTAAAATCAACATCAAGATGAGTAAAAAGGTTACCCTAAAAAACATCTACGTTAAGAAGTATCGGTTTAAATACGATAAAAAGGTTATATCTATCCCTAAAAAGTTTACATCTGAAAAGAACAACAGAACCTATAAGATAAAAACTCTTAAAAAAGGTTCTACCGACGTAGAGGTTTACTTAAAGGGTACTAAGGCTAAGGTCGGAACGTTTAAGGTTACCGCCTGTGATATAAAGACAACGCTCAACAAAAAGTATAAGACGTTAAAGCTAAAGTATAACGGTCACGGAAGCAGTAACTATATGAAGGACTGCCACATAAGCCTTAATACTATGCTCAGTAATAAAAAGTACAACACTACCTATACCGTAACTATCGGTAACGAAAAGGTAGCTTCCACTTATATTGATAAGAAAAAGACCCATATCTACTCCGTAGGCAAGGGTTCTACCACAGCCGAGATTTACCAGAAAGTCGGTAAAAAGGAAGAAGAAAAAATCGGCTCGTTTAAAATTACCGTAGAAAAAACTAAGATGAACTACGTTGTAAAACAGAATATGGCGTACTATCCCGACGGTATTTTCGGCAGCGGTGAGATGGTCGAGTACCTTTCGCCGAAGGAAACTCTCGATATGAAGGCTACTATCGTTAAGTCGCTTATTAACAACGAGCTCACAGGCTCTCATTTTAAGAAGAAGTATTACTCAATCTCCTTTAAGTCGAGCGACACTTCCGTTGTAACCGTTACGTCTATCGGTAAGGTTACCGCAAAAAAGACAGGCTACGCGATAGTGAATTACTCGATAGGCTTTACCGATAACTCTGTGTTTAAGGGCGGTTGTCCGATAGAAGTTATTAAAAAATAAATTTTTTCGTAAAACATTAATTTACTTATAAAAACCTGTTGATTTTCTTTATAAAAGGTATATAATATATCATTGAGAATTATTTGACGAGGGAATGACAAACGTGGAGATTTTACAGGAAAAAAGATTATTCTTAGTTCGCAACGACGAGGTATTGTTATTTAAGCATAACGACGAGTATGACGGCGACGATAAAAATATCGACGAGTATACTAACCCTAAGTTTTTAAGATACATCGGAGTTAAACGTTTCGAGGACGGTATAAAGGAAGTATACTACTACTTCGCTAAGACTAACGACCTTTATATTACTCAGTCAGGTGAATGGACTGAAATAAAAAAGGCTATTTACTATCCCGCAAAACCGCTCACTTCCGCTGTGCTTAATAACTATATAAGACGCGGACAGTACGATAAGGATTTAAGAGTCGGCGTTAAAAACGGCGATAAAGTAGATTTTACGGTTGTTACCGAATAAGAAAAGACCGCTTCGCGCGGTCTTTTCTTTATGTATACTTTATGTGTAATTGAATATAGCAATAAACATTCAGTTGTTTACTTGATTATAGCCCTTTATTATGCTAAAATAAAGGCGGAAAACTGAAAGGAGAGATACAATGAGTATTAAAATAGGAATTTTAGGTTACGGAAATCTCGGACGCGGAGTAGAAGCCGCTGTTAAGCAGAACCCCGATCTCGAGCTTACGGGCGTATATACCCGCCGTAATCCCGCTGATTTAAAGATAAATACCGAGGGCGTAGCTGTGCGCTCTACCGCTGAGCTTGAGGCGGGCAGAGATGATATCGACGTGCTTATTATCTGCGGAGGTTCGGCTACCGATTTACCCGAAATGACTCCCAAATACGCCGAAATCTATAACGTAATCGACAGCTTCGATACACACGCCAATATCCCCTCGCATTTCTCGAACGTTGACGCCGCCGCTAAAAAGGGCGGAAAAGTCGGCATCATTTCCTGCGGATGGGATCCCGGAATGTTCTCCCTAAATCGTCTTTACGCGAGCTCAATCTTACCCGAGGGCAAGGACTATACCTTCTGGGGCAAGGGCGTAAGCCAGGGACACTCCGACGCCGTTAGAAGAATCGAGGGCGTAGCGGACGCAAGACAGTACACTATCCCTGTAGAGACTTCGGTAAACGCCGTTAGAGAGGGCAAAAACCCCGAGTTTACCACTAGGGAAAAGCATACCCGCGAGTGCTTCGTAGTAGCTGAGGACGGAGCGGACAAGGCTAAAATCGAGAACGAGATTAAAACCATGCCTAACTATTTCGCCGATTACGATACAACTGTTCACTTTATCAGCGCCGAGGAAATGAAGCGTGACCACAGCGGACTTCCGCACGGCGGTTCGGTTATCTATTCCGGAACTACGGGCGAGGGCAATAACCACGTTATCGAATACAGCTTAAAGCTCGACTCAAACCCCGAGTTCACAGGTTCGGTACTCGCCGCGTACGCGAGAGCCGCTTATAAGCTTAATAGCGAGGGTGTATGCGGAGCTAAAACAGTTTTCGATATCGCGCCCGCTTATTTAAGCGCTTTATCAGGCGAAGAAATCCGCAGTCATTTATTATAAGCTTTACAAATTCTAAAGAAACAGGGCAGTTCATCGAACTGCCCTTTAAGCTTGTAAAGCGTAAATTGTATGACAGATGACAGATGTATGACAGATGATTTGTGTTCAATCTGTCATAGCGCAAACCCAGTGTTTATGCTGTCTATAAGACTTTATGACAGATAGAACAGATTAATTCCTTAAAACTACTTAACTATAAAAAAGAATATATTTTATATTAGTATATATACAATAGGAAATAATGTGTCATCTGTCATCTGTAACCTATTTACTGACAATCAACTCTTTAATTTTAAACACGTCACCGTCCATAACCTTAAAGTCGGCTAAGAGCTTGCCTTTAATCTCGGGGCTTATGCTCTGGTGAATGTATAGCGCGCTCAGCCCCGCGTCCTTAGCTCCTTTTATGTCCGAGATATAGTCGTTGCCGACCATAATCGTTTCACCTCGGTCAAGGTTATACCTATTTATAAGCGTGTCGTAATAATGCTTATCGGGCTTGGAACATTCTTCGTCCGAGCTTATGATAATGCCGTCGAAATACGGCGTAAGCCCGAACATATTGAGCTCGTTTTCGGTAAATTTGCGCTGAGCGTTCGAGAGGAGATAGATTTTTTTGCTCTTGGCTTTAAGTGTATCGAGCAGGTCGATAACGCCGTTGTAAAGCTTTATGTATTTAGTGGAGTAGCATCTAAACGCCGTACAGATAAAGTCGATTTCCCGAGCGGTTGCCTTAACTCCCTTAGCGGTGAAAAGCTTTTTGAACACTTTTTCTATCTTTATATCTATTACGCTGTATTCGGGAAATTTTCTCCTGACCCTTGCTTTTTCCTTTTCGACATAATCGCAGTAAGCCTTGTTGATTTCCTTAGCGGTATAGACCGCGCCTTTATATCGGTATAGAATAGCGAGCTTTTTCCAAAGCTTAATATCCCGCTCGTCAGTGTTTATATCTATAAGAGTTCCGTATAAGTCGAAAACATAATTTTTAAACATAGCGTTTCTCCTTTTCATCTATATATAAATTTTAACGTTAAAAAAAGCGCCTGTCAACAGTTTTATTTTACTTTAAAGTGTGTTAAAATGTAACTGAGGATGTGGGATTATGACTAAAAAACAAATCGCCGAAAAAGCGGTTCAGGCTCTAAAAAACGAATACCCCGACGCTATCTGTTCGCTGACTTACACCGATCCGCTTCAGCTTTTGGTAGCGACAAGACTCGCCGCTCAGTGTACTGACGAGAGGGTTAATATGGTAACGCCCGCGCTTTTTGAGAGGTATACCTGCGCCGAGGACTTCGCCGGCTCAACTCCCGAGGAGGTTTCCGGGTATATAAAAAGCTGCGGACTTTATAAGACGAAAAGCCGCGATATTGTAAATATGGGAAAAATGCTGGTCGAGGATTTCGGCTCAAAGGTTCCCGATAATATCGACGACCTTATTAAGCTCCCGGGAATCGGGCGGAAAACCGCTAATCTTATTATAGGCGATATCTACGGCAAGCCCGCCGTGGTGGTGGATACGCACTGTATACGCCTTACTAAACGCCTCGGTTTACATAATATTAAGGACGCTAAAAAGATAGAGTTTATATTAAGAGATATTTTACCTCCCGAGGAGAGCAACGATTTTTGCCACCGCTTAGTCCTCCACGGACGAGCTGTCTGTACCGCGAGAAAAGCCAGCTGTGAAGAATGTTGTATGAGCGGTTTTTGCCCGAAAAAGATTTAATACTATACAATATTAACCCTATAACATTTTTTGCTTATATCATTTTAAGGTTTTTATCTGTATCCGGTATAATCGGCAAATTAACTAATAAAATGCTGTTAATTTTGTTCAATAAAATTGACTAAATCACTTGCCCTTTCGTTTAATTTGTGGTAATATGTAGTCGAGGTAGTGTTATGAACGACGTTATTGTAGTAGCATCGGGAAAAGGCGGAACCGGTAAAAGCACCGTTTGCGTAGGACTTTCCGTTGCTTTGGTAAAACAGAACAAGAGGGTTTTGCTGATAGACTGCGATTGCGGTATGCGTGGAATAGACCTTATGCTCGATGTCGAGGAGGAAATCCTTTTCGACTGCTCGGATGTAATTTGCGGTAACTGCGAACCCCGCGACGCTGTGTATCCGAGCCGTAATGTGAATGAGCTGCATTTGATGGCGGCTCCGTTCGATACCGATAACGAGATCAGCCCGTCTGTGTTTAAACAGATGGTGGACGAGCTTAAAAGCGGCTATGACTATGTTATAATCGACTCGCCCGCGGGTATAGGCTCGGGTTTTGCTACCGCGGCGGCTCCCGCCGAAAGCGCGCTTATCGTAACTAACGCCGAACCTACAAGCTTACGCGGAGCTGTTAAAATCCGCACCAAGCTAAAGAGCTTAAATATCGACGATATAAGGCTCGTTATAAATCGTTTCGACCGCAAACAGTTCGAACAGAACGCCTGTTACGAGGATTTGGATGACGTAATCGACGCAGCGGGGGTGAGGCTTATCGCTCTTGTGCCTTACGACGGACGGCTCAGCGCTATGTTCCAAAACGGCTACGCGGGGCTTAACTGGTCGCCTGCCGTTACGGTTTTCGACTGTTTAGCTAAGCGTATAAACGGCGATAATGTACCGCTCGCTTATACAGGATAAATTATATATAGTATGGATTTAGAATAGATTAGGTTTAGAAGTAAATGGAGGTTAAGTATGAACATTGCGCTTATTGCCCATGACGAAAAGAAAGAATTAATGATTCAGTTTTGTATTGCCTACTGCGGAATTTTGAGCAGAAATAATCTCTGCGCTACAGGTACTACGGGTAAAATAGTGTCCGAATCGACAGGGCTTGAGATTACAGGCTTTTTGGCGGGTTCTCAGGGCGGCGACCAGCAGATTGCCGCGCGTATTGCCTGTAACGAGATTGATATGCTCCTGTTCTTCCGCGATCCGCTTAACCCTAAGCCCAACGAGCCTAACGATATGAATCTTTTAAGACTTTGCGATATGCACAATATCCCTGTCGCGACTAATATCGCTACCGCCGAGGTTCTTATCCACGGTCTTGAGAGAGGCGACCTTGACTGGAGAAATATTATAAAGTAAAATAATAGTGTTGCTAAAGGGCGGCGTAGGCTGCCCTATAGTTTTGTTATTTAGAAAATTCGGAGGAGTTTTATGGGAGTAATTACAAAGAAGATAAAAGGTACGGAGGATGTTCTGCCTAAGCAGAGCTACCGCTGGCAGTTTGTCGAAAATATAATGAGAGAAGAAGCGGCGAATTTCGGCTTTAAAGAAATCCGCACGCCTGTATTTGAGCATACGGAGCTTTTCGCTCGGGGCGTAGGTCAGACTACCGATGTTGTCCAAAAGGAAATGTACACCTTCGATACTAAGGGCGGCGAAAGCGTCACCCTAAGACCCGAGGGTACCGCCGGAGCGGCGAGAGCCGTGCTCGAGCATTCGCTCCCTAACGAGGGGCTTCCGATAAAGGCGTACTACCTTACCTCCTGCTACCGCTACGAAAAGCCCCAGGCGGGACGTTTAAGAGAGTTTCACCAGTTCGGTATAGAGGAGTACGGAACCTCCTCGCCCGTAGCCGACGCCGAGGTTATCTCGCTCGCGGCTTCTATCTTTAAGAGATTACAGATTAAAAATCTCCACCTCGAAATAAACTCAATCGGCTGTCCGCACTGCCGTCCTAAATACAACGAGGCTTTAAAGGAGTATTTCTCGCGGTATAAGGACAAGCTTTGCGGTAACTGTCTTAACCGTCTTGAGAAAAACCCGATGAGATTAATCGACTGTAAGGTTCCTTTCTGTCACGAAATCGCCGAAAACGCGCCGAGTATTCTCGACTTTCTCTGCGAGGAGTGCGAGGAGCATTTTGAGCAGGTTAAAAAATATCTCGCCGTTTCGGGAATTGAATATAAGGTGAATCCGACTATCGTCCGCGGACTTGATTACTATACAAAAACCGTTTTCGAGTTTGTGTCCGACGCTATCGGAAGCCAGGGCACAGTCTGCGGCGGAGGACGTTACGACGGTCTTATCGAAGAACTCGGCGGCGCGAGCTTACCGTCGCTCGGTTACGCGATGGGAATTGAGCGTCTGCTTATGGTTATGGAGAATCAGGGTATCGAAATACCTAAGCCCGAAAACTGCGCGCTTTACGTAGCGGGGCTCGGCGATAAGGCTCAGCTTAAAGCCTACGAGATAGTTAATACAATCAGAAAGAGCGGACTTTCCGCCGAGTGCGACGTTGTAGGACGAGGACTGAGAGCCCAGATGAAGTACGCTGATAAAATCGGCGCGGCGTTCAGTATGGTTCTCGGCGATAACGAGCTCGAGGAAAATCTTGCCAAGGTAAAAAATATGACCAGCGGAGAAACTACGGAAATCGCCCTGGACGACAGCTTTGCGGTTAAGTTTTCATCGCTTTATATGGCGTCAAAATTTGAGAATTTGGAGTAATAGTTATGGCAGAATTTATGACAGGTCTTAAAAGGACCGATATGTGCGGAGATTTAAGAATTTCCGACGTTGGAAAAGAAGTAACGCTTTTCGGCTGGGTTCAGCGTCAGCGTGATTTAGGCCAGCTTATATTTATCGACTTGCGCGACCGCACCGGTATTGTACAGCTCGCCTTTTCGGACGAAACTGATAAGGAGATTTTCGAGAAAGCGGCTTCCTGCCGAAGCGAGTTTGTTTTAGGCGTAAAGGGAACGGTTGCCGAAAGAAGCGCCAAGACCGATAAAATCCCCACAGGCGATATCGAAATTCAGGTAAACGAGCTTAGAATACTCTCTAAGGCTCAGACTCCGCCTTTCGAGATTCTCGACGAAACTAAAACAGGCGAGGAGCTTCGCCTTAAATACCGTTATCTCGATTTACGCCGCAAGCCCTTGCAGGATAACCTTATTATGCGAAGCAAAATCGCCAAGGTTGCCAGGGATTACTTCTACGAGAACGGCTTTATCGAGATAGAAACCCCGATGATGATTAAGTCCACCCCCGAGGGCGCGCGCGATTATCTTGTACCGTCAAGAATCCATCAGGGCAAGTTCTACGCGCTTCCCCAGTCGCCCCAGATTTACAAACAGCTTTTGATGCTTTCGGGCTTCGACCGTTATATCCAGCTCGCGAGATGCTTTAGGGACGAAGATTTAAGAGCCGACCGCCAGCCTGAGTTTACCCAGATTGATATGGAGCTCAGCTTCGCGGATATGGACGAGATCATGGATATCAACGAGGGCTTTTTCGTAAGATTGTTTGACGAAGTTCTCGGCGAAAAGCTCGAAACTCCGTTTACCAAGATGAGCTACGAGGAAGCTATGAACCGTTTTGGCTCAGATAAACCCGACGTCCGTTTCGGTATGGAGATTCAGGATATTTCCGAGCTCGTTAAGGACAGCGATTTCGGCGTGTTCAGCAACCCGATTAAAGCGGGCGGTTCGGTTCGCTGTATAGTAGCTAAGAACGCCGCTAAGGTTTATACCCGTAAAGAAATAGATAAGCTCACCGAATATGTGCGCGGTATCGGCGCTAAGGGTTTAGCGTTTGTCAGATGGGTTGAGGACGAGCCGTCCTGTTCATTTAAAAAGTTTATGAAAGAGGGCGAGCTTGAGGCTATCCTCGATAAGACCGGCGCTGAAAAAGGCGACGTTGTGCTTATCGTAGCCGATAAAAACAGCGTAACACTCCCAGTGCTCGGCGCGTTAAGACTTACCGTGGCTAAAAGGCTCGATATTATCCCCGATACATTTAAGTTCGTATGGATAGTAGACTTCCCGTTCTTTGAGTTCGACGAGGAGAGCGGAGAGTGGGTGGCTATGCACCATCCGTTCACTATGCCGAGGGAGGATTGTCTCGAGTATCTCGATAACGAGGAAGATAAGGGCAAGGTTATCGCTAAAGCCTACGACCTTACCCTCAACGGCACGGAGCTGAGCTCGGGTTCTATCCGTATTACCGACTATGAGCTCCAGCAAAAGATGTTCCGCGCGCTTAAAATGAGCGACGAGGAGATAGAAGCTAAATTCGGGTTCCTCGTAGAAGCTTATAAATACGGCGCTCCGCCCCACGGCGGTATGGGTATCGGCTTAGACCGTGTAACAATGCTTCTCTGCAAAGCCGAAAGCTTGCGTGACGTTACAGCCTTCCCGAAGGTTCAGAACGCCTCCGAACTTATGAGCAGTTGTCCGTCCGAGGTGGACGAGGAGAGCCTAGAGGTTTTAGGTCTCGAAATCAAACCCCGGGTTGAAGAAAACTAATCTATATATAATGGAAAGGCAGGCTGAAAAAAGCCTGTCTTTTTTCGTTTTACAGGCGGAAAACCGGCAAAATTACGACTTGTAACACTTTTAACTTTTAAATTTTTTTAGAGAAAATAAAAAATATTTTCGCCGAAAAATCCGCTTAAAACCTGAATTTTTTGTAATTCTTCCGTCAAAAATGTACATTAAATTAATATTCATTACTTACTAAATTTGTCTAACTTAACGTAAAAAAAGCCGAAATTCGCCCAAAATCGCCGATTTTCCTAAAAAATCCAGATTTTATGCGGTTTTCGGGATTTTCGAAAATTCGCTCAAAATCGAAAAAGTTACAAAAGAATTACAATGGTTACAAGAAAATTAAAGCCGATTTCTTGCATTATTACCAAAAAATGAAAGATATTTTTCCCTCTGAGAAGAAAAGAAAAGGGCGAAAGTGTATAAAATTGGCGATTAAGTATACAAGTTGCACAAAAACTTAATTTAAAATTTGTTGACAATTTTTCTATTTGCACGTATAATTCTATCGTAGCAAAAAAACGGAGCGCGAAAGCGTGCAAGTTTCGCTGCAAATACATTTTTGAATATAAGGAGAAATTTAATGGCAAGCACAGAAAATCAGCGTTCAGCCGTTAAGATAATCACAGCTGTCGCAGCTGCGGCTATCGTATGGACATCTGTTTTTTCAGTATCAGCTCAAGCGATTTCAAATGAAAATTCAACCAAGACAGATACGAAAGTTAGCGACGGACTTTTGGTTCTTCCTAACGGAGACGCAATTGTAAGTAATGAAACATCAACAACGGATATTGATATTATCCCTGCTGTTTCTGTTGACATTAAAGTAGGAACAAAGGACTATAAAAGCTACGACGTTCCGAGATCAACTGTTAAGGACGCTTTAGAACACGCCAAGATTAAAATCGGCGAGTACGACACAGTTGACAAGAGCCTTAAAGCTAAGGTAGATGACGACACTAAGATTAAAGTAAATCGTGTTTCATTTAAAAAGGTTGTAAAAACCAAGAAAGTAATGTATAAGACTAAGAAGAAGAAAACTTCTTCCTTATATGTAGGTCAGACTAAGGTTAAGACCAAGGGTAAAAAGGGTACTAAGAAAGTTACCTATACTAATAAGATTGTAAACGGTAAAGTTACTAAGACTATTGTTTCCGGCACAAAGATTATTAAGAAGTCTAAGAAGAAGGTTGTACTCGTCGGTACAAAACGTAAGAACTACCGTATGTTAGTTAACAACCCCACTTCCTTTAAGACAAAATCTTCGGGCGGAAAAGGCACATTCTATGACCACAACGGCAAGAAGGTTGCTTATAAGAAGATAGTTACAGGTCCCGCGACAGCGTATTCGGCTCAGGTCGGCGCTTATACAGCGGTCGGCAGCCGTGTAAAAATCGGCGGAATCGCGGTTAACCCGAGACAGATTCCTTACGGTTCCAAGTGTTATATCGAAACTCCCGATAAGAAGCTTGTTTACGGTTACGCTGTAGCAAATGACACAGGCGGATTTGTTTACACAAGTTCAACTGTAGTTGACCTCTTCTACCCCTTAGAAAGCACATGTAATACATGGGGAAGAAGAACAGTTAACATTTACGTATTAGCATAATTAAAACGGTTGCTCAGGCAACCGTTTTTCTTTTGCGTAAAACCTTATTTCATATCGTGAAACCGATTGACTGAAACGCTTGAAATATGATATAATAACATTTAGTCTATTTCATAAATACAGCAGGTGATTTTATGGTAATTAAAAAAGTACGCACACGATACGCTCCGTCGCCGACAGGCTTTATGCACGTCGGAAATTTAAGAACGGCGCTCTACGAGTATCTTATCGCAAAGTCGATGGACGGTACGTTTGTACTGAGGATTGAGGATACCGACCAGGAGCGTTACGTTGAGGGAGCGGTAGACGTTATATATAACACGCTCAAAACCGCGGGAATTACACACGACGAAGGTCCCGACGTAGGCGGAGATTTCGGCCCTTATGTTCAAAGTGAGAGAAAGGATATGTACCTGCCTTACGCCGAGCAGCTTATTAAAGACGGAAAGGCTTACCGATGCTTCTGTACTAAGGAGCGTTTGGAAAAGCTCGCGGAAAATTCCGGGTTCGGCGGATACGACCGTCACTGCCGGGATTTATCCGAGGAAGAAATCGAGGAGAAATTAAAAAATAATACTCCCTACGTTATCCGTCAGAAAATGCCTCTCGAGGGCAAGACTACCTTTAAGGACGCGGTGTTCGGCGAAATTACCGTGGACAACAGCGAGCTTCAGGATCAGATTCTCGTTAAGACCGACGGCTACCCGACCTATAACTTCGCGAATGTAATCGACGATCACACTATGGGTATTACCCACGTTGTAAGAGGAAGCGAGTATCTAAGCTCTACTCCTAAGTACAACCTCTTATACGAAGCTTTCGGATGGGAAATTCCGACCTACGTTCACTTACCGCTTATTATGGGTAAGAACGAGGACGGTTCCGTAAGCAAGCTCAGCAAGCGCCACGGCTCCACGGGTTTTGAGGATTTAGTCGAGGACGGTTATCTTCCCGAGGCGATTATAAACTATATCGCGCTTTTGGGATGGTGTCCTAAGGATAATCAGGAAATCTTTTCAATGAAAGAGCTCGAGGAGAGCTTCTTTATCGAGGGTATCTCTAAATCGCCCGCGGTATTCGATTACGATAAGCTTCTGTGGTTTAACGCCGAGTACATTAAGGCTATGGACGAAGAAACCTTTACCGCTCACGCTATGCCGTATTATAAGGAAGTTTTCGGCGATAAGGAGATGGATTACTCAAAGCTTAACGAAATCCTCCGGCAACGTTTAGAGAAGTTTAAGGATATACCCGAAAAGATTAAGTTTTTCGCTGAGCTTCCCGAATACGATAAGGAATTGTTCGTAAATAAAAAGAGCAAGACTAACCTCGAGAACGCTCCCGTTAACTTAAAGGAAGCTTACGAAAGGTTAAAGGCGCTTCCCGAGTGGACGGCGGACGCTGTTCACGACTGCCTTATAAATATGGCTCAGGAAAAGGAGCTCAAAAACGGCACGGTTATGTGGCCTGTAAGAATCGCCGCGGCGGGACAAAAGGTTACCCCCGGCGGAGCGATTGAAATACTCGATATTTTAGGCAGAGACGAGAGTCTTAAAAGACTTGAAATCGGTCTTAAAAAATTAGGTTGAGGGAATTATGGAAGAAAATAAAGAAGTAATGTCAAGCAATTTTATACATTCGTTTATCGACGAGGATATCGCCGAGGGCGGCGCGTATTACGGAAAAAAGGTTCATACACGTTTTCCGCCCGAGCCGAACGGCTATCTCCATATCGGACACGCTAAGGCTATATTCGTAGACTTCGGTACAGCCGAGAAGTATAACGGAATTTGTAATCTGCGTATGGACGACACGAACCCTACTAAAGAGGACGTCGAGTACGTGGACGCTATCAAAGAGGATATTAAGTGGCTCGGATTCGACTGGGAGGACAGGTTCTACTACGCTTCCGACTATTTCGAGCAGATGTACGGCTACGCGGTTGAGCTTATTAAAAAGGGCTTGGCGTATGTTTGCGAGCTTAACGGCGAGCAGATGCGCGAGTACCGCGGAGATTTAAATACTCCCGCAAAAAGCCCCTACCGCGACAGACCCGTCGAGGAGAGCTTAGACCTCTTTAAAAGAATGAGAAACGGCGAGTTCGAGGACGGCGCTATGACCCTTAGGGCTAAGATTGACTTAGCTTCGGGTAACTTTAATATGCGCGACCCTGTACTCTACCGTATAAACCATATGATCCACCACCGCACAGGCGATAAGTGGTGTATCTATCCTATGTATGATTTCGCCCATCCGATTGAGGACGCTATCGAGGGTATTACACATTCGCTCTGTACGCTCGAGTTCGAGGCTCACCGCCCGCTGTATGACTGGGTGGTTGATAATATCTCGATCGAGAGCAAGCCGCGTCAGATTGAGTTCGCCCGTCTCGGTATCAACAACACCGTTATGAGTAAGCGTAAGCTCAGACAGCTTGTCGAGGAAAATTACGTCAGCGGTTGGGACGACCCGAGAATGCCGACTATCTGCGGATTAAGACGCAGAGGCTATACTCCCAAGGCGATTAGAAGCTTTACCGACCAGATCGGCGTAAGCAAGGTTAACTCGGTAGTCGAGTACGGCTTTTTAGAGCATTGTCTGCGCGACGATTTAAACGAAAACGCTAAACGCGCTATGGCGGTGCTTGACCCCGTAAAGCTCGTTATCACGAATTATCCCGAGGATAAGGTCGAGGAGTTCGAGGTTGAAAATCATCCTCAGAATCCCGATATGGGCACGCGTAAGGTAACTTTCTCGCGCGAGCTGTATATTGAGTCCACGGACTTTATGGAGGAACCCTTTAAAAAGTACCAGAGATTATACCCCGGCAACGAGGTTCGTATAAAGAGCGCGTATATCGTAAAATGTACAGGCTGTAAAAAGGACGACGATGGAAACGTAGTCGAGGTTTACGCCGAGTACGATCCCGAAACCCGCGGAGGAAATACTCCCGACGGTCGAAAGGTAAGAGGTACTATCCACTGGGTAAACGCCCGCGATTGTATCGAAGCCGAGGTTCGGCTCTACGATAACCTCTTTACAGTACCGGAACCCGAGGCTGAGGATAAGGAGTTTACCGAGTTCGTAAATCCCGACTCTCTCGTTGTGTTAAAGAACTGTAAGCTCGAAAAATCTTTGGCGAACGCCGAAAAGTCCGACCGCTTCCAGTTTATGCGCCAGGGTTATTTCTGTGTAGACAGTATAGACAGCACAGGCGGTAAGCTCGTATTTAACCGCAGCGTAAGCCTAAAGGACAGCTTTAAAAAGAAATAAAGATATAGGTATAGCCGGCTCAAAATTTTTGAGCCGGCTTTGTGGTTATCTTACCAGTCTAATTCCGTTGTTTTCATTTGTAACGGTTACAATCTGAGTTTCGGTTGAGTTGTCCGTGAAGGTTGTAGTTACCTCAAGCTTTACGTTGTTAAGGGCTAAAGCCTTTAATTGTTTAGCGGTTCTATCTTCCTCTTTAATTAAATCAGAATATTTTTCGGAACTTTTCAAAGCGTTCGAATATAGTTCATCATATTCCTTATAGGTTTTAGGCTTTTTTGCTAAACAAGCGGTTTTTAATTCCTCATTAAGCTTAATACGCTCGTTTCTTACGGAATTATTTTCTTTTAATAGACTTGCTGTCTTGGGATTGGAGTGGTTAGTTTCAAGGGTTAGGGAGATTATATTTTGAGGCAGGATATTTACAGCCTTAGAATTAATTTTAGGATTGTTATAGGTAAACTCATCACAAATAATATCTCCGCCGTTTACATAATACTTTCTAAATTCCTCTCTGCTGTATTGCGAATTGTTGAGTTTATCATAATCGCTGAACATAGATAGGAATTTTTCTTTCGCGGTTTTACTATCGGAAATATTTTTATAAGAAATCCCCCCGATAGTTATAAACTCTTTACCGTTTTTATCTTCCTTGTTAACCGTTTCAGCCTCAATAGAGAAATATACGCCCTTGTTTAACGATTTAAACTTGACGTTTTTTATTTCTTTACCGATAACCTTTAGCTCCTGTAAAGGATTTCTCCAGAAATAATCTATGTATCCGTCTTTTTCGTATAGCTTAGGAATCTCGCTTTGGTTGTTAAGTTCCATAGCGGGTCCCGAATCTCCGCCTGTGGTAAAGGCGCCGATTATGTTAGTGTTTTCAGGATATTTAAGGGCTTCGTCATAGGCATCGGACGCCGCGTCAGCGGTCAAGATAAATCTGTTTTCGGAAGATTTCGGAAAATTGTTTATTGCTAGAACTCCGCCGATAATCATTATTGCGGAAAGAGCCGCCGCCGCGGGTTTAAGCCATACTCTTTTTTTGTCGGGTTTTTTAATAGAATTTTTCATATCGTCCTGAACCTGATACATTTTTGCGGTTAAAATGTTCTTTTGCTCAGCGGTGAGCTTTATTTGTTCAGTTTCCTGCTGATATGTTTTAACGTGAAATCTATCAGGCATTGTAATTCTCCTTTTCTAAAATATTTTTAAGCTTCTCCCTCCCGCGTTTGAGCCTAAGCTTTACCGCGGAGGGAGATATTTTGAGGATTTTTGCGATATCGTTTACTTTTATATCCTCGTAATAGTGTAAGTAAATTACAGTACTGTATTTTTCAGGAAGTCGTGACACAACGTTTGCCAGCGTTAAGTCTTTATATTCCTGTATATATGTAAGCTCGTTAATATCCTCTAAACTTATCAGCTTGCTTTTTTTCCGCATATATGTTTTTGAACAGTTTATCGTTACCCGTATTAGCCAGGATTTAAGATGGTTTTCGCTTTTTATCTGAGAGATATTCTGAATAAGACGGATAAAAACTTCTTGACATATATCGAACGAGTCTTGCTTTGAGTGAGTGATATTGAGAGCGATTCTGTAAATCGTGTCTGAATATTTATTTACAGTTTCCTCTATAAAATTGTCAGCGCTAAACAATTCCATAATAATCGCCA
>CAMHQC010000023.1 GCA_946187325.1 uncultured Clostridia bacterium
CAGAAATACGGCTGTAATATGCAGTTCGGCGGCGACGACCAGTGGAGCAATATGCTCGGCGGTACCGAGCTTATCAGACGTAAACTCGGCAAGGACGCTTACGCTATGACGATTACTCTGCTTCTTAACTCCGAGGGTAAGAAAATGGGTAAAACTCAGAAGGGCGCCGTTTGGCTCGATCCCGAAAAGACAAGCCCTTACGAGTTCTATCAGTACTGGCGTAATGTCGCTGACGCGGACGTGCTTAAATGTATAAGAATGTTAACCTTCCTGCCCTTAGAGGAAATTGATAAAATGGACGGCTGGGAGGGCGCTCAGCTCAATACGGCTAAGGAAATTCTCGCTTTCGAGCTCACTAAGCTTGTACACGGCGAGGAGGAGGCTTCTAAGGCTCAGGAGGCCGCGAGAGCGCTTTTCGGTTCGGGAGCTAATACCGATAATATGCCTAGCACCAAGCTTGAGGACGCGGACTTTACGGACGAGTTCACTGTTTTGGATTTACTTACAAAATGCTCGCTTATTCCGTCGCGTAAAGAGGGCAGACGTCTTATTCAGCAGGGCGGAGTTTCTCTCGACGGCGAAAAGGTCAGCGATCCTTTCACTAAGGTAACTAAGGAAATGTTTAGGGAAAACGGCTATGTCGTTATCAAAAAGGGTAAAAAAGTCTTTCATAAGGCTGTTTTAAAATAATAAGGGGGTTTTACCAATGAAAAAGTTTTTTTCTGAATTTAAAGAATTCATAATGCGCGGTAACGTTATGGATCTTGCTGTAGCCGTAATCATCGGCGGCGCGTTTCAGGCTATCGTAGCTTCGCTATGCGACCACATTATCACACCGTTTATCCAGATGATTATCGGCTGGTGTACAGGCGCTAAGTCTATCGACGAGATGACTAAGGCGTTAAATGTAGGCCCGATTCAGTTCGGAAGCTTTATCTCCGCTGTACTTAACTTTATAATTATGGCGTTTATTATCTTCTTACTCGTTAAGGCTGTTAATAAGGCTATGACTTTAGGCAAAAAGAAGGAAGAAGAAGAGGAAGAGGAAACAGAGAAGGAGTGTCCTTACTGCAAAACCAAAATCGACATCAACGCTACACGTTGTCCTCATTGTACTTCCAAGCTCGAGGGCTATAAGGAGTAATTTAGGTTACAGGTTGTAGGTTACAGGCTGTAGATTACAGGTTATAGAAAATAGTTTCGGTCGGATAGATTATCCGACCGATTTTTATATCTGTTCAATTTATAAATGTTCGATTATATCGTTAACCGTTTCCTCGAGCGAGTTTCCGTCTCTATAATTTACGACTATATCGGCGTACTTGTTATAATACGGAGCGCGCTTTTTCAGTATATCCTCTAAGGCTTCGCCGTTCTTCATAGCAATTCCTCTGTCCGAGAAATTGCCGAGCCTGCGTTTTAACTCGTCGATAGGAACGTTTATATAGATTACCTTTCCGAGCGATTTTAGATTATCCATAGCCTTTTCGGACATTATCATTGAACCGCCTGTGGCTATTATAACCCTGTCGCAGACTATCTCGCTTCCGACGCTGCTTTCTATGTCGAGAAAATAGTTAAGCCCGTGCTTGTCTATTATGTTTTGAAGCGTGCTTTTTTCTCTTTGAGAAATAAAAGAGTCTGTGTCGAGGTAACCGTAACCGAGCTTTCTCGCCAAAACTACGCCGAGGGTGCTTTTACCGCAACCGGGCATTCCGATTAGAATAATGTTGTCCATTAAATTACCTTAATCTGTAAGGTGTCGGTGCCGTAGGACGGCTCGATTTTATTCGACGAGATAACTACTACCGTGTCTCCGCTTTTAACGATGCCTGTGCCGAGCGCTTTTTCCATAGCCTGTTTGGTGATTTCCTCGGTGGAGGTGAGGTTGTCGCCGAGTACAGCCGTTACACCGCTGCTCAGGCACAGCTTATGCTGTACAAGCGGTGAGGTTACAACCGCGATAATCGGACACTCGGGGCGGAAATGAGCCATAGCTCTCGCTACCTTACCTGTAGCCGACTCAACGATAATCGCTTTAGCGCCGACAGCTTCGGCTACGTATCTCGCCGAGTAACAGATACTCTTTCTGAAGCTGTTGGAGTCGTCAAATTCCTCAATGTATTTTTTGAGCATATAGTCCTCGTGGTTGCTCTCGGCTTCTGTACAGATATCGGAAAGCGCCTTGACGCTCTCTACGGGATATTTACCCGCCGCGGATTCTCCCGACAGCATTACCGCCGAGGTACCGTCGTAAACGGCGTTAGCTACGTCGCTTATCTCGGCTCGGGTGGGGAGAGGGTTACTCGTCATACTCTCGAGCATCTGAGTAGCCGTGATAACGTATTTACCCTGGGCTACGGTTTTTCTTATGATAGTTTTCTGAATTTCGGGAAGCTTAATAAACGGAATCTCAACGCCCATATCTCCGCGCGCTACCATAATTCCGTTAGACGCCTCGATAATGCGGTCTATATCGTCGTAACCGCTCTGGTTCTCGATTTTAGATACGATATCCACGCCCTCAAAACCGATACTGTCGATATAATCTCTAAGTGTGCTTACGTCGTCGGCTGAGCGGACGAAGCTTGCCGCTACGATTTCGGCTCCGTTTTTAAGTCCGAACTCGATATCGGCTCTGTCCTTAGCGCTTACGTAAGGCATAGAAATATGGTAATCGGGAATGTTGATACTCTTTCTGTTCGATAGACGGCCGCCCTTCACTACAAGACATTTAATCGCTGTACTCGTTACCTCGGTAACAACCATAGTGATTTTTCCGTCGTCGAGCAGGATTTTTCTTCCGATAGCTTTCTGCTTTTCGTTAAGGAAAATATCTACAAGCTTAGGATAGCTGATTCCGATACCATCGTCGTTGCCCTCTTTATTTTCTTTGTATAACGAAAACTCCTTACCCTCGACAAGAGTAGCGCTTCCGTTTTCGAAGGTGCCAACTCGAACCTCGGGACCTTTTGTGTCGAGAAGAATCGCGACATTTTTACCGCTTTCGGCGATAACTTCCTTGAGTCTGTCCAGACGGACTTTCTGTTCATCGTAGGTTCCGTGTGACATATTTATTCTCGCTACATTCATTCCCGCCTCAATCATCGCTCTGAGCGTTTCTTTATTATCGCAGGCGGGACCTAATGTGCATACTAATTTAGTTTTCCTCATATTTACACCCCCATTGTAAATTTGAATTATTAATATGATTATAATAAATATTGTTCATAATTTCAATAGTATAAAAGAAAAATTCGGTGGATTTATACAAAATCCACCGAATTTATTACTATATAATATGATTTACATAATCGAGCAAACTAAGTCGGCGTATCCCGACGGGTCGTCTATCGGAAGTCCCGCGATAAGTAACGCCTGGTTGTAGAAAATCTCGGCGTACTTCTTAGCCTTTTCGTCGTCCTTGCCGATTAAGTCCTTCATAGCCTTAACGGCTTCGTGGTTCATATTCAGCTCTAAGCATCTCTGAGCCTTCATACCCGCCTCGGGCTGCATAGCCGCGAAATATTTTTCCATTTCGAAGCTTACTCCGCCCTTAGCAGTCATACATACGGGATGGCTTACGAGCTTTTTGCTCTGAATTACCTCGCTTACCTTGTCGCCGAGAGCGTCTCTTACGAACTTTAATACCTCGCTGTTGTCCTCGTTCTTGCTCTCGTCCTTATCGTTTTCGATACCGAGGTCGTCGCTGTCAACGCTTCTGAACTGCTTTTCGCCGTACTGCATTAAGGTCTGGAGCGTGAACTCGTCGATTTCCTGAGTGCAGTAAAGTACCTCGTAGCCCTTGGAGAGTACCATCTCCGCCTGGGGAAGCTTGCTGATAGCGGCAACGCTTTCGCCTGTAGCGAAGTAGATGTACTTCTGCTCGTCGCTCATTCTATCGACATATTCGGACAGAGTTGTGAGTTTTTCCTCATTTGAGGAATAGAACATTATAAGGTCTTTTAAGTTATCCTTATGCATTCCGTAGTCGCTTACTATGCCGTATTTGAGCTGACGACCGAACTCTTTGTAGAAGCTTTCGTAGGTTTCTCTGTCCTTTTTGAGCAGGGAAGAGAGTTCGTTTTTAATTTTCTTTTCGAGCGTATTGGCTACGGTTTTGAGCTGATGGTCGTGCTGTAAAACCTCTCTCGAGATATTTAAGGAGAAGTCCTGGCTGTCAACTACACCCTTTACAAATCTGAAATGCTCGGGTAAAAGCTCCTCGCAGTTTTCCATAATAAGAACTCCGCTGGAGTATAGCTGCAAGCCCTTTTTGTATTCCTTTGTATAATAATCGAAAGGAGTTTTTGAGGGAATGTAGAGTAACGCCTTGTAGGTTACCACACCCTCGACCGAGGTTGTAATAATCTTGGCGGGTTTATCGAACGCCGAGAACTTATCGTGGTAGAACTTTTCGTACTCCTCCTCGGTAACGTCTTTCTTAGGACGCTGCCAAATCGGAACCATTGAGTTTAAGGTTTCGGCTTCGGTAACGCTCTCGTACTCGGGCTTATCGCTGTCCTTAGTATCTTCCTTGAGCTTGCTTCTGGTCATATCCATTATAATAGGATAGCGGATATAGTCGCTGTATTTCTTAACGAGCTCTTCTATGCGGTACTGCTCCAAAAACTCAGAGTAATTCTCGGTTTCGGTATCTTCCTTAATATAAAGCGTGATAATCGTACCCGCGGACTCTTTTTCGGCTTCTTTAATAGTATAGCCGTCGGCGCCCGAGCTAGTCCAGATATATCCTGTGTCAGCGCCGTACTTCTTGGTATAAACTTCTACCTTGGAGGCTACCATAAACGCCGAGTAAAAGCCTACGCCGAACTGTCCGATAATATCTACGTCGTCGGTCTTTTCCATTTCCTGTTTAAAGCGGTATGAGCCCGAGGACGCGATTGTGCCGAGGTTCTTATCAAGGTCTTCTTTGTCCATTCCGATACCGTTATCCTCGATTTTAAGGACGCGGTTTTCCTTATCGACAGAGAGGTTGATTTTAAAATCCTCTCTCGATAAGCCGACCTTATCGTCGGTGAGGGAAATGAAGCAAAGCTTGTCGATAGCGTCGCTGGCGTTGGAGATAAGCTCCCTTAAAAAGATTTCCTTATGGGTGTAAATCGAGTTGATCATAAGGTCTAAGAGACGTTTCGATTCGGATTTAAACTGTTTTTTTGCCAAAATTACCATTCCTTTTACAATATATTCTAAAAATTTAGTTTTTGATATTTAATGTATAAATATACACACTTTATACATAAAGAATATTGTTAAAAAAATAACAAAAAACAACGTCATTTTTTGGATTATAAAGCACAAAATCATTCAAAAAAATTTTTTGAAAAAATCTATAATAATTCCAATACAGAAAAAAGATTATATTTAAACTATATTTAAATAATAACCGGATTTAATAATAATTTTGAAATATAGGTAAAGTATAAAAAGTATGAAAGGCTGATACCTATAGATATCAGCCTTGATGGAGCTGGTGGCGTGACTTGAACACGTGACCTTCTCATTACGAGTGAGATGCTCTACCGACTGAGCTACACCAGCACTCCTCAATTAACTTATATTATACCAATAATGTCACATTTTTGCAAGTCTAATACCTACAAAAATTCAAAAATGTACTTTTTTAAAAATAAACTGTGACAATTTACCCACTTGTATTGACATTGAAAATTTTCTATTTTATACTATAGCTAAAGTATAGGATATACAAGAATATATCGTATATTTTCATACTAAACGGAATGCAGAAAGGTGAGTGATCTTTATGTCGAAATCATTTGGAAGACATTTGAGAGATCTTCGGAAGAAACATTCTAAGTATTCGCAGCAGGAAATGGCGGATATGTTAAACATATCCCGCTCGACATATACCTATTATGAGACAGGGAAGTCGGAACCCGGCCAGGAGAAGCTTAAAAAGATTTGCAGAATTTTGGATGTAGATTTTAATACGCTGCTCGGCTACACGGACGAAAGTATGGCTGCCTTAGTCGCTTCGGGTGATAATAAGGGCGATTCGCTTAATTCGCTTACTCCTACAGAGGAGCAGATTATTCTTGCGTACAGAAGTATGAATTCTGAGGAGAAGGAATTTATAGGTAAGCAGATTACAAAAATTGTAAAAAGCTAATTTAATTGAACTTCAGTCGGCTTTTCCGTTTGGATTAGCCGACTTTTCTGTTTAAAAAGATATTAGAGAGGGAACAATTATTCTATAATAGAATTAAAAATAACTCTTTACTTTTTATAGCCGTTGTGTTATAATAACTCTCGATAAGCTTTTACGCGGATTTTGGATTAAGCCGTTATGTCGGAATTTCACAGCCTTAACCTGCGTTTATGCTAATAAATTTAAAAGGTGGAATTTAAAATGTTACCCGAAGAAAAACAGGCTATTATTGCCGAGTACGCAACTCACGAGGGAGATACAGGTTCTCCCGAGGTTCAGATCGCTCTTTTAACTAAGAGAATTAATGATTTAACCGAGCATCTTAAAGAGCACAAGAAGGATCATCACTCCAGACGCGGCCTCTTAAAGATGGTTGGTCAGAGACGTTCTCTCCTTAAGTATCTTACTAAGGTAGATATCGAGAGATACCGTTCAATTATCAAGAGATGCGGTATTCGTAAATAAGATAATTTTAGGGCAGGCGGCGACGTTTGCCCTATATCTCGTTTATTACAGGATTTTTACGCACTCGCTTTAGCGGTAAAACGAGCGTATAAATACCTTTTGTATGTTGGTTTTATTGCTAAGTGACGCAAAAAATCCTGTGAAATATATATTGAGTTTAACTCAGAAAGGATTTTTTATGAACAAGAAAATGGAGTTTCCGAACTACAAAGTGTTCGAAACAGAATTCGCAGGCAGACCTTTAAAAATTGAGACAGGTAAGATGACTCAGCTCGCTAACGGAGCTTGTCTTGTATCTTACGGCGAGACAGTTGTACATGTTGCCGTAACAGCTTCCGCTAAGCCCAGAGACGGAGTAGATTTTTTCCCGCTTTCCGTAGATTACGAGGAGAAACAGTACGCCGCGGGCAGAATCCCCGGATCGTTCTTAAAGCGTGAGGGTCGTCCTTCCGAAAAGGCTATCTTAACAAGCCGTGTAATCGACCGTCCTATCCGTCCTCTTTTCCCGAAGGATATGCGTAACGACTGTTCGGTTGTATGTACGGTTATGGCGGTTGATCCCGACTGCTCGCCCGAAATCGCGGCTATGGTCGGTACTTCTATCGCTATCTCAATCTCCGACATTCCCTGGAACGGTCCTATCAGCGGATGTTCCGTAGGTTTGGTTGACGGCGAAATAGTTATTAACCCTAACGAAGAACAGAGAGCTAAGTCCGATATGGCTACTACCGTAGCTTCCACAAGCGAGAGAATCGCTATGATCGAGGCGGGCGCTAACTGCGTTGACGACGAAACAATGTACAACGCTATTATGGCAGGTCACGAAGCTAACCAGAAAATCATCGAGTTTATCAACGGTATTGTTGCCGAAATCGGTAAAGAGAAGTTTACTTATCCGTCAAATGATCCCGATCCCGAAATGTTCGAGGCAGTTTACAACTTTGCCGAGGCGGATGTAAAGGTTGCGCTCGATACAGACGATAAAACTGTACGTGACGAGAGATTAAAGCCTATTTACGAGGCTGTACACGAGAAATTCGACGAGATTTATCCCGAGAGCGAGGCTAAAATCGACGAATGTCTTTATAAAACTCAGAAAACTATCGTACGCCGCTGGTTATTAGACGAACAGAAGCGTGTTGACGGTCGTGAGATGGACGATATCCGTCCGCTCGCTTCCGAGGTTGGAGTTCTTCCGAGAGTTCACGGCTCAGGTATGTTTACCAGAGGTCAGACTCAGGTTCTTACAATCGCTACGCTCGGTTCTGTTGCCGAGAAACAGCTTCTCGACGGACTTGACGGCGAAACTGAAAAGAGATATATCCACCACTACAACTTCCCGAGCTATTCGGTAGGCGAGACTAAGCCCAGCCGCGGCCCCGGTCGCCGCGAGATCGGTCACGGCGCTTTAGCCGAGAGAGCTTTACTCCCCGTAATTCCTCCTGTAGAGGAGTTCCCGTACGCTTTAAGACTTGTATCCGAGGTGCTTTCCTCTAACGGTTCGACCTCTCAGGGTTCAGTCTGCGGTTCTACACTTGCTCTTATGGACGCGGGTGTTCCGATTAAAGCTCCCGTAGCCGGAATTTCCTGCGGACTTATCACCGAGGGCGAGAGATGGATGACTATGGTTGATATCCAGGGTCTCGAGGACTTCTTCGGCGATATGGACTTCAAGGTTGCGGGTACTAAGGACGGTATCACAGCTATCCAGATGGACCTTAAAATCAGCGGACTTCTTCCCGAAATGGTTAAGGAAGCGCTCGAGAAAACTCATAAGGCGCGTAACTATATTCTTGACGAGGTTATGCTCAAGACTATTGCCGAGCCTCGTCCCGAGCTTTCAAAATACGCTCCCAAGATGTTCACTACTACTATCGACGCCGAGAAGATTTCCGAGGTTATCGGTAAGAGCGGTAAGGTCATTAAGGAAATTCAGGCTCAGTGTGACTGTAAGGTTGATATCGAGGAAGAAGGAGATAAGGGTAACGTATTTATCTCGGGTATTGATACCGAGAAATGTAAGCGCGCTTTAGCGATGATTGAGACTATCGCTAACGATCCCGAGCCCGGCGCTATGTTCTACGGTAAGGTTACAAGAATTATGGACTTCGGCGCTTTCGTTGAGATTGCTCCGGGTAAAGAAGGACTTTGCCACGTAAGCCAGCTCGACGTTAAACGCACCAATAAGGTTACCGACGTTGTAAACGTAGGCGATGTTATCAGGGTTAAGGTTCTTGAAATCGACGATAAGGGACGTCTTAACCTCAGCCGCAGAGCTGTTCTTATCGAGGTTGACGGCTTAGAGCCCGAAAACGATCCTGACGAGGACAGAAAGAACTCTCGTCCGCGCAGACATCATGACCGCCGTCCCAGACGCGACAGATAAATAAATATAACATTTTATTAAGCCGACGCTTGTTTGAGCGTCGGCTTTTTTGTATATAGGTTACAGGTGACAGGTTTTAGTAAATCCGCAAAGCTGAATATTACCTTTATATCCAAAATTTCATAAAAATCTAAATGCACGGGGGATAGTAATTGAGAGATAAAAACTCATATATTTGACGCGGAAAATAAAAAAATTTAATAAATTTTCCAAAAAATTGCATAAAAGTATGCAATTTTTTTGTTTTTTGCGCTATTAGTGAGAGCTGAATGAAAGGAGGATAAGATGTCACAGCTAAATAAAAAAGAAAAGACTTTTTGCAGAAAATATCTCGAGACGGGTAATATCAACGCCGCGGCTAAGCTTTCGGGTATCTCAAAAGACCCGTACGAGCTTCTCGGCAGGGATGAGATTAACGCAGAGATTAACCGCTTAGGCGAGAGAATTAACCGCAGCGCCGAGTATATTGCGAAAAGTGCTTTAATAAGGCTCGCTGTGGGAAATGTTTCCGACGCGGTAAACCTTATCTATTCCGGCGGAGAAGCGGAAAACTTACCCGAG
Organism: uncultured Clostridia bacterium; assembly: GCA_946187325.1. GTDB lineage: Bacteria > Bacillota > Clostridia > Oscillospirales > Acutalibacteraceae > Ruminococcoides. Next base: position 9,603 of record CAMHQC010000023.1, read on the forward strand.
GGCGCGGATCTCTTTATGGTTTCAGAAATAAAACGCAGGGGAGATACCACCGAAATTAAGTTTTTCGACAGGTTTAAAGCGATTAAAAGTCTGCTCGACGGATTCGACAACGGAGAAGAAGCCGTGCCGTTTTACGACGCTTTAATCGAGGGCGCGAAGAAACTCAATGGTAAAGATGGAGATTAAACCTTTTTCAGAAAAACAGTACAAGGTTCTTACGTGGTGGTGCGACGAAAGTCTGAACTCGGATAAAACCGCAATAATATGCGACGGCGCTGTACGTTCAGGTAAAACATTCTGTATGTCGCTATCATTTGTGTTCTGGATGTTCTACCGATTTAATAATTCAAGTTTCGCAATCTGCGGAAAAACTATCCGAAGCGCCAGGCGGAATATCATCACCCCGATGACCGAAACTTTACGCTGTCTGGGTTTTACGGTTGACGAAAAGTTGAGCCAAAATCTTTTGGTTTTAACTTACAGGGGCAGAGTTAACCGTATCTATCTTTTCGGCGGAAAGGATGAGGGAAGCGCCGCTCTTATACAGGGTATGACGCTTTCGGGAGTATTGTTCGACGAGGCGGCGCTTATGCCGAGGTCGTTTGTGGAGCAGGCTTTGGCGAGGTGTTCGGTTGAGGGAAGCCGTTACTGGTTTAACTGTAACCCCGAATATCCCGCGCACTGGTTTTACCGCAACTGGATAAAACACGCCGACAGTAAAAACGCGCTTTATCTCCACTTTACCATGAGGGATAATCCGTCGCTTTCCGAGGCTACGATTAAACGGTACGAAAATCTCTACACAGGTAATTTTTACGAGAGGTTTATTCTCGGAAAATGGGTTGCCGTTTCGGGAGCGGTCTATCCTTTTATGAAGGACAGCTCTTTTGTAAAGGTGCCTGAAAAGCCGTTTGAGCGGTACGCTGTTTCTATAGATTACGGAACGGTAAATCCCGCTTCATTCGGACTGTGGGCGCTGAAAAATGAGGTGTGGTACCGAGTTGACGAGGTCTATTTTGATTCCCGAAGGGAAGGCTTCCAGCGTACCGATGAGGAACATTACGACGCGCTTGTTGAGCTTATCGGAAATCGTGAAATCGGACAAATCACGGTAGACCCGTCGGCGGCTTCGTTTATCGAAACTATCCGTCGTCACGGTAAATACAAGGTGATTCCCGCTGTAAACGACGTTATTAACGGAATACGCCTTACGAGTACAGCCTTAAAGGACGGCCGTATTAAAATCTGTGATAACTGCCCGGACAGTATAAGGGAATTTTCGCTTTACCGATGGAATGAAAACGGTATGGATACGCCGATAAAGGAAAACGATCACGCTATGGATGACATTAGGTATTTTGTCAGTACAATTCTCGATGGCGGCGACGATTTTATGGTCTTAGCCGCAAAGAGATAGGAGGATTTATGAATTTCTTTAAAAGAAATAAAAAGGGAGATGATAACTCTCCTCATGTGTATCAGGTTCCCTCGACCTCGAGTTCACATCCCTACGCCGCGCTAAAAAATTATTCGCCGATGAGGGAGGCGGAATATGAGCTTTACTCGAGTCTTAGAGAAGCTGTGCCGATTATAGACGCGGCTATAGATAAGACAGTAAGGCTTATGGGTAATTTTACCGTTACCACTAATAACAGTGAGATAGATAAACAGCTCGAGTTGTTTTTAAATTCTGTACTCACTAACGGAGGTAACCACGGTATTTTCCCGTTTATAACTACTTACATAAACGAGCTTCTCACATACGGCGAGGCGGTCGGGGAGATTGTCCTCGATAAGAGCAGAAAAAATATTTTAGCTCTTTATAACGCGAGCTTAAAGGACGTGAGTATTGTCGCGGACGAAAGCCCGCTCAACCTCAAGGTCTGCCGAAATGACGGCAATAATACTCCCGCTCAGTTTCAGGAACTCATTATGCCGACCTTGTTAAATCCTGAACCCGGTACGGTTAGGGGTACTTCGATTATGAGAGGGCTTCCGTTCGTAAGCGAGATACTGCTCACTATTTTTAACAGTATCCGCACGAATTGGGAACGCGTCGGCGACGTTCGCTTCGCCGTAACGTATAGACCCGACAATAATTCGGCTTCAATTACGAAGAAACAGGCTCAGCAGATTGCGGACGAGTGGAGCAAGGCTATGCGCTCGAGCGAGGTATGCGACTTTGTGTCGGTAGGCGACGTTAATGTTAAGGTTATCGGGGCTGATAATCAGGTTCTTGACTGCGATGTTCCAATAAGACACCTGCTCGAGCAGATTATCGCGAAGCTGTCGCTTCCGCCGTTCGTACTCGGAATAAGCTGGTCCAGTACCGAGAGAATGAGTACTCAGCAGGCGGATATTCTTACGAGCGAGCTGGAGTTCTACAGAACTCTTATTTCGCCCGTAATCGCGAAAATCTGTAAGCTGTATCTAAGGCTTTCGGGATACGACGACTATGTTGAGGTTAATTGGGATTTAATCAACCTGCAGGATGAGGTAGAGCTTTCACAGGCGCGCCTTAATAACGCGCAGGCTTTAGAGATTGAAAAGCGAGTTGAGGTGAAAAATGAAGAACAAACAGGTTATTAAAAGCTCCGCTTTAAGAGACGGCGAGCTTGAGCTTATCAACAAATACACAAGGCGCGAGCTTAGCGCCGACGAGGTATATGTGTTCTCGGTAGTGCTTTGCGACAACGACGTTGACAGGGATTTTGAGCGTTTTACCGTAGAGAGCTTAGAAAAGCTTTCAAACTTATTTGTCGGTAAAACAGGTATATTCGACCATAACCCTAAGGCTCAGAATCAGTCGGCTCGTATTATAAGCTGTCAGCTCGAGGCGGTTCAGGGCAAGAAAAACTCGGTCGGCGACGATTATTTCAGGATTGTCGCGAGAGCGTATATGCCCGTAACCGACGGCAACGAGGAGCTTCGTATGTCTATTGACAGCGGAATCACCCGCGAGGTAAGCGTTGGATGCGCCGTGGAAAAGACGGTATGCAGTATTTGTAAAAACGAGATGAACTCCTGCGAGTGCGCTCATATTAAGGGCGAGACCTATAATAACGAGCTGTGCTTCGGTGAACTTGTAAATCCGTTCGACGCTTACGAGTTCAGCTTTGTAGCCGTACCGTCTCAGCGCAACGCGGGAGTTATTAAAAGTTTTAAAAGAAAGGAAAGTAAGATGTCCGATATTTTAAAGATGATTGAAAACGGCGGAGCGTTAACTCTTTCGGATAACGATTCCGAAAAGCTAAAGTCGTATATCGAATCGCTCAAAAAACAGGCTGCCGACGGCGCTGTTTACAGAAACACTCTGATTTCAGATGTGCTTAAATACAGCGCGATTGTCCAGCCGGAGATTTCGAGAGCTACGATGAAGTCTGTTACAGACGGGCTTTCTATCGACGAGCTTAAAGAGTTTAAAACCGCCTATAAAAAGATGCTCGACAAGAGCGAGGTTATTAAACCCCAGCTTTTAGTCGAGAAAAACGATAGTAAAGAAGATAAAAACACTCAGTTTAAAATTTAGGAGGATAATATGAACGTAGATTTTAAAGGCTACGGCGAAAACGTAGCGACATTTATCGCGAGCGGTAATTTAACCGCGGGTCAGTTTGTAAAAATCAGCGGTGATTATACAGTAACCGCCGCTGCTTCAGGTGACGAAATTATCGGATACTGCGTAGGCGTTCGCGGTGATTACGCCGCGGTACAGCTTTCGGGCTATGTAGAGGCTAAGTCAAGCGGTACGGTAAGCGTAGGCTATACAGGCTTAAGCGCTTCAGCCGCCGATACGGTTCAGGCTTCTAACTCAGCCTCGAAGCACAAGGTAATCTATTCGGATTCCGATAATCACACAATAGGATTTATTCTTTAAGGAGGAAATATGGCTAATTTTGACACTATAACAATTGAGAAAGGTATGTACCAGTCAGGTTCTAAAAGCCTTACAGATGTACTCGAGACGCTCGATCCGTCCGAACAGTACAAGGGTACTTCCTTAGAGGGCTTGGACGCTTTCGGACGCCAGCTCAAAAGATTCGATATTAAGGTTTCGGGTAAAGGAAGCGACTGCGTGGAGAAGTTCTTTCAGACGAGCAACTCCGCGGCGCTTTTCCCCGAGTACGTAAGCCGAGCTGTTAAACAGGGTATGGAACAGGCGGATATTATTCCCGATATCGTAGCTACCGTTACCAATATCGACGGTATGGACTACAGAAGCGTTGCTTCGGTACCGTCCGAGGACGATAAGAGCTTGAAGGTTGTTTCCGAGGGAGCGGCTATTCCTCAGACTGTCGTTAAAACTCAGGAAAACCTTGTTAAGCTCCATAAGAGAGGAAGAATGCTCGTTTCGTCCTACGAGGCGTTAAGATTCCAGCGGCTCGATTTATTTACCGTTACTCTTAATCAGATCGGCGCTTATATCAGACGCGCTCAGCTCAACGACGCAGTTGACGTTCTCTTAAACGGCGACGGTAACAACAATCCCTGCGAGGTAATAAGCCTCGACGACAGCGACGCGGGCATTACCTACGCTGATCTCTTAAAGCTTTGGGCTAAGCTCAGTCCTTACGAGCTTAACACTATACTCGCGCCGACTTCGGCTATGAAAAAGCTTCTCTCCTTAGACGAGATGAAGGATAGTAACGCGGGACTTAACTTCCAGGGTACAGGCAAGATGATTACTCCGCTCGGAGCTAATCTCCTTCACGCGCCGTCTATTACTACCGATAAGATTATCGGTATCGATAAGAACTGCGCTCTCGAGATGGTTCAGGCGGGCGACGTTGTAACCGATTACGATAAGTTAATCGACCGCCAGCTCGAGCGCGCCGCTATCAGCTGTACCGCGGGATTCGCTAAAATCTTTAACGAATCGGCTAAGGCTCTCTCTTACTAAGAGGTAGTTATGAACGCGGAAAATACGTTAAGCAGATTTAAGCTTATTTCGGGCTTAGACGACAGCGAAGCATTAAAGTGGTCGGATTTAATAAACGAGGCGAGGGAGTATATCGGAAGTCTTGTTACCAAGGAGGATGTTTTCGAGCTTGACGAAAAACGTCTTGATAACGCCGCCGCGGTGTACGCTTACTACAGGTATCTCAGTTATACTATCAGCGACGAGAGCTCATTTTCGGCGGGAGATTTGCGTTTAAGCTTTAACAACGATAAGTTAAGAGCCGCTAAGGAAATGTGGGAATCGGAGCTTAAAAGTATACAGGATATCACCGATACCGAAAAAACTCTCTTTTCTTTTAAGAGGGTGAAGTAATTGAGAAATGTAGAAAAATATATTAATAAATACTCTGCCGTATTTAACGCCGTGATAAATGGCAATACTACCGTTATAAAGGGAATTTTACAGCCGTTCCATTATCGCAATAAAACGTATTTTACGCCTAAACGGCTTCCCGCGGGAGTATATGACGGACGGCACTATATCTTGATTACGTGTCCCGAATACAAGGATAAATTAAAAAAATCGCTCGTTATTAACGACGGCGAAAACAGCTTTCGCGTAAAGTCGGTTGAGGCTTATCGTGTTAAGAATAAAGATTTGTATGTGTGGGCGGTATTAACCGCCCGCACAGAATATGCAGGTGATGATTATGAATAGTATTATTGATATCGCGGACAATTTGATAAATGAAGTTAAGGAAAGCGGAGAATTTGAGAACGTAAGATTTTTTAAAGCGTATAGCGAAAAGGATTACAATCCCTCGCACGAAGGTATTACCGCGGTCGTTAATATAGATTCAATCGAAAGAGGAAACTCCTATATCTCCGGGCTCTTTAAGTTCGACACCTACGGAGAGGTTCATCTCGCCGATTTAACGCTAAGAGTTTACGCGGGAGATAGCGTCTCGGGCGAGAGCTTAACCTGTGAGTGTTTACGGTTAAAGGACGCGGTTTTATCAGCCGACAGCGGCGGGTATATCGTGAAAAATAAGATAACCCCTGTTAGATACGAGAGTGCTTCAGGCTCTGTGTACAGGGAGATTATATTTGAGATAGAGTATGTTTTATGCGAGGCGGTAATATGAGTATAGTTTCTGTAAAAACCGACTTGAAAGTTTATATGTACAGCTTTGAAATCTTCGGGATTATAAGCTGTGACGTAGAGGAATATCGTACCGAAAAATACGCCCGCGAGTTCTTAAACAGCAACGCGTTTGATATAGTTCCCGTTGATAATAAGTACATTATTACGCTGAAATACTACGCCGTTAAACCGTTTTTGTTCGGAGATAAGTTTACGCTTACGGTGGAAAATGACGGCGTTGACGCGGTATATAATAACTGTTTTATTAAATCAAAATCTGAGTTTTATTCGAACGGTAAGCTTACCTGCGAGGTAAAGATTATTTCAACTGAAAAGGAGTAGATATGGAGGACAGTATTTTAAATAATAACGCCGTACCCGACGCAAGAAAAATCAGCGAGATTTTCGAGCAGGACAGCCGAAGGTACAACCGCGCTCTTTCGGAGGAACAGGAGGCTAAGATAGGATGAAACCCGCAAAAATTCGATTTAACGGCTTTGAGTGGGAACATAATCCCGAAACTCTTAAAGTTGTTGAGGAGGATAATATCAGCGAGCATAAACTCAGTAAAGGCAGTTCCTTTACCGTTAAAAACTCATCTAAATGCCGTAGAATATCGGGAAGCGGTATGCTTACCGGATACGACTGTATAGAGAAGTTTAACGAGCTTTTAAAGGTTCAAAACAGCTCGGAAAGCGGTATTTTAAGTATAATCGGTATAAAGCCTTTCTACGCTTTTTTTAAAAAGCTGGAGCTGAATTGCGAGCCGTCTGATAATATGGTCGGCTACAGCTTTGAGTTTATCGAGGACAGCGAAAGAAACTTTACCGTTAAAGAAAAGTTTTACCATACCGTAGAAAACGGCGAGACTTTGTGGGATATAGCTTTTAACTACAAAAAAGATATCGCGGTTTTAGTCGGCTTAAATCCCGGTATAAAACGTCTCGACGAATTAACCGACGGAAGCAGGGTGAGGATATGCTAGAGTTTAGGTTTAAGGATATTGACGATAACGACGTTGTTCTTACTAACCCGATGTACATAGTTATTAACCGGGACGAAAAGATTCCCGCCGATGATTTAAGCGTTACATTTCCGTTTTTAAAAAATGTCGGCGAGCTTTGCGGGGTTGAAGTTTTTGACGGCGGAAAATTAGTATTTAAGGGTTTAGTCGATGAACAGCAAAACGTTTTAAGCGACAGGCTTTACTACACTAAGATTATCGCCAGAAGTATGGCGGCTAATTTACTCGATAACGAAAGTAAGCCTGTCAGCTACAATAAAGTATCGGCGTCGGTAATTTTTAACAAACATCTTCTCAACAATTCGATAAAAAGTTATAAGGGTAAAGAAGTTACCCTCGGCGGTAATCTCAATATCACCAAGGGTACGACCGATTGGCAGGCGTTTTATACTTTCTCGAGGAGAGCCTATGGCACAACTCCGCGTATTAATTCAGACGGAACTGCCGATTTTTACGGGATAGAAAGCGGAGATAATCTACGATTTTCAAATGTTGACGGGCTCAGATATAATTCTATAAAAGAAAATAATAAGCGCTGTAAGCTTATCTCCGACGTGTATGTAAAGTCTAAGCCGAGCGGAAGCTATGATACGATTATTAGACGTGATAAAATCAGAAACCGAAAGATTGACCGCAGAAGATACGTGGATGTATCGGTGAGTAAGAACTTTTCGATTCCCGATACAATTATTGACAACTCGATTAGTAATTCGTATGAGGTTACGGTTATTTCGCCTGAAAGAATACTCGATAAACTCGGAGCTAAGGTTTCTATAGAGGATAGCGGACTCGGCGTTATTGACGGATTATATGTCAGCGGAATTTATTACAGACTTACTCCGGATAAAGAGGAGACGACTTTAATCTTAAAAAAGGAGAGAGAATATGTGGATTCTTAATTATGTTACAAAAAACTCCATAGCCGACTCAACCGCCGAAAAGGGTAATATTAAGGGCGCTTCGGGAGGACGTGTAAAGATAAACGCGTCCAGTGATTACGCTGAAATTCCCGTAGCCGCTCCATACGGCATTTCCTATGTTCCTGTAGCGGGCGAGGAGACGGTTGTGCTTTCCGCGGGCGGAGAGGATATTTGTTTAGGTACGCTCAGTAAAAATCAAAACCTAAAGCCTGGAGAGCTTATGTTAAAATCCGCGGGAGGCGCGAGTATTACTCTAAAAAACGACGGTAAAGTATATATTAACGGAAAGGCGGCGGGCTGATGGACGTTAAAATTGAAAATCAGGATATATGCCTAAGTCCGAGCGCCCGCGCGGTTATGATAGACGGTATGGAGCAGGCTGTTCAACAGGTGAACTTAGCCGTTAAAATCCCGAAAAAGAGCTTTGTTTACGACAGAAATCTCGGCGTAAACGGTGAGGTCGATTTTAATGAAAACGGCTTAGAAAAGAAAATAGAGGCTCTCGTTAACGAATGTCTTTTACATAGCGATGTAATTGTAAATATACTTTCCGTTACAAAAAGCGGAGATAGAATTACAATCGGGTTTACCGCGGATAACGGATACGAGAGCTGTATGAGTGAGGTGGTTTTAAATGGATAGCTACGAGGATATTTTATCAAGAATGAAAACTAAATATAAAGAGCTTACTTCCGTCGAAGTTCCCGAGCTGAGCGATATCGACATAAGAATGAAGGTCTTGGCGGGGGAGATATACAACGACGAAGTAAACCTTGAATTTTTAAAGCGGCAGATTTTTCCCGCGACAGCTACGGGCGAGTACCTCGACTATCACGCGGGCGACAGGGGAATAAAGAGAAAACCCGCCTTAAAAGCGACGGGAGAGGTTAGATTTTTTACCGACGATTACGCCGAGCAGGCTATAGTTATTCCCGAGGGAACTATTGTATCTACCAGCGGAGTAAATCCGATAAGATTCGTTACCCGGGAGGAAAAAACTCTGGCTCAGGGCGATTACTACGTTACAGTTAAGTGTATCGCTCAAAACGGCGGATTCGACGGTAACGTCGCGGCTGAAAAGATAGATACTATCGTAACGGGAGTAGTCGGTATAGATTCGGTAAAAAACATATGGGGCTTCAGCGGAGGAAGCGATCGTGAAAGCGATGAGCTTCTCAGAGATCGTATCTTAAAATCCTATTCATCCGTTTCAAGCGGTACCAATAAAGCCTATTACGAAAAGCTCGCGCTTTCGGTCGAGGGAGTGTATTCAGCTAACGTGGTTCCGAGGGTAAGAGGAGCGGGAACGGTTGATATATATATCGCCGCTCAACAAGCCGCCGCCTCTAACGAGCTTATTAATAAAGTCCAGGCGGTAATGGATAAAGAACGCGAGCTCAACGTAGATGTAAAGGTATTTACCGCTCTAATTGATTTATATAATTTAGGTATTGAGGTTACCTTAAAGGAAGGCTACGACTTAGAGGACGTTAAGAATAATATTATCGATAAGGTCAGCGGTTACATAAGTACGCTCGATGTAGGCGACAGTATCCTCGAGTATCCGATGACTAACGCTGTATTTCAGGCTGAGGGAGTTTACGATTTTAGATTTAGCAGTATGTTCCCCGGTCATCACTACGCCGATTACGATACTCTGCTTGTGCTCGGAAATGTGTTTATAGAAGAAAGCGGGGATGAAGAATGACGGCACTCGAGTCTTTAACCGATAAGCTCTCGCCGCTCGGTATCTATAATCTAAGCGGTGATACTAATATTATGAACGAGCTAAAGGCCTATGCCTGCGCCCTCGATAAACACAGGGAAAATATAGATACACTTCTTAGGGAGTGTTTTATATCCAGTGCCGAGAGTTACGGTATAACGCTGAGAGAAAAGCTTGTCGGCGAGATTAAGAGCTTTTATCCGCTCGGTAAGCGGCGTGAAATGCTTATAATAAGAAACAGCTTCAGCGAAAATGACTTTACAATAGACGGTTTAAAAAAGTTTATAAAAAGTTTGGGCGTGACCGATTACACTATCTCTGAGAACTACGCTATGAATGTAATTTCGGTATGTGTCGGCGGTTCTTACTCCGACGCGGAAGCTAAATGGATAAAAAAACAGATAGAGGATATTCTTCCCGCGCATCTTGAGGCGTACGTTTACTACGGCGGTAAAACCTGGAGACAGTTTGAACTTCAGGATAAGACTTTTGCTCAGCTAGACGCTCTCGATTTAAGATGGCAGGATATCCATATGCAGTAAAGGAGCGATAATATGGCATCAACTAACAAAACACCTAATCTGAGACTAAATAACTGGCTTGAAAGCGATAAGCCCAAGCGCGCGGACTTTGTGGCTGATAATTCGATTATCGACAGCGTACTCGGCTCGCATATAAGCGATACGAATTTACACCTCAGCCTATCCGAAAAAGAACGGGTATCTAACCCTTATACGATTTCGCTATATTACGGAACAGGCGAAAATAACTACGCTTATAATTTTCCGTTTGAGCCTAAGATGGTTATTATATTTAAGACGGAAACTCCCGTCGTAACCACGGTATCTAACTATCCGAAGGTGAATTACGCTGTAACGACGACGAGAGGTTCGAGCGGGGGAGCGACGCTTTCGGGTACTACGCTGACAGTTAAACAGACCTCAACTTCACAAAACGGCGTACTTTATAATCTTAACGAAGAAGACGCGGCGTATGTGATTATTTGTTTCAGATAGAATAGAGCTTTAAAACGAAAAAGCCGACTCGTACGAGTCGGCTTTATTTGTTATAAATTATCAGTGTCTCGGTTTATATCTTCCTGAACGGCGGGGCTGTCTGTTGACGTTGACCTCGTCGGTGTCGAACTTGCTTCGACGGTTAACTCCGCGTTGCTGAGATTTAGTAGGAGCGCTTCTTCTCGGAGCCTCTCTGCGAGCTTCTTTGTAAGAATCTCTGTAATCATCTCTTTCTCTTGAAGCGTGAGCCGCCGCGTGTGACGCGGAAGCGTGCTGAGCTTTATTTTTCTTTCTTCTTCTAACCGCGAGAATAATAAGAGTGAGAATAATTAAAGCCGCCGCGATTTCAAGACCGATTCCTGTGTATAAAATCCAGATACCGTTATCACCGTCGGATGTGTTGTTCTTGATATAATCGAAGTTTTCTACATCGGTTTTGGTGCTATCGCTGTCGGATTTTTTGAGCTGTTCGGCAATACTTGCCCAGTCGTTCTTTTTAAGAGTACCTGTTGCTACCTTCTCTTTATCTGTATCGTATACAGGAGAGGTAGCCGCTTTGGTAGAGGATACTACAGCTTTTCTTGTAGCCTGAGTGGACTGGGTATATCTGTAGGTATTGTTGTTGTTATTATTGCTGATATTATTGTTAGCCCGTGTAGCGTAAGTCTGCCTTCTGGTAGGAGCCTGAGTAGCTCTCTTGGTAGCTTGAGTGACTTTTTTGGTAGGTGCCTGAGTAGCTCTTGTTTTTGGAGCCGCGGTCGCGGGCGCCTGAGTAACTATGGGAGCGTCTGTTACTACCTGTTCTTCATCTTCTTCGTCAGCGAATACGGGAACTGAGAATAACGAAAGAACAAAAACCAAAATGAAAGCGAGATACGCTATCCTGATTTTATTTTTCATAATAATTGCCATAGCCTTTCCGCCCACAATAATAAAGTTTACCTTACGCTGTTATCGTGAGCGGATAAAGCGTAAATGGCGATTAAGCCATCAGCTCTGCATGGGTTTTATTTCCCAAAACAAGTTTTGGATAAAACCTCAGCTCGTTGTCCCGCGGGGACAAACTGAGCGGGCAATATAAATTTTGATTAGTGTGAACTTTCACACTAATCTTCCTTTTAAATAATGACCTCTTACTGAGCTGCTGCAGCCGCCGCGGTAGTCTCCTGAGGCTTCTCGTAGAACATACCCGCGTCATACTTGTTTACAGCGCCGTCGTTAACAGTAAGAGCGCTTGACTTCTTGAGCTCCTTAGCGGTTTTCTCGATTAAATCTGTGAGAGCGTCTTTCTTCATATTCTGAAGAACAGTACCTCTGTTGCTATCGTTATTGATATATTTCTTAACGTCTTTATTTAAGTTGTTCTTAACAGCGATGTAAGCTGTCGGACTGTCGCCGCTTTCGCCTACAACAACGAGTTTAGCTTCGCCGTTTTTAAGCTTGTCCATAGCCTTAGCGATATCGGCGTTGCTGCTCTTGAGTTCTTCTTTGGTAGAAACTTTATTCTTAACCTCGTCTGCGGAAGCAGTGCCATATTTCTTCTCGCAGGTCTTAGCTGCTTTATCTAGTGTAGTAGAACCGTCAGAGAGTTCGTCTACGATAGCCTGGAGCTCGCCTTTAATCTTCTTGATTTTCTTATCGTCAAATTTCTTTGACTTAGCGTTACCGCTTGCGTCTGTGGATGAGCTGTAGAGGTGTACGGGGATATAGCTGTAATCTGCATAGTTTTTAAGGAAGAAGTCTGTAAGCTCCTTATCTGAAACTTCCTGTGAACCGCCTTTTTCGTAAAGCTTGCTGAAAAGCGCGCTCTGTTTAACGCTTTCGTCACCCGCTAAGTAAGTATAGCTTTCCTCGGAAACGCCGAACTTTTCAACCTGGTCCTTAATCGGCTGATAGTAACCGTAGTTAGCGTAGGGACCCATATCCCATGAATCCTTAGCTGTCTTTTCGGAAGCTTTAATAGAAGCTTCGTCCCAAGTAGCGCCGTTTTTAGCCGCAAGGTAGTCCGTAGCGATTACCTTAAGCATATTCTCCTCGGCTTTTTCTTTAATCCAATCCTTGGCGACTGCCTTTTTTCCGTCGCCGTCGGTTATTTTAAGGTCTGTGAAAGGCTCGTTTTCCTTATAGCCTTTAGCTTTCTCGGCGTAGGTCTTAGCCTCGCTGTAAGCCTGATAGAGAGAGTAAATGTACATACCGATGCTGTACTCTTTACTTAAAGTCTTGTCCGAATACTTGTATCCCCATTCTTTAGAAATACTTACGGGAACACATCCTGCCACTGAAGCGGCAAGAATTACCGCCATAAACGCGGCAATAATTTTGTGAAATGGTTTCATTATCAATTACCGTCCTTTAATGAAAATAGCGTACAAAGTCACATTTGTACATTCTATCTGATTATACACGAAAACAGGGGAAATGTAAATGCTTTATAACAAAATTGTAATATTACCCAAATATAGATAAATTCTTGGTTTCTTTCTAGTCGGTTATCAATTAAAAATATGTCCCAAAACCTCTATAATATCCATATTTTTAGGGTATCTTACGGAAATATACGGTTTGTTGCCCGCGTTTAAGAGCGCCTGACCTTTCAGCTTGCCCATAAGGTTCGGCACAACCTCGCTTCTTATGTTCTTAATGTAAAGCAGAATTGAGGTGTCGTTCTGTTTAATTTCATAGATTCCGAGCGAGTTCGCGATATTCCTTATAAACGCGATCTCTATTAAGCCCTCGACGGCTTTCGGTATCTCGCCGAAACGGTCTTTAAGCTCGTCGCGGACGTCCTCGCAGTCCGCGCGGTTGCGGATATCGGCGATTCTGCGGTATATCTCGAGCCTTTGTGAAGTATTGTAGATATATTTTTCCGGAATATGAGCCTCGATATTTACGTCGATAAGACATTCTATATCCGCGTTCGCGTTTTCTTCGCCCTTTTCTTCGCTGACAGCTTCGGACAGGAGTTTAAGGTACATATCGTAACCGACGTTTTCCATATGGCCGTGCTGTTGAGCGCCTAGTATATTTCCCGCGCCTCTTAGCTCTAAATCTCGCATAGCGATTTTGAATCCCGAGCCGAATTCCGTGAACTCGCGTATAGCGTTAAGACGTTTTGTTGAAATATCGCTGAGGGTTTTATACGGCGGGAACGTAAAGTAAGCGTAGGCTTTTCGGCTTGAGCGTCCGACTCTGCCGCGAATCTGATGGAGCTGGGAAAGCCCCATTCTGTCTGCGTTTTCAATAATAAGAGTATTCGCGTTCGGCAAATCGACTCCTGTTTCGATAATAGTTGTGCATACGAGAACGTTAACTTCCTGCTCGAGCATATCTCTCCAAATCGCCGAGAGCTGTTTTTCGTCCATTTTTCCGTGGGCTACGGCTATATTAGCTTCGGGTACGGCTTCTCGGATAGCGGCGGCTTTAGCCTCGATTGTATCGGTTTTATTATAGAGATAAAATACCTGTCCGCCGCGGCGGAGTTCTTTTCGTATAGCTTCGTTGATAACGGCGTGGTCGTACTCAAGCACATAAGTCTGGACAGGGTGTCTGTCGCGCGGAGCTTCTTCGATAACCGACATATCACGAATACCGCTCATCGCCATATTTAACGTTCTGGGTATAGGGGTAGCGGACAGGGTTAGAATGTCGATGTTTTTTCTAAGCTCCTTAAAACGCTCTTTCTGTTTAACGCCGAAGCGCTGTTCCTCGTCGATAATCGCGAGTCCTAAATCACGGAAAACAACGTCGTTTTGTACAAGACGGTGAGTTCCTATTATAAAGTCGATATCGCCTCGGGCGAGCCTGTTTATAATCTCTTTCTGCTGTTTAGGGGTTCTGAAACGCGAGAGCAGTTCTATTTTTACGGGATAGCCCTCGAATCTTTTAAGTACGGTCTGGTAATGCTGCCAGGCAAGGATAGTTGTGGGACAGAGAAGCGCGCACTGCTTAGAGTCGCTTACGCAGCGGAAAGCCGCCCTAAGCGCTACTTCGGTTTTGCCGAAGCCTACATCTCCGCACAGAAGTCTGTCCATCGGCTGAATACGGCACATATCGTGCTTTATATCCTCACAGCATTTAAGCTGGTCTTCGGTTTCCTCGTATTCAAATTTAAGCTCGAAATCTCGCTGCCATTCGCTGTCGGAGGTGAACGCGTATCCTTCCGCTTTCATTCTTTCGGCGTAAAGGGCGATAAGCTCTTTGGCTATATCCTTTACCGAAGCCTTAACTCTGCTCTTGGTTTTCTGCCATTCTGTCGAGCCTAATCGGTTTATCTTTACCCTTGTATCTTCCTTAGGGCCGATGTACTTCGCGACTAAGTCGAGCTGAGTTACAGGCACGTAGAGAACGTCGCCTTTAGCGTACTCAATACGGATGTAATCCTTAATAACGCCGTGGAGGTTCATTTTCTGAATTCCGCCGAAAATACCGATTCCGTGCGTGCTGTGTACGACATAATCGCCTCGGTTAAGCTCGGATAGGCTATAAATCTCCTGACCATTATTATTCTTTTTTCGAATTTTACGTTTAGGCTTATAGTTGTTGTAAAGACCTTGGCTTATTAATGCGAACTTTTCATTCGGAAACTCGAATCCCGAGGATAAAGCGCCAGGCATAACATAAAGTCCTTTTGCCGAAAGTTTATCGGCGTCAGTTATAAGCTGGGCGGGATAGTTTTGTTTTCTTAGGTTATCGGCTAAATTTTCGGCGCCCTTAGGAGTTCCCGCGAGAATTACCGTGGTAAACTCATTGCGGGTATAGTCGTCTAAATCGTCCTGAATATATTTAATCGAGCCGTTCCAAAGTCCGAGCTGTTTCGCGTTAACGCTGACGAGTTCCGATAGGGGAAAGTCGTAGCTTCCGCCGGCGAAGGTATCGGTAAAGACGGACGGGTGTTGTCTTATCAATTCTATAGAAGAATTAAAATCGAGGTAATATGTTTCGAAACCTCTGCAAAGCGTACCGTCGTTAAAGTAGTCGGAGAGAGTTTCTTTGTACTGAAAATCGAACGCTCTCGCTCTTTCTTTTACATTTTTGTATTCGGAAACAAAAATAATTTCGTCCTTGTCAAGATAGTCGAAAAGCGTAGCGGGCTTTTTATAAATCAATCCGATAAATTTATCTATTGAAGTAATGCTCAGACCGTCGCGGATTCTTTGGGCCTCGCTTAAAAGAATCTCCTTGGCTTTCTGCTGGTTGTCGTTTTTGAGCAACATAGCCTTCTTGTTAATTTTATCGGCGAGCTCGTCCTTATCCTCAATTATAATTTCGGTAGAGGGAGTGAGGGTTATATTGTCCGTATCCTCTATACTTCTCTGAGTTTCAATATCGAAGTAGTTTAAATCGGTTATTTCATCGCCCCAAAACTGCGCCCTCACGGGATATTCACTGTCAGGCATAAAGAAGTCGAGTATTCCGCCTCGAATCGAGAACTGGCCTTTGCCGTCAACCTGGTCGTAACGCCGATATCCGAGCAGAGTTAAAGCTTTAGCGCACTTTTCTATTGAGACCTCCGTACCTTTTTTGAAATTGATTACGGAGTTTTTCAGCGACTGCGGGGGAATGGTGTACTGAACCGCCGCGTCAAGACAGCTCACCACAACGTCGTAATCGCCGTTGAGCATTTTATAAAGCACGTTTAAACGCTGGTGTTCATAATCGCTCGACTTACCGCCGATTTCTCGGAATATAAAGTCCTTGGACGGATAAAAATACGCCCTTAAGCCTATTGAGCAGAGATCGTTTACGATAGTCTGGGCTTTTTGTTCATCATTGGCAACACAAAAGGCTCCGGCACCTTTAGAGTGACAGAGCGAATTTATTAATATTGACTTGTGAACTTCGGTTAATCCCGTAACGCAAACGCTCGATTTCGGCTTTAAGGCCTTTTCGATTTTTTTATAATCGTCGTTGTTTTTTAGGATTTGTGTAAGAAAATTCATATCAGTTGTATCTGTTCATAGCTTCGGAAATATTACCGTCCATAATCAATTCCACGGCGTCGTAGGTGTTTTCGGCGATGGTTTCGAGGGTTTTAATCTCGTCCTTGGTAAATTTAGAGAGTACCCACGCCGCGAGGTCGTACTCGGGATTGGGCTTTTTGCCGATACCGATTTTGATTCTCGGGAATTTATCGCTGCCGCTGAGGTAAATAATATTCTTCATACCGTTTTGACCGCCGTCGCTGCCTTTTGAGCGGATTCGCATTTTACCTACGTCGAGGTTAATATCGTCTAATAATACTATAACATTCTCGGCGGGAATTTTGTAGAAATTCATCGCTTCGACAACCGCCTGACCGCTGTTGTTCATATAGGTAGAGGGCTTCATTAACAGAATCCTGTGTCCGCCCATTCTGCCTTCGCCGACCGTGGATTTAAACTTAACACGGTTCACCCTTACACCGAGTTTATCCGCTATATAATCAAGCATAATAAAGCCCGAGTTATGACGGGTGTTTTCGTATTTTCGCTCGGGGTTACCGAGGCCTACGATAATGTATTCGATTGAGTTGTTGGTAAACTTTTTCTTTCCGAACATATTTCACCTTTGTATTTCTATATTACATTACAATAAGGGGTACGTTGCCGTACCCCCGTATGTATTTTGCCTTTATTAATCGAAAGCCGCTGTGAAGGAGTTGTCGTTGTAAATTCTCGCGATAGCCTCCGCGAATACGGGAGCTGTATGGAGAACAGTAAATTTGTCGATTTTCTTCTCCTCGGTGAGCGGAACTGTGTCGAGAAGTACAACCTTATCAATAACGGAATTCTGGATTCTTTCGATAGCGGGACCCGAGAGTACCGCGTGAGTAGCGCACGCGTAAACCGCTGTAGCGCCGCCTTTTTCTACGATAGCTTTAGCGCCGTTACAGAGAGTGCCTGCCGTGTCGATCATATCGTCGAGGATAATAACTTTCTTGCCCTTAACGTCGCCGATAATATTCATAACCTCGGAAACGTTAGCTTTCGGACGACGCTTGTCTATAATAGCGAGCGATGTTCCGATGCGGCTGGCGAAGTTTCTCGCGCGTGTTACTGAGCCGAGGTCGGGAGATACTACAACATAATCATCGGGGTTATCGCCTACAACCTTCTTCATATAGTCGGCTAAGATGCCTGAGCCTTTAAGATGGTCAACGGGGATATTGAAGAATCCCTGAATCTGATTAGCGTGAAGATCCATAGTAAGAAGTCTGTCGGCGCCTGCCGCTGTGATAAGGTCGGCGCAAAGCTTGGATGAAATCGGATCACGGGGTTTAGCTTTTCTGTCCTGGCGCGCGTAGCCGAAGTAGGGCATAACGGCTGTGATTCTCGCCGCGGAAGCTCTTCTCATAGCGTCAATCATAATAAGCATTTCCATAAGGTTATCGTTGACAGGCGTACAAGTGGACTGAACGATAAAACATTCCGAACCACGTACAGATTCGTCGATAGATACGGCTATTTCGCCGTCGGAAAACTTCTTACAAACTGACTTGCCGAGAGGAAGTCCGAGCTGGTTAGCGATTTCCTTAGCTACTGACAGGTTTGAGTTACCTGCGAAGATTTTGATGTCTTTTCCGTGAAAATTCATTTTATCTCTCCCTTTTTAAAATAACTTTTCAACATTAATTTTCTACGTTTTTATATATGTTCTGATATTTATATAAAAAGCTCTGAACGCTTTTGTTTGAGCTGTTTGCCTTTAGCTTAATATCGCCGATAAAAAAGTAACAGAAGAATCCGTCTTTTTTAATTTTAATCTTATCGGCTGTAGTTCTGTAATCGCTGCCGAGGGTGATTAACTCAATTTTACCCTTGTTAGAATTTATTCTGACTATAGTGTTGTTGTTTATCTTGACGAGTAAAAGCCACCACAAAAAGATAAATAAAGCCTCAATCGGAATAAAAAGAAGATATAGGATAAAATCCCTGTAGTAAAAAACTACCGCGTCGATGGTGATAAACATCAGAATCATCAAAACAAATATAACGTTTCGAACGATTATATACGCCTTTTTGTAAGACATTAATTACACCTGTAGCCCTTTTTAAGAGCGATTTCCTCAAGCTCCTTAAGCTGAGCGGGGTCGTTAGCTCCGAGGACTGTGTCGGGGCTTTTAGCGGTGTACGCGCCGATTTTTTCATTTTTCTCTAAAAGAAGTTTGAGCGCGTCGGGTAAGTAATACTCCTTGGCGTTGTTGTCGGATTTAATCTCGTCTAAAACCGAGAGGAGTTTTTCTGTATTGAACCAGAATCCGCCCGAGTTAACCTCGTTGATAGCGGCGGTCTTTTCGTCGGCGTCCTTCTGCTCTACGATAGAGGAGAGGCTGCCGTTTTCGTCGCGGACAATTCGTCCGTAACCTGTCGGGTCATCCACCTTAGCGGAGATAACCGTAGCCGCGTTGTTTTCGCTGATATGAAATTCATAAGAACTCTTTATGGTTTCTGTATCCATAAACGGAGCGTCGCCGTTTAGGATAACCACGCTGCCTTTGTTTTCTTTCAGAAAATCCTTAGCCTGCATAACGGCGTGTCCTGTTCCGAGACGTTCAGCCTGAAAAACTGTCTCGACTTTAAAATCCAGAGTTTCGACGAACTGTTCGATATATTCTTTTCCGAATCCTTTAACTACGCAGATTTTATCAACGCCCGCGTTCTTTACCGAGTTTAAAACCCACTCGAGCATCGGCTTATTTAAAACCTCGGCTAACGGCTTCGGTTTATTCATTTTCATTCTTTTTCCCTCGCCGCCCGCGAGGATAACAGCGCACTTGCTCATAGACATAATACTCCAGTTTCAAAAATATACACCTTAATTATCTCACAGATTGACAATTTTTCAACCCTAAAATGTAAAAAAATTTTATTTTATTTGTTTTATACATAATATTTGGAAATTTTCACCAACATTTATTGCAAATTTTTTCAATTTTTTTCAAAATGTTATTCCAATTTTCCTTTATCTTTGTTATAATATATCCAAGACTGTAAGAGTCGGTACGGCTGTAATAGTTTTTTATTCGCTGTATCAAAATAATTACTTATTATTAGGAGGTAATTCACATGGCAAACAAATGGGTTTATTTGTTTACTGAAGGTGACGCATCTATGCGTGAACTTCTCGGCGGTAAAGGCGCGAACCTCGCTGAGATGACAAACTTAGGTCTTCCTGTTCCTCAGGGATTCACAATCTCTACAGAGGCTTGTACTCAGTACTACGAGGACGGCAGACAGATTAATGATGAGATTATGGGCCAGATCATGGAACATATCGAGAAGATGGAAGAAATCACAGGTAAGAAATTCGGCGATAAGACGAATCCTCTCCTCGTTTCCGTTCGTTCAGGCGCTCGTGCTTCCATGCCCGGTATGATGGACACTATCCTCAACCTCGGTCTTAACGAGGACGTTGTTGAGTATATGGCTGAAGCTTCAGGCAATCCCCGTTGGGCTTACGACTGCTACAGGAGATTTATCCAGATGTTCTCCGACGTCGTTATGGAAGTTGGTAAGAAGTACTTTGAGGAACTCATCGACAAGATGAAGGCTGAGAAGGGCGTAACTCAGGACGTTGATCTTACAGCTGAGGATCTTAAAACTCTCGCTGAGCAGTTCAAGGCTGAGTATAAGGCTAAGATCGGCGCGGACTTCCCGTCTGATCCTAAGGAACAGCTTATCGAAGCTATTAAGGCTGTATTCCGTTCATGGGACAACCCCCGCGCTAACGTTTATCGTCGTGATAACGATATTCCTTATTCTTGGGGTACCGCTGTTAACGTACAGATGATGGCGTTCGGTAACATGGGCGACGACTGCGGTACAGGTGTTGCGTTTACTCGTGACCCCGCTACAGGCGCTAAGGGCCTCTTCGGCGAGTTCCTTACAAACGCTCAGGGTGAGGACGTTGTTGCAGGTGTACGTACACCTATGCACATCAGCGAAATGGAGGAAAAATTCCCCGAAGCTTTCGCGCAGTTTACTCAGGTTTGCCAGACTCTCGAAAATCACTATAGAGATATGCAGGATATGGAGTTCACTGTTGAACACGGTAAGCTCTTTATGCTCCAGACACGTAACGGTAAGAGAACAGCTCAGGCTGCTCTTAAAATTGCGTGCGACCTCGTTGACGAGGGTATGAGAACAGAGGAAGAGGCTGTTGCTATGATTGATCCTCGTAACCTCGATACACTTCTCCATCCCCAGTTCGACGCTGACGCTATTAAGAAGGCTGAGCCTATCGGTAAGGCTTTAGGCGCTGCTCCCGGTGCCGCTTGCGGTAAAATCGTATTTACTGCCGATGACGCTAAAGAGTGGGCTGACAGAGGCGAGAAGGTTGTATTAGTTCGTTTAGAGACTTCTCCCGAGGATATCGAGGGTATGAAAGCCGCTCAGGGTATCCTTACAGTTAGGGGCGGTATGACATCTCACGCAGCGGTTGTTGCCCGCGGTATGGGTTCATGCTGTGTATCCGGTTGTTCCGCTATTAATATGGACGAGGATAATAAAGTATTTACACTCGGCGGTAAAGAGTATCACGAGGGCGACGTAATCTCCTTCGACGGTACTACAGGTAACATCTACGACGGCGCTATCCCGACTGTTGACGCTAAGATCGCCGGCGAGTTCGGTCGTATCATGGATTGGGCTGATAAGTACAGAGTTCTTAAGGTTAGAACTAACGCTGATACTCCTGCTGACGCTAAAAAGGCAAGAGAGCTCGGCGCTGAGGGTATCGGTCTTTGCCGTACAGAGCATATGT
>CAMHQC010000024.1 GCA_946187325.1 uncultured Clostridia bacterium
GTCGAGGCGACAGGATTTGAACCTGCGGCCTCTGCGTCCCGAACGCAGCGCTCTACCAAACTGAGCCACGCCTCGATGTCGATATTTTATTTTTTCAACTTTGCTATTGTAACACAAATATTATAATATTTCAATAGATAAATTAAAATTATTTTTTAAAAAAGGTATTGACAAATTTAAAATTTGTAATATAATAAATAATGCTGTTAGGACAGCGAACTAAATATTGAGGAATAGTGTAACGGTAGCACGACAGACTCTGACTCTGTTTGTTGGGGTTCGAATCCCTATTCCTCAGCCAAAACAAAACGACCTATTGGGTCGTTTTTTGTTTTGCAAGAATAAAGCCGATTCAAAACTTTTTGAATCGGCTTCTTTTATGTTTAATTACTTTTTCATTAATCTTACATCGCTTCCGAAGAAGTCGAGCCTATGGGCTTCGCCGGCTATTCTCGACACGAATCTTTCGGTATAGTTTTCCTGAATTTTATCAAGAGTCAGGTTAGTACTTACGATAGTCGGTTTGCCGAGTAACAGGCGTGAGTTAAAGAGGTTATAAACCGCCCGGGAGGAAAACTTATTGATAAACTCGGTTCCGAGGTCGTCGATTATAAGCAGGTCGCACTCAGTTAGGGTTTCTTCGAGGTGATTATTCTCTTTGTTTCGGGAGAACTGTTCCTTTTCAAGCTTAGAAACTATAATCGGAGCCGATACATAGATTACGCCGAAGCCTCTTTTTATAACCTCATTAGCGATAGCTAAGCTGAGGTGGGTTTTTCCAAGTCCTGTCTTTCCGCTCATAAAAACACTTTCGGATTGCTCGGAAAAATTTTGGGCATAGGACTTGCAGTAATTATAAATAATCTCCATCTGAGCGTACGGCGAGCGCGGATATTCGGAGGTCTTTTCCTTTGAATAATAATCAAGGTTAAAGTCCTCGAACGTACAAAGGCTCAACGGTGAGTTCTTATTTAAATCAGCGCAGGCGGTTTCAGTTAAAACACGCTTTAGGCATTCGCACATTACGGTTCGGTTGTCCTGTTCGATATATCCCGCGTCCGAGCACTTTTCGCAGGTATACGCGGGCTCCAGATCCTTTGTGGAATAGCCGCGGCTGTTTAAGAGAGTTTCATACTCGACCTGGAGCTTTAAGCTTTCTGATTTAAGATTTTCCAGTTCCCACTTAACATCTCCGCCTCGAAGTACAGCTCGTCCCGCCTTTATAGCGCAGGAAGCGATTTTACGCTCGTACTCGGCGGCTTCGGGAATCTCCGCGAAAACCTTTTCACGCTTAAAATCGGCTTTTCTCTCGGCGTCAAGCTTCCTCTGTTTAATTATTTCTATGGATTTTTTCCTTACTTCCGTACTGTATCCCATAAGTACCTCTACTTTATTTTCATAAGTTCCTCTAAATCGTAAGATGGTTTAGAGGACAAATCTTTAGCGGATTTATTCTCGGGCTTTTTGTCGAGCTTTTCTATATCCTCGGGAGTTTTTACCCCCGCGTCGTGCCAGCGTTTAAGGATTTTATTTATATACGGCATAGACAATTTGCCGGTATTATCGACGTTAGCTTCGTAAGCCATACGCAGAAGCTCGTCGGTAAAATGCCATTCCCCTACCCATCTGTCAGCGAACTCGAGTTGTTTAGCAGTAGCGGAACCCGCGTTGCTGAGTCCGAAAACAAACCTTATTCTCGACCAGTTTTCGTTAGACCGCTTAGAATCGGCGATTTTTTTATCGGCGGCTTCCATTGTATTTATACCGTCGTCAGCCCATTTAACACCCATTCGCTCTATTGTACGCATATCGGTTTTGCCGATACTTACACAGTAATTTACGAGCATCACGATCACTTCGGCGGGCAGTCCGCAGGTATCGTAGAGCATTACGATAACCGAGGTTCCGCCGCTCGAGAGCGGTTTTGACAGCGAGGCTTCTACCTCGCCGAGCAGTGCTTTAAGATTATCGTCGGCGTTTATAATCTGAGCCGCGGTGATGATATCGGGCTTCATAGGTCGCTGTACAACCGATTTTTTCTTCGGCTCCTCGACTTCAGCTTCGACAGGTTTAGTATTCTCTGAAGCTTTGTTCGGAATAAACTCTCCGCCGGCTTCGACTATAACCTCACGCTCTACCCAGAACTTGACGCAATCCTTTACGTCGGCTTCGTGGATAGTAAGAGCGTCGCCTATTTCCTTATATGTATATGATTTTTCAGAGTTTCTGAGCAAAAATAACAGAACTTTAAGCTGGCTTTGTCCCGCAATTTTAATATGCTCGTCAACTACGCACGACGGCACGGCGAAAACCGAACCCCATTTTCCTAAATTAATCCGGACAGACATAGTTACATCCTTTTTTAATGATATATTATAGTATAACATAAAACTTTACCTTACGCCACATAAAATAAAAAATATTTTCTTGACTAAAATTCAACTCGGTCATATAATATTATAAAACTTTATTTAAGGGTGAGGCATTTTGACACATACTTACACTCCTTTCGGAGTATGCTCGAGAAGAATTTCCGTTGATATTGAGGACGGAATTATTAAGGATTGCAGCTTTTTAGGCGGTTGTAACGGAAATACTACAGGAGTAGCCGCGCTTGTTAAGGGTATGAAAGCCGAGGACGCTGTAGAAAAACTAAAGGGCATCGACTGTAACGGCAGAGGTACTTCCTGCCCCGATCAGCTTGCGATTTGTATTGAGGAAGCTTTAGAGAGAGAATAATTCTTTTAAGGAATATTATGGAGAAGTTTTATCCCGATTATTATAAAAAATTTAAATGTATCGCTAACCTATGCCCTGATAGCTGTTGTCAGGGCTGGGATGTTGTTGTGGATAAAAAAAGCGAAAAATACTACAACAGCGTTAAAGGAAGCTTCGGAGAAAAATTAAGAAAGGTCACCGTAACCGACGAGGACGGCGACCGTATTTTTACGTTGCAAAATAATAGATGTCCTTTTTGGAATAAGGACGAGCTGTGCGATATTTACATAAATCTCGGCGAGGAACACTTATGCGGTACCTGTAAAAAATTTCCGAGAATCACTATGGATTTCGGAAGCTTTACGGAATACACGTTATCTCCCGCCTGTCCTAAAGCGGCTGAGCTTATACTGAGCAACGATTTTATTATTCCTGAAAAGAATTATAATTTAAATAAAGATTACTACAACGCCGAGGATATGGAGCTGTTGCTAAAAAAGCGTAAACAGGCTGAGAAGATTTTATTAACCGAGGGATTACCATTTAAAGAAAAGTTAAAAAATTTGATTGAGTTTTTCTCGGAGGGTTTAAGCACTACTGATAAAAATTACAAATTTATCTTCGACATTCACGAAAGGCTTGAATTTATTAATCCGGAGTATTCCGAAATTATTAAGAACTCGTACGGTAATTCGCTGAGCGAGGGTTTCGATGATATTTATACAAGGATGGCGGTTTATTATATTTACCGATACTTTTTAAACGCTGTCGAAGATATGAATATAACGAACGTGATTAAGAGGATTTTTTGCGCTTATATTATTACCGCTTCTATCGCCTCTTCCGAAAACAATCCCGACATAATTAGAATAATTCAGAATTACTCAAAAGAAGTTGAACACTCTTACGACAACAACGCTACATTGGAATTCTTTTTCGAAAATGACGAAAGATTTAATTTAGAAAATTTAATTTCTTTTTTAGAATAATAAAGTATAAAGAAAACGGGCTGTTAAACAGCCCGTTAATTATTTTTCAAGTGTGCCTGTACTTAAAGCCTTTAAATAAGCGTTTATGAAGCCGTCGAGATCGCCGTCCATAACCTTTTCAACATTACCTGTTTCGTAGTTTGTGCGGTGGTCTTTAACCATAGTATACGGCATAAACACATAGGAGCGGATTTGGCTTCCCCAGGTAATTTCCTTTTGGACGCCTTTAATATCCTCGATTTTATCGAGATGCTCGCGCTCTTTAATCTCCATTAACTTTGAGGCGAGCATTTTCATAGCTACGTCTCGGTTCTGGTACTGGCTTCTTTCGACCTGGCTCGCGACTACGATACCTGTCGGAATATGGGTAAGACGTACAGCCGACGAGGTTTTATTTACCTTCTGTCCGCCCGCTCCGCTCGCGCGGTATACGTCCATTTTAATATCCTCGGGATTTATATCGACCTTAATATCGTCGTCAATTTCGGGCATAACTTCTAAAGAGGCAAAGCTCGTGTGGCGGCGTCCCTGTGAATCGAACGGAGATACTCGAACCAGGCGGTGTACTCCCGCCTCGCTCTTTAGATAGCCGTAAGCGTTCTCTCCCTCGACAAGAAGTACGGCGGATTTAAGCCCCGCCTCGTCGCCGTCGAGGTAATCGACAGTCTTTATCTTAAAATTATGAGCTTCAGCCCAGCGGGTGTACATACGGAATAACATTTCAGCCCAGTCCTGAGCCTCTGTTCCGCCTGAGCCCGCGTGGAATGTAAGGACAGCGTTATTCTTATCGTACTCGCCTGTGAGCAGAGTTTTAAGCTTCTGCTTAGCGAGCTCGGATTCGACCGCTTCCACTTCGGACAGAGCCTCTTCGTAAAGCCCCTCGTCCTCCTCCTCGTTGGCGAGTTCTATTAAAGCCGCGGCATCGTCATAATGCTCGACAAGTTTATTATATTCTTCCACCGTACCTTTTAAGGCTCCTGTTTTCTGGAGTACAGACTGGGACTTTTCCACGTCATCCCAAAAGCCCGGTTCGGTAGCCTTTAGCTCAAGCTGTTCGATTTCGGACATCAAGGATTTTAAACCGAGCGCGTCGGATAAATCGTCGATATCGGGTTTAGAAGCTTCAAGCCTGAGTAAAAGTTCCTCGAATTGAACCATTAGTAAAACCTCTTTTGCATAAAAGTACCATTGTGTATTATAACAAATAACAGCGGGATTGTAAATGCTTTTTTCTATTTGATTTTTTCCGCGATTAATGGTATTATTTAATAAATATGTAAATAAATATATAAATTAGGAGATTTTATGGATTTTACAAATATTAAATGTCCCGTCTGCGATATTGAATTTAAAGACGGCGACGATATAGTTGTTTGTCCCGAATGCGGTACTCCGCACCACAGAGAATGTTACGAAAAAAATAACCGTTGTTTCTTTGAGAATAAGCATAACGAAGGTTTCAGCTTCGGCGGGGATAATGCTTCCGATACCGGCACAGAAAACTCGGACACGGTAATCTGTCCGAGATGTAAGGCTGAAAATCAAAAGGGAATGTTTTACTGCGGAAAATGCGGTTTTCCACTATCGGCACAGACCAATAACTCGTATCAGAACACTAACGCCGATACGAACACCGCGTTCAGAGGATTTATGGACCCTATGGCGGGAGTTAATCCCGAGGAAGATATGGGCGAAGGCGTTACCGCGGGAGAAATTTCCAAATTCGTTCAGAACAACACGCCTTATTTTATAAGAGTATTTAATAATATCAAGAATTTTAATAAGGGCAGATTCTGCTTTATGGCGTTTCTGTTCAGCGGAGGGTATCTTCTATACAGAAAGATGTACAAGCTCGGCGGTATTATCACGGCGATAATGCTTTTATTATGGACGTCGGAGCTTTATATACACTACTGCACGCCCGCGGGCCAGAAAATGATTGAGCTTATGAATAACTACTACATTTCCGTAACCGCTTCGGCAAACTCTGCTCAGGCGGTAAACGAGCTTATGCAGAGTATTTCTTCGCTCGACAATATAAGTATATTCCTTTTGGGATTGATGTACTTTTCCTCTATCGCTCAGTTCGCGCTCAGAATTATTATAGGTATTTTTTCTAACAGATGGTATTTTAAACACTGTAAAACTAAAATATCGGAAATCAAAAAAGAAGGTAAAGATACAGATAAAGAACTCAGAGCTAAAGGCGGAGTTAATACCGCTATAGCGCTCAGTTTGTTTCTCGTGTATTTAACAATAGAATTCGTACCATATTTTTTAACAGGAGGCATTTAAAATGAAAATCAGAAAAGCGATAATACCCGCGGCAGGATTCGGCACACGAGTTCTACCCGCTACAAAAAGTATGCCTAAGGAAATGTTTCCGATTGTAGACAAGCCGACTATTCAGTATATAGTCGAGGAGGCTGTCGCTTCGGGAATTACGGATATTATGATTATCACAAACCGCGGTAAAGGTGTTATTGAGGATCATTTTGACTACTCTCCCGAGCTTGAGGCTAACCTTAAAAAGAGCGGTAAGGACGACTTTTTAAAGCAGGTTCACGATATAGCTAACCTCGCGGACATTACTTTTATCCGCCAAAAAGAGATGAAAGGTTTGGGGCACGCTGTACTTAAAGCCAAGGCATTTGTCGGAAACGAGCCTTTCGCCGTGCTTTTCGGCGACGGAGTAATTGACTGCGACGGCACTCCCGCAATTAAACAGCTTATCGACGTCTACGGCGAATACGGCGAGGGCGTACTCGGAGTAAAAAAAGTTCCCGAAAATGAAATTCATAAATACGGCTCGCTCAAAGTAGAGAATCTTCACGACAACGTATTCAAGTGTACCGATATGGTTGAAAAGCCTCAGACAAAGGAAGAAGTTCTTTCACTGTATTCAATTACAGACCGTGTAGTTCTTCCGCCGAGCATCTTCGAAATTTTGGAAAGAACTAAGCCCGGCGCGGGTAACGAAATCCAGCTCACCGACGCTATGAGAGAAATCGCCGTAACCAAGGGTATGACAGCGGTTGAGATGGACGGAAACCGTTTCGATATGGGTAATAAATTCGGCGTTCTTAAGGCTAATATCGACGTAGGACTAAAGCATCCCGAAACTAAAGAACAGCTTAAAGAATACATAAAATCTTTAGCCGAAACATTATAATTTTAAAAACATTGACTAAATTGAAAAACTTAGTGTTCAAAGCTTGAAAAAACGAATAAAAAATGCTATAATTCCAGTGTTAAACGAAAGGCAATGAAGCTTTCCGCTTCATTGCCTTTAATTATTTAATACCATATCTCAATAAGCTTAGGTTCGCGGTTTTCAAACACGGTATAATACTCAAAGCCGCAGGTTTTAGCGAGCTCTATTCCCTCTTCTATTCCCTGAGCAAGATTTTTACAATTATGAGCGTCGCTTCCTACGGTAATATATTTACCGCCGAGTTCTTTAAATCGCTTAATCATATTGATTCCGGGCAGAGTTGAGTTAATCTCCTTAAACAAGCCCGAGGTATTTATTTCGAGCGCTTTATCTCTCTTGATAAGGGTATAAAAAATCTCGTCGATAATTTCGCTGTATCTGTCCATATCGGGTTTAATATCGGTTCTCTCGTAAATATAACGCAGAGGATATGTGAGATGAGCGAGACTGTCGAAATCGGCGTTTTGAGCAGTATCGAGTATTTCATCAAAATATTTATCGAGTAAAGGGTAAACATTTTTTTCGTTGTACTCAAGGTAGTAAAAATCCTCCATATCCTTGAGATTATGGACGGACGCGAGTATAAAATCGAAATCAGCTATATCTAGCGCCTTTTTGGTAAGTTTCGGAACGTGCATCGGCTCGCCGAGCTCCATTCCTTTAAGAAGCTTTAGCTTATCCTTAAATTCGAAAGCGAGCGATTCTACATCGGATACTGATTTTGAGATGGATTCCTTCATATTGCCGTAGGGGCTTTTATCCCCGAGCTTTATGTCGGGAGCTTCCATATGGTCGGTTATAATAACCGTATTTAAGCCCTTTTCACAGGCGGCGTTGCAAATCTCTAAAACAGAACTTTCGCCGTCGAATGAGTTATCGGAATGAACGTGTGTATCGCAAATTATTTTCATAAATATCACCATAGTTAATATATCACAATTCTAAAACATATGCAAATTAAAAATACTTTATTCATAATAAAAATACAAATCGGAGGTACGTAAATGAAAGCAATAATCACCGTAGTCGGAAAAGATAACGTGGGTATCTTAGCCAAGGTTTCGACAGCCTGCGCCGACGCTGACGTTAATATCATTGAAGTAACCCAGAGCGTGCTTCAGGATATGTTCGCTATGACGATGATGGTTGAGATTGACAAGAGTTTGGGAATAGACTCTTTGAGAAACAAGCTCGAAAAAGTCGGCGAAGAAACCTGTACCAAGATTCACGTTATGCACGAGGATATCTTTAACAGTATGCATAAGATTTAAAACTCTAAAATTCGGAGGAAATAACCATGTTAGAAACAAAAGATATTCTTGAAACTATAAATATGATTGACAACGAAAACCTTGACGTAAGAACTATTACTATGGGTATTTCGCTTCTCGACTGTATGGACGAGGATATAGATAAGGCGAGCGGTAAGGTTTACGATAAAGTTTGCAGATACGCTCAAGACCTCGTTAAAACAGGTGAGGATATTGAAAAACAATACGGTATTCCGATTATAAACAAGCGAATTTCGGTAAGCCCTATCGGAATGATCGCAGCTCCGTGCCAGAGTAAAAATGTCGTAAAATTCGCGAAGGCTTTAGATAAAGCGGCTCACACTCTCGGCGTTAATTTTATCGGCGGATACTCGGCGTTAGTTCACAAGGGCTTTTCGGCGGGCGATTACGCCGTTATCGACAGTATTCCCGAGGCTTTAGCCGAAACCGAGAGAGTTTGCTCGTCGGTTAACATCGGCTCTACTAAAGCGGGACTTAATATGGACGCCGTTAAAATGATGGGTAAAATCGTTAAGAGAACCGCCGAAAGAACCGCCGACAGAGATTGTATCGGCGCGGCTAAGCTGGTAGTATTCTGTAACGCTCCCGAGGATAATCCGTTTATGGCGGGAGCTTTTCACGGTGCGGGCGAGGCTGACTGCGTAATAAACGTCGGCGTTTCGGGACCCGGAGTAGTCAGAGCCGCTCTCGCAAAAGACGGTCACGGTAAAAGTATTGACGAAATAGCGGATATGATTAAAAAGACCGCTTTTAAAATAACGAGAATGGGTCAGCTTGTTGCTAAAGAAGCGTCAAAAAGACTTTGTGTTCCGTTCGGAATAGTAGACCTCTCCCTCGCCCCGACTCCCGCGGTCGGCGACAGCGTAGCTTATATACTCGAGGAGATGGGGCTTGAAAGCTGCGGATGCCACGGAACCACGGCGGCTTTGGCGCTTTTAAACGACGCTGTTAAAAAGGGCGGAGTTATGGCTTCGTCGCACGTAGGCGGACTTTCGGGAGCGTTTATCCCCGTTAGCGAGGACGCGGGTATGATAGCCGCGGCTAAGAGAGGCACTCTCGACATTACAAAGCTCGAATGTATGACGGCGGTATGCTCGGTGGGACTTGATATGATAGTAGTTCCCGGAGATATAAGCCCCGAAAAGATTTCGGCTATTATCGCCGACGAAGCGGCAATCGGTATGGTTAACTCCAAAACAACAGCCGTAAGACTTATTCCCGCGATTAATAAAAAAGCAGGCGACGAGCTCAACTTCGGCGGACTTCTGGGTAAAGGCCCTGTTATGCCGATAAGAGACGGAGAGCCTGATGTATTTATAAACAGAGGCGGACGACTCCCCGCGCCGCTTCAATCCCTTAAAAACTAATACTATAATTCTTATTTTTAACCAAAATAAAATTAGAAGTATTATAATACTTGCGAAGGAGTGATAATATGTCCGAAAATACTAACAAAGAGCATGAAACTTACCTTAGAATTATGGAAGAATACGAAAACGCTAAACGCAAAAGACTTGTCTACAGAAGAAAAGGCGCGGCGTTTATCATAATCTCCGGAATAATATTTCTGACGCTTATGTTCAGTCTCGAAAGTAAAATTGAATTTCTGGTTCTATGGGTTGCTTCAGATTTTTTCTGCGCGGCGCTTATGATAAAAGCGGATTATCACTATCACAAGTTCACCGAATATCTCGGCATTGAGGATGAATACAGCAATTACACCGAAAGCGAGGAAAGTGAATAATGAAAAATATATTCGGAATTTTAAAATTCGACCTTAAAAACGTGGCTAAAAACATTATCGTTTTCGTCGTAATAATTGGTATAGTTATACTCCCCGCGTTATATTCGTGGTTTAATATAGCGTCTAACTGGGATCCGTACTCAAACACAGCCGGATTAGATTTCGCCGTATGTACTAATGATGACGGCTATAAATACAATTCGCTTTCAATTAACGCGGGCGATAAAATAGTTGACAATCTTAAAGCCAATCCCAAAATGGGATGGGATTTTGTTTCGGAAAAGAAAGCGTTAGACGGAGTTAAAAACGGCAAATACTACGCCGCGGTAGTTATTCCGAAAGACTTTAGTAAAAACCTTTTCTCGATTACTACGGGTGACTTCAACCGGGCTAAGCTAAAATATTACTCAAACGAAAAGAAAAACGCTATCGCTCCCAAAATTACAGACAAGGGCGCCGAAGCTATTGAATCGGCTGTAAAATCAACCTACGTAGATAAGATGACTGAAACAATCGCTTCCGTTTTAAATATTACCGGGGACACTGTTTCGAGCTCTAAGAAGGAGCTTTCCGATAAGATAATATCGGCGTTAAATGATACTAAGGACGATATTAAAGCTTTCGGTAAAACAAACGACCTATTTGTAACTACTTTAAAATCCACAAACGAACTCTTAAAAACCAACGAGGATTTAGGTCCGAAGGTTAAATCAGCTTTAAATAAAGCGGGTGTTATGACATCCGATATAAAACAGGCATTAAAAGGACTGAGTTCTTCCTCACCCCAGATCACAGAATCGCTCGAGGATATCTTAGGTCAGGGCAGGGATTATATAAACGATGTTGACGAAGATTTAACCGAGGCTTTCGGCGATATAAGCGGCGATTCCGCAAGCGCTGCCGATAAGCTTTCCAAGGTTACTAAAATCAACAGCAAGATTATAGATATAAACAATAAGGCGCTCACCGTTATCGGTAAAGTTCAGGACACTTTTCCGAAGCTTAAATTCACAAAGCTCACAAATAAGCTTAAAGCGTCGATTTCAAAACAGCAGAAAATTATCGCCAAAATCAACAACGCTTGTAAGGTAATCAGAAATACGGGAAGCCTTCCCAAAAACACTCAAAACGAGATTAAAACTCTCGTTTCGGAGGGTAAATCCGAATTGACCGGTATCAAGTCGGATTTTGCGGACAAAAAGAAAAGTATCGACAACTCCGTCGGTAAGGTTTACTCGGCGCTTGACGATGTTTCGGAATTTGTTTCGTCAATCGGTTCGGGTAATTCCGTTAATAAAATTATTACCGCCGGCGAGGATACGGTAGATAATCTCATCGATGTATTCAACAACATTAATGATATACTGGATAACGCCGATAAGAAAATTGATAACTTAATCGAAAGAGTTAACGATCTTAAAAACAGCAAGAAGATTGAGAACTTTTTAACTCCTATCATCAACAATCCTAAGGCGCTCGGCAACTTTGTCGCGAGCCCTGTTGAAACAGAAAAAGAGAGAATCTATCCGATTGAGAATTACGGCTCGGCTATGACTCCTTTCTACACCTCGCTCGGCTTATGGGTAGGCGGAGTTGTGCTTGTGGCGGTTATAAGCGTAGCGTTCTCTAAGCGGGAGCTTAAAACTCTCAACAACCCCACACCGACTCAACTGTTCTTCGGACGTTACCTTATATTCTTTATCTTATCTCAGCTTCAGGCGCTCGTTATCGCTTTGGGAGATTTATTCTTCCTGAAAATTCAGTGCGCCGATCCGTTGTTATTCATAGTAGGAAGTATGATTTCATGCTTTGTATATTCGCTTATTATCTACTCGTTAACTATCACATTCAGCGTACTCGGAAAAGCGCTCTCGGTAATTATACTCGTACTCCAGGTAGCCGGCTCAGGCGGAACATTCCCGATAGAAGTTCTCCCCGCTCCGTTCAAGGCTATGTCGACTTATCTACCGTTTAAATACGGCATAAACGCTTTAAGAGAGGCGGTCGCGGGAGTGGATATAGGTTCGTACTGGACTAATTTAGGAATACTTATGCTGTTCGTGTTAGGAGCGCTGTTTGTAGGATTATTCCTAAGACGTCCTTGTATGAAGGCGATAGAATTCTTTAACGAGAGAATAGAAGACAGCGATATTGTTATTTAATTTTAAGGAGAGAGTTCGATGAAAGACGTAATTAAAGAACTCGTCGATATAGACGAACAAGCGAAAAAATATAACGAGGAAACTAATAAACAGAAAGAAGCCCTCGAAAGTCAAATCGACGAAGAAGTTAAACAGATTCACGATAGATATATGGCTGACGCTAAAGTAGAAGTTGAGGCTAAAAAAAAGCAAATTGAAAAAGAGAATCTCGAAAAATTCCAAGCTAACGAGGCAAAGAGAAAAGCTTCCGCCGAGAAGCTTCAAAAAAAATTCGACGAAAACGCTGATAAATGGGTTAACGAAATCGTCGAAGATATACTAAAGTAAGAAATTAACCTTGCGTGAGGTTCTTTTACAGAGGCTGAACGCTTGACAAGGAGTAATAACAATGTCAGGTACAAGCTACGCCGCTTATACGCGGGTAAAGGCAAAATACGGCAAACGGCTCACGGAAAAAGACTATAAGGCGCTTTTGGACTGTGAAAAAGTTTCCGATGTTATGGCATATTTAAAATCAAATACACATTATATTAACGCTTTCGGTGAAGCGAATGAGCGCGGAATCAGGCGCGGACTTTTCGAAAGCCTGTTAAGACAGTATCAGATTAACGAATTTGATACGATATGTCGTTTTGAGTTAAGTCTGGGTGAGGATATTTCCCACTATATCGCCCATAAAACCGAAATCGACGAGATTATCCGAATCCTTACGAAGCTTAATTCGAGAGACGAGCAGGTTTATCACCTGACCGTACCCGCTCATATAGCCAAAAAGACTTCGATTAACCTAAACGCGTTGGCTAAAGCGGAAAATTACGAGCAGTTTTTAGAAGCGGCGAGAAAAACGCCTTACGAGCCGATACTTAAACAGTTCAGCGTTAAGAATAACGAGCGTATTCCTATTACCGAAATAGAAAACCGGCTTTACACGAAGCTTTGTAAAGAGCTGTTCGAGGCGATAAGTAAGCTTGACGAAACTGAAAAAGAGGAGCTCAAAGAGCTTTTGCAGATTTCGATAGACTGTCGCAACTTTTTAAATATAATTCGATTAAAGAATTATTATGTCGCTGACGATAAAATAATAGCTAAATATATACTCCCCTACGGAAGTATAAAGGATAAGGTTATTTTCGATATGTGCGCGGCGGACGACGTGGAATCCGTTTACAATATTATGGCTAAAACCAGAACGGGTAAAATGCTTAAAAAATTAGACAGCGAGCAAATTGACGAACTCGAGCTGCTCGTAAGATTCAAAAAAGCCCGCCACAATATTTATTTTTCGGACAGTCCCGCGACTGTTATGATGTCCTACATTTTCCTTTGTGAAATTGAGTTACATAATCTGATATGTATTATCGAGGGCGCGAGGTACAATGTAGATAAAGAAGTTATAAAACCATTACTAATATATTAATAGTCTGTAAGGAGGTGATTTGAATTGAGTGTTGAAAATATAAAAGCTTTCAGTATTATCGGCCATAAAAGAGCGAGAGACGACGTAGTTTCCGTACTCGGAAAGTCAAAGGTTTTCCAGCCCGACGAGGTAAGCAACTTCTACTCTGATATTCAGGGTTTTAACCGTTTCACCTCGCAAAGTAAGTACAGCGAACCTCTTAACCGTATCTCCAATATTATGAAGATACTTTCGATTACGCCCAGATATATCCGAACGAAGAAAAAGTTTAACCCTGATTTTGAGACTATCGACAGTTATTCGATAAGATTATCGGAAAAAGTCGAGGCTCTCGAAAACAAAAGGGCGTCGCTTCAAAAGGAATATAACGAGTGTAAACGCGCTAAGGAGGAAACGAGCCACTTTGTTTCTATCGACAGGAATATTGAAGAACTGCTTGAGATGGAATATGTAAAAGCGGTATTCGGACGTATTCCCAAGGAAAACGTAAAAAAGCTCGGCACAGAGAATTTCAAAACCGATTTTATCGAGTTTATCCCCTGTTCCGAAGAAGGCACTTACATATGGGCGGTATATTTCGTTCCGATTACTCAGTACGAAAAAGCGGAGAGAATCTTCTCGAGATTGTATTTCGAAAAAAGTTCTTTCGGCTCTATGGAAGAGGCTCCCGAAGAAAAGTACAAAAGACTTAAAGCGGATGTTGAAAAGCTTAAAAAACAGCTCGATCAAATCAACAAAAAAATTGAAAATTTTTCGTCGGAAAAGGAAAAGAAGATTCTAAGCTACTACACTAAGGCGGCTGAATTTAATCTTTACCAGACGATAAAAACTCACGCTATGGAAAGAGGCGAAAGCTTCTGTCTTACAGGCTGGGTTCCTGAGAAACAAGCTAAGGAGATTAAAACTAAGCTTGAGAGTATAGAAAGCGTGGAAGTAAGCGTTTCCAACGGTAATGACGAGCTTCAGCTCTCCCCTCCCGTAAAGCTTAAAAACTTCTTCCTCGCGCGTCCGTTCCAGTTCTACACTGAGATGTACGGAGTACCTAAGTACAAGGAAATTGACCCGACAGCGTTTATAGCGTTTACGTACGTAGTTCTGTTCGGAATAATGTTCGGAGATGTCGGTCACGGATTCCTCGTTATGATCGCCGGAGCGCTTATGTGGTTCGTGAGACGGATGGCTATCGGAAAGATACTTCTTCCCTGCGGATTCTCGGGAATGGTATTCGGAGCATTATACGGAAGCGTATTCGGTTACGAAACAGGTATGGACTGGTTCTACAAGGGTATTCTTCATATGAAAGAAAAGCCGATTGAGGTAATGAGTTCATCCTTTACGAGCAATATACTTTTAATCGCGGTCGGAATAGGTATGTCGCTTTTATGCGTGGCGATGCTTCTAAACATCTACACCTCAATCCGTCAAGGCGATTACGGCAAGGCTGTTTTCGATACAAGCGGAGTTTGCGGACTTATATTCTACGCGATGATTTGCGCGGGACTGGTCGGTATGATTATATTTAACACCAACCTGTTCAGCTTACCTTACATACTTATAATCGCGTTTATGTTTATACTCATATTCTTAAGAGAACCGCTCTCTAAACTCGTAAACGGTCGAAAAGACTGGGCTCCTGAAAGCTGGGGCAACTTTGTACTCGAAAATGTTTTTGAGTCTATAGAAGTTCTTTTAAGCTATGTTTCAAATACTATGAGTTTCTTAAGAGTCGCGGCTTTCGTACTCGTTCACGCGGGTATGATGCAGGTTGTATTCACCTTGGCGGATACCGCGGGTACGGTAGCTTACTACCCTGTTGTCGTTATAGGCAACCTGCTTGTGTGCGCTTTAGAGGCGCTTCTTGTATCGATTCAGGTACTTAGACTTGAATACTATGAAATGTTCAGCAGATTCTACTCGGGCGAAGGCAGACCTTATGAGCCTGTTAAACTCAGATTAGGAAGAAATTAATATATAAATAATATCTGGAGGTTTTATTATGACTTTATTTAACGCTTTATTACTTACATTACCCGTAATTTTCTTAATTCTTTCGGTAGTTATCGCTACCAAATCTTTCCAAAAAGGCAAGAACGCTAAGCGTTCATTACTCTTACAGCTCACTTCTTTCGGCGCTGTAGCCGCTTTCTGTTTAGTATGCCCTGTTGTTGCGGGCGCGGTAGGCGGAGCTCCCGCTGACACGGGTTCACTCGAGCCTGTAGCTAAAGGTCTTCAGTACTTAGGCGCGGGCCTTTCGACAGGTATCGCTTGTATAGGCGGCGGTATCGCGGTTGGACACGGCGCTCCCGCGGCTATCGGCGCGGCGGCTGAGGATCCGAAAAACTTCGGTAAGGCTATCATCTTCGTTGCGCTCGGCGAAGGAATCGCTCTTTACGGTATGCTTATTTCAATCCTTATTCTTAACGGTTAATTATGAAGTATTATCTTATAAGCGATAATGTTGATACCCAGATGGGTATGAGACTTGCGGGAATTGAGGGTGTTGTTGTTCATTCGGAAGAACACATCCGCGAGTCGCTTTTAAAGGCTATGAACGACCCTGAAATAGCGGTTGTTCTTATGACCGAAACGCTCGTATCGAAATGCCCCGACTTAGTCTATGACCTAAAGCTTAACAGACAGCGTCCGCTTATCGTGGAAATTCCCGACCGCCACGGAAACGGAAGAACCG
This sequence comes from uncultured Clostridia bacterium, assembly GCA_946187325.1. GTDB lineage: Bacteria > Bacillota > Clostridia > Oscillospirales > Acutalibacteraceae > Ruminococcoides. Next base: position 16,226 of record CAMHQC010000024.1, read on the forward strand.
CGGACAGTATTACTAAATACGTACAGGAAGCTATAGGTGTTAAGCTGTAACATATAAACGAGGTAAAATATGATTAATGACAATAAATCAAGCAGATTTTTAGACGCTATTAAGAGATATAACGAAGAAGAAAGAGCCAAGATAGTTTCCGAAATTGAAGCTAAAAAACAGGAAGCTGTAAAAAAAGCTGAGATTCAAGCTAAAGCGGAAGCCGATAAGTATATCAAAAAGCTTATTTCCGCTGAGGAAACCGCGGTTACAAGTAAATACGCGGTTAAAAACCTCGAAGCTCAGGGCGAAATCTTTAAGACCAGAGATAAGATGCTAAAGGAAATATTCGACAGATGCGAGAAAAAGCTTATTGACTTTACAAATTCAGACGAATATAAAAACAAGCTTATCTCCTACGCCGAGGAAATCGCTCAGACATTCGGCGGCAAAGCCTGTATCGTATACGTAAAGAACGATGACCTCAAATTCGAAAACGATATTAAAGGCGTATTCTCGGGAGAGGTTACGGTTGAAAGCGATATTGAGATACGTATCGGCGGACTTAGAGGTTACTGTAAAGAATTAAAGCTTGTAGCGGATAATACACTCGACAGCAAGCTTGAAAATAAAAAGGGCTGGTTTGTGGAGAACGCGGATTTAAAAATCAGCTGAGTTAGTGAGATGAAATTATGGAAAAAAATGTAATTTATGGTATTAACGGCCCTGTAATTACCGTAAAAGGTCCTACTGAATTTAAGATGATGGAAATGGTTCACGTAGGTAAAGAAAACCTTGTCGGCGAGATTATCGGTATTAACGACGAATATACCACCGTACAGGTTTACGAGGAAACTACAGGACTTAAACCGGGGGATCCGATTACGGGTACAGGTAATCCTATGAACGTACTCTTAGGTCCCGGTATAATAGACAATATTTTCGACGGTATTGAGCGTCCGCTTAAAGCTATCGAGGAGGAATCAGGCGCGTTTATCAGCCGCGGTTCTCAGGTTAACTCTCTCGACGACCAAAAGATTTGGAACGTTACTATGAAGGTCAAGGTCGGCGATAAGCTAAAAGGCGGAGAAATTTACGCAACTTTACCCGAAACCGCTATTATCGAGCATAGACTTATGGTACCGCCCGCTATTTCAGGTGAGATTACCGAGGTTAAACCCGACGGCGGGTACAAGCTTTTTGATACTGTAGCTAAGATTAAGGACGAGCTCGGAGTTGAGCACGATTTAACATTATGCCAGAAATGGCCTATCAGATACTCAAGACCTATCGAAGAGAGATTACCCACTACCGTTCCGCTTATTACAGGTCAGCGAGTTATGGACACAATGTTCCCTATCGCTAAGGGCGGCGCCGCCGCTATCCCGGGCGGTTTCGGTACAGGTAAAACAATGAACCAGCACCAGCTCGCTAAATGGTGCGACGCTGATATTATCGTATATGTAGGATGCGGAGAGCGCGGCAACGAGATGTCACAGGTACTCGACGAGTTCTCGGAGCTTATCGACCCTAAGTCAAACCGACCGATGACCGACCGTACTGTTCTTATAGCTAACACCTCCAATATGCCTGTAGCGGCTCGTGAGGCTTCTATCTACACAGGTATTACTCTCGCTGAGTATTATCGCGATATGGGTTACGACGTGGCTATTATGGCGGATTCCACATCCAGATGGGCTGAGGCGTTAAGAGAGATTTCGGGACGACTTGAGGAAATGCCCGCCGAGGAAGGCTTCCCCGCGTATCTTCCCTCTAGGCTCGCAGAGTTCTATGAGAGAGCGGGACGAGTTAAAACACTCTCGCACGATAACGGCTCGGTAACAATTATAGGAGCGGTTTCCCCGCAGGGTTCGGACTTCTCGGAGCCTGTTACTCAGAACACAAAAAGATTTACACGCGTTTTCTGGGCGCTTGATAAGGCGTTGGCTTACGCCCGACACTATCCCGCTATTAACTGGATGGATTCCTACAGCGAGTATTTTAACGACTTAGACCCGTGGTTTAACGAACACTTAGGTCCAAAGTTCGTGGAATACAGAAACAGAATCTCAGCTCTGCTCCAGGAAGAAAGCTCGCTTATGGAGATTGTAAAGCTTATCGGCTCGGACGTTCTTCCCGACGACCAGAAGCTGGTTATCGAAACCGCTAAGGCTATCAGAGTAGGATTCCTTCAGCAGAACGCTTTTCACGCGGAAGATACATATGTACCCCTCGAAAAACAGATGAAGATGATGGGAGTTATACTTCACCTTTACGACAGAGCGCGCGAGGTTATCGCTAAGGAAATTCCGATTTCTACAATTCTTAAACTCGGACTTTTCGACAAGCTCGGTAAAATGAAGTACGATATTCCTAATAATAAACTCGAAATGTTTGACGATTACGATAAAGAAATCGACAAGAAAATTGATGAAATTCTTTAAGGAGACACAATTATGTTAATTGATTATGTAGGCGTTAAGGAAATTAACGGTTCGCTTATAGTTATCGACGGCGTAAAAGGCGTTTCCAACGAGGAAATCGTCGATATACGCCTTGAGGACGGCACTGTAAAACAGGGTCGTGTCGTTCAGATTGAGGGCGAAAGAATAGTTGTACAGGTATTTGAAGGCACAAGAAATATAAGCCTTGTAAACGCTAAAACAAGACTTACGGGGCATCCGATGGAGCAGGCTTTATCGCCCGAGATTATCGGACGTGTACTCGACGGCGCGGGCAGACCTATAGACGGTCTCGGAGAGATTTTCCCCGAAAAACGCGCTAATATCAACGGTACGCCTATCAACCCTGTATCACGTATCTACCCCACTAACTACATAAACACAGGTATTTCTACCATAGACACGCTTATGACTCTTATCAGAGGTCAGAAGCTGCCTATCTTCTCGGGTTCGGGTATGAAGCACAACGACTTAGCCGTACAGATTGTACGTCAGGCAAGAATCAGCGGAGCTACCGAGGACAACTTCTGCGTAGTATTCGCGGCGATGGGTGTTCAAAAAGACGTTGCTGAGTATTTTAGAAAAAGCTTCGAGGAGAGCGGAGTTCTCTCCCACGTAGTTATGCTTTTAAACCTTTCCAACGACCCGATTATCGAGAGAACACTTACTCCCAGATGCGCTCTTACTATCGCGGAGTATTTAGCTTTTGACCTCGATATGCACGTACTTGTTATTATGACTGATATGACCTCGTACGCCGAGGCGCTGCGTGAGTTCTCGTCCTCTAAGGGTGAAATCCCGGGACGTAAGGGCTATCCGGGTTACCTTTACTCAGACCTTGCTTCTCTTTACGAGAGAGCGGGTATGATTAAAGGTCACGACGGTTCGGTAACTCAGATTCCTATACTTACGATGCCGAACGACGACATTACCCATCCTATTCCCGACCTTACCGGTTATATCACAGAGGGACAGATTACTCTCGACCGAGCTTTACAGGGACAGGGTTATTATCCTCCTGTATCGGTTCTGCCGTCGCTTTCGCGACTAATGAAGGACGGTATCGGCGAGGGCTTCACCAGAGCCGACCATCAGCCTTTAGCTAACCAGTTATTCGCTTCATACGCTAAGGTTATCGACGCAAGATCGCTCGCGTCCGTTATCGGCGAGGAGGAGCTTTCCCCCATCGACAAGAAGTATATGGAATTCGGCAAGCAGTTTGAGGAACGCTTTGTAAATCAGGGCTTTAACGAAAACCGCGATATCACCGAAAGTCTTGATCTCGGATGGGAATTACTCTCCACATTACCGAGAAGCGAGCTCGACCGCGTAGACGACGAGTTACTCGATAAATACTACAGAGGATAAACTCATAAAGTTTACGGCAAAATGCCCGGTTAGCCGTAAATATTCTATTAAACGGGCGGAAAGGCTATGGTGAACGCTATGGCAGTTCAGGCAGTACCTACCAAGGGAAATCTGATGAATACAAAAAAATCTCTCGCGCTCGCTAAGATGGGTTATGAGCTTATGGATAAGAAGCGTAATATTCTTATCAGAGAGATGATGATGTTAATAGATAAAGCGAATGAGATCCAGGGTAAAATTGATGACGCTTATTCCGAGGCTTATTTCGCGCTGCAAACCGCTAATATAATTCACGGTTACTGTTCGGATATAAGTAAGACTATTCCCGTGGACGATTCGCTTACGCTCGAGTACCGTTCTGTAATGGGCGTTGAGATTCCGATGGTTCATATCGATGAGCCCGATAAAAGCAAGCTCCATTTCGGGCTTAATACCACGAGTACGGCGCTTGATAACGCTTTCGTTAAATTTACGGAAGTTAAGGTTATGACGGCTGAGCTGGCGGAGATTGAGAACAGCGTTTACAGGTTAGCTGACGCTATAAAGAAAACCCAAAAACGCGCTAACGCTCTCAAAAATATTATGATACCTAAATTCGAGGAAACGGTAAAATTTATCACCGACGCTCTCGACGAAAAGGACAGAGAGGAATTCTCGAGAATGAAGGTTATTAAACGCCAAAAAGAGAAATAGTACGCAAAGTTAAAACTCCCGAAGCAAATTACTTCGGGAGTTTTTTGTATTTATTTTAATCTTTTAACTTTTACGCCGTACGGGAAAGCGTATTTATTGACCTTGCATTTCTTAGCGACATAAACTGTCTTTAGCTTTTTACAGCTTAAAAACGCGGAAGACTTTATTTTCTTAATGGACTTAGGTATTGTTAAATGCTTTATACCTTTCATTCCGAAGAATGCGGCTCTCGGAATTGTTTTCATTCTGCTTGGAACTACTAAGCTTTTAATTTTATTACATCCGCTGAAAGCGTATTTTCCGATATTTTTTATCTTATATCCGATAAGGATTTTCTTAACAGATGTACAATTTGAAAAAGCTCCTGTTTCAACTTTCTTAACCGTGCTGGGAATATATATTTCTTTAAACGATTTACACTGGTTAAAGGTGTATTTTTTAATAACTTTAACACCTAACGGAATTGAATAAGATTTAAGACTTTCGCATCCCCAAAAAGCTGAATTTCCTATAGATGTAACTGAATGGGGAATATCGGCTTTTTTTAGCTTATTACAGAACATAAAGGCGTTTTGACCGATTTGCTTCAGACCTTCCTGCATATTTACAGTTTCTATAGTCTTATTACTGCTGATAAAAAACTTGCTTAATGATTTAATACTCTTGGGAACGGTAATGCTCTTTAGCTTATAGCAATTGGAGAAAACATACGCGTCAAATGTACCCTTTTTGCTCGAAACAGAGTTACCGTAGGCTTCTAAAGAAGCTAACTCTCCGCAGCCTGAGAAAGCTGAGCTTTTAATTGAGCTTACATGGTTGGGAATTGAAATTTTCTTTAAGCCGATACAGCCCGAGAACGCTCCGCTCGAAATAGTATCAAGGCTTTCGGGAAGCTTTACATCTTCAAGACTTTTACAACCCGAGAAAGCGTACTCGCCTACCTTAGATACGCCGTCGCTCAAAGTAACGGAAGTAAGCTTATCACATTCGTTAAAAATATATTTGGAAATTTCTTTTACGGAACCGGGTATTGTGATACTTTCTATAGAAGAAGATTTAAACGCGTACTCGTTAATCTCGGTAACGCTTTCGGGAATATTAATTTTAGTAACTACAGTATTTGAAAAAGCGCCTTTTTCGATTGTTTTTACAGTACTTGGAATAGCTATTTCTTCTAAAGGCGAGCCGTTAAAAGCGTTCGCGCCTATTACCTCTACAGGCTTACCCTCAATCTCGGAGGGAATAACGGCGGTATCCTCCTTACCGATATATTTATTAATAGTTACGCCCGAAGAATTTAAGTTGTATTTAAAATCTTTAGCGGGATCGGGTTTACTGAGCAACATAGCGCAGGCTGCTACGCCGATAATTAAAGTTACAACTACAGCCGCGGCTACAGGTATAATCCACTTAGGAAATTTACTCTTTTTCTTAGGGGCGAGAGCGCTATTATATGTCTGTTGAGGAGCGGGCTGATACGACTGAGACTGAAAATCAGGTTGAGCCTTAGAAGTTAACGCGTTTCTAAAGCTGTTAATATCGGTATATCTATCCCCCGCGTTTACGCTCAACGCTTTTTTAAGAGCGGCTTCTTCGCTAGAAGTGATATCACAACCGTACGATGAAGGATAATTAATAACCTCGCCGTCGAAACGGTCTATAGACTCGGGTAAAATTATACCCGTAAGAGCTGTATAAATCACAGCCGCTAATGAATATACGTCACTATAAGCGCCTTTATTTGAATTACGGGAATATAATTCTTTAGAAGAAAAACCATAGTTGATTACGGAGTCGATTCTTCGTGAGTTGACCGCGTAATTTACGAGCGCGGTCGAAAAGTCACCGAGCTTTACGACTCCGTTACTTGTAATATAAATACAGTCGGGTGAAATATTGAGATGATGTACACCCTTATTGTTAAGTACCGCCAAAGCATTCATAACAGGATAGATAATATCCCTCGCCTTAGACATAGATATTTTTCCGCCCGAATTGTTAATATAATCCTTGAGGGATATGCTATCAAAACACTCGTTTACATAATAAGCAGTGTTATTAAACTCAAAACAAGTCTTAACGTTAACAATATTCTCGTTTAAAGAAGCGTTAAGGGCTCTTGCCTCATTTAAGAAATCATTCTTTCCGCCTTCGAATAACTGAACTTTATCCATCGAAACAACCGAAACAGATAAATCGTCCCCGCGCTCAGCTATACCCTCGGGAAAATATTCCTTTAAAGTAAAGCTTTCGCCTGTATTTACGTCACGAACAAGATAGGTAAATCCTAAAATATCCCGGTTTATTACACTTTCGACAGTATATCGGGCGTTAACTATAAAACCTTTTTTAATAGAATCCGCAAAATCAGTACGCATAATGTCCTCCAAAGTACCTTTTTAATGAATAAAATTATATCAAAGCCTCAAATCATTGTCAATAGTAAACAATAATTCAAGGCTAATTATAAATATTTTGTTAAAATATTTCACAGTTTCTATTATTTAGAGACCGTATTTAAACTTTAACCTTTCAATTTTTTTCTTGAATAACGGGGTTAATATCAACAAAAATACTACGTTTGAAATAATATATTGAGCGGTTACAGGCAGAGCGGTCACTATTGCAGCGATAAATCTTGGAAAATTAAAGCTTCCGTCCATCCAAAGCACAGTCCACACGTCCATCATAAGTGAATACGCTATACCCGCGAAAACTCCGTATATTATGAGTATAATTTTACTTTTTATAAGCGGATTTGAGAGTAAGCCCGCGATAAACCCGATTATTCCCCAGGAAAACATCTGGAACGGCGTCCACGCTCCCTGCCCGAAATAGAAGTTCGAAATTATAGCCGATAACGCTCCTGTTAAAAATCCGAACTCACTGCCGAAATACATTCCCGCGATTACAACCATAGCGGTCACGGGTTTAAAAAACGGTATCGGAGCGAAGATAAACCTTCCCGCTACCGACAGAGCCGTCATTACCGCGAGCATTACAAGCCTTCGCGTAGAGGAGTTCTTTTCGAAGCTTATAAAAAACGGTACACACGCCGTAATCACTACGGCGATTGAAACTATAATAAAGCTTCTTTGCGGATATAATAACGCTCCGAAAACTATAAGAGCGGGTATTATTAAGAACACGAATATATATTTTATATACTTTCTAACCATTTACGCACCTTATTATATCCTCGACGGTAACAGCGCCGTCGATAATACCCTTAGCCATTTTCGCGGCCGGTGTTGTATAAAACATATTCTCAAGAAAAAACTTTCGGGAAACATCCTCGCTCGTAATCCCGCCGTTAAAGAGAAGTCCGCACCTATCGGCATAGCTTGCGGCAAACTCGAGGTCGTGAGTTACAAGCAACACGGTTATTCCCCTATCGGTGAGAGATTTGAGAATTACACCGAGCTTTTCTTTAGTATAATTATCAAAACCCTTAGTAGCTTCGTCCATCAGTATTATGTCGGGCTTAGTTAAAAGAACTTTACAGATAGCCGCGCGTTGCAGCTCGCCGCCGCTTAAATCATAGGGATGAGTTTTTAAGAAATCCAAAAGTTCAAATTCCGATAATAATTCTTTATAAGAATTACTAATAAGCTTCATATCATCTTCGAGCGTATCTTTAACAAATACATTTTTTGGATTCTGAGGTAAGTAAGAAAGCTTTAAATTATGCTTAATTTTACCCTTATAAGCCCTTAGAGAACCGTTTAGAACATTAAGCAGAGTAGACTTACCGCAACCGTTTTCACCCAGCAGAGCGTAAATTTCGCCTTTTTTAATATTCAGAGATAAATCTTTTAAAATATCCTTGCCGCTCTTTTCATATCTGAACCAAAGATTACGGACAGATAGGATAGTATCACGTTCTTTTATTTCTGATTCGGAATTATAATTATTGTTTATATCAAGTTTATCAAGAAACTCTCTGCCCTCTTTTACACTCAGCGGACAATCTAATTCGGAATCCGCGGCGTTATAAACACGCACCGGCGCGGGTAGAGTTTTTTCAATCTTCTTATCTTTTAAATCTACGCTTATTTCTTTTGGAGAATTATAGGCGGTTATCTTGCCGTTTTCCAGACAGACAACCTTATCGCACAGGCGGTATACCTCAGAGAGATGATGCTCGGCAATAATAACAGTAGTTCCAAAATCCTCGTTTATCCTTTTAAGAGTATGGATAAACTCTACGGCAAAAATCGGGTCAAGCATAGAAATCGGCTCGTCCAGAAGTATAACCTCGGGATTCATAACCATTACGGACGCGAGGTTTAAAAGCTGTTTTTCTCCGCCCGAGAGCGAGTTTGTATTACGCTCGAACATTTCGGAAAAGCCGAAATAAGACGCAAACTCGGCGGCCTTGGATCGGATATTTTCCTTATTTACACCTAAGCTCTCTAAGCCGAACGCAAGCTCGGAGTAAACTTTATCGGTCACAAGCTGTGAATTAGGATCCTGCGTAATAAATCCAATTTTTGAGGCGCTTTCCGCTTTTGATAAACTCTCAATCTTTTTTCTTTTATAGAATATTTCTCCGCTTTTTTCACCGAGCGGAGTAAGTTCTTTTTTAAGCATTTTAAGGAGAGTTGTTTTTCCGCACCCGGACTGTCCGATCAAAAGCAAAAACTCGCCTGAATTTACCTTTAGGTTTATATCCTCAAGAGCAGACTTCGGGGATTTATTGTATTTAAAGCTCAGATTTTTGATATTAAATATTTCCATCTTATCCCCTCCTTTAGCTCATAGATAAACGGAATAAAAGCCAGTACTATAAACGATAAATAACCGGTAACGCTAACGGCGTTAATCTCCGAAAACGTAAAACCCGGATAGTAAGTAAAATCAGATTTAAAAATAACCGACAAAGCTAACAGCGTAGTAGAAATAATTAGAAAAAGAGCGTCGGATAATGTAAATCTGAATCTTGAATAAAAGGTTCTCTTTTTAGCGCCGTATCCTCTGGAATTCATACTGTCGGACGTTATTATTGAATTTTCCATCGACTGAGTGACGACAGCTGAAAAGCTGTTTAAATAACGTTTAAGCCGGCGGCTGTTACCAATGAGTTTTTGAGTACGGTTAATCTCACGAAAGCTTTTTATAAAGCTCGGAACAAACCTTAAGGTCATCGAAAGTACTAAGGCAAGTTTAGGACTAATTTTCCCAAAAAGAAAAATAAATCTCTCGCTGTCGAATACTAAATTAAAGCACTTAAACCAAATTATAACCTCGGTTATACACAGTCCGAGTACAGCTCCGTAAATCAGCGACTCGAGAGTTACTCGATTATCGTTAATAAAAAACAAAACCGTCTTGCCGTTATGAGAAAAGAGCGGGTTAGTAACAGTTACCGCGAGTAGAATAACAATACAGGCGGATAAAGATTTTATAACGCTCCGTTTGTCAGATACAACAAGACAGTACAAAACCGCTCCCAACATTCCCGAGGCTAACAAAATAGGATTAAACGAGAATATTGAGATAAACAGTACATATACAAAATAGAGTAAAAGAACTACCGGATTAAAATTTTTAAGTGTGTTCATATTTATTTCCTATATCCGCGCCTAAATCGCAGGTATAAAGCCAGCGGATAGTATCGCCGTTTTTCAGCTCATAAGCGTTACAGCCTATGCTCGGAAAAGCGCCGTTTACGCTGTATTCCCAGCCCGAATGTTCACCGCACTCAAATTCGTATAGATAGTCTATACCCTCGATATAGATATTATCACCCATCCCTGAGTATTCGAACTGGATTTTCTTATTTTTACAGGCGTTTTTAAATGCGTCGAATACTGTATCGCCTTTCTTGAAATTGACCTTATAATCGGTTAAGATTTCAGCTTTTTTACGTTTTGAGCCCTTATACTCTACAGCCGTGGAGCAGTTAATCGAGATAGTCGCGGTAAGAGTTCCGCTTTCGGTGGAATTGTAGTAATCGTCGGCGGATTTTATAGAACAGGAAGTTAAAACGAAGATGATTAAAATTGAAATCAAAAGAAATTTTTTCACTTCTTACCTCCCGATTTTAGTACATACAAAAAAATATATCCTGCTAAAAGCACTCCCGCGGTTATGTAAGGCGGCTGAGGTTTTTTATCGGCTTTTTTCGGAGATGTATTATTAATAACGGAACGCGAACGGCTTACTGTTGAGGTTGGTTCTGTCAGATTATTTAATATATTACTTTTAGAATCATTCTTTATTTTTGATTTTTTAGACTTGGATTTATTTTCTATTTTAGAATTATAGGAAGATGTGTTTTCTATTTTTTCCGAATTATTTATTGAGGTTTTTTTAGTAGCGGAGTTAGTCTTATTTTTGCTTTTTAATTCTTTTTTAGAAATAATAGAGTTCACTTTTTTGGTAGTTGATTCAGTTTTAGCGTTAAAATCGAAAAACTTACCCTCGCCCTTTAGTTGTCGATATACGGAAACTAAGGCGCAGAAGGTTTGGTATGTGGCGATACTGTTGGTATTATAATTTTCCATATGACAGTATCCGCCGTCAGCGGTTTTAAAAAGGTTGAGTCCGTCAAGGGTTGTGTTGCCGTTTTTTATAAATCGGTTATCGTTAATCGGATTAATACCGAGCGACGAAAGCGCCATAGTTACCTGGGCGGTAGATTCCGCGGTTACTTTTCCAGCGAAGGACTTATACGCTCCGCTTGTATCCTGGCGCTTGGAGAGAATATCAAGGCAGGTATCAATACTTATTCTGACCTTTGAGTTGTTTTTATATTTAGAAAGCGCTTGAACTACTATCGAGGTTATGTCGATATCGGCTCCATCGCCGAAAAGAGCGTATCCGCCGTTTTTTAGTTCATAGGACAGAATTCTGTTAACAAGCTTTTCCCTTGTAATTGAACTTGATTTCGGGATTTTATAATTCTTGGAATCGAGTAGTAACAGCGCGTACGACAGAGAGTTTACGCCCTGAGCGTCGAGAGGTTTATATTTTTCTCGGTTATATGTAGAATCAGCTAAGAGATTGTGACCGTTTACAGAGGTTATATTCACTCCGCAAGCGGTAAGCGCAAAAGCTGTGCGCTGTAAATCCGTTACTTTTACGTTTTCTAAACCCTCGCTATAGAACTTGTCCACGGCTTTTTTTAGAGCGGTTACGCTATTTTTATTCTCGCAGTTCACTCCGTAACGCGACAGCGCGATATAATACCAGTCGCTGTTATAATCACCAGCGTTTTCACTTAAAGCTTCGAGCAGCCCGCTCACCGAGTTTACGCCTAAGATTGAGCTTTTATAAGCAATCACACCCTCGACGGACGATTTTATTCCGTCGAGGGTGTTAACATCATAACAGTAAGCGGTAAAAGGTGCAGTTATAGTTATAAGCAAAGAAGTAATAACCGCGATTATCCTTTTACACATTTATACCACCTATCTTTATTTAACCGTAACCTTTAGCTTTAATTTAACATTTCCGTTAGTTGTAACGGTAATAACAGCTTTACCCTTTTTCTTAGCTGTAACCTTTCCGCTCTTGCTGACTTTTGCTATCGATTTCTTAGATGACTTAAAGGTTTGTTTTCCGTTTTTACCTGTTATCTTAATCTTAAAGGTCTGTTTCTTTTTAAGACTGATTGTCTTTCTGTTGAGTTTGGGGTTCTTAACTGTTACTTTAAACGTTGTGCTTACCTTGTTGTTTTTAATAGTGATAACGGCTGTTCCCTTTTTCTTAGCGGTAATCTTACCGTTTGAGCTTACACTCGCGATACTTTTACGATTAGAAATAAAGGAAGTGTTGCCGACTGAATTTTCTACCGCTACAGAAAGAGTGTAAACCTGACCGACATAAAGGCTCTTATCAGCAACCTTGGGGATGATAGTCTTTTCTATATCAGCGGGTTTAGTTTCGGTTTTTACATCAGTAGTATTTTCTGTTTCGGGTTCGACAGATGAACTCTTGTAGTTGATTTCGAGCTGGTAATCGCTTTTAAATCTACATACCTGCGGAGCGCCTTTATCAGACTTCTTTTCAATCTGGATATAGTATTTTCCCGAGAATGAATAACCTTTTAAATTAGCAATACCGTTTTCGTCGGTTTTAAACGACTCGTTGTTAATTTTAAGAGTAGCGCCTGCTACAGGAGCCCAGTCGTAAGTAGACACCCAGTTGCCGTCCTTATCCTGGGAATATACGCCGTCCCAGCTCTGAACTTTAATTTTGCCCTCGTTAAGCATAGAGGTATCGAGTACAGGAATCTGACACGGAAAATCGCCGTAATAGAGTACGATTTCATCGCCGTTTTCTACCTTATAATCGTTAACGCCTACCTCGGGAACTTTGCCGTTTACAGAGTACATCCAGCCGTCGTAACCGCCGAAAGCACCGTTTTTCTCGCCGTTGACTTCGGTAATATATCCGTCTTTAGCGCCTTTGATTGTAACATTGTTAGAAGTATCATTCGAAACCGACTCGAGTACATCAGCAACGGTTAGATTAATCGGATCGCTGCCTTCGTCGCTTAACTCCCAGTTAGACCAGTACAAGTTCTTTTCGCTTCCTTCGATTCTAACCGAATACTTGAGAGTAGACGCATGAGCGGCAAACACAAAACAAGACGCAATAAGAACAATTGCGAGTGAGATTGAAATTAACTTTTTCATTTTTACCTCCATAATAAAAATTGCCCTTAAAAAAGGGCATAACAAAGAAAGCCTTACGGCTCTACTGACGCTTCAAATGCCCAAGCGTAGTATTTTAAATACGAGTACGGCAGGTCTCCCGGCTTAAAACCTTATATTACAAAGCGCCTTCCCGAAATATTCAGTGGCATAATGCTTTCTTTAGGTTAAATACGGTAATGGCTGTTGTGACGGACTCTAACCGTCTTCCCTATTAATCCTCGCGAAACCGCACAAGTTTTATTTACGACTAAAGACATCACTAAAAGTGATGCCTTTTTGGTGGAGATAAGGGGATTTGAACCCCTGACCTCTTGAATGCGAACCAAGCGCTCTTCCAACTGAGCTATACCCCCGTAACGATTATATTATACTATAATAAATAAAATTTGTAAAGTAAAATAATTAAATCCTTGCACTTTATTTATATTTATGGTATAATTTGTGAGTTGAATATTGAGCTGTCGCCAAGCGGTAAGGCACAGGACTTTGACTCCTGCACTCGTGGGTTCGAATCCCGCCAGCTCAGCCAAAACAGAAACGACCCGTTTGGGTCGTTTTTTGTTTTATGAGCAAGGGATTCGAAGCCGACCGTAAAGAAAATGTCCCAGTGGGACATTTTTAGGGAGGAGC
>CAMHQC010000025.1 GCA_946187325.1 uncultured Clostridia bacterium
ACTACTTAACTATAAAAAAGAATATATTTTATATTAGTATATATACAATAGGAAACAATGTGTCATCTGTCACTGAGGACTGCTCAAACTACTCTCCGAAAATTTCTCTCGACGTATTGATAATATGGTCTACGTACTCCTGACCGCACTTATTGCGGATAAGCTCAATCGTCGGGAGATACTCGTCGGGGTTACCGCGCTCGAGGTTATGGCAGTCTGTGCCGACGATGTCGATATATCCGCGCTTAATATACTTTAGAAGCCTGCGCTTCTGAGAAAAGCCCTTAAACGCGCCGACGTTAGTCTGGATAATAATATCCTCGTCGCACAAATCCTCTACCAAGCCCTCGTCGTCCATAAGGTGACGATAGCGCTCGATATGTGTAAGCACAGGCTTTAAGCCCTTTGCCTTAAGCTTATAGAACTGCTCAAAGGTTCTGTCGGAAAAGTGCGAACCGAACGAGAACTCACATAGAATATACTTTGAGTTTCCGTAGCAGATTTCGGACAAAGAATCGTTGTTAAAGAGGTAGTCGGTAACGTAAACCTCAGCTCCGACGCGGTAGTTTATATCGTCGGGCAAATGCGGAATGAGCTTACTGATACTCTCTTTACGGCGGTTTAAAAACGTCCGCATACTCTCCTCGTTGGTGTAATAATGCGGAGTAAAGCATATATTTTTAACGTCCTGAGCTCTGAGCTTGTCGATAATCTCGAGGCTCATTTCAACGCTCTTGGAGCCGTCGTCCATCTCAGGCAGTATATGAGAGTGCATATCGTAATACAAGGCTGATTTCTCCCTTCGGTCGAAAGAATTGAGAATTGTCAATTCTCCGTTAGTTTGTGAGCTTCTTACAGAAACTCACAAACCCTGTCTCCCATCTCGCTTGTGCTGACCTTAGTCATACCCTCGGCGTAGATATCGGGAGTTCTGTATTTTTTAAGTGTTTCGTTAACGGCGTTTTCGATAGCGTCGGCGGCTTCGCCCTGATCAAGCGAATAGCGTAACATCATAGCTACGGAAAGTATAGTCGCGAGCGGATTTGAGATACCCTGACCCGCGATGTCGGGAGCCGAGCCGTGAATAGGCTCATAAAGGCCGAACTTGCCCTCGGCTAAGCTTGCGGAGGCGAGCATACCGATTGAACCCGCAATCATAGAAGCCTCATCGGATAAAATATCGCCGAAGATATTAGAGGTAACGATTACGTCGAACTGGCGGGGATTTCTTACAAGCTGCATAGCGCAGTTATCTACATAAAGGTGGTTAAGCTCTACCTCGGGATAGTCCTTGCTCACCTTGATTACGGTTTCTCTCCAAAGTCTCGAGCTCTCTAAGACGTTAGCCTTATCGACGCTTGTAACGCGTTTATCGCGCTTCATAGCCATCTCGAACGCCACTCTTGCGATACGCTCAATCTCGGGCACGGAGTACATCTCTGTATCCCAAGCGGCAGGAGAGCCGTCCTCGGCGGTAGTTCTGCCGCGTTTACCGAAGTAAATTCCGCCTGTAAGCTCGCGGACAATGAGGATATCGAGCTGTCCGCCGATAATCTCGTCCTTAATAGGTGAATCGCCCTGTAAAGGCTCAAAGATAACGGACGGTCTTAAATTAGCGAAAAGTCCGAGCGCTCCTCTGATACCGAGAAGTCCCGCTTCGGGGCGTTTGTCTCCCGGTAAATTATCCCACTTGGGTCCGCCTACAGCGCCCAGAAGCACGCTGTCGGACGCCTTACATTTATCAATAGTCTCCTGAGGTAACGGCTCGCCCGCGGCGTCAATAGCGCAACCGCCCATTAACGCCTCGTCGTACTCGACCGAAAATCCGAATTTATCGGCGGTTTTGTTTAAAACCTTTACCGCCTCGTCTACGATTTCGGGACCTATACCGTCGCCTTTAAGTAATGTAATTTTATAATTTTTCATCTTTATATCGTCCGCGTATTCAAAATAAGGTAACACGGACTCTCCTTTCTTAATATTCAATTATTTAAGTGGATAATGGACAATTACACTACATCCTATATCCTATATCCTAAATCCTACATCCTATTTTCCTTGTGATTGTAGGGAATGGGCTCTGTCCCATTCCGTACCGCATTGTCCATAATATCCGAACTATCCTCACGCCGTGGCGTGAATATCAAATGTTAAAATAAAAAATTCTGAGGGGTTCTTGCCGTTTTGCTGCCGCAAAAGGAAAATCACCGTTAACGGAAAGCACTCCTCGGAACACCGCAGAGGGTGTTCCCTACGGTGTTAAGACGACAACGCTCTTAACTCCACACTCCACACTCCACACTAAATTGCGAATTGCGAATTGCGCATTGCGAATTGCTCTAAATCCTATTCTTATTATCTCATAAATTTATTATATTGTAAAGTGTAAAGGAGAGGGCAACCCTAAATCCTAATCAGTAACCGGTATCTTACGATAAACCTCCATTACCCTGTCTCTCTGCCACATCATCGGGTTAATTCTAACGGAATAGCCGAAGCCGTTGTCCATAACCCACTCGAACGGCTTAGCCTGAGGCAGTCCGTAGACCGAGAGAAGCGTCATAATCACTCCGCCGTGGGTAATGATTACGGCTTCGCTGTGGTTAGTTTTCATCATACCCTCTACAATCTGCTCGAATATAAAGCATACCCGTCGTGTAAAATCGGCTCCGCTCTCGCCTCGGGGGGGCTTTGTATCTGTCTCGCCCGCGAGCCATTTCTCGAAATCGGGGTTGTCCTTTAGCTGTTCGGCGGTTTTATTTTCCCATTCGCCGAAATTACACTCGCTGAGCTGGTCGATAACGAGCGGAGTTTGGTCGGGATAGAGTATGCGGGCGGTCTCGGTACAACGCTTCAGCGGGCTGGTGAATACGACCTGAGTGCCGGGGTAAATGTACTTGCTGTCGTACTCGATAAGCTTTTTACGCCCCTCATCGCTTAAAGGCACGTCGGTCGTGCCGATGTACTTTCCCTGATGGGTATCGGAAATATCTCCGTGACGTATGAAATGTATTACGTAATTTTGCATATATGTTTCTCCTAAACAATAAAACTATTTACAAATAGTAATATTTATAATATACTAACAGTAATAAAGTTTGTCGTTCCGTACTGAGAACTGACTACTAAGAACTGCTATGAGGTATAAATATGAATAAAGAATTTGGACGTATTATAACAAATCTCAGAAAGAAAAAAGGTCTAAGCCAAAAAGAAGTCTGCGCCGAGCTGGGTATTTCCCAGTCGCTTTTATCGCATTACGAAAAGGGTGTGCGCGAGTGCGGGCTTAGTTTTCTTGTTAAGACGGCTGATTTATACGACGTTTCGGTGGACTATCTGCTCGGCAGAACAACTAACCCTAAGCCGTCGTCCGCGGATACGGACACTATTCCCGACGTAGATGAGCTGACGAACATCAACATCAAAAAGAGCAACACTTACTGTATGCTCAACCGAAAGCTTCTGATAAACTCCACGGCGGTAATCTACAGCCTTTTAGCCGAGCTCAACAATAAAAAATTTGCCAAAAGCGCCAGCGATTATCTTACCGTCGCTCAGTACAATATTCTGAGAAAGATTTATTCTTTAAAAGAAGATAACCCTGACGATATATTTAATATCAACAGTAAAAACGCCGATAAATACTGCAACACTTTCCTAAATCTCGCGGACGCTCGAATGGACGATATTAACGACAACAGCAGTATTGAGGGTATTGAACTCAGCGCCGAGAAGCTGTCCGAGGATTTCAGCGAAAGCTATCCGTCCTTAAACCAGATGGTCAAAAACGCCGAAAAAGCGTTGTCGCAGAGCTTTAAAATATAGTGTGGAGTGTAGATCAATTCGCAATGCGCAATGCGTAATGCGCAGTTTAGTGTGGAGTGTGGAGTGTGGAGTTAAGAGCGTTGTCATCTTAACACCGTAGGTAGCGTTGCGACCGCCGCCTGTGGCGGATAAAGGGAGCAAAAGCGCTGCGCAAAATAAGGAGTATGGCGAGCGCGCTCTTAGCGCGAGACAGACGACTATATTTTGGGCTGGACATTACTTTAAATAATATCAAGGAAAATAGGATGTAGGATGTAGGATTTAGGATTTAAGATTTGGGTTAATATAAAAATACTGTCCACTATCAACTAAATAAACGGAGCGTTACGCTCCGTTTATTTTATTGCGTTTAATTATTTTTATTCCTCGGTATCGCTCTTGGTGGCTTCTTCGCCCTTGCTGACTATAATCGTCACGGTTGAGCCGTGTTCAAGCTTATCGCCCGCCTTATAGTCCTTATAGCCGATAGCCATACCGTCGCTGACCTTCTTGCTGTACTGGTACTCGGCGTTTACGACAAAGCCCTCGTTAGCGAGCATTTTAGCCGTAGTATCGACGGTTTTATCCTTGATATCGGGGAGCTCTCTCATCTGAGCGCCCTTACTTACCTTAACGGTAATCGAAATACCGCCCGAGGCAGTGAGCTTATCTCCGCCTTTCGGATACTGTTCCATAACTACGCCCTCGGCGTACTGGTCGCTGTAGCTCTCCTCAATATCGCGGTAGAGGGTGATATTGCCGTTATCCTCGGCGGCGGAAGCGGCTTCTTTATAGGTCATACCGACGTAATTCGGGATAGTTTCGCCTGTCCAAACCTCAGTATTCGCGGTAGTTTCTACATCTCCGTCTCCCGAGAATACTCCCTGGAACGGATTTTGTATTACGAAAAATACTCCCAAAGCGCCTAAAATAATTATTGTGATAAACGCCGCGAGCACCGCCTTGCCCTTGCCCGAGCCGTTTCCTGCCTTAGACTTATCGGCGTTCTTAACGTTCATACTCGCCGTTCGGGAAATTTCTTCCTGGATAGCCTGAGCCGTATGTGATACCGAAAGCTGAGAGCGGAGCTCGTCGAAATCGGAGATACGGTTCTCTCGCTTAACCTGAAGTCCGTTAGCGATAGCCGTTACAACGTGAGGCGGTAATCTTTTAACGGTACTTGTGCTCATAAGGAGTCTTGAATCGGTCAATCTCTCCTTAGCGCTCGCGGGTAAATTACCTGTTAAAGCGTAGAACATAGTAGCCGAGATACCGTAAATCTCGGTGATACTGTCTATGGGAAAATTGTTCTCGTACTGTTCGGGAGCGGCGCAGCCCGAGTAAAGCTGGGATTTAAGAGCCGTTCCTCTCTTTCGCTCGTTAGCGGTAGCGAAGCCCGCGATTTTAATTTTACCGTAAGCGGTAACGTACATATTCTTGGGAGAGATAGCGTAGTGACCGAGCCCGCGGCGGTGCATAGCCTCAAGCGCCGAGATTACGGGCATAAACAGAGGTCTCGCGATATCCCAGTCGAGATGGCCGTTGCTTCTCTCTATATATTCCTCAAACGGAATAAGGTCTTGGTTTTCCTCTATAACATAAGCGGTGTTGTTTTCCTGGAAGATGTTATGTATTTTTATAAGAGCCGAGAAATCCTTTAGCTCGGCGATAGTGCGGAAATAAGATATAAAATCCGACATAAGCTTGCGGAATATATCGTCGTTTTCAAATTTAATATGAAGATTAGTCTCGTCGTTCTCACGAGAGAATAATCCCATCGGCAGAAACTCGCAAACAATAACTACGTCGCCCGTCTGCTTATCAAAGGCGATATAACGAGAGCTTTCGCCGTTTGTATCAATAACGGAACCTATGATATACCTTCCATGCAAAACAGTTCCGTAAGGAAGAAACGGTGAGTGCTGGCCTACAGAATTATCAAACCCGCAGCTGGGGCATTTGACATGGTCGCCAATCTCACGCATACATCCCATACACAATGACATCCGAATAACCTCCCAAAATGAAAGTAAATCTTTAAAGAAACAGCGCAAAACGCTGATTATAGCAT
Organism: uncultured Clostridia bacterium; assembly: GCA_946187325.1. Taxonomy (GTDB): domain Bacteria; phylum Bacillota; class Clostridia; order Oscillospirales; family Acutalibacteraceae; genus Ruminococcoides. Next base: position 5,876 of record CAMHQC010000025.1, read on the forward strand.
ACTAAGTGGTTTTATTATACCATAGTAAATATTTAAAATGCAATAAATGTAGTGTAATTTATATTACAGTTTTGTTTTATATTAAGGGTAAAATATGAAATTGTTGTTTAATTAAGGGCTAAGGGGCAAGGGGTAAGGACAATTCGCAATGCGCAATTCGCAATTCGCAATTCGTAATTTAGTTTGGAGTGTGGAGTGTGGAGTTAAGAGCGTTGTCATCTTAACACCGTAGGGAATGGGCTCTGTCCCATTCCGAGCCGAGTTTTCCTAACAATGTTAAGGAGAAATATTAGTGATTTAAAATAAGTAAAGCTTCTCCGCTGAGTATTTTCACCCTGACTTTATCGCTTCTGAAAATATTGGACACGCCGATTACGAGCGAGCTGTCTAAGGTTAGGTTTTCGGCGGGATACTCAACCTCTCCCTCGTAGGAAATCACGGCTTTATCACAGCCGAACGGTATCGCCGAAAAAGTCTTTCCGTTTAAATTACTATAAGTATATTCGCCTTGCGGTAAAAACTGAACAGTTTCCCCCGCTGTTTCTATTTTAGCGTTGACGCCGTTTAAGGCGAGGTATTTTAATACGCTTAAATTAGCGATAGTATGGTCGAGCCTCGCGCCCGCGGCGTTTAGAAGCACAACCTCATTAAAGCCGTTCTTAACGCAGAACTCGGCGCAGTGCATTGAATCGGTATCGTCCTTATGAGTATTGAGCTTAACAACCTCTGTCTCGGTATCGACATCGCCGCTATACGAGTCGAAATCCCCGACGAATAAATCGGGCTTTACACCTAAGCTCAGGGCGATATTGTAGCCGCTGTCGGCGCAGATAATATAGTCGCCCCTGTTTATAAAGCTCTTTATAAATTCAAGGTCGCACTCGGGGCTTCCGCAAATTATAACCGCTCTTACTTTTTTTGCCATTGTTTTATATCCTTTACCTCGTTATACATAGCGACATAGCTGTTGTGGCGGATTTTTGATATTTTACCCTCTTTTACAGCTTCTATAACCCTACAGCCCTTTTCGCAGGTATGGGTGCAGGATGTGAACTGACAGGTCGTCAGATATTCCTTAAACTCGGGAAAACAGAACATTATATTGTCCTTGTCTATCATATTGTAACGCTCCAAATCCACCGTGGAAAATCCCGGAGTATCGGCAACGTAGCCGTTCTCTATTTTAAACAGCTCGACGGTTCGGGTGGTGTGTCGTCCTCGTCCGAGCTTTTCGCTTATCTCCCCTGTTTCGAGCTCGAGCTTAGGATATAAGGCGTTCAGGAGAGTTGACTTTCCGACGCCGCTGTTACCCGTAAAGGCTGAGATTTTACCCTTTAAAAACGCCCTTATATTCTCTATCGACGCCTCGTCCTCCTTGGAATAAGAAAACACCTTTATCCCCGCCTTTTCGTAGACGGACATAAGCTCTAAGGCGGGCTTTAAGTCGGACTTAGAGATAACTATAACAGGCTCGATATCGTTATCGACGGCGGTCGCGGTCATCTTATCTATAACGAGATAATTCGGCGGCGGCTCGACTGTAGACACCACTATAACGAGCAGGTCGATATTAGAAAGCGGCGGTCTTTTAAGCGAGTTTTTCCGCGGGTAAATCTCGTCTATGGAGCAAAAGCTGTCGTCGTCGGGAACGGTTATCCTTACGTTATCGGCTACCTTGGGAGAATTATTCTTTTTCCGAAATATACCGCGAGCTTTGCACTCATATACCATATCGGCGGCTTCTACATAATAGAAGCCGCCTGTAATCTTTAAAACAATTCCGTTTAAGCTTTGCATTTAATCACCAACATCTTCCGCTATTTCCTCGGCGTCATCTTCCTCGACGGTCGCCTCGGTCGGCGGTGAAGTAGTGGGTTTGGGTTTCTTGGTAGTCGGTTCGGTAGGAACAAAATTATAAGATGACGTCTCGTATTTTCCGCTCGTATAGTCTATAGTATAGCGCCTGTAGGTCTGTCCGTCGAGCATAACGAGTACGGTAGCGTTACCGCTTCCCGTAAACGACATAGCGTAGCTGGAGTTATAGGACGGATTGAGCTTTTTAGAGTAGTTTGAATTTTGTACGCCGTCCACGAATACGGTCATATTGACGTCGTAGTTAACGTTTGTGGGCATATCTACCGTGACGTTGACTGTGGACTGGCTTCCTTTACCTGAACTTACCACAAGATTTACTATAGTTCCCGACTCAACCTTGCTGTACTGGAGCGGTGACTGCTGGATAACTGTACCCTCGGGCTCTAAGCTCTCGTCATCGTAGGTGTACTTGCACTGGAGATTTTTACCTGAAAGCGCCGACTGAGCTTCGGAAAGTTTCTTTTCGGTTACTTTGGGAACTTTAATCTTCTTAACGTAAACGTCCTTAGCGACGATTACATAAACTGTGGAGCCGATAGTCTGTTTAACTCCCGCGGGCGGATAAGTGTCGCATACATAGCCCTTGGGGGTGATTTTATCGTAGACTTGGACAATCTTCGGAGACAGGTTCTTTTCCTTAATAATCTGAACAGCCTCGTCTCGTGAGGTGTTGATACAATACGGCACAGCCATTTCGGTATCTTTACCGTTAACAACAAGCTCGATAGTAGAGCCTGATTTTACAAGCTTGGAGCCTGGTTCGGGGTCTTGGGAAATAATCTGTCCGATTTCTTTATTCTTAATGTAACGGCTCTTCATCTCGAATTTAAAGTTATTCGGGTTCTTAGCCTTAGCGTCTACGATATTCATTCCGACATAATTCGGAACGTCTACGTCGGTAGCCTGGGAAGATACACAGCCTCTAAACAGAGCGGCAATCATCACAACGCCTATAACAATAACCGCCGAAATGATTATGCTCTTTAACACGTAATAAGAGGTTGAGCGCTGTTTCTTACGTTCGATATCCTCGGCTTCGTCGTCGCGCTCGGGAAGGTTAACGGGCGGTTTTTCGACAGGCTTTTCGACCTTTTTCGGAGTACGCTTAATACTCTTGACGTGCTTTGTCGGAGATTCGTCCACAAAGTATTTATAGTCAAAATGAACGTTCGGGTTGAGCCTGAAACGCTCTAAATCGCCGAGCATATCGAGGGCTTTTTGGTATCTGTCCTCGGGATTTTTCTGCATAGCGTGCATAGTAATCTGTTCAAGTCCTACGGGGATTGAGGGATTAATTTTCCTCGGCATTTCTGGTGTGGACTGAAGCTGCATTAAGGCTACGCTGACGGCGCTGTCGGCGTCGAACGGAAGCTTGCCCGTAATCATCTCGTAGAGCATTACTCCGACGGAATAGATATCGGATTTACCGTCGGTTTTACTGCCCTTAGCCTGCTCGGGCGCTATATAATGAACAGAGCCGATAGCCTGTTCGGTCATAGTTTTGGTTTGGGTATCGGTAAGGCGTGCTATACCGAAGTCGGTAACTTTAATAGTACCGTCCTGTAAAAGCATAATGTTATGGGGTTTAATATCCCTGTGGACTACGCCTTTATTATGAGCGTGCTGGAGCGCTCTTAAAATCTGGGTCGTAAGGTGGAGAGCCTCTCTCCAGTCGAGAACTCCCTGCTGTCCGATATACTCCTTTAGGGTAATACCGTCGATATACTCCATAACGATATACTGAATCATATCGCCGAAAGATACGTCGTACACCTTAACGATATTCGGATGAGAGAGCATAGCGATAGCTTTGCTCTCGTTTTTAAAACGGCGTATAAACTCGTCGTTGTTTAAAAACTCATCCTTTAGTATTTTAACCGCGACCTCACGGTCGTCGATCGTATCTGTACAACGATACACATATGCCATACCGCCTACGCCGATAAGCTCGTGTATCTCGTAACGTCCGTCTAATTTTTTTCCGCTGTATTTATCCACGATATCACCTCACTAGTACACTACGGCTACGGTGATATTATCCGTGCCGCCGCCTTCTTTAGCTTTTTCCACTAAAGTATCGGTAAGACCTTCGCCTCGGTTTTCGTGGCAGATTTTAACCATATCGCCTGTAGTTACACAGTTAGAGAAGCCGTCGCTGCATACCAAAAGCACATCTCCGTAGATAAAGTTAGTTTCGATATAGTCAAGATGTACCGACGGTTTTATACCGAGCGCTCTTGTGATAAAATTCTTATTCGGGTGGTTTTGAGCCTGCTCGGCGGTAATCTCTCCCCGCCTGACCATCTCCTGTACTACGGAATGATCCTCGGTAAGCTGTTTAATCTTTCCGCCGCGTATAGCATAGGTTCGGCTGTCGCCGACATGTACCACGTGGACGGTGGTATCCTTTACGAGTACAAATTCACAAGTTGTTCCCATTCCCGTAAGCTCAACGTCGTTTTGAGCCATATCGAAAATAGCTTTGTTCGCCTGGGATACAATCTCCGTCATCAAAGTTGAGAGCTCGTTTTTAGAAAGCTCGTCGGAATACATCTTCTCGATTTCTTTACTTATGTATTCCACAGCCGAGGCGCTGGCGATATTACCGCCGTTAGCTCCTCCCATTCCGTCGCAAACTACAACCCACGCGCAGCTTGGGGAAATAACTCCGAAACGGCAGTCGTCCTGATTCTGAGTACGGACTAAGCCAATATCGCTTTTGCTGAATATTTCCAAGCTATTTTCCTCCTTCTTGAGTATAATTTCTCTTTAGCTGACCGCAGGAAGCGTCGATATCGCTTCCGAGGGTTCTCCTCACGGTCGCTGTTACAGAGTATTTGTTAAGTATATTTATAAAAGCCTTCTGTCGTTCTATCCGGCTTTTTTTAAAATCCGAGCCCTTTACCGAGTTTACAGGTATCAGGTTAACGTGGCAGTTAAGCCCTTTTAAAAGGCGTCCGAGCTTTTCGGCGCAGGAGTCGCTGTCGTTAACCTTATCTATCATAGCGTACTCAAAGCTTACCCGCCGTCCTGTTTTATCGAAATAATCCTTACACGCCTTAATGAGCGTTTCGACGGGATAAGTTTTGTTAACGGGCATTGTCTTATTTCTCGTTTCGTTATCGGGAGCGTGCAGCGATACCGAGAGCGTTAAGCCGAATTTATACTCGGCGAGCTCGTAAATTTTGGGAACTATACCGCAGGTAGAGAGCGTTATATGCCTCATACCTATATTGAGTCCGTCCTCATTCGACACGAGCTTCAGAAACCTGATTACGTTATCGAAGTTATCGAGAGGCTCGCCCATTCCCATCAAAACGATATTGCTGATTCTAACGTTTAAATCCCGCCCCGCCGATTCAATCTGAGCGAGAATTTCGGAAGCGGTTAAGCTTCGGGAAAAACCGCTTTTTCCCGTGGCGCAGAAGGCGCATCCCATTTTGCAACCGACCTGGGTTGATACGCAAATCGAATATCCGTGGCGGTAATTCATAACTACGGTTTCGACAAACTCTCCGTCATTTAAACGAAAAAGATATTTCACTGTTTTATCATAGCGTGATACAAGCTTTTTTTCAATATTTGCAACAGAAATGTAACTACTTGAGGTGAGAAAATCTATAAGATTTTTCGGGAGATTAGTCATCTGAGCAAAGCTTGTTACACCCTTATTCAGCCAGGAGTACACCTGCTTAGCCCTGAATTTAGGGAAATTGTTGTCTACTATAAACTTTTCGAGTTCGGGATAGTAGAGCGATTTTATATCTGTCATAGTCTAACCCTTTTAAACGCCGAGATAAAAAATCCGTCCGAGCCGTTGTATCCCGGGAAAATAGTCAACATATTTTCGGGCTCGTCGATTACACGGTTTACATTTAAGCTGAGGTTATACGGCTCAAATTCGGGATGTTCGGATATAAACCTTTCGGCGTTTTTATTATTTTCTTCGGGATTTAAGGTACAGGTCGAGTACACTAAAACTCCGCCGACCGCCGTATACTTACAGCTGTTGCACAAAATGCGGTACTGGAGCTTAGGAAGCTCGGGATTAAAAATATCGTCCTTATACCTAATCTCAGGTTTTCTGTTCATAATGCCCATTCCCGAACACGGCACATCGCAAAGCACCTTATCCGCTAAAGGAAGCTCTCGGGTATCGTTTTCGGCGTCGCGTATATCGGTAACGATTACGCTTATTCCGAGCCTTTTTGCCGAAGCTTCAATAAGCTTTAGCTTATGGGGATGGATATCGAAAGCGAAGATTTTACCGCGGTTGTTCATATACTGAGCCGAGGTAAAGCTCTTACCGCCCGGAGCCGAGCATACGTCGAGCATTATATCCCTCGGCTGAGGATTTAAAGCCTTTACGCAAAGCTGAGAGGATATGTCCTGAATGTATAACTTACCGTCCTTAAACGGCTTTAAGCTTTCGACAGAGCCTGTGTTTTTGAGCAACAGAGCGTTTTTGTCAATATCGGAAAGCTCAGCCTCTACCCCCTCGCTTTTAAGCTCGCCTATAAGGTTTTCGGGAGTAGTTTTTAAGGTATTAACACGGGCGGTCAGCTTCGGACGTCCCGACAGAGATTTAAGCACATTTTCACATACTTCCTCGCCGTAGGACTTTAGCCATAGTTTAACTATATCCAAAGGGCAGGAATACTTAATACTCAGATAATAAGCCTTGTCCTTAGATTTATCGGGAAGCGTGTATTTGACTTCGGCTCGGGTGATGTTGCGCAATACGGCGTTAATAAAGCCCGCGCTTTTTTGGAGCTTATGCTTTTTAGCGAGCTTTACGCTCTCGTTAACAGCCGCGCTCTCGGGGATTTTATCCATAAACAAAAGTTGTAATATTCCGAGTCGGAGTATCATTTTTGTAGTGAGTTCTATTTTCCTTAAAGGAATTTTAGAATACCGCTTTATTATATAATCGAGCAAAAGCTTTCGCTCCAACACTCCGTACACCAGCGACGACATAAACGACGCGTCTAAGGGACTGACTTTATTTTCTTTAATAGAATTATTAAGAGCTATGCTCGAATACGCTCCGCCGCGTTCTACCGACAGCAGAACCTTTAGAGCGAGGTTTCTCGGGTTTACGTTATTCATATCAGTCATTACGTCTGCCGGCTATAAGGATAAGCCTGAGAAGCTGGGCTACCGCCGTAGCCGCGGAAGCTACATAGGTCATAGCCGCCGCCTGTAAGGTGCGTTTAGCTCCTGTATATTCGCTTTCGGAAAGCATAGCTGTTTCTTTAATACATTTAAGCGCTCTCGACGAGGCGTTAAACTCTACGGGTAAAGTGGCTAAGGTAAACAGCACCGCCGCCGAAAAAAGAATAATTCCGACATATAAGAGCGGTTGAAGCGCCGAGGTAATAAGACCCGCGATAATAAATATCCAGCTCAGCTTACTGCCGATATTAGCGGCGGGCAGAATTACGCTTCTGATTTTATTGGGCAGATAGCCCTGAGCGTGCTGTACGGCGTGACCCGCTTCGTGACAGGCTACTCCTACAGCGGCGATTGAGTTGGAATTATACACAGGCTCGGAAAGTCTTATAACGTTAGTCCTCGGGTCGAAATGGTCGGTAAAGCTTCCCTGTACCTGCTCAATGCGAACGCCTGTGACTCCGTTTTGCATAAGCACGCGTTCAGCCGCCTGAGCGCCTGTTATACCTCTGGAGTTGCGGATTGCGCTGTATTTTCTGAATGTGGAATTCATTATACCCTGAATTACGAGGGTGAATATAATTAGCGGGAGCATAAAGATTAAATAGCTCCAGTCGTAGTAATAAAGATAGCTGAAATATCCCATAAGTTTCTCCTTTACTCGAATTTATCCCCGACTTTCAGAGGATGTCCGAGCATAAATGATTTAGCGTCCATACGTTTTTTACCGCTTAGCTGGAGCTCGTTTATAATAAGCGAGTTCTCGGAGCAAGCCACGGTGAGCGGATTTATACTAATAATCTCCCCCGCTTTTCCGCTTTTATCACAAAAACAGGTTGAGTGGATTTTAATATCCTTACCGCCGAGCTTAGTTGCCGCCACGGGCCAGGTCTGGAGACCTCTAACCTGATTATGAATTTCACGGGCGGTTTTATTCCAGTCGATAGGACACAGGGCTTTTGTGATTTTATTGGTATAGGTCGCCTTGGATTCGTCCTGTTTAATCGGGGTGATTGTGTCGAGCTTATCGAGGGTTTCGATTAGTAAATCGGCTCCGAGCTCGGCTAATCGGTCGAACAGCTCGGCTGAGGTTTCGTTCTCGCCGATTTCGGTTTCACGGGTCAGGAGTATATCTCCCGTATCCAAGCCCTCGCCCATATACATTGTGGTAACGCCTGTCAGCTTGTCGCCGTTTAGGACGGCTTGCTGAATCGGCGCGGCTCCGCGGTATTTCGGCAGTAGCGAGCCGTGGACATTTATACAGCCGTTTTTAGGAATATCGAGTATCTCCTTGGGGAGAATTTTTCCGTAAGCGACTACGACTATTACGTCGGGGTTGAGCTCTTTTATTTCTTTTATAGAATTTTCATCTTTTAAAGTAACGGGCTGTAGTACCTTTAAGCCAAAGCTTTCGGCGCAAACCTTTACGTCGGGCGGAGTTAAGACCTGTTTTCTGCCGACAGGCTTATCGGGCTGGGTGAATACAGCGAGGATATTATGCCCGCTTTCAGCGAGCTTTTTCAGAGTAGGTACGGCAAAATCGGGCGTACCCATAAAAACAATATTCATACAAACTTATTCCTCAATATAACATTCGTCGGACAAGTCGAGCTCGCCCGCGTTTAGTTTTTCGATTTCTTCGGGGAAAAGCATTCTCTCTACCCGAGTGTCGTATAAAACTCCGTCGAGGTGGTCGAGTTCGTGACAAAAAGCCCTGGCCAAAAGACCTTCGCCCTTAATAGTAAACTCCTTACCGTTTCTGTCCTGAGCCTTTACGGTAACTCTGTAAGGGCGCGAGGATATTCCCCACTGTCCCGGAAGGCTTAAACAGCCCTCGAGTCCTACCTGTTTACCCGAGGCTTCGATAATTTCGGGGTTAACGAGCTCGATAACTCCCTGTTCCTCGTCGATTTCTATTACAACAACTCTCCTCAACATTCCGACCTGGGGAGCGGCTAAGCCTACTCCGCCCGAGTCGCGGAGAGTATCTATCATATCGTCAATAAGCATAGTGAGGCGGTCGTCGAATTTTACAACCTCTCTGCATTTTTTTACTAAGATGTCGTCGCCTTTTTTTACAATTTCTCTAAGTGCCATAATTACCTCTTCTTATAATATTCTTTATATAAGCTTTGCGCTAAATAATCTACCTGAACGAATCCGTGGTTTGTAAGTACAACGCAGTTGAAATTTTTATTCCCGAGCGTAAATAATACAGCCGAGCGATACGGAGCGAAGCTTCCCGTATGGTGAGCGAAAGTTTTATCATCCGAAACATACAGCCCGAAGCCGTAATTATCCTCAGCATCGGTCATAACCGACAGAGCGTTTTTACTTATGACCTTACCGCTTTGCAGAGCGTACGCCCATTTGGATAAGTCCGCGGCGTTAGTCACGATATCGCTGCTTCCGCGGGCTATACCCTGAATATTTATATCAATGCTCTTTGCCTTATCGCCGTAAGGACGGGCGTAATTATCGAGAGTGTTATTTATGTCGTCGATAAAGCCTGTTGAACTCATACCGAGTTTATCGAAAAACTCTTTTTTAAGAAAGCTTTTATAAGAATTTCCGCTGAGTTTACCGATTATTTCAGCCAGCAGAAAATATCCGCTGTTTGTGTACTCGAACTTTTCGCCAGGCTTAAAATTGAGCGGAAGTGTTTTTATCTTTTTGTAGATACATTCTCTGTTCTCTCGGGCGGAGTGAGTTTCGGGATTATAGCCCTCGGGAAATACCTCGGATGTTTTTTTATTTATATAGTCGGGGATTCCCGAGCGCATCCTGAGTAAATCTTCCACGGTAATACTTTTGCCGTATTTATAATTGGGAAAGAATTTACCTATCTTATCCTTAACGGATAGCTTCCCTCTCTCGCAAAGCAGCATTACCGCCGCCGCGGTGAATTGTTTAGTCACCGATGCCGCGGGATAGAGAGTATATTTATTATTTTTAATCTTTTTATCTTTATCAGCGTAGTCTATTCCCCTGTCGTAAATCTCCTTACCGTCGACGGTTACGTAACACTCGCCCTTAAAGACGAGCTTTTTTAACAGCTTATCGTAACTTTCGCTTAAGGTTTCGGATTTCTTTTCGACAGGCTTATTACCCGAGCAGGACGTTATAAACAGTCCGCAAAGTATAATTAAGCATAAAAATACGCAGGTTAGTTTTTTGGTTTTCATCAGGCAAAATATCCCGCGTAAACCTCACGCAGAGCCTTTCCGAGACGTTCGCTCGCGTAGTAATCATAGTTGCTGAGAACTATACTCGTGAACTCGTTTCCGCCCATAGAGAGCAGAATAATTGAGTTGTAGGGAGCGAGGTTTCCTGTATGGAATACTATCTTACCCTTGCCCTGTACAAACAGTCCGTAGCCGTAGCCCGAGCCTTTGTCGGAAATCATAGCCTTGAAGGATTTAGCGGACATAATTTTATTATTTCTCAAACCGTCTGCCCATTTAGCGAGATCGACGGCGTTAGAGTAGATATTTCCGCAGGCATACGCCGCGCCCTTTATCTTAAAGACATCGGTCTGACCTTTGGAATAGTTATAGGGACGGGCGATATTTTCGCCGAGCGAGCTGTCCATATTCTCGATAAATCCCGAATAAGTCATACCGAGTTTATCGAAGATTTCTGTCTTGATAAAGTTTTCGTAGGTTAGTCCGCTGACCTTTTCGATAATCTCGCCTAAGAGAAGATATCCGCTGTTCGAGTACTTAAATGTAGCTCCCGGAGTAAAGAGAAGCGGGTCTTCCATAAACGATTTCTTGATAATCGAGCGGTTCTTGGCGGAAGTGTTTTTGAACGGATTGGTTTTTTCGGGGAAAAGATTAGCGACATTCGAATAAAAATTCATATAGTCGGGTATGCCCGCTCTCATCCTCAGAACATCGTCGAGGGTGATTTTATCCGCGTGTTGATACTCGGGGAAATACTTGCTGAGCTTGTCCTTTACGGAGAGCTTGCCTCTCTCCTGGAGTATCATAATTCCCGCGGCGGTGAACTGCTTTGTAATAGACGCTACCCTGAAAACAGTGTATTCGTTATTCTTAATCTTTTTCTTTTTATCGGCGTAATTTACGCCCTTTTTATAGATAGGCTTATTGTGTTCGGTAACGTAAACCTCGCCCTCAAAGCCGTAGCTGTAGATTAAGCTGTCGAAAGATGACACAAGCTGTTTATACTGTGACTTACTCAACTCCGACGAAGCCGAGGTTTTCACCTCGGGCGGAGCGGCGGTCACGGGTTCGGTTTCTTTCTTTTCCTCGGGCTTAGTTACGACCTCGCCTATCTCCATTTTTTCGTCCTTTTCGGGAGCGAAAGGGTTGCTCGTATCGCAGGAGCTCACCATAAAGCACCCCGAAATTATAAGACATAAGAGTATAAGACACGTTAATTTCTTCATTTTAACCCCTTTAATCAATCCTCACGGATTTTAAAATGATAAAGCGTTCATATCTATATACGCTGTAGTGTTTTTATTTTCTTTTATAGAATTAAACTGGCGGATTGTTTCGGCTAAAAGCTGTCTGAACCGCCTGGTATTTCTGCATTTTATGATAATTTTATACCTGTATTTGTTGCTTATCTTAGCTATCTGCGCAGGTGACGGCCCTAATATCCTGAGCGGAATATCAGAGTAGCTGTTCTCGGCTTCGCCAACCAAACGCTTCATAAAATCGTTAGAGGATTTTATAACGTCTAAGTGACTGTCGGACACAAACCCTACCATACAAATATCGGCAAACGGCGGATAAAGCATAGCCTCGCGAATTTTAATCTCGCTGTCGAAAAACTTTTCGTAGTCCTGAGCCGCCGCCATAGAAATGACGTTGTTCTCGGGAGTAAAGGTCTGGATAAGCGCTATTCCCCTTTTATCTCCGCGCCCGCTGCGACCTACTACCTGTGTTAACAGAGAGAAGGTTCTCTCGAAGCTTCGGTAATCGTCGGCGTAGAGCATAGAGTCGGGGTTAAGCACTCCGACTAAGGTAACCTTCGGGAAGTTAAGCCCTTTAGCTACCATTTGGGTTCCGATTAATATATCGTAACCGCCCTGAGCGAAAGCGTTTAAATAGCGTTCGTGGGAGGATTTACGCATTGTAGAGTCGGTGTCGAGCCTAAGAACTCTCGCGCCGGGTAATAATTCGCTGAGCTGTTGCTCGATTTTCTGTGTACCCGCTCCGCCGAAACGCAGAGTTTTATTGTGACAAGCCGGACATTCACTCGAATAGTTCATTGAGTATCCGCAGTAATGGCACATCAGCTTGTTGTTGGCGCTGTGGTAAGTCAGCGATATAGAACAATTAGGACAGGTCACTGTTTCACGGCAATTAGAGCATACCGCGAAGGTGTTATGACCTCTGCGGTTTAAAAGCAGAATACTTTGGTTGCCTTTTTCGAGGTTTTCCTCAAGGCAGGACAGTAAATCTTTCGAGAATAAAGTTGTATTGCCCTCGGCAACCTCCTCGTTCATATCGACAATTCTCACCTCGGGAAGTATAGCCTTTCCGTAACGCTTGGTGAGCTTATTAAAGGAATACCTGCCCTTTTCGGCGTTATAGTAGGTTTCGATATCGGGAGTCGCGGAGGATAATACGAGCAGGGCGTTATTTTCAGCCGCCCTGAACTTCGCGACCTCTCGCGTCTGATAACGCGGATTCGCTTCGGATTTATAGGTATGCTCCTGTTCCTCGTCCATAATAATCAGCCCGAGGTTTTTAAACGGAGCGAAAACCGCGCTTCTCGTTCCTACAGCGATTTTAGCTTTACCTTTTAGAACGCGTTTGTATTCGTCGAGTCTTTCACCCAGGGAGAGCGCGCTGTGGAACACGGCTAAATCGCCGCCGAACTTAGCCTTAAAAATATTAATGAACTGAGGCGTCAGGGAGATTTCGGGAACCATAACAATTACGCCCTTATCGTCCTCGAGCGCCTTTTCGATAAGCTTTAAAAATACAGAGGTTTTTCCCGAACCCGTAACCCCGAAAAGCAGGCTGACGTGAGCCTTTTCGTCGTTATAATCTCTTAGCAGATTATTATACGCCGAGGTCTGTTGTTCGGTTAAAACAATCTCTTTATTTTCTTTTTGGGAATTATAACTTTCGTTCCTGAAAACCTCTTCCTCGTAATAATACGCGAGATTTTTCTTAACAAGATTATCGACCACAGAAGCCGTAACGCCTGTAAAATAGCAAATTTCTTTTACCGAAGCTGTGCCTGCGGTCTGCAACGTTTCTAAAACCCTGCTCTGCTTTTCGCTGAGCTTAACGCCGGTTAGGTCAGCCTCGTCATTTACCGCGACCATCTTCAATAAAGCGTCGCCGACCTTACGGAAAGCTTCGTCGGTTTTACGGAGATAACCTTTCGATACAAGCTCATCGAAAACCTCGGGCTTCAAACCTAAAGTTTCCGACAGGACTTCGCTTTTAACGGGCTTTTTCTTCGACAAAAGGAAGTTGTAAACCTGTTGCTCATCAAGAGCGAGAGCTTCGGTATCTATGCCCTTTACCGCTGTATAGAGCGTGGAGATATTGTAATTGATACCCGCGGGGAGCATAGTTTTTACCGCGTCGTAATAGGTACAAAAGTACCTGTCCTTCATAAACCCGGCAAGCTTAACCATTTCCCCGGTAAGCACAGGCTCTTTATCAAGAACGGATATAACGGGCTTTAGCTTTTCGGTATTGCCGTTTTTTATATCCATTACCACAGCCTGACGCTTGCGGTTGCCGCTGCCGAAAGGTACCATTACACGTTTACCGATTTGTACATCGGGCGCGAGCTTTTCGCTTACGCTGTAGTCGAAAATTTTATCGAACGAGTAAGTTGTATTCTCTACCGCTACAGAAGCGATAAAATCAGTCATCGTTTTCGGGCTGGAGAATATTTACCTTGTGGTTTTTAATCTCGTCAATCGCGAGAAGTACAGCCTTTTCATCGGTGATAACTTCCTGCTCCTCAAAATCCTTAGTAATCTGGCGGGCTCTCTTAGCTACACCGATAACGAGCGCGTAACGGCTCGCCTTACCTTCGAATAATTCGTCAACATTTACTTTTTTCATATTAAATTACTCCTAGTTAGTTTTTTCTTTATTTAGAATAGATAATACTTCGTCTGCCGCGCGCTCAACATTATCGTTTAAAACGGAGTATTTATAGTACTTTTTAAACTCCATTTCTTCCTTAGCGCGAGCCATACGTTTTTTTATAGTCTCCTCGTCCTCGGAGCCTCTGCCGCGTAAACGGTTCTCGAGCTCCTCCATAGACGGCGGAGTTATAAATATACTTATACAGTCGGGACGTTTCTTCATTACCTGCATCGCGCCGTCAACCTCAATCTCAAGAAATACATCGTATCCCTTAGCTAAAAGCTCATCGACGGGCTTTTTAGGGGTTCCGTAATAATTGTCGCAAAAAACAGCGTACTCTAAAAAGCCGTCCTCGTTTATGAGCTCTTTAAAACGGTCAACCGTTAAAAAATAGTAGGTAACGCCTTCGGTATCTTCATCCCTCGGTGCTCTTGTAGTACAGGAAACGGAGAGCTTGATATTATCATTTTTCCGAAGAAGCTCTTTCATAATAGTTCCCTTGCCTACGCCCGAGCAGCCTGAATATACAACAAGTTTTCCTTTTTCCATTTAGTCATCCTCGCTTCTGTTGCCGATAGCTTCTGGAGATAACGCCGAAAGAACAACGTGGTCGCTGTCGGTAACGATTACCGCCTTGCACTTTCTTCCGCACGTAGCGTCTACGGCTATTCCCTTGGCTTTAGCTTCCTGAACAATTCTTTTTACGGGAGCTGAGTCGGGCGAAACTACCGCGACTATCTTAGAAGCGGAAACCATATTTCCGTAACCAACATTAATAAGCTTCATATTTCCCCCGTTACTCGATGTTTTGAATCTGCTCTCTGATTTTTTCGATTTCGTTTTTAATCTTGACTACCTGCTGCGCCAGCTCGGCGTCCCTGACCTTAGAGCCGATCGTATTAGCCTCTCGGTTCATTTCCTGAATAAGAAAATCTATGCTTCTGCCGACGGGCTTATCGTCGTTTAAGTAGGCGTTAAGCTGTTCGAAGTGGCTTCTTAAACGGACGGTTTCCTCGTCAACGGCTACCTTGTCGGCGTAAATCGCGACCTCGGTAATAACCCTCTGCTCGTCATAATCCTTATTCTGTAAAATCTCCTCGATTTTATCCTTTAGACGCGACCGGTATTCCTTAACCGTCTCGGGAGAACGCTTTTCTATTTTAGATACGATATCCATAATAGTTTCGGCTCTGCCGAGCACATCGGCTTTCAGGCGTTCACCCTCGCTCTTTCTCATAGCCAGGAAATCCTCGAGCGCGCTGTCGAGAGCTTCTTTAACATCGTTCCATACAACATCCTCGTCCTCGCTCGCCTTATTAACAGTAAGCACATCGGGATAGCGGGCTACATCAACAGCAGTGACTGTATTTAGGATATTATAGGTATCGCTAAGTTCCTTTAAAGCGTTAATATATCCCGAAGCGAGATTGTGATTAATCTGAACCTCGGCGGGAGTATCCTCGGGCTCGGTGATAGATACGAACATATCGACCTTACCCCTCGATACCTTAGAAGATATATATGATTTCAGTTTTTCTTCCAGAAAGCTGTAGCCTCTGGTAAGACGGCAGGAAAACTCAAAATAGCGGTGGTTAACGCTTTTTATCTCGAGAGTAATACTTCTTCCGTTAACCTGACCTTCGAATCTTCCGAAGCCTGTCATTGAATGAATCATAACAACATCCTTTCCTACATTTTTTCAGTTTATATTCTAACACTAAGCGTTTAAAAACACAATGCTTTTGTAACTATTTTGTAACTTTTTAGGTGAGATATTTTAAAACTTGATTTTCACGGTATAATCGTATATAATAGTACGTGATTTTATAGGTAAAGGAATGATTTTATGTCAGGACATAATAAATGGAGTACAATTAAACAGAAAAAAGGAAAGAATGACGCGGCGAGAGCTAAGATATTCACTAAAATCGGTCGTGAGCTTATCGTAGCGGTTAAGGAAGGCGGAAGCGCCGACCCGAGCCTTAACGCTAAACTCCGCGACGTTATAGCTAAGGCTAAGGCTAACAATGTGCCTAACGACAACATTGACCGTATTATTAAGAAAGCCGCGGGCGACAGCGACTCCGCTAACTACGAATCGGTTACTTACGAAGGATACGGTCCTAACGGTATCGCCGTAATCGTAGAGGCGCTTACCGATAACAGAAACAGAACCGCGGGTGAAGTTAGACATTACTTCGATAAATTCGGCGGAAATATGGGTACACAGGGATGCGTTACCTTTATGTTCGAGAAAAAGGGCGTTTTAGTTATCGAGAGAGAGGACCTCGAGGCTGACGAGGATAAGGTTATGGAGGACGCTTTAGAGGCGGGCGCTTCGGACTTTGAGGCTGACGAGGATATCTTCACCATCTATACAGAGCCCTCGGACTTCGGCGCGGTAAGAGATGACCTTTCAGGCTTAGGCTATACCTTCGCTTCGGCTGAGGTTGAGATGGTTCCCAACAACTACACTAAGCTCGACGACGAGGAGTCCAAGGTAAATATGCAGAAAATGCTCGATATGTTCGAGGATAACGACGATATCCAGAACGTATGGCACAACTGGGAGATGGATTAATAAAATTTCAGCGGGAGCGCAATGCTTCCGCTTTTTTCTTGACATAGTTTTTTATGTAACGTATAATAATAAAAACAACATTTACAAAAGGAAGTGAGGATATGCCGACTAAATCTTATATTGAAAAATGCGTTAAAACTCTGCTAACTCGTTATAACGCGGAATCAGCTCTGCTGTTCGGCTCCTACGCAAGAGGCGACGAAACATCTGAGTCTGACGTTGATGTAGTTGTTTTCGGCGGAAAAGATTTTAAAAAATCTAATATCTTCGCTTTTGCCGAGGAACTGAGAGATATGCTCGGTACGGATGTTGATGTTTTTGAAATTTGTGAAATTAATAAAGGAACTTCATTCTACGAAAGTTTAATGAAAGATGGTATAAAAATCGCATGAAAATCTCAGATAAAGAGCGCGTCAAGAAAATTATTGAAACTTGGCAATCTTTAAAAGAACAAATTGAAAAGCATAACATTACGCGGGAATTACTTTTAAACGACGAGTTTTCACAATGGGCGGTTACAACTCCGCTTTATAATATAGGTGAACAGGTTTATATGCTTAGTCACGAGTTCAAGGAATCTTATCCTGAGATTTCTTGGAATGTTGTTTCAGGTCTCAGACACCGATTAGTTCACGATTATGACGGGATTAATTGGTCTATAATTGTAGAAGTAGTTTTTGTTGAAATGGATGACTTTATAGATAGTATCAGTAAAATTACAAATAATTAGATTGAGTTTTTTAAACTCAACTTTAACATATGGCACAACTGGGAGATGGATTGACGAATTAAGCCGTGTTTATCGCGGCTTTTTTTACATATTTTTGGGTTAGATAAAATGAGAATTTTTAAGGCATATATTTCTTTAATGCTGATGTTTATTACAGTTATCGTATCGGGTGTGTATTCAGCTCGGGCGGATTCCGACACAGACGCTATTTATAACGACGGAAAATACCTTTTCGTTTTAAAGCCGAAATCTAACACTCTTGAAACAGACAGGCTTCTTCCGTATAAGAAAGGATATACGTACAGTTTTAGTGATAGAATAAACGCTTGCTGCGCTATAGGCAATACGGTTTACACGCTTACGGAAAGCGGCAGTAACAAAATACGTTATCTTTATAAATCTACAGACGGTAAATCCTCGACGGTAAGACTTTCGAATATCAATACCGACAGGAATACTTTTATCTCAACCGATACGAGCGGTAATATTTTTATTATTAACTCCAAAAATAAAATTCAGGTTTTTAATAAATCGGGAAAATCTATTAAGACTTTTGGCGCTAAAGTGAACAGGCTGATTCCGTTTAGCGACTACGCCCTCGCGTTTTCAGGCAAGGCTGTTTATAAAGTGACCTCCTCTACCCAAACGCTGTTATTAAGCGGAACAAACACTTCGTATTTCTACAGAATTTCTGACAATTATATAGGTGATTATTACGGTAACATCTACAGGATAAGCGGCGGCGTTAAGAGGATAATTTCCGTCAGCAAAAACGGAATGAACAAAGCCTGTGAGGTTGGAAAGTATTTAGTGTATTGCAACGATAAAACGCTTTACATTTATGATAAAAACGGCTCGCTTGTGAGCGAGCGCGGGTTAGAAAGCTTGGTTTACGCCTTGAGCTCATACGATTCCAAGGCTGTTTTGATTGACAAAAATTACAACGTTACGCTTTTATCTCAGTCGGAGCTATTCGAAAAAAACGGTAATTCAAACGCCTTAAAAGGTATTAATCTTAAAAACTTCAAGCACAATAAAAAATATATTTACGTAAACCAAGGCACGACAATAGCTGATTTTAAAAGCGGGATAGAGTACGACGGTTACGAAATCAGCTTTAAAGGCAGAAGAAGCGGAAAGCTTTATACCAACACGAAAGTAAGTTTCATTAAAGGTAACGCTTCGGTGAATTTTACGTTTATAGTAAGGGGCGACGTTACAGGCGAAGGCAACGTAAACTCGAGGGACGAAGGCTTATTGTTTAAGCATTTACTCGGTCAACAAAAGCTAAATGGCGTTTATAAAATTGCGGCGGATATCAACCGCGATAAAAAAATCAGCAACGCCGACTTAGTGTTGCTGAGCAGAATTTACAGATAAGAAAGCGCGCGCAATCGGCGCGTCCGCTTTCGTATAGTCATCGCTCGTGCGCGCGCAGCGTGCTACTGAGCGGACAATATAAATATTTTTTGCTCTATAGGAGTTAGGTAAGATGTTCTTTCCCTAAACACAGTTTCACTTGAATTTTTATACAAATTTTGAGTAATTTCCTATAGAGTAAAAAAGAGGCAGTTTCAAACTGCCTCTTTGTTTATTTTCTATTTATACACCTAAGATTTTCTCTACCGCGGAGGCGAGCTCGTCGATAATATCGGAAGCGTCGGCTTTATCAGCTCCGACCGCTGTCAGATAAATCTTAATCTTCGGCTCGGTACCGCTGGGGCGAACGATTACCATATGTTCCCCGTCGAGATTGTACTGGAGTACGTTTGACTTAGGAAGGTCGATAGTTTTTTCTTCGCCTGTAAGAATATCTTTCTCTACGCTGAGCTTATAGTCGGCGGTTTTAACAACCTTTTTGCCGGAAATTTCAGCGGGAGCGTTATCGCGGAGATTGCTCATAATATCAGCCATCTTCTGCATACCCTCGGCTCCGTCAAACTCGAACGATAAGGTTTTATTCATATAATAACCGAACTCCTCGTAAAGTCCGTCGATAACCTGAGCTAAGGTTTTACCCTGTTTTTTATAAGTTGCCGCCATTTCGCAGATAAGCATAGAAGCTACTACAGCGTCTTTATCTCTTACATATGTTCCCGAAAGATAGCCGTAGCTTTCCTCGAAACCGAACATATATCTGTCCTCTTCGTTATTCTTTTCAAGCCCTAAGATAACCTCGCCGATATACTTAAAGCCTGTAAGCACGTTTTTCAGCTCCGCGCCGTACTTTTCGCAAAGCTTTTCTACGAGCTTAGAGGTAACGATAGTCTTAACTACAACGGGCTTTTCGGGAAGTGTTCCGTTAGCCTTGCGGTTAGAGAGAATATAATCGGTAAGCATAATACCGTCCTCGTTACCTGTAATAAGCCGGTAGCTTCCGTCGTGGTCCTTAACCGCGATACCTACACGGTCGGAGTCGGGGTCGGTAGCTAAAAGCAGGTCGGGTTTAACTTCTTCGCAAAGCTCCAACCCCTTCTGTAAAGCCTCTTTGTACTCGGGGTTAGGATAAGGACAGGTGGTAAAGTTTCCGTCGGGAAGCTCCTGCTCCTTTACGATAGTTACATCTTTAACGCCAATTTCTTTAAGAATACGGCGTACAAGCTTATTACCGCAACCGTTAAGCGGCGTATAAACAACCTTAAGATCAGCGCCCGCGCATACGCCGGGGTTAACCTGCTGTTTCTTAACTTCTTCGATATAACTTGTATATACCTCATCGCCTACATACTCAACAAGACCTTTATCTAAAGCCTCATTCAAGTCCATAGTCTTAACATCCTCGAACATATCGAGCTTGCTAATTTCTTCATATACAGCGTCAGCCGCCACATCAGTCATCTGGCAACCGTCCTCGCCGTAAGCCTTATATCCGTTATACTTAGCGGGGTTGTGGCTCGCTGTAACCATAATACCCGCCTGACATTTAAAATATCTAACGAGATAAGAAAGTACAGGTGTGGGCTGGAGTTCGGAGGTGATATAAACCTTAATACCGTTAGCCGCCAAAACCTTAGCCGCTTCGTTCATAAACAGGTCGGCTTTGATACGGCTGTCGTGAGAAATAGCGACAGCGCCCTTGCCGTATTTATTAAGAACGTAGTTAGCGAGTCCCTGAGTAGCCTGACGTACTACGTAGATATTCATTCTGTTAGTTCCCGCGCCGATTACACCGCGAAGTCCCGCCGTACCGAACTCAAGACTTCTGTAAAATCTTTCGTAAATCTCTTTTTCGTCATCTTTAATACTTTTTAGCTCTGTGATTAAATCTTTGTCCTCTACGGCTTTTTCAAGCCATAAATTATAATTGTCCATAAAATCCATAAAATCGCCATAGCCTTTCCGCCCGTAAATATTATTTAAGTACCTTTACGCTTTTATCACGGGCACACAAAAGCGTATTAAGTCACATAAAATATCGATTTTAATATACCACAACCGTGTGTTTTTTTCAATTACTTTTTCAAGAAAATTCTAATATAATTAACAAATTTTTGTTATTTTTACAATTTAGACAAAAATCTTGATTTTTACCATAAAATATAGTATTATTAATAAGATATTTTAAGGAGGTATCATAATGGAAGATTTTGAAAAGCTCGAAAACGCCGAACTCGACGGCGCTGAGACCGAGCCTGAAAATACCGAAACCGAAGCTGTAGAGACTCCGGTTGAAGAAACGGTAACTAACGAAGAAGTTGATTCAGAGGTTTTATCTGATAAAACAGAAAATGATGAAAGCGTTGTTGACGAGGTAAGCGAACCCGATGGCGAGGCAGCTCCGGCAGTTACGGATTTAATGCCTAAGAAAAAAAGCGTTATTCAGAAACCGCTTATTATCGCGGCTTGTATTCTTGTAATAGCATTAATCGCGGCGGGAGTTTATTACTTCTTCTTCAACAACAGTATTGAGGGAACATGGGCTTTAACAGAAAAGACCCCTACTACCGTAGATACTAAATCCACAGCTACAGAGCAGAAAGAAATTACGAGATATTTCACCTTTAACAAGGACGGAGTTTTAACTATTTCTTTCGGTACTGTTCAGATTAACGGCGAATGGAAATACTCTACAGACAGCGCGTCTACACCTGACGAAAATAAGAAATACATTACAATCGCTGTTTCGGGCGGTATGGAAACTCCGTACGAGTACAGTATTGAGGGTAATGCTTTCACAGGTAAGACTCTCACCTTAAAGGCAAAGACAGCCGCTCAGAGTTCAGCTCAGAAGCTCAAGAGCGCTTCGGTTACAACGCCTGAACTCAAGGTAAGCAAAGACTTTAAGGCTGTTAAGGGCATTACAGGCGCGTGGAACTACAAGGACGTTTATAAAAACAACAACATCTACACCTTTAACGAGGACGGTACTTGCAGTGTAGTAGTAGACAGCCTGCAGGGTAAAATCACTACCAACGGCGTTTATACAGTAGACACAAGCAAAAAGAATATTAAGGTTACATATTACGATGACTCCAAGAAGGATACAGATATCCCCTATAAGCTCGGCAAAAAGAGTACAGAGCTTACATTATTCGACGCTAAGTTTACTAAAGCAAAATAATATCATAAACGTAAACAAGGGACTTGCGATTTGATGTGACCCCCGAAAGTTGGACATAATATTATAAGCGTAGTAGTTTAGCGG
>CAMHQC010000026.1 GCA_946187325.1 uncultured Clostridia bacterium
CATAAAAAATCCCCCGAAAGTTAGTTTTTGGTCTAACTTTCGGGGGTCAGGTCATGTCTACTTTCGCTTGACAGATTCATCATATTTGAATCAGCCTGATTTTATGCCTGAGTACCCGAGTAATTATGAGCCTTGTCAAGAAGCATATCCTTAACCTTCATAAGTCTTGTACGGCTGCTTCTGTCGTTTTCCTCGAGCTTCATACTTATGTATTTAATTGTATCCTGATATCTGGGAATCATTACGTGTTCGAGCGAGTTAACTCTGCGTCTTGTTTTTTCGATTTCTATCGACATAAGCTCACAGCTTTTCTCGTATTGAGCGAGCTTGATTAAATCGGGAAGTACATTATTGAGGGATGTAACAGCGTCATCGAGTTCAAAGGACGTAAAAGCGAAGCCGTAGGGGAATATGTCTCCGTCGTCGCTTGTACGAGTGCTGTAATCGTAATCGGGTATCTCTACGCTCATTACGTTTTTAACATTTTGCTCAATTTTTATCTGCTGTTTAGGCGACATCAGCGACGCGTCTAAGGACTCCTTAGACATAACAGCGCTCGCGTTAACAAAATGATAGTTACAGCTTTTGAGCTGTTTTTCAACTTTTTCTCTTAAATCCCTTGTTTCTCTTACAAGGTCGAGAAACTGTCTCATTAACTCGTCACGCTTATCCTTTAGCATTTTATGTCCGCGTACGGCGGTTACAAGCTGTTTTTTAAGCTTAGTAAGCTGCATACGAGTTGGATTTACATTCATTACTGCCATAATAGCACCTTCAAATAATGATTATTGTTTTCCGTAGAATTCGTCAAGCATATCGTCTTTAATACGCTTAAGCTCGCTTCGAGGTAATATCTCGAGCAGTTTCCAACCGATATCTAAAGTTTCCTCGATAGAACGGTTAGAGTCGTAGCCCTGAGATACATATTCTCTTTCGAACGCTTCCGCGAACTCGGCGTACTTTTTATCCATATCGGTAAGAGCCGCTTCTCCTAAAATTACCATTAGCTCTCTGGCGTCTTTACCTCTCGCGTAAGCCGCGAAAAGCTGGTTCATAGTAGCCGCGTGGTCTTTTCTGGTACGTCCGGGTCCGATACCTTTATCCTTTAGACGTGATAATGAGGGGAGAACATCGATAGGCGGAGTAACGCCTTTTCTGTAAAGTTCACGAGATAAGATAATCTGTCCCTCCGTGATGTATCCTGTAAGGTCGGGTATAGGATGAGTTTTATCGTCCTCGGGCATTGTTAATATCGGGATTAGAGTAATAGAACCATCTTTACCTCTTAATCTACCCGCTCTCTCATACAATGTAGCAAGGTCAGTGTACATATAACCCGGATATCCGCGTCGTCCCGGTACTTCCTTACGAGCTGCCGAAACCTCACGCAACGCGTCGGCGTAGTTTGTGATATCGGTAAGAATTACGAGTACGTGCATATTTAAGTCGAACGCTAAATACTCGGCGGCTGTAAGAGCCATACGCGGTGTAGCGATACGCTCGATAGCCGGGTCGTTAGCGAGGTTTACGAACATAACTGTTCTGTCGATAGCGCCGGTTTCTCTAAACGATTCAATAAAGTAGTTGCTTTCCTCGAACGTAATACCCATAGCCGCGAAAACAACCGCGAACTGTTCATCCTTACCTCTAACCGCTGCCTGACGCGCGATCTGAGCCGCGAGCTGAGCGTGGGGAAGTCCCGACGCCGAGAAGATAGGCAGCTTCTGTCCTCTAACGAGCGTATTAAGTCCGTCGATAGCTGATACGCCCGTCTGAATAAACTCCTGAGGATAGTTTCTTGCCGCGGGATTCATAGGCGTGCCGTTAATATCCATTCTTTTTTCCGGAATAAGCGCGGGGCCGTCGTCAATAGGATTGCCAAGTCCGTCAAATACTCTCGAGAGCATATCAGGAGATACGGGAAGTTCCATAGAGCGTCCTAAAAATCTTACCTTAGAACCCGCAAGGTTTATGCCCGAAGCCGATTCGAAAAGCTGTACTAAAGCGTTGCTGCCGTTAACCTCGAGAACCTTACATCTTCTGGTTTCTCCGCTCGGCAGTTCGATTTCTCCGAGCTCGTCGTATTTAACGTTATCAACGTCACTTACCATCATAAGAGGACCTGCTACCTCTTGTATTGTACGATACTCCTTAGGCATCAGTCATCACTCCTTTTCAGTACATCTTCGATTTCGCTAACGAGCTGAGATTCAATCGACTCAAACTCGCTTTCTATCTTATCTTCAGGCTCGTATTTATATCTTCCTATACGCTCACGTACCGGAAGATTTACGAGCATTTCTATATTAGCGCCGTTATTTAAAGCCTCAAGCGCCTTGTCGTAGTAGCTTAAAATAGCTCTCATCATAAGCACCTGTTTTTTTATTGAGGTGTATGTATCTGTGGGGTCAAACGCGTTCTGATGCAGATAGTCCTCTCTGATTGAACGCGAGGATTCAAGCTTTAATCTGTCCGGAGCCGAAAGAGCGTCCATACCTACGAGGTTTACGATTTCCTCGAGCTCGGCTTCGTCCTGGAGTAGCGCGAGAAGTCGTCCTCTAAGCTCCATAAAGTCGGGAGCGGCGTTCTCGGTATACCATTTTTCGAGCTGGTCTGTATATAATGAGTAACTCGTAAGCCAGTTAATAGCGGGGAAGTGGCGTTTATACGCGAGGTTGGCGTCAAGTCCCCAGAACACTTTTACAATACGTAATGTCGCCTGTGATACAGGTTCGGAAATATCACCGCCGGGGGGCGATACCGCGCCGATAACCGAAAGCGCGCCTTCGGTATCCTCCGTGCCGTTTACTATAACTCGTCCCGCTCTCTCGTAGAACTGAGCGAGCCGGCTTCCGAGATACGCGGGGTAGCCTTCTTCGCCGGGCATTTCTTCTAATCGTCCCGACATCTCTCTAAGAGCCTCAGCCCAACGCGATGTGGAGTCAGCCATCAGAGCTACAGTATAACCCATATCTCTGAAATACTCGGCGATTGTAATACCTGTATAGATAGAAGCCTCACGAGCCGCGACAGGCATATCGGAAGTGTTGGCGATTAGAACAGTTCTCTCCATAAGCGAGTTTCCTGTTCTCGGGTCTTTAAGCTCGGGGAACTCGTTGAGTACGTCGGTCATCTCGTTACCGCGTTCGCCGCAACCTATGTATACGATAATATCCGCGGCCGCCCATTTAGCGAGCTGGTGCTGAACTACAGTTTTACCCGAACCGAAAGGACCAGGTACAGCGGCTACACCGCCCTTAGCGAGCGGGAAAAGCGTATCAATAGGTCTTTGACCTGTAGTCAGGAGAATATCGGGAGAGAGCTTCTTTTTATAAGGTCTGCCGTTTCTTACAGGCCATGTTGTGAACATTTTTATTTCTTTAATTCCGTCGTCTGTTTTAATTTTAGCTACAACTTCGTCAATAGTAAATTCGCCTTCGTTAATTGACTCAACTGTACCGCTCACTTTGTTCGGAACGAGGATTTTATGCTGTACAGCGGCGGTTTCCTCTACAGTACCTAATACATCGCCCGCTTTAACTACGTCGCCGACTTTAGCAAGGGGAGAGAAGCTCCATTTTTTTTCGTGGTCGAGCGACGGTACATCTACGCCTCTTGTAAGGTTAGTACCGGCTACTTTCATAATTTCGTTAAGCGGTCTTTGGATACCGTCGTAAATAGAACCGATAAGGCCCGGACCTAATTCAACAGAAAGAGGCATACCTGTTGATTCTACCGTTTCACCGGGACCGAGGCCCGAGGTTTCTTCGTAAACCTGAATCGAAGCCTGGTCGCCGTGCATTTCAATTATTTCACCTATAAGACGCTGTTTACTAACTCGTACAACGTCGAACATATTAGCGTCACGCATACCCTCGGCTATAACGAGAGGTCCCGCGACTTTAGTAATAGTACCTGTTTTCAAACTATACACCTCAATTGTTGAAGATTATATCTGAGCCGACTGCTTTTTCCACAAAGGACGACAGTCGTTTTATTCCTGTATTTTTATTACCTTTTACACCCGGGATAGGAATAATAGCGGGGGTAATCTGTTCCTCGTATCTTAAACGCTCTTTTTCCGTATTGATAAAAACTTCCTCGGTTAGATAGATAATAGAGTAATTGCCGCTGTCGGCTAAATTCCTCAGTACCTTTGAAGCTTCGTCAAAGCTGTCACACGGAAAAATCTCGAGTCCAATCGCGGAAAAGCCTTTTATGCTCTCGCTGTCGCCTATGACGGCGATATTTTTAGCCATAAATCTCACGCAGCCTTTCTCTGATTTTCTCTTTGTTCGTATTGGTAGCAATACCGCTTTCGATAATATGGATTATCTTTTTTTCTGTTTCGAAGCCGAGATAATAACCTATAAGCGGTTCGGGACCTTCACTCGCTCTTTTACAGCTTTCAACAGCCATAGTTATAAGCTTGTTATCCACAAACTTCTCAAACTCGGAAGGAGATGACTTATAACACTCGGCGGCTTCTTTGCAATCGTAATCGCTGTATTTTGAAAGCGCGTCGAGTAGAGCTTCTTCACCTTTAAGTACAGCCGAGATTAAATAAGTTTTCCTGAAATCCTTTACCTCACATAAAGCCTTATTTAAATAATCGGCGTCTACGCGGGT
Source organism: uncultured Clostridia bacterium (assembly GCA_946187325.1). Lineage (GTDB taxonomy): Bacteria > Bacillota > Clostridia > Oscillospirales > Acutalibacteraceae > Ruminococcoides. The sequence goes on from CAMHQC010000026.1 coordinate 4,630, forward strand.
TTTAGAGCTTCTTATACAGATTTTAATATTGTTATAAAACACGAGCGTGTTAAAATATTCGGTCAAAAAATCCGATTTATACTCTTTCACCGTCTCCAGCATACGCTCCATTACCGCTACGTCGATAACAGCGTCGCATTCTCTCGCGTCGGATTTATGAGTAATAATCCCGTAAGCTTCTTTAGCGGGTTTAGAAATCCACTCGGGAAGCTTATCGAAACGCTTGTGCTCGACCGCTTCCTGTAAATCATCGGTATCTATTGTAACAGGGGAGATTAATAAATCATCCCTCTTTCTGCCCGACATAATTCCTTTGATTATAACCTTAAAGTTATGAGCGTCGTTAGCTATTATAAAAGGATTAAAAATGTTGAAATCAGGAGCTACGCTCTTTAAATAATCCCATACATCTTTAGTACGGTTTTCTAAAACCTCGTTTACGGTTTTACCTTCGCCGTATCCTTTATCGTTAAGATAACGTACTAAATCGTTAAGGTTATCATAGGAAAGAAGCTGCTCTAAATCGGAAGAATTGAGCAGATTTTTTTCTCTGGCTCTGACTGAACCTACGGAAAATTCATATGATAAACCCATTGAACCCTCCTACTTAAAAAGCTCTCTGCTTATTATATCCTCGAGCTTATCTCTGTTAGACATAATAACAGCGTCAATTGCCATATTTTCCTCAATATTACCGTTTTTAAGTATAAATCCGCCCGGGATATCGACTGTATTATCAGCGACGGTAATCTCAATTCCCACCTCATTAAACTTATCTTTAAAATCAGCAGGAATACGGGCTAAATCCTTTTTGTTGAGATAAACTTCGCCGCTTGTTACATTTAATGTCTTTGCGAGGTTATATAAGAAACCAAAGTACTTTGTGTCGTCGAGATTTAAAAGATAGGATTCTATCTCAGCGAGAGTTTTGTCGATTTCAACTCGTCTTTGTCTTAAAACAGAGTTGCGGATTTCAAGCTCGCAACGGCTCTTTGAGGATTTATCTATCTGTTTTACTTTATCTTTAGCTTTTTCAATTATATCTTTTGATGATTTTTCAGCCTGTATTTCTGCTTCGGATAATATCTCACCGCATTTTTTATCGGCTTTTAATAATATTTCTTCGGCAACCTTATCACCGTCAGCTTTAATACGGTTCAGTATTTTTTCTCCACCGTTCATACAGACACCGCCTTTCTCGTTATTGTAATTAAATCTTTAAACCGGGTACTGAAATAACAACAAGAAGTGATACGATAAATGAGAGAAGCGCGTAAATCTCAACGAGAGTTACCGATACCATAGCTTTAGAGAAGTTTCTGTCGTCCTTAGCGCTCATAGCGATACCCGATACAGCCGCCTTACCCTGAGCAAAGCCTGAAACCATACCGCCAATACCGATAGCGAGCGACGCGCCTAAGAAAGCAAGTCCCTGAGCGATGTTGGGAACAGCTCCGCCTAATACACCGCAGTTAACGAGAATAAGGAATCCCACGATAAATCCGTAAAGTCCCTGTGTACCCGGGAGAAGTGTTAAAACGAGCATCTTACCGAATTTTGAAGAATCCTCAGAAAGAACTCCCATAGAAGCCTGAGCGGCAGCGCCTACACCTTTAGCTGAACCGAAGCCTGCTAATGCCGTAGCGATTGAAGCGCCTACAAGCGCGAAAAACATACCATTTGTAAACATATTATTTTTCCTCCTTGATTTTTATATATTTACTGTTAAGGGAAAACGGTTCAAATTCTTTTCCGCCGCCCTCGTAAAATTTACTGAACATTTCTACATACTGAAGTCTCATTGTATGTACGTAAGAGCCTAAAGCGTTTAAGCCGATATTTACGGCGTGCCCAACTATAAAAATAATTATCATAAATACCGTGCCTACTATTCCTTTGCCGAACATCGTCGAAAGCATATTAAACACCTGAGCCATAACTCCCGTGGTTAAGCCGAGCGCCAAAAGTCTTGAGTAACTTAAAAGGTCGCTTATATAACTCGTCACATCGTACAGAGAAGCGATTCCGCCTATAACTTTACCGAAGCCTTTTTTGCTCCTGCCTTGCGTGAGTACCAATCCTACGGCGCACGCTATTGCGATTCCCGCTCCGATATAAAGTAATGTCTGACCGAAAACCATTCCCGTGGCAAGTACTCCGAAGCCTATAAGCATAAGCATCCAAAGCCCCGTATCAAAAAACGCCGCCGCGTAATCTTTTTCTTTAAAGCAGATATAGAACTTACATCCCATACCGACTAAGATATGTACTAAACCGAACGCGATTGATATTACCATCAAAACCAAAGCGTCTTTTTGCGGATCCAGCGTTTGCCACGGCAGAAAATCCTTCATAGTCATTTCAACGCCTGTGAAGTATTTGTATAATACAACGGGAGCGTCTCCGAAAAAGCTTCCGAATATCAGCCCCCAGAAAAATGTCGAAATACCGCAGTATTGGAAAAGCTTTAAATTATTTCGCATTTTTTTGTCAGGCTTAAATATCTTTAGCACAATTCCGATCGCGATTACCATCAATAGTCCGTATCCCGCGTCCGAAAACATCATTCCGAAGAAGAAATAGAAGAAAAATGCCAGAAGCGGTGTAGGGTCTATATCCGAGCGAGAAGGAGCGGCGTACATTGTGAGTATTCCCTGAGCGGGAGCCGCGAACCTGTTGTTTTTAAGTTTAACGGGAGCGTCGTCCTCGGCGTCCTCGGCTTCAATATAACATGTTGAAACCCTTTCGCATAAAGCCTTTAGCTTTTCTAAATCTTCCTCGGGAACATATCCGTTTATAACGAATACGTGTTTAGTGTGTTCAAGTTCGTTGATTACGTTGTATTTATCCGCTCTGATTCTGAAATAATCCTGAGTAGTTTTAATTTCCTCGCGTCTGCTCGAAAGTTTAATTATACTTTCAACCGCTTTTTCGTTTTCGGCGATAAGCTCGCTGCTCCGCTTGGTTAATCTTTCGGATTTAATCTTCGGAGTATGAGCGGTAGCAGTCATCGGTCTTGCGAATCCCAAAGTCCTTAAAACATCCTCAGCCATTTTCTTTTGGCTTAACGGTGTAAATAGAACAAAACATGTCAGGTTATCCTCGCTGTGTTGAATCTCAAACTCAAATTCAAGCTTTGAATTTTGTTCGGCGATAGACTTCGAGAGTGTTGTTTCGTCGTACTTAACAGGAAGTGTTCCTATGAATACAGCGGTAGATTTTGTGTCGTTCGTATTAATCGGAATATCAAGATTTTGCCACACCTCTAGTTGAGCGAGTGAGGTTTTTATTCTTACCTGCTCGGCTTCGTTATCGGTAATCGTCTTTTTATAGTCCGTAATTTTACGACAAACCTCTATTAACTCTCCGGATTTAGAAGCTAATACTCCGATATCGTCGGGATCGACTTCTTTTCTACCCGCGAAAGAGGATAGAAGTCCTTGTTTCTCTCTAGCGTACTCATCGAGAATAGTAAGCGCGTTTTCACACAGCGTAACATTCCTTTCGAATACCTGCATCTGAGGAGTTACGTCGATCTTTGAAAAACCTTTTTTCAGCTTTTCGACCTTAGTAACCTGGATTAAGGCGCTGTCCTGAATATGTTCAAGAAGCCGTTTTCGATCTTCTCTCAGCGCAACAATCCTTATTTTTTTCATTTTAAGTTTAGCCAATCGGCATCACCACACTTTACAGAAAAATAAGTTAATTTAACAACGCGTCAACCGATTGTTTAATAACAGTTTGTTTGTTCTTTTTAGCTGACTGAGAAATAATCCCGCATTTGCCTGAAGCGGCGTCTTTAGCCTTGTTAAAATATTCCTCGCCGTTTTTCTCGGCTTGGGAAATTATTTTATCGGCTTCCGCTTTGGCTTTTGCTTCGGCGTCAGCTATAAGCTTTTGAGCCTTAGCTTCGGCGTCTTTTATACGAGCCTGAGCTTCTGCTTTAGCTTCTGTTTCTCTTGTTTTACATTCATCTTCCGCGTTAATTATCGCGTCTAAAATTTCTTTAGCCATAAGCTATCCCTCTTAAAATTATAATTAGAGTTACGGTTGTAAAAAAACAACTTATATTAATATACCATATTTTAACGCATTAATCAATAAAAAATGCTGTAATAAAATTAGACATATTCATTAATTTGATTAATTGTTATCGAATTATTGTCAACCAAAATAACTGTATGTTAAAATCATATTTACAACTAACAGCGTCGTAACGGACTAAAAACAGTCCACCGGACTGTTTTCTTAACGTCCTTTCGAATCTCACCGTTTATAGAATCGTGTCGGAGACGGCGATTATTACATCTACGCGAGAATTTAAATCTCGAACCATACGGCTTGTTGTTAGGAATGTATCATAAACGCTACGGACTAAAAACAGTCCACCGGACTGTTTTCTTAACGTCCTTTCGAATCTCGCCTTTACTTATAAAAAATTGGACATACCCGTTTGGGTATGTCCAATTTTAATGGCGGAGACGGCGAGATTCGAACTCGCGGGGGATTGCTCCCTAACTGATTTCGAGTCAGCCCCGTTATGACCACTTCGATACGTCTCCGTGTTTACCATATAGATTTTACTTGTAAAATTTAATTTTGTCAAGTGTTAGTTTTCAGCATACTATAAAAATGAATAGGACGGTGGTTAAATATGGCTTATTCCGACAGGGAGCTTCTCGCCAGATTAATACAATGCGAATCGGGCGGGGAGGGCGTTGAAGGTATGAGAGCGGTCGCGTCTGTTGTAATGAATCGTGTCTACGCAAAAGACGGCGAATTTGCTCGTGTGTCCAACGGCGGAAACGTCAGGGCTATTATTCTTCAGAAAGGACAGTTTGTCTGTACACGTACCGAAAATAATACCCAAAATATTTATAATATGAACCCTACAGATATTCATTACGAAATCGCTGACTGGGCATTAGCGGGTAATACAACTTCTTCGGTCGGTAATTCTCTTTTCTTTTTCAATCCTTATTCCTCAAAATGTCCGAATTATTTTCCGTCTAAAGTAGGAATTATTTATAACAAAGTAGGTAAGCACTGCTTTTACGCTCCCACCGAAGCGTATAAAGATACTTAATTGGAGGTAATTATGACCAGCAACAATGAACACAATAACGCGAATGATTTAAACAGTATTGACCTTAATGATTTATATAATCTTAACAGATGTCTCGGAGGACAATGCGTTAGTAACGTAATTTCTAATCAGGTTCCTGTACCGACATTAGAACAGTTAGCGGCTGACCGCTCACCAAATCCCGACCGTGATCAAGCTCTACAGACTGCCAATAACGAAACAGCTTTCAGAGATTCAAGCCCGATTTACGGAAATCCTATGCAGATGTACCAGCCTATAACTAAAGAACAAAGCGAAAAATATCCTACTCCGGCTATCGTTAATGAAGAATCTATGCGGAATGATGATAATCCTAACAACTTAAGTCAAGGAGTCACAGCGGAAGATTTATTCGTACCTTACGAGGTTACGAGGGAGAGCTTACAGTATTTAAACGGATTTATACGAACTCAAATCGGCAGGAGAGTGACAATAGATTTTCTAATCGGAAGTGATAATTTAACTTCAAAAACAGGCTATCTCTTAGCCGTTGCTCAAAATTATCTGTTAATTAACGAACTTGATACAAACGATGTGACAGCCTGCGATTTATATACTATGAAATTTATAAGATTTTATTATTAAATTAAATCCGAAATTATATTATTTGATACCAGAAAACCTTTAGGCGTAAAGCTTAAATAATCGTTTTTATACTCTGTAAATCCTGAGTTTGTATATAATTCAATTTTTTTGAAAAAGTCTTTGGGAAGCTTTCCGAAGGCTTTTTCGTATTCTCCGATATTTAGACCTTTTTTAAGCCTTAGTTTAAGCATAATATATTCTTCCTTGTTTCCGCCTGAGCCTTCGTCAATAATTATATCGTTCTTAAAGTCCTCTATACTTCTGTTGTAGTAAAATCTTTTACCGTCAATAAAGGAATGAGCGGCAGGTCCTATACCGAGATAGTTGTCTAAATTCCAGTATTTTAAATTATGCTTACTCTCGTATCCTTTAACCGCGAAGTTAGATATTTCATACTGATTAAATCCGCTCTTATTAAGAAAATCTACGGTTTCAAGATAAAAATCTGAGGTGGTTTCATCGTCAGGGAAGTTATATCTATCCTTGTTTTTATAGTAAAAAGTATTTTCTTCAAGCTTCAGGATATAGGACGAAATATGTTTAATTCCAGACTCAACACAGAATTCGAGCGTGTTTTTTAAACTTTCGGAAGTTTGTTCGGATATTCCGAGCATAATATCAAGAGAGATATTTTCTATCCCGGCGTTTTTCGATAGATAAATTGTATCTACCGCGTCTTTATGACTATGGATTCTTCCGAGCTTTTTAAGTTCGGTTTTATTAGCTGATTGAAGTCCGATTGAAATTCTGTTAACTCCGACTGAGCGTAAATTCTCAAAGCTGAGATGTTTAGCTGACTCGGGGTTAACCTCAACGGTGATTTCTGAATTTTTATCTATCGTGAAATAGTTTTTTATACTGTTAATAATATCAACTAAGTTTTTATCGCCGATTAAACTCGGAGTTCCGCCTCCAATATAAATTGTATCAACGGTTTTATCAATCCTTTTGCTCCAATAAATTATCTTCTCTTTAAGAATCGCGGTATAATTTTTATACTCCGAATCATTGCCGCGCATACTAAAAAAATCGCAGTACGGACATTTACTGCGACAATATGGTACATGTATATAGATTCCGATTGAATTACTCATTTTTTACTCCAAAAGTTCTTATAAAATGGGGTGAGGCAGAAACTTCTGTCTCTGCCCCAAATTTGGAAGGTATATGAAAAAATAGGAAAAATCATTCTTTATTACAATTATATTACAATATTTTTACAATGTTGTCAAGCCTATTTGTGTAATTATTTTAACTTCTTAAAATTTCTTATTATTTATTGACATATACAAGCCAAAAATAGTAAAATATTAATGTTTGGTTTCAGGATAGTGTGAAAGTTCACACTGATTCAAATTAGTATTGCCCGCTCAGTTTGTCCGTGCCGGACAACGAGCGATGGCTTAATTGCCATTTACGCCTTATCCGCCCACGGTAACATCGTAAGGTAAACTTTAATCTATTTGTGGGCTGAAAGGCTATGACAATTTTTATGGATAATTTAAAACAAGAGATAGATAAAAGAAGAACTTTCGCGATCATATCGCATCCTGACGCGGGTAAAACTACCCTTACCGAAAAACTTCTTCTGTACGGAGGAGCGATTAACCTTGCGGGTTCTGTAAAAGGTAAAAGAACTGCTAAACACGCGGTTTCCGACTGGATGGAAATTGAAAAACAGAGAGGTATCTCGGTTACATCTTCCGTATTGCAGTTTAAATATGACGGATACTGTATTAATATTCTCGATACGCCCGGACACCAGGACTTCTCTGAGGATACTTACCGTACCTTAATGGCTGCCGATTCGGCGGTAATGGTTATCGACGCTTCTAAAGGTGTTGAGAATCAAACTAAAAAGCTCTTCAAGGTATGTGTAATGCGTCATATCCCGATAATAACATTTATCAACAAAATGGATAGAGACGCTCAAAGTCCGTTTGATTTGCTCGAGGATATTGAAACCGTTTTAGGAATAAACACATGTCCTATGAACTGGCCTATCGGTTCGGGTAAAGAGTTTAAGGGAGTTTACGACAGAGAGACTAAATCTGTACTTTCTTTTACCGCTAATAACGGTCAAAAGGAAGTTGAGGAAGAAATTATACCTATCGGCGACAGCCGTCTGGATGATTTGCTCGAGGATAAAAAACAAGATTTAATCGACGAGATAGAGCTGCTCGACGGAGCAGGGGACGAGTTTGATTTAGAAAAGGTTAGAAACGGCTCGTTAACACCGGTGTTCTTCGGTTCAGCGTTAACCAACTTCGGTGTACAGCCGTTCTTAGAACAGTTCTTAAAGCTTACTCCTCCGCCTACTCCCAGAGAAACCGAGGACGGAATAGTGGAAACAGATTCTGATTTTTCGGCGTTTGTATTTAAGATTCAGGCTAATATGAACAAAGCTCACCGTGACAGAATCGCGTTTATGAGAATCTGTTCGGGTAAGTTTGAAAAAGATATGGACGTCTATCATATGCAGGGAAATAAAAAAATGCGACTTTCTCAGCCTCAGCAGATTATGGCTCAGGAAAGAGAAGTTATCGACGAGGCGTACGCGGGCGATATTATCGGCGTGTTTGATCCCGGTATATTTATGATAGGCGATACAATCTGTACAGCTAAGCACAAGGTTAAATATAAAGGAATTCCGACTTTCGCGCCCGAGCATTTTTGTCTTGTAAGACAAAAGGATACTATGAAACGTAAGCAGTTTATCAAAGGCATTAATCAGATAGCCCAGGAAGGCGCTATTCAGATTTTCCAAGAGCTTGACGCAGGTATGGAGGAAGTAATAGTCGGAGTAGTTGGTGTACTTCAATTAGACGTATTAAAGTACAGGCTCGAAAACGAGTATAACTGCGAGATTATTATGGAAAATCTTCCGTTTGAGTTTATACGCTGGATACTTAATGACGATGTTGACCCTAAACAGCTCGATTTAGCTTCCGATACAAAGCGGGTTCAGGATTTAAAGGGTAACAAGCTGTTATTATTTACAAGCTACTGGAGTATAGACTGGGCGCTTGACCATAATAAAGAGCTAAGATTACAGGAATTCGGTAACGCCTGATGCTGTATGATAAGCTTAAAGGTAATAATAAAATACCTTTTCATATGCCCGGTCATAAGAGAAATACCGAGCTTTTAGGAGATAATTTTCCGTATGAAATTGATATTACCGAAATAGACGGTTTCGATAATCTTCACAGCCCCGACGGTTTAATAAAAAGCATAGAGGATAAGGCTGAAAAGATTTATTCCGCTAAAAACTCATTTTTACTGGTGAACGGCTCGACTGTCGGAATTTTAGCGGGTATTGCCGCGGTACTTGAACGCGGAGATACTGCTTTAATCGCGCGTAATTGTCACAAATCGGTATATAACGCTATCGAGCTTATCGGCGCTAAAGCGGAGTATATTTTACCTGATACAGATGAGTATGGTATTTTTAAAGCTGTAAATAATTCTAAATTAGAATTAAAAATACCACAAATCAAGCCGAAATTAATTGTTGTAACTTCGCCGACTTACGAGGGAGTTAATTCTGATATTAAAGGTATCTGTGATATTGCTCATAAATACAATATACCCGTATTAGTTGACGCTGCTCACGGCGCTCATATTACCGACTGCGCCAAATATGCTGACATAGCCGTTATGAGCCTGCATAAAACCTTACCCGCGTTAACTCAGTGCGCTTTAGCCCACGTTAACGGAAATTTGGTAAGCGCTGAGGCTTTTCGAATTAAATTATCGGTTTTTGAAACCTCGAGCCCTTCATACGTCCTTATGGCTTCGGTTGAGAACTGTCTTGATTTTATGCTGGGAAACGAAACTCGTTTCAAGAAGTTTATAAACGAGAAGCATAAATTAGTTGGTAATCTTATTGAATTAAAACACCTTAAAGCCGTTGAGTATGACGATATTACCAAGCTTGTTATTTTTACCGGTTATTCTGATATCAGCGGAATCGAACTTGCGGATAAACTTAGAGTGTTTTATAATATCGAAGTCGAAATGGCTTGTGAAAATTATGTTGTTTTGATACTTACCGTTTGCGATAATTTCGATGATTATAAAACTCTTGAAACCGCCTTAAAAAATATTGATAACAGCTTATCTTTATCTGAATTTAATCATAGTTTAAATATTAAGCTTCCCGAAAAAGCATATGGTTTTAACGTCGGTAATACAGAATTAATTGATTTTAATTTCTCAAGCGGTCGAATTTGCGCTGAGTACATATGGGCATATCCGCCCGGGATTCCGATATTAACTCCGGGCGAGGTTATTACTCAATCTGAAATTAATTATATTTTAAAACAGATTAAAAGTAATGTTAATATTCAAAGCACCGGAAATAAACTGCCTGAGAATATTTACGTTAAGTGTTTATAACAAGTTGACATTACTTGTTTATTATGATAAAATTTATACATAAACTAAGGAGGTTCTATATTATGAAAAGAATTCAGACTATCGAAACTCGCGATTTAAAGAAAAGCACAGTTGAAGGCGGCTGCGGTGAGTGCCAGACTTCTTGTCAGTCTGCTTGCAAAACTTCATGCGGCGTTGCTAATCAGCAGTGCGAAAAGTGCTTAAACGAAGAGTAATAATTACTAAGGATTTCTGCCGTTTTCGCTTTTGCGTAAAACGGCTTTTCCTTTTATTTGAATATTATTTTAGAAGGGTTAGAAATGGTACATCAGTTTAAACTAAATAATCATAATATTGTTTTGGACGTTTTCAGCGGTTCGGTTCATGTTGTTGACGACGTTGTTTACGATATTATTTCTATGTATAAGAATAAAGACTTAGATTCTATATATAAAGAGATTACGGCTAAATATCCGGATGTAAGCCGTGAAGATATAGACGAATGTATTTCCGATATAAAAGAACTCGAGAAAAGCGGTAAGCTTTATACCGAGGACGAGTACGCTGATTTAGCGTTTGATTTTAAGAAACGTAATACCGTTATTAAGGCCTTATGTTTACATATAGCTCATACCTGTAACCTTAACTGTGAATATTGTTTCGCAAGCCAGGGTAAATACCACGGCGAACGCGCCTTAATGAGCTTAGAGGTCGGCAAAAGAGCTATCGACTTTTTGATAGAAAACAGCGGTAAAAGACATAATTTAGAGGTTGACTTTTTCGGCGGAGAGCCTCTTATGAATTTTGATGTTGTAAAAGGTATAGTCGGGTACGCTCGCTCGATTGAAAAGAAATTCGATAAGAATTTTAGATTCACATTAACGACTAACGGTGTGCTTGTTGACGACGAGGTTATAGATTTCGCGAATAAAGAATGTCATAATGTCGTGCTTAGTCTTGACGGCAGAAAAGAGGTTCACGATAATCTCAGAAAAACAATTAACGGTCAGGGAAGTTACGATACTATCGTTCCTAAATTTCAGCATTTTGTCGAGCGCAGAGGTAATAAGGGCTACTATGTTCGAGGTACTTTCACTCACAATAATGTAGATTTTACCAACGACATTTTTCACATGGCAGATTTAGGCTTTACCGAATTATCTATGGAGCCTGTTGTGTGCGCTCCAAATGACCCCTACGCGCTAACCGAGGAGGATTTACCTGTTTTATATGAGCAGTATGAAATATTAGCTAAAGAAATGCTAAAGCGTGAAAAAGAGGGTAAGCCTATAACTTTCTACCATTATATGATTGATTTGAAAAACGGACCTTGTATATACAAGCGTATTTCGGGCTGCGGCTCAGGTTGCGAATACTTCGCGGTAACTCCTTGGGGTGATTTATATCCGTGCCATCAGTTTGTCGGCGACGATAAATACCTTATGGGTGATATATGGAAAGGTATTGTAAATACCGAGAAACAAAACGAGTTTAAGCTGTGTAACGCTTACGCGCGCCCTGAGTGCAAGGACTGCTGGGCTAAGCTTTACTGCAGCGGAGGCTGTGCCGCTAACGCTTACCATGCTACAGGTTCAATTAACGGAATTTACGAGTACGGCTGTAAGCTGTTTAAAAAGAGAATTGAATGCGCTATTATGATGCAGGTTGAGAAAAGTTTAAACTGAGGACTTGCAAATTTAATATATTTCTGACATAAGATTAACTAAGCAATATTGGAGGGTTAATCTTGTTAGAGTTATTAAGTTTTTTAGGACAGTATATTTGTTTTTTTTTCCTGCATGTATGCGGTAACGGTTCGTTTCCGAAACCGCTTAACGCTAAGGACGAGAGAGAATATCTAATCAAAGCGTCTAAAGGCGATATTGAAGCGAGAAACATTCTCGTTGAACACAATTTAAGACTGGTCGCTCATATTATAAAAAAATATTATTCAAGCCAAAACGACCAGGATGATTTGGTGTCGATAGGTACAATCGGGCTTATAAAAGCTATTAATACCTTTAATATCGAAAAAAATATTAAGTTGTCGAGCTACGCCTCGAGGTGTATCGAAAACGAGATACTGATGTATTTTAGAAACATCAAGAAAACTTCCCAGGATATCTCTCTTAACGAAGCGATAGATACCGATAAGGACGGTAATCCGTTAAGCCTTATAGATATTTTATCTACCGACGATAATATTCTCGATTCTATTAATACTAAGCTTAATTTAAGAAAGATTTACGAGTACATTAACGAAGAACTCGACGATAGAGAAAAGAAAGTTATTGTGCTTAGATATGGTCTTAACGGCGAAAAGCCTATTACTCAACGCGAGGTAGCTAAAATGCTTGGTGTAAGCCGTTCTTATATAAGCAGGATTGAAACTAAGGCGTTAAAAACTTTGCGCCGAAAATACGAGAGAAGCAGTAATTTATAAATGATAAGAGAAGTAGAATACAACGGAACGATAATTAAATATGAACTGGAGCGGAAAAGAGTAAAAAATATCAACCTTAGAATTAAGCCTGATTTAACGGTAGCGGTATCGGCTAACCGTCGCGTGAGTGTGAAATATATCGACGGATTTGTGCTTAAAAAGGCTGATTTTATACTTAATGCTGTAGAAAGCTTTAAAAGGGCGAATAAAAAAGAATTAAAGCCGAACTACTCCGAAGAAGATTTTTTAAATCTTATAAAAAGTGAGTTCGATAGAACATATAATCTGTTTTTGAAATACAACATCACTAAGCCTATCCTTAAACTCAGAAAAATGAAGTCGAGGTGGGGGAGTTGTGATTTTGTAAAAGGTATAATTACTCTAAGCCGCAACCTTATCTACTGTACCGAGGAGCAAATAAGGTATGTAATTATACACGAGTTCTCACATTTGCTCGTACATAATCACAGTCAGGACTTTTATAATATTGTTAAAATTTATGAACCTGATTATAAAAGAATAAGAAAAGAAATGAATAAGATTAATTTGAGGTAAAGTATGAAATTAGTGTCATGGAATGTAAACGGATTCAGGGCTTGTTTAAGTAAAGGCTTTGAAGATATTTTCAATGAAATAAACGCGGACGTGTTTTGTATTCAGGAAACTAAAATGCAACCCGATCAGGCTGATTTTTCGCCCGAGGGTTACGAAAAATTTTTCTTCAGCGCTGAGCGCAAAGGCTATTCGGGCACGGCTGTTTATACTAAGGTAAAGCCGATTAACGTTGTGTTCGGCGTAGATTCTAAGCATATGGACGAAGGCAGAGTTATTACCTGTGAATTTGATAACTTTTATCTATTGTGCTGTTACACTCCTAACGCTCAAAATGAGTTAAAGAGAATCGACTACAGAATGGAGTTTGAGGACGATTTAAGAGAGTATATGATTAAGCTTAACGAAAACAAGCCTGTTGTACTTTGTGGTGATTTAAACGTAGCTCATACCGAAATTGATTTAAAGAATCCTAAATCTAACCGTGGTAACGCAGGATTCTCCGACGAGGAACGCGGGAAGTTTACTGAATTACTCGACGCGGGCTTTACGGATAGTTGGAGATATAAGCATCCCGAAGTAACAGGCGTGTACTCGTGGTGGTCGTACCGATTTAACGCGCGTAAGAATAACGCGGGATGGCGAATTGATTATTTTGTGGTATCAGACAGCTTAAAGGATAAAATATCTCATACCGATATTTATACCGAGGTTTACGGCTCCGATCATTGTCCTGTAGAACTTGTACTCGATATATGAAAATTTATGTAGACGGAGACGCGTGTCCCGTAATTAAGATTATTGAAAGGGTTGCTGAGAAATACGGTGTTTCTGTAGTGATTCTGTGCGATACCAATCATATTCTAAACAGCGATTACAGTGAAATATGTATTATAGGCGCGGGAGCTGACGCTGTTGATTTAGCTCTTATTAATAAGTGTAGCTCGGGTGATATCGTAGTGACTCAGGACTACGGAGTAGCGGCTCTCGCTTTAGGCAAAAAAGCTTACGCTATACATCAAAACGGCAAAATTTATTCCGACGATAATATAGACGGTTTATTAATGGACAGGCATCTGGCTAAGAAATCGAGATTGGCTTCTTCGAAAAGCCGGGTTAAAGGTCCTAAGAAAAGAACTAAAGGCGATGATATTAAATTTGAGAAAGCATTTAACGAACTGATATTATCGGTTATATAATCAGACATACTCCTCATAAAATAATATGGTGAGGATTTATGCTCTTTAAAAATAAAGCGTTTATTGTTTACATAATTCTTTTTATCGCTTACCTTGTGTTTATTGTATTATCATTTTTTAATATAGATAATTACTCGGATGTAAACACAACGGATGTAAATAAGCCTATTATTGTTATTGACGCGGGTCACGGCGGTGAGGACGGCGGAGCTGTCGCTAATAATATCGTTGAAAAGGATATTAACCTTAGTATTTCGAATAAATTAAAAGATATATTTAAGGCTTCGGGTTTTAATGTTGTGTTGACGAGAGACAGCGATAAAATGATTGACACAAGCGGTAACTCTTTGCGGGAAAGGAAAGTTTCCGATATGAAAAACCGTTTAGCGCTGTTTAATAAAAGCGAAAATAATATAGTAATAAGTATTCACCAAAATAAATTCACTCAGGAAAAGTACAGCGGTACTCAGATTTTTTACAGTAAAAATAATCCGCAAAGCGAAACCATGGCTGAATATATCAGAAAAAATATCGCGAAGCTGATACAGCCTGAAAACGAACGAACTACTAAGCCCGCGGATAGGAGTATATATTTGCTATATAACAGTAAAGTCCCGTCGGTTATAGTTGAATGCGGGTTTTTATCTAATTATAAGGAAGCTAAAAAATTAAATGATAATAATTATCAGAAAAAACTAGCGTTTGCAGTATATTCAGGCGTACTTGAATTTTATAACAACAGATGAGGTAAATTATGGCTAAGATTAAAAGCGTATATATTTGCAGTGAATGTGGTTACGAAAGCCCTAAATGGTACGGTAAATGCCCCGGCTGCGATAACTGGAACACTATGAACGAGGAGATTAAGGAAACTGTTAAATCCACCGCGGGTGTAAAAAAACGAGTTTCGTTATATTCTAAACCCGTTACATTAAACGAGATTTCTACCGACGAGGAAGAAAGATTTGATACAGGATTCTCCGAGCTGAACCGTGTTTTAGGGGGCGGCATTGTTAAGGGCAGTCTTGTTTTGCTCGGCGGTGATCCGGGTATCGGTAAATCGACTATCTTGATGCAGATATGTAAGAATTTAAGCAATCTTAATATACTTTATGTTTCAGGAGAAGAATCGAAGCGGCAGCTTAAATTAAGAGCGGACAGGCTTAACGCCGCTAATCCAACCCTGAGTATTATGACTGAAACAGATGTTGAGATTGTTTGTGAAGAAATAAAAACTCAAAAACCCGACTTAGTTTTGATAGATTCCATCCAGACTATGATGATTAAGGAGCTTTCGTCATCCGCGGGAAGTATTACCCAGGTGCGTGAAAGTACCAATCTTATAATGCACACCGCTAAGGATTTCGATATACCGGTAATCGTAGTAGGACACGTTAATAAAGAGGGGTCTATCGCGGGTCCGAAAGTTTTAGAGCATATTGTGGATACCGTTTTATATTTTGAGGGCGATAAACAGATGTCGTGCCGTATTTTACGCGCGGTTAAAAACAGATTCGGTTCTACTAACGAAATAGGCGTGTTCGAAATGACTGACCTCGGTTTAGTAGAAGTAGAAAATCCGTCGCAAATGATGCTTTCAGGCAGACCCAAGGGGGTTTCGGGAACGTGTGTAACTTGTTCGTTAGAGGGTACACGACCGATTCTAACTGAAATTCAGGGCTTAGCGGCTCAATCCTCGTACGGTAATCCACGAAGAATGTCTACGGGATTTGATTATAACAGACTTTCTATGCTGCTTGCTGTACTTGAGAAGCGAGCGGGTTATTATTTTAATAATATGGACGCTTACGTAAATATTGTAGGCGGTTTAAGAATTGACGAACCTGCCGCGGACTTAGCTATATGTATGGCGTTAGTCAGCAGTTTAAAGGACGCTCCTTTAAGAGAGGACGCCGTAGCTTTCGGAGAAATCGGACTTGCGGGAGAAATACGTTCTATATCTCAACCTCAACAGCGTGTTAATGAATCAGTAAGGCTCGGCTTTAACAGGATAGTTTTACCGTATCATAACTCTAAAAATATTGTTTGTGACGGCGCTGAGATAATCGGAGTAAGAAATATCAGACAAGCTTTTGAGGCGCTTTGTGAATAATACGATAATTGTATCAAATGAAAATAAAAGTATCACTAAATCTCTAAAAGATAAAGGATATAATCTAATCTATTCCGAGGATATTTCTACTCTTATACCTTACGAAAGAAAACACGCGGATATACAATGCTTAAAAATTTATGATACGTATTTTGTTTCAAAAAGCTGTAAACGGCTAATATCCGAACTTAAAGCGCTTGATAAGAAAGTTATAACTACCGAAAAAGATATTAAAAAAGTATATCCCAATAACGTGCTTTTAAATGCTTTGTTTATAGATAATAAATTGTATTGTAAGAAGAACGCACTGGATAATTCGGTAAAAGCTTATTGTGCTGAAAATAATATTGAGGTAATTAACGTAAACCAAGGTTACGCCAAATGCTCTACCGCTGTTTTTGAGAATTGCTTTATAACTGCTGATATCGGCATTTATGAAAAGCTTAATGAAAATGGGGTAGAGGGGCTTTTGATCGAAAGCGGAGATATTATTCTTAATGGAGCTGATTACGGGTTTATCGGCGGATGCGGTTTCTATAATAACGGCATAGCATATTTTACAGGAAATTTAACTAAGTATAAAAACGGCATTATAATTGAAGAGTTTTTAAATAATAAAGATATTAAAATTGAATATTTGGATAATGGAAAGTTAATTGATATAGGCGGATTTATTGTGTTATAGCGATA
>CAMHQC010000027.1 GCA_946187325.1 uncultured Clostridia bacterium
ACAGGGGTTTGATTAATTGTACTTTTTATTGTCTACTTTCGCTTGACAGATTCATAGGGGAGCGGTATTTTTTATTTAATAATATAAAAAGACATAAATATAAAAAGACATAATAAGACGCAAAAAAAGGGCTTCCTTTCGGAAGCCCTAAAAATCTAAGTTAGATTATTTAACTTTAAGCTTAACTGTCTTTTTGATTACCTTACCCTTAACCTTCTTAGTCGCGGAAATCTTAATCTGAAGCTTAATCTTATAAGTACCCTTCTTAACAGAAGCTTTCTTCTTAATCTTAATCTTTGTACCCTTAACGTAGATCTTCTTATAGATCTTCTTAGAAGTACCTTTCTTAAGAATCTTGTAGGTTATCTTAGCGCCCTTAGCCTTAGTGATCTTGATGAGCTTAGAAACCTTAATGCCCTTCTTCTTAAGAGTCTTAGCGGATGCCTTAGCAGCCTTCTTGGAAACAGTAACCTTAGCCTTGTTAGCTGCTTTCTTAGCAGTAGTTGCCTTCTCAGTTGTGGGCTGTGTAGGAGCAACTGTTGTGGGCTCTACCTGTGTGGGAGCCTGTGTTGTAGGCTCTACTGTTGTCTCCTCAGGAGTTGAGGGATAAGGAACCTTAGAGAAGTCCTCGGGTTTCTCATCGTTAGGACCGTAAACTGTAGCGATTACAGCTTCGGGATCTGCACCTTCCTTAGTCGGTCTGGAAGCGAGGAGCTTGAACTGGAAGAATACTGTAGAACCGTCCTCGGCAACAGTAACCTTAGTGTTGTTGCCCATTCCGCCCGGATGCCATGTAGGTTTACCGAGCTCGTCTATGTATACAACCTTGAATACATAGATGTCAGGACCTTCGTCTGTTACGTTACCAGCAGAAGCCTTGATGTTCTCGAATACCTGATAGTATGTCTCGCCGTCAGCACTTAACTGCATGGGTACGCCATACTCATAAGCTTTGTCGTTAGCCCATTCAACGCCGCATACTTCCTCAGAACCTACAACATAGAAACCGGGAACGATAGGTTTAGCAGGTGTTGTGGGAGTAGTATCGGGTGTGTCGGGTGTATCGGGAGTAGCAGGTGTGTCAGGTGTGTCAGGCTTGGGAGCCTCTGTGGGCTCTACAAGAGCAGTTGTCTCCTCTACAGGAGCAGTTGTCTCCTCAGCGGGAGCAGTTGTCTCCTCGGCGGGAGCAGTTGTCTCCTCAGCGGGAGCAGTTGTCTCCTCAGCAGGAGCAGTTGTCTCCTCAGCGGGAGCAGTTGTCTCCTCAGCGGGATCAGCGAGTGTTACCTCGTATGTAGCGCCTGTCTTTGTGCTGAAATCGAACGCGGAAAGGTCAACCTTGAAAGTAACGTCTTTAGCGTCGCCCGTGAAGAAGAAACCGAAGTTCTTACCGTTGTAAGCAAGATCTCCGCTTAAGTCCTCAACGCCATCTGTAGCACCGCCCCAGTTAGCGTCCCAAGAACCGTTAGCAGCGAACTTGTACTCATAGTCGCCTGCGGGAACCTTATTAAGTGTTACTGTCCAAACGCCCTCGTTCTCAGTCATCTGAGCAGCGTCAGCAAAGCTCCATGTTGTACCGGGAACTGAACCTAAAACCTGGAGAGACTCAACATTGAGACCGGATTTAGCAGCTACGTATGTACCTGAGAAATCAACTTTGCCCTCAGCATAAGTGATTGTGAGATCACTTTCCTGTGAAACAGTGATTTCGATGTTAGCTTCACCGTTACCGATCCATGTCTCGCCGTCTTTTACCTTAAACTGATAGTCGCCTGCGGCAACAGCAGCATAAGTGATAGCGAAAGCACCGCCTGCTTCCTCTAATGTGTTTGCGTCGTCATATGTACCGGTCCAATCACAGTTAGGAAGTGTACCTCTGACTACGGGAGCTGAGTCTCCATCAGCAGCAAATGCAACAACTGAAAATACAGAAATTAACATAAGCGCAGCGAGAACTACAGCTAAGCTTTTCTTGAAAATTCCCATTGGTAATTTTCCTCCTTAAAAAATTTTTCGGTTATTAAACCTATATAACATTATAATGTATTATTAAAAATAAATCAATATTAAAAATGTAAAAAAAAATCGAATAATTTTATGCTATTTTAACATTATAACGAAAAAAACGCTGAATAATTTTATTAAAGAAAAAACAGGGCCGTAAAAACAGCCCTGTAGTTGTGTATTACATTATATATGTTATTCTGAATACATGTTATTCCGAGTATGTCTGTACGCTTTCAAATTCCTTTACGATTTCATCGTTAGGCTTTTTGGTTATAAGCGATACGATAACCATAATTACGAGAGCAACGGGGAAGCCTACCGCTAAGGAGTAAAGTCCCGTAACGCTTCCGATAGTAGAAAGTCCGTCGGCTGTGCTTATCATCGGGATATAGTCCCAAACGATAACTGTCAAAGCTCCGCTTATCATACCCGCCATAGCGCCCGCGGCGTTACTGCGTTTCCAGAACAGAGCGAGAAGTACAACGGGGCCGAACGCCGCGCCGAAGCCTGCCCACGCGTCGGATACAAGACCCATAATACTGGAGTTCGGGTCGATAGCGATAGCGAACGCGATAACCGCGATTACGATAACCGCTACTCTGCCTATCATAAGCGCGCTCTTTTCGGAAGCGTCCTTTTTAATAGTTCCCTTATACATATCCTCGGAAATCGCCGAAGCCGTAACGAGAAGCTGGCTGTCCGCTGTACTCATAATAGCCGCTAAAATACCGCAAAGGAAGATACCGCCTATAAATATGAGTACAAAGTTGTCCGTGAATATCTGCTGAATCATTCTGATTAATACGGTTTCGCTTGTAGCGCTTGTCAGGTCTGACGATACAAACGCGCGTCCGAGTATACCGATAAAGAATGAAGCGACGAACGCGAGAGATACCCAGATAATAGCGATTGTACCCGATTTTTTAATTTCTTTTTCGCTTTTAACCGCCATAAATCTTACGAGAATATGAGGCATACCGAAGTAGCCGAGACCCCACGCTAAGCCCGAAATTACGTTGTTAAACGGGATAGGCTGGTCGTTTACGGTAAACGGATTTACGAAAGAAGCCGCGTTAGTAATGCCGTGCTTAGCGAGGTTAGCGTCGAATCCGCCGTTGCCCGAGATAATAGCGTAAGCTATAATCGGAACAGTTAAAATAGCTACGAGCATTAACATACCCTGGATTAAGTCGGTAGTACATACAGCCTTAAATCCGCCGAGTAATGTATATACGAGAATTACTACAGCCGCGATAATAAGTCCGATAAGATATACCTGAGAGTAGTTGTCGTCGTTGCCGAAGAGTGTAGCGAAAAGTTTAGCTCCGCTCGAGAACGCCGACGCGGTATATACCGCGAAGAATATCGCTATAATAATAGCCGAAACTATTTTTAAAGCTCCCTTACTCTTGAATCGGTTGTCGAAGAAGCTGGGGATAGTAAGGCTGTTTTCAGCTTTAATAGTGTATCTTCTGAGTTTCTTAGATACAAATATCCAGTTGAGGATTGTTCCTATTAAAAGACCTATCGCAATCCAGATATCGCCCGAGCCCGTGAGGTAAAAAGCGCCCGGTAGTCCCATAAGAAGCCATCCGCTCATATCGGAAGCCTCCGCCGAGATAGCCGCGGTCCAAGCGCCCAGACCTCTGCCGCCGAGGAAGTAGTCCTCGTTGTTTTTAGTGTTTTTTGAGTTAACAGCGCCGATTAAAATCATTATTACCATATAAAAGGCAATCGCGCACAGCACTATTATGTTTGAAATACTCATACATTCCCTCCTGATTTTAACACTTTAGTTTATTAAAACATTAATAATATAGCATATATATATGAATTTTGCAATTCTTTTTCATTAATATATTTTATTTCTTCTATATTATTGAATAAAAATCTGTTTTGTAGTATAATTTATTCTAAGTATGTTATGCTTTGTTATATGGAAGGCGATATAAAATGGAAATGGTTAAGCGTACCTGGACGGAGATTTCTCTCGATAACGCCAGGAAAAATTTTAAGCTTATTAAAGAAAAAATAGGTGATACTAAGCTGTGTTGCGTAATTAAAGCCGACGGTTACGGTCACGGCGCCGTGCCGCTCGCCGCGCTTTACGAAAGGCTCGGCGCGGATTATTTCGCGGTAAGTAATCTCGACGAGGCTAAGGAGCTTAGGGATTACAATATAAGCCTGCCGATTCTTATCTTAGGCTATACTCCCGTTGAAAACGCGGTCGATTTAGCTGAGCTTAATATTACCCAGGCAGTGTATTCGCTCGATTACGCCAAGGCGTTAAGCGAGCAGTGCGAGATTAATAAAATCGAGGTAAAGGTACATATAAAGGTTGATACGGGAATGAGCCGTATCGGTTTTATGTGTCAGGAGTTTCCGAGAGATAATAATTCTATTAAAGAAATAAAAACCGCCTGCGGTTTAGTCGGCTTAAATGTTGAGGGTATATTTACTCACTTCTGTGTATCCGACAGCGATGTCGATGGAAAAGAGTTTACCGATAAACAGTACAGCAATTTCAGCCATACTATTAATTCCTTAAAAGAAAATAACGTTGACTTTAAAATCGCTCACTGCTCTAATTCGGGAGCTATTGAGGATTATCCCGAAACCTATTGCGATATGGTAAGAGCGGGCGTTATTATGTACGGCTTAGCGCCGTCTCCGCTTCTTCGGGACAGAATGGACTTAGCGCCTTGTATGTCGATGAAAACAGTTATTGCCCATATAAAAACGATAAAAAAAGGTACTGCTGTTTCTTACGGAAGAACCTTTACCGCCGAAAATGATATGAAAGTCGCCACAGTTCCCGTGGGATACGCCGACGGCTTTATAAGAGCTTACGCTAAGGGCGGATATATGATAGTTAACGGCAAGCGCGCCGATATAATCGGCAGAATCTGTATGGATCAGACTATGCTCGATATCACCGATATTGACGAGGTTAATATCGGCGACGAGGTGTTAGTTTTCGGCAGCGGTGAAAACGGTGAGCGTACCGCGGACGATTTAGCTGTGTGCGCCGATACCATTAATTATGAGGTGGTATGTACTATCTCTAAACGTGTGCCGAGACTGTATATAGACAACGAGACAGTAACGGAAGTGATGTATAAGATATGACAATTCTTGTAATAGACGGAAACAGTATCCTAAACCGCGCGTTTTACGGAATTAGACCGCTCACCACTAAAAGCGGTCAGCCGACTAACGCTATCTACGGTTTTCTTACTATGCTTGAAAAAATTAAATCCGAAACCAATCCCGACAGAGTGGCTATCGCTTTCGACTTAAAGTCTCCGACTTTCCGCCATAAAGCCTATGACGGATATAAAGCCAACCGGAAGGGTATGCCCGATGAGTTAGCCGTTCAGCTTGAGCCGCTTAAAACGCTTTTAACTATGCTCGGATATACACTCGTAACCTGCGAGGGCTATGAGGCCGACGATATTCTCGGAACGCTGTCCAAACAAGCCGACGATAAGGGCGTTAAGTGCTTCTTAGCTACGGGCGACAGGGATTCTCTCCAGCTCGTCAGCTCCAATACCACGGTAGATTTAGCTTCAAATAAAGGAAATATTTTCTATACTCCCGAAAAAGTTAAAGAGGATTACAGCGTAACTCCCGCCCAGCTTATAGACATCAAGGCGATTCAGGGCGACAGCTCCGACTGTATTCCCGGGGTTACGGGTATCGGCCCCAAGGGTGCTACAGATTTAATCAGCCGTTTCGAGAATCTCGACAATATATATGAAAATATAGAAACTATAGATATTAAGCCAGGTGTAAGGAATAAGCTTATTAACGATAAAGAACAGGCTTATATGAGCCGTATGCTGGGCGAAATTAAACGCGATATACCGATTGATACCGATTTCGACAGCTACAAGGTTGTAATCCCCGATGTGGACGCGGCTATCAGATTTATGGGCTCGCTCGAGCTTTTTAAGCTTATTGACCAGCTCGGACTCAGAGAGATGACCGATAAAATTGAAACCGAGTCAGCTCCAAAGGAAAAGGAAACTATCGAAGTAAAAGAGGTCGAAGATTTCTCGGGAGATAAGTTGTATTTTATTCCCGGGTTTGACGGAGAAAATATCTCCATCGCGTTCGCCGATAACGGCTTTGTCGGAATTTTAAGCGATAAATCTAAGGTAGATAACTTGTTATCCGATGAAAAAATCGAAAAATATACCTTCGACAGTAAACCGATTTTCGCTTACGCGGATAAAAACGGATTCGAGGTAAAGAATTTAAAAAATGACTTGCTTTTAGCGGCGTATCTTTTACAGCCGTCAGCTTCGACATACGAGCTTGACAAGCTCTGTGTAGCTTACGGATTGGATTTACCTATCCTTAATAATTCCGAAAAAGAATTATACGCTTCGGTATACAAGCTTCCCGAGCTTTGCGAAAGGATTATTACCGACATAAATGAAAAGGGAATGGCTCATCTGCTGGAGGATGTAGAAATTCCGCTCGCGAGAGTTCTCGCTAAAATGGAAAATATCGGTTTTTCCGTCGATAAAGAGGGAATAAAATCCTACGGAGAAATGCTTTCCGCTCAAATTGATAATCTCGAGCAGGAGATTTACGCTCAGGCGGGACGTGAATTTAATATAAATTCTCCGAAACAGCTCGGAGTTGTGCTTTTTGAGGAACTCGGACTCCCTGCCAAGAAAAAGACTAAAAGCGGATACTCAACAAGCGCCGATGTGCTCGAGAGCTTGAGATACAGCTATCCTATAGTTGAAATGGTTTTAAGCTACAGAGGCCTCGCTAAGCTTAAATCTACCTACTGCGACGGACTTTTAAAGGTTATTTGCGATGACGGACGTATTCATTCCAATTTTAACCAGACCGAAACCCGCACAGGAAGAATAAGCTCTACCGAACCGAATCTTCAGAATATTCCTGTCCGTACCGAACTCGGACGAGAGATGCGTAAGTTCTTCACCGCTAAGGAAGGCTGTGTGCTTATAGACGCCGACTACAGCCAGATCGAGCTTCGGGTTTTAGCCCATCTCTCAGGCGATAAAAATATGATTGACGCGTTTAAAAATAACGTCGATATCCATTCTATAACCGCGTCCCAGGTATTCAATATGCCTATAGATATGGTAACGCCTCAGATGAGAAGCCGCGCCAAAGCGGTTAATTTCGGTATTGTGTACGGTATAGGAGCGTACTCGCTGGCTAAAGATATTAAGGTATCTAACAAGGAAGCGGCGAATTATATTAAGTCGTACCTCAATCACTACAGCGGAATCGATAACTATATGAAAAATATAGTCGAGCAGGCGAGAGAAACAGGCTACGCCGTTACAATGTTCGGCAGACGGCGTTATCTCCCCGAACTCAGCACAGGTAACCATATGACCAGAGCTTTCGGCGAGAGAGTTGCCCGCAATATGCCTATCCAGGGTACAGCGGCTGATATTATCAAAATCGCTATGGTCAACGTCGATAACCGTATTAAAGCCGAGGGACTGAGCGCGAGGTTAATATTACAGGTTCACGATGAACTTATTGTAGAAGCTCCCGCGGCCGAGTCTATGAGGGTAGCTATGCTGCTCCAGGAAGAAATGGAAAAAGCAGTCGAGTTGAAAGTTCCGCTCGTTGCGGAGGCCTCAATCGGAGAAACCTGGTACGACGCTAAGTCGTAATGTATATGAGAGGGTGTAACTATGAAAAAAGTTTTATTTGTTTGCACAGGCAATACCTGCCGAAGCCCTATGGCTCAGGGTATCTGTGAAAAAATGGCGGAAGAAAGAGATTTACCGATAAGCTGTGAAAGCGCGGGATTGTCAACCGTAAGCGGTCATCCCGTTTCAACTAACGCGATTACAGTATGTCAGGAACTCGGGGTGGATATCTCACGCTACAGAACAAAAAACGTCCGCGAACTCGATTTATCCGATTATGACGCGATTTTTACAATGAGCCCGCGTCATAAACACGCGCTTATCGCGCTCGGAGCCAACCCTTATAAAATCTGGCTCCTAGGCGCTGAAACAGGCGGAATTTCCGATCCCTACGGCGGTGACGAGGATACCTACAGAAGATGTCGTGACGAAATCTACGACGCTATTAATGATTCTATAAAAGAAATATGATTATAGAAGAATTAAAAGATAACGAAATACCGGTTATAGCCGAAATCGAAAAGCTGTCTTTCTCTAAGCCTTGGAGCGAGGAGAATATCAGAAGCTCTTTTAACAGCAAAAGCTGTAAATTCTACACCGCGAAAACAGATATAATCGTCGGATATATCGGCGTAAGTATCGCGGCTGACGAGGGATATATCCTCAATGTAGCGGTTCGTCCCGATTTTAGAGGACGGGGAATAGGCAGAAAGCTCGTAACTTTTCTGATTGAAAAGTACGCGGATTCTCTGCGCTTTATTACCCTTGAAGTCAGACCTTCCAACATATCGGCGGTTAAATTATATACCTCGCTGGGTTTTGAAAAAGCGGGCGAAAGACCATCGTATTATTCGAATCCCGTTGAGAACGCTTTATTATTGACAAAGTATTTTAATTCTAAATTAGAAATATAAAGGACAGATACAATGAAAATTTTATCTATAGAATCCTCATGCGACGAAACCGCTGCGGCGGTAGTAGAGGACGGACGAAAGGTACTAAGCTCCGTAATCGCCTCGCAGGTTGAGGAACATAAGCTTTACGGCGGGGTAGTACCCGAAATAGCCTCACGACGTCACGCCGAAGCTATAGTTCCCGTAGTAAAAAACGCGCTAAAAGAAGCCGAACTCGAGCTTGACGATATAGACGCTATAGCGGTAACTCACGCGCCCGGACTTATCGGAGCCTTGCTTGTAGGCGTAAACTTCGCCAAAGGTTTATCGCTTTCGAGCGGAAAACCGCTTATCCCGACGCACCATCTGAGAAGTCATATAGCCTCGAACTATATTTCTTATAAAGAACTAAAACCGCCTTTTTTATGCTTGGTTGTAAGCGGCGGCCACAGCCATATCGTTATGGTCGAAGATTATACGAAAATGAAGGTTATAGGAAGAACCCGTGACGACGCCGCGGGCGAAGCTTTCGATAAAGCCGCCCGCACAATGGGAATGCCTTACCCCGGCGGAATAGAGATGGACAGAGTAGCCGAGCTCGGCGACGAAAACAAATTTGTATTTCCTCGTCCTGTGGTACGCGACGCTCCCTATGATTTCAGCTTTTCGGGGTTAAAAACCGCGGTTATAAATCTCATACATAATATGGAACAGCGCGGCGAGAAAATTCCCAAAGAGGATATCTGCGCGTCGTTTAGAAAGGCCGTCGTAGATTTATTAGTCCATAACTTCATGAAAGCCGCCGAGGATTTCGGTGTAAAAACACTCGTTGTCGCGGGCGGAGTTTCGGCAAATTCACTTTTAAGAAAAAGATTAGCCGAAGAATCCGAAAAGCGCGGATTTAAGTTCTATAAACCTGATAAAAGTGTATGTACCGACAACGCCGCTATGGTAGGCGCTCAGGGATATTACGAGTATTTAAGCGGAAATACCGCTGATTTAAGCCTAAACGCTATAGCTACACTGCCTATCGACTACAGGTAAAGGATGAAATAATTGCATAAAAGAATTATAATCTCTATTTTATTGATAATATCGCTGTTGTTTAGCTCTTGTTCTCAGTTCGTTTACGAGAGCAAAGTTACTAAATCCGAAATAGTTAACACCAATAAATCCAACAAGGTTAAAATTGATAAGAGTAAAAAAGAAAGTAAAATTAAATTATCTCCGTATTATCGTAAAATTAAGCTTAGAAACGGTTATAAAACTCTTAAATCCTATTCCGAAAAGCGTATGTATAAAGCTATTCTGGCTCATTCTACCGATTTTACAGAAAAAAAGTCTCCTTCTAAGAATCAGCTTTACGAGATGAAGAGCTTTACAGTATACGGTTGCAATCTGTCTCAGAGGTCTTTAGCTAAAACGGTTTTCGCTGTTTTTCAGGATAATCCTCAGCTCTTTTGGCTTGACGAGCCGTATTCCTATTCTATCGGGGACGATTACGTGACGCTTAAGCTTTACGCCAATATGAGCTTTTCCCGATATAAAAAGTGCTTAAAACAGGTGAACGCTGTTGTAAGCGGTCTGCTCTCAAAGCTAAAAAAAGGTATGTCCGAGTTTGAGCTTGAGCTTTATTTCCACGATTATCTCGTTAAGAATTGCAAGTATCTGGACGACGAAACCGATGATAAGGATTCGTACTCGTTGTACGGCTGTCTTGTGAACCAAAGCGCGGTTTGTATGGGATATACCGCGGCTTTTCAACTTTTACTTTCCTACGCAGGTATTAATTCAGTTACCGTTAACGGAGCAAATACATCCTCGGGACATATTTGGAACGCCGTTAAAATTGAGGGAGATTGGTATTATACCGATGTTACCTGGGACGATACCGAAGATTTCTTTATGTACGACAACTTTAATCTAACTACAAAACAGCTTAAGAAAACTCATAAAATTGTTCCGAAATTAGATTCTTGTACCGATGATGAGCTTTTTGAAAGTAACGGTTTGATTAAATCTGTAAACCTTATTATACCTAAATGTACGGCAGTTAAGTATAATTACTATAGATATAAGGGCTATGTATTAGACAACCTTTATACCAACAATATGGCTGAGTTCTTATCTGAACAAGCTAAAAGTAAAAAGCCTTATTTTTACATATGCGTTGATACAAATACGCTCGACTACAATACGGTGTATAACAGCTTGTTCGCCGAGGATACTTTCGCCTTTGCGGATTATATAAAAAGAGCTAACCTTATACTCGGAAGGGATGTTCTAAAAACCTCCGTTTCCGTTACTAAAAAGAAAACGCTTTCTACAATTACCGTTAAGTTGAAATATAATTAAGATTTTAGGAGGATGTATGAAATACGATACAAGGATTTTTAAACTTCTGAAAAATGAGGAAATAGCCGACGGTATTTTTGACTGGACTGTTGAAAACGCCGAGCTTGCCGCTATGGCTAAATGCGGACAGTTCGTTAATATTAAAGTTCCGACAAGAACGCTCCGCCGTCCTATTTCTATCTGCGACGCGGACGAAAAAACCTTAAGACTTGTTTTCCAGGTTAAAGGAGAAGGTACAAAAATTATGTCCGAAATGCAAGAGGGAAGCGATGTCGAGATTTTAGCTCCGCTCGGAAACGGCTTTAAAATAGAAAAAGGAAAAAGATATTGCTTCGTAGGAGGAGGAATAGGTGTTCCTCCGCTCCTTTTCAGCGCTAAACAAGCCGACAATCCTATGGTTATAACAGGCTTTAGAAATAAAGATTTAGTTATTTTACAGGATGATTTTAAGAAAGTAAGCGATAAAGTGTTTCTCGCTACCGACGACGGCTCGGCGGGCATACACGGCTTTGTTACCGACGTTTTAAAAGACCGGCTCGGCGAAATCGACGAGGTATGCGCCTGCGGCCCTATTCCTATGCTAAAAGCCGTAGCGGATGTAT
Source organism: uncultured Clostridia bacterium (assembly GCA_946187325.1). Classification (GTDB taxonomy): domain Bacteria; phylum Bacillota; class Clostridia; order Oscillospirales; family Acutalibacteraceae; genus Ruminococcoides. The sequence continues at coordinate 11,506 of CAMHQC010000027.1, forward strand.
GTAAAGGAAAAGTTAACTGTCAGGTATCCCTGGAGGAGAGAATGGGTTGCGGAATAGGCGCGTGTCTTGTTTGCGCGTGTAAAACCAAGACCGAACACGGCGAAGCGATGACTCACGTATGTAAAAACGGCCCTGTTTATAACGCGGAGGAGGTATTCTATGAGTGATTTAAGCGTAAAAATCTGCGGAGTTAATTTTAATAATCCTCTTATAGCCGCTTCGGGAACGTTCGGCTTCGGACGCGAGTTTTCCGAGTTCTATCCGCTTGAAAAAATCGGCGGAATATCCTGTAAGGGTATTACTTTAAAGGAACGTTTCGGAAATCTTCCCCCGAGAATTGCCGAAACCGAGGGCGGAATTTTAAACGCCGTAGGACTTCAAAACCCCGGTGTAGACCATTTCATAGAGTACGATTTACCGTGGCTAAAGGAACAGAATACAGTAATTATCGCCAATATCGCCGGCAATACTGTAGAAGATTACTGCGCTATGGCGGAAAAGCTTTCCGACACCGATATTGATTTTGTAGAGCTAAATATAAGCTGTCCGAATGTAAAAAGCGGAGGAGTTCAGTTCGGAACCTCCTGCGAGTCGGTTGGCAATATTACGGCTGAGGTAAAAAAATACTGTAAAAAACCTCTTATGGTAAAGCTCAGCCCTAATGTAACCGATATAGCCGAAATCGCTAAATCCGCCGAGTTTAACGGTGCGGACGTTATTTCTATGATAAATACCTTAACAGGTATGAGAATTGATATTAACTCAAAACGTCCTATTATCAGAAACAATACGGGCGGAATGAGCGGCCCCGCGGTATTTCCCGTAGCGGTTCGTATGGTATGGCAGGTTTATAACGCCGTTAATATACCGATAATCGGTATGGGCGGTATTTCTAAATGGCAGGATGCCGTAGAAATGCTTATGGCGGGAGCTTCGGCTCTCCAGATAGGAACAGTTCTTTTTAACGATCCTTACGCGCCTGTTAAAATTAACGATGGTTTAGAGAAGTTTATGGAAGATAATAAAATAAGCTCAATTTCACAGCTTACGGGTTCGGTAATACCCTGGGAATAAGATAAGGAAGATGTATGCTATATAAGTCAAGGTACGTAACGCCCGTGTATCGTGGAAGGGGACTCGGGCGAAGAAGAAAACGACAACGAAAAACAATTCTAATAGTCATCGCGCTTGTAATAGTTTTATATTTAGCTTTCGTTATTTACAGCCGAAAGGACGATTTTAAACAGGTCGAGGTTAAACCGATAGCCTCTCCCGCAAGCTTTACAGCGGTTCAGATGGAAAACGGTAAATTTTTATTTACCTGGAGTTCCGTAAAAGGCTCGGACGGCTATAAGCTTTATAAGTATTCGTCGAATAACTATACCGAAGTTAAAAAATTCGGTAAAAGCGTTAATACATATATTTCAGGTAAAATCAAAGGCGATTACGCCGTAAAAGCTTTTAAAAAGACAGCTGATAATGTGGTCGAAAGCAAAAATTATACCGCCTGTAAGATTACCTCTATTTCCGATATGATTGAAATTGTCGGACACAGAGGAGCTATGGATCAAGCTCCCGAGAATACCTTGGTGTCCTATAACCGCGCTCACCAAATCGGATACAAAGGTTTTGAAACAGATTATTTCGAAACCGACTCAAACGATCTTATTATCTCGCACGACAGGGATATTTCTATCTTTACAAACTTTAACGAGAGCGTTGAAAATCTCACCGAAGCTACAAGAATGGACTATCCGATAACTAAGGGTATTAATATAAATAAGTATCCTACCCAGTATTTCCCGTCGTTTGAACAGGCTGTAAAATCGGCTTCGGATTATAATATGAATTTATATCTACATACTAAAAACGCCGATTTATCCGAAGCGGCTATGTCTAAAATTGAAAATATATTTAAAAAGTATAATATGCGTGATAAGGCTACCGTGTTTACACCTGTACGCGACTTGTTTATTAAGCTTAAGGAGCATGATTTCCGTGTCGGATTTTTAGTGCTTCCGAACAGCAGCTACGATATCAGAGACGCCGTTGAGTTCGCGGGCAGAAATAATGCGGATATTCTTATTATGCGCTATACTCAGTATTTAAAGAAAAAGCATATAAGAAATGCTCATAAATACAATCTTAAAGTCGGTTGCTATGATAGAAGCGACCTCAAATCCGCTTTTAAAATGGTTGACTTCAAGGTTGATTTTATGATTACAAACAGAGATTTTATTAGTTAGGTAATTGTATGAACAGATTAAGTTTAAAGATTACCGCTGTGTTTGTAATCGCTATATGTATGATTTTTTCGTCCTGCTCAGCGGCTCGGGAAAATACAGCAACTAAAGACGAAACGTCTCAAACTACCGAAAAATCCGCCGCCGCGCCCGAAACTACTCAACCCGAAACTACGCCGAAACTAAAGTCCGACGATAAAAATATACTGCTAATCGGACATCGAGGCTATATGGGACAATATCCCGAATCTACGATTGAAGCGTTTACGGGAGCTTTTATAAGCGGCTTTGACGGTATAGAGTGCGATGTATGGGAAACAGGCAACGGCGATTTATTAATCCAACACGACCCGACTACAACCCGTACAACCGGAAAAAAGAAATACATATGGAATCTATCCGAAAAGAAAAGATATAAATACCCGATTATAAGCGGCGGCAACACCGAGAATTACCACTCCACAAGGCTGATTATTCCTACACTTGACGAGACCTTAAAGGTAGTTCAAAAACACAACGGATATCTGCTTCTTCATATTAAGGATATAAAGAAAGACAGCAAATACTGTCTCTCAAAATCAGGAAGAAATAAGATTATCTCTAAGCTAAAAAAGTGCGGCTTGAAGAAAAAAACGCTTATTTTCGGCGGAAAAAAATATGTTAAACCTTTTGTGAAAAAGGGTTTTAAAATCGGCGTGTTCACATCGCCTAAGAGTAAAAAGAAGTTTTATTCCGTCGCGAAATGGTGCAAAAAGAACAGCGTAAAAACCCTTGTTTTCGCAAATATGAAAAGTATTACGAAAAGCGGGGGAGGAAAACGTGTTTCAAAATACCTAAAGAAGAAAAAACTCGATTTCGGGGTTTATAAAACTCCCTCTGGGAAGGCTTATAGGTATTTATGCCGAATAGGAGCACGGTTTTCAATGTCAAATTTCGACATAAGGTAGAATATTTTTTATCTTCGAAATTTGTATTGATTATTGACGGTTGTTTTGTTAAAATAAATATAAGAAATGGTAAGAATGGGAAAGTTTTTATATGATTATTTTATCTGTTGACTTAGGTAAGGCGCGTACAGGTCTTGCTATTTGTGATAAGTCCGAGATGCTGGCGACTCCGCTCGCTCAGATTAATGAAAAAAATGAGGAGGTTCTTCTCGATAAAGTCGCTAACGTCGCTTTAGCGCGCCGGGTTGAGCTTATTATCGTCGGACTTCCGAAAAATATGGACGGAACCGAGGGCGAATCCGCTAAAAACGCAAGGGAGTTTGCCGCTAAATTAAAGGAAAAGACGGGCTTGCTTGTTCGTATGCAGGATGAACGCGGTACTACAATAACCGCTCATAAATATTTAAACGCTACTAATACAAGAGGAAAGAAACGTAAAAATGTTGTAGATTCCGTAGCGGCTACAATTATACTCCAAAATTTCCTCGACAGTAAAAATCGTTAAAAAAAGAAAGCGCGCGCAATCGGCGTGTATGCTTTCGTATAGTATTTTCTACATAAAAAAATCATTATTTAGAAGTTTTGAATGAAAGGATGGTTTTTATGATTAAGAAAAGAACTAAACTCATTTCCGTTTTAGTTGCTGTTTTAATGGTACTCGGTATTTTCTCGGGAATGATTGTATCTTCGAGCGCCGCTTCTCCGAAGGCTCAAGCCTCTGATAACGAGTACGGTCTGCTCGATGATGTACACGGTTCGCTTATTCTCCATTGTTGGTGCTGGAATTTTAACACGATTAAAGACAATATGGAGACTATCGCTAAGGCGGGTTACTCCGCGATTCAGACCTCGCCTATAAATAAGGTTTACGAGGGCGACGGCGGCGGACTCAAGATTAAAGGTGACGACTCCGACGGAAAATGGTATTACCATTACCAGCCCACCGCCTATACAATCGGTAACTATCAGCTCGGCACGGAAGCCGAGTTTAAGGCTATGTGCGACGAAGCTCATAAGTACGGCGTAAAGGTAATTGTTGACGTTGTAGCTAACCACACTTCGCCCACAAAGTCCGCGGTTTCTAAGGATTTATTAAATATTGAGGGCGGATTATACCACAGCTATACCCCCTCGGGAACTGTAGATCGTAAATCTACAACTCAGTGGTACAACGGACTTCCCGATGTAAATACCCAGAATAAAAACTACCAGAACGTAATCTTAAATTATTTAAAACAGTGCGTAGCCGACGGAGCTGACGGCTTCCGTTACGATACCGCTAAGCACATCGAGCTTCCCGACGATGACCCTGATTTCGCAAGCGATTTCTGGCCGACTGTTCTCGATAACGGTTCCTCGTTCCAGTACGGTGAAGTTCTCCAGGGCTACGACGGCGCCGAAACAGTTGCCGCCAGATTTTCCGATTACGCTAAAATTATGAATATCACCGCCTCATCCTACGGCGCTAAATTAAGAACTTACTTAATGTCTTTCGATTATTCGGCTAGAGGTCTTTCGGACTATTCGTCCGAGGGCGTTTCCGCTGATAAGCTTGTAACTTGGATTGAGTCCCACGATACGTACGCTAACGGCGGACTCTCCAATAACGCGGGCACTTCCTTCTGGCTTAATAATAACCAGATTAGAAAAGGTTGGGCGCTTATCGCCGCGAGAGGTACAACCTCACTGTTCTTTAACCGTCCCGACGGAAGCTCCACAAAAGATATCTGGGGTAACAACTTAATAGGTCCTAAGGGCGACGATAACTTTATCGATCCCGAGGTTGTAGCTGTTAACCATTTCCACAACGCTATGAACGGCGAACCCGAAACTATGTCCAGCGGCGGAAGTAAAAAAATCGTTGTAATTACCCGCGGTACTAAGGGCGCGGTAATTGTAAACAGTGATGTAGAGAAGGATTATAATGTCAATGTAACAACAGCTCTCCCCGAGGGTGTTTACACTGATACAGCCCATAATACCAAGTTCACCGTAAAAGACGGTAAACTCACCGGTACAGTAAAGGCTGATACCATTGTTGTTATGGATAACCTCGACAGCTCCCACTACACCAGCGAGATTGAGGAACCTACTACCGTAGAGCCTACAACAACTCCCGTACAGCCCGAGACTAAGCCTGTTGTTGTAAAGAAAGCTAATCCCGTAAAGGTTACTGTAGCCAATAAAACTGTTAAGGCGAGCAAGCTCAAGAAAAAGGCGCAGACAGTTAAAAAGGCGTTCAAGGTAACTAAAGCTCAGGGAACAGTAACAGTTTCTAAGGTGAAGAGCGGTACGACTTCCAAGATTTATAAGAAAGTAACCGTTAATAAAAACGGAAGTATAAAGATTAAAAAAGGTAAATACGCTAAAAAGACCTATAAAATAAAGATTAAGGTGGTCGCTAAAGGTAACGCTAACTACAAATCTAAAACAGTTAATAAGACTGTTAAACTTAAAATTAAATAACGGGTGATTCCGTAGTTTAATATAGGTGATTTAGGAGTGAAAGTTTTGAAAAAAAGATTAATGTGTTTTGTTTTAGCGGCTTGTATGGTGCTAACCTGTTTTGTTACAAGCAGCATTACTTTCAGCGCTGTCGATAAAACGAAAACAAATGTATCGGCGAAATCCGATAAGGTAAAATCCGGCGCGGGTTACGGTCTCGCGTCTAAAATCCAGGACGGTACTATTTTACATTGTTTCGACTGGAAGTACAATGATATTAAGGCGGAGCTTAAGAGTATTGCCGAGGCGGGTTTTACTGCTGTTCAGACATCTCCGGCTCAGCAGTCGGACAGCTCAGGAACGTGGTACTGGTTATATCAGCCTTTAGGTTTTTATATCGGGTCTACTGATTTGGGTAATAAATCACAGCTTCAGGCTCTTTGTACAGAGGCGAAAAAGTACGGTATTAAAGTAATTGTTGACGTTGTCGCTAACCATTTATCCGGAGACCATAGCAGAATCCAAAATGAACTTAAAGACGGTCAGTACTGGCACACTTACGGAGGAGTGTCCAACTGGGCCGATCGCTATCAGGTAATCAACGGCGAAATTGGAATGCCTGACTTAAAGACCGAGCATTCTTATGTTCAAAATACGGTTAAGAACTATCTTAACGAATTAAAAGGTGTTGGAGTAGAGGGCTTCCGTTTTGACGCCGCTAAACATATTGGACTTCCGAGCGAAGGCGACAACTTTTTTAGTATGGTAAAGAGTACCGGCGTTTATAGCTATGGTGAAATTCTCGTAGGACCCGATGACAGATCTCCTGACCAGAACAGAGGGCTTATGTCCGAGTATACAAACTACATATCCGTAACCGACAGTGTTTATGGAAAAACTTTACGTGATTCATTTAACTCAGGTAACGCTCCCTCCAGTAACGGACACTGGTCGAATTATGGCTGTTCACCCGGAAAACTCGTATATTGGGGCGAAAGTCACGATACGTGGTCGAACGGTAAGGACTGGGGCTATTCAAATGAAATGAGTCAGAATACAATTGACCGGGCTTATTGTGTAGCCGCCTCAAGAGCTTCTGCTACAGCTTTGTATTTCTCACGTCCGTCAAGCTCGAACAAAGAAAGTATTAAGGCCGGTCAAAAGGGAAGCACAGCCTTTAAATCTAAAGAAGTCGCGGCGGTAAACCATTTCCATAACGCAATGATAGGACAGAAAGAATACTATCTTTCCGATAATAATTGCGCGGTTAACTGTCGTGAAACAGGCGCGGTAATAGTCGCCGGACGAGGCGGGAATTTCGATGTTACAGTAAAGAACGGAGGCAATCTGGTTAAACCCGGTACATATATTGATGAGGTTACCGGGAGTAAGTGGACTGTTACAAGTTCCAGCATATCAGGACATATAGGTAGCAGCGGTATAGCGGTTGTTTATAATCCTAAACCTGCGGGACCCTCCGTTTCAATATCTTACAATGGTTCTGACGCAGGAGGCTCTTTTTACGGAACTGCTTCCGTAACCTTAAACGCAACAAGTACATCTTCTCAGACATATACACTCGGAAACGCCGGCGCTAAATCATATAAAGACGGCGATACAATTACAATCGGCTCCAATATGGCTGAAGGTCAAAGCGTTACTTTAACGTTGACCGGTAAAGGAACAGACGGAACCTCTGTAACCGGTAAATATACATTTACAAAGAAAAAACAGCCGACTGTTTCGGGTACAACGACTGTATATTTCGATAACTCAAGCGCAAACTGGAGTAACGTTTACGCTTATGTGTATCGCAACGAAGGTGAACAGGTAAATAGTGAGTGGCCCGGCGTTAAAATGCAGAAGCTTGAGGATAATATCTGGGGATATGCCGTAGATAGCAGTTGGGCGGACGCTTACGTTATTTTCAATAATAACGAAGGCAGCCAGAGTGATACCGGCAAGGGTCACCCGATAAACAAAGGTGAGGCTAAAATTTACCAGAATAGCAGTTGGAATACATATGTTAAGTCGGATTCTCAGACACCGGCAACGCAAACTCCTGTTGTTCAGCCTACAACAAGAACGCCTTCCTCGTCTTCCGAAGTGTACGGTGACACAAACGCCGACGGCTATCTGAATGTAAAAGATGTTACTTTAATTCAGAAGCATATTGTAAGGCTTTCAACGCTTAACGGAGACGCGCTCGCGAAGGGCGACGTAAACAGCGATGGATTTGTTAATATCAAGGACGCTACCTGCATTCAGTGGTATCTGGTTAAGAATACCGGTCTTTCCGGCAGAACCGGAACCGCCTACAAAAAAACAACTCCCGTTACGCCTACACAAGCTCCTGTACAATCCACTACAAGCGCGCCGGTAGTTGTTCAACCTACTACTAAGGCACCTGTGGTATCGTCGAATGTAACTATTTACTTTAGCCAGCCCGGGGATTGGGGAGGAACTCCTGTAGCGCGCTGTTTCTCAAATGACTACAGTTCACATAAGGATATAACGATGCAAAGCGTCGGTAGTAATAAGTTTAAAGTTACGATTAGCTCTTCCTATACAAAGGTTGAGTTTAGAAATGCCGACGGCAACCAATGGACCCAGTGGTTTGAAATTCGCGATAACGGTGAATACTCAAAATAATATTGAGCACAAAGCGGCTAAAGCTGTTCTGTGTATACTTAAAGCCTTGCTCATTTGAGCAAGGCTTTTGAAAATAACAGAAAAGACCGGAAAAAAGGTCAATAAATCCTTAGGATTGGAGGAATAATGATGTACAGTTACACAATTTGCAATATGCCGGATAAAGAGCTTTTCAAAAAGCAATGTAAAGCACTTGAAATAAACATACCAAATATTCAAAAAGGCAAATTACTTGAAGATTTTGACGGCTCTGAAACACAGATTTATTCCTTGAACGGAAAGAAAGTGACTGTGCATAATAGCTTTTATATAGGTTCTTTAGTAGTAAAATCAGAATGTGATTTATTGCCGTATTTTGATAAATAAACACATATAATGCGTTATGGTTAATGCTATAGCGCATTTTTTATACTTGAATGATCGAAAAATAAGATGTCAGTGTATAATCATAACCACAAGTTTTAATATTAGTTATGTTTTGGCTGAGCTGTCGGGCTTTTTTCTATAACATAATAATTACATCTCGAGTTTTACGGCTTGTATCATATTCAAACCGTTTTTAAAATTGATTGAAAAAAGTTGGTAGCGAACATACACGCGTAAAATCCGCGTTTACAAGGATTTAGCGTGCGTGAGCGTGACTTTTTTCAAAGAGGAGGAGCGACGGAGTTCACGTCGCGATTAACACCTTAATCGCAGTGAACAGAGTCCGCGACGACGAACCTTGCGGCTTGTATCATAGCTAAAATATCATAAGCGCTACGGGCTAAAAACAGTCCACAGGGCACACTCAATAAAGAATATGCCCTGTGTGATGTTTATACATTTCCCATTTTTACAGCTTGTAAAAAATCTTTAGC
>CAMHQC010000028.1 GCA_946187325.1 uncultured Clostridia bacterium
AGATTTTATCGGGAGTAATTACATACGGACTTTTAACCGAGATACTTTCTCTCGTGTCTCAGATTCAAACGCCTATTCAGGGCTTAACCTCTATACTTCCGCAGTATTACCAGGCGCTCGCTTCCGCGGAGCGTATTATAGAGATTGAAAAATTCCCCGACGAGCATATCGAGGAATTAAACGCTTCGCTTGACTTAAACGAGCTTTACGATAATTTAGAGTCAATTGAGTTTAAGGATATTACCTTCAGCTACGACAGGGATATCGTGCTTTATGATACGAGCCTGAGTATTAAAAAAGGCGAGTTCGTGGTTATAACGGGTATCTCGGGAATAGGCAAGAGTACGCTCACAAAGCTTCTGCTCGATGTTTTCCCGGTAACTCACGGAGAAATATACCTTAAACAAAAGGACGGTTCTAAGGTCGTTGTGGATAAAAATGTGCGCGGTATGTTCGCGTATGTTCCGCAGGGTAACTTCCTTTTATCCGGTACGATTAGGGATAATATCTCCTTTGTGCGTCCCGAAGCGTCTGACGAGGAGATTATGAGAGCCGCTAAAATCGCTTGCGCTGACTTTATAAACGAGCTTCCGGAAGGACTTGATACTGTGCTCGGCGAAAAGGGTACCGGTCTTTCCGAGGGGCAGATTCAGCGTGTGGCTATCGCGAGGGCGATTCTCTGTAACGCTTCAATTATTATTCTTGACGAAGCGACTTCCGCTCTCGACGAGAAAACCGAGCTCAAGCTGCTGAATAATATCGACAAATTAAAGAATAAAACCTGTATTCTTATTTCCCATAAAAAAGCCGCTTATCAGGTTTGTGATAAGGAAGTCAGGATAGAGGATAAGAAGATTATTGTTAACGAAATAAAGAGTGATTAATATGACTGTAATAAAGAGATTGGAAAAAGTTTTCGGCGGATTAAGTATGACATGGCCGAAGGTTATAGTATTCGCCGTTATCACAGCGGTTTACACAGCGTTAATTAACCAGGTCCCGTTTTTAAAGGGAACGTCGTTTCAGGATATCGCGATATCGTTCGAATGTTGGATTTTATTCGGAATACTGATAATTGTAAACTCTAAAAGCTGTCTGGACTCCGGCTTAAAATGTCTTGTGTTTTTCGTTATAAGCCAGCCCTTGATTTATTTAATAGAGGTTCCGTTTTTGGGCTGGGAAATAATGAGCTATTACCAAAACTGGATTTACTGGACGTTATTTACATTCCCAATGGGACTTGTCGGATATTTTATGAAGAAAGATAAGTGGTGGGGCTTGCTTATTCTTTCTCCGATGCTGATATTTTTGGGTGTTCATTACTCAGGCTTTTTAAGCCAAGCTCTGTTTGAGTTTCCGCTTCACTTATTAAGCGCGGTATTTTGTTTAGTAACTGTGTTGATTTATCCGGTAGCGATTTTCAGGAATAAAAAAATTAAAATTGCGGGGTTGATTATAAGCGGTGTGATAATTGTGTCAATGTCTGTTTTGGTATTAGTCAGCCCTAAGGTGTATAATACTACTTTGATGGTCAGCGGCGGTTCCGCAGGTGCCGAGTTTAACGATAAGTGTACTGTGTATTTAACCGATAAGTCCTTCGGCGACGTCAGTATTAAATATGATGACGGAATGGAGGATTATAAGATAGACGCTGAGTTTTATAAGGGCGGTCATACCGAGTGCGTGATTAAAGCTCCCGACGGTAAAGAAACAAAGTATTCCCTCGATATACATCTCGATAAATATGAAATAAAAAAGATAGATAAATAATTAACGGGGCCGGCTCAAATTTTGAGCCGGCCCTGAGTGGTAAGAGGGAAGTTATAGGTGATAAGCGGTTTATTGGAAAACAAACAGTAATCCAACAAAGCTATATAATGTATCACAAGCTGTTTTACCTACCGGTTTATTTTAGCTTTCTTTCCGTTTACCGCTTTCCATCGAATTGATATGTAAACAAGTACGGAGTAGTTCTTTTGAGTTTTGAACCGCTTCGGTTTTTGGTGACAGATGACGGATTGGTGACGGATGTAATTTTTTAATCCGTCACTCAAAAAACTCAGTATTTATCAGGGTTATAACCCTTAGTGACGGATGTGACGGATTAAATCGCGGAAACTATATAACTATAAAAAAGAATATATTTTATTATAGTTTATAAACAATAGGAAACAATGTGTCATCTGTCACTCGTCAACAAGAAAGCGCGCTCCTTTAACTACTTATTTTGGAGAGCGCTTTTGCTTCCTGTATCCGCCGCTTTTTATTTAACAACAGCCTCTTTATCAATATGTACGTCAAGTTGATTGTACGGAATAACGATATCGTGATTTTCAAATTCCTTTTTAATTCCCTCGGTTAAGCCGTAATAAACCTGCCAGTAATTCGAGAAATTAGTCCAAACCCTGACCGCTAAGTCAACCGAGCTTTCGCCGAAACGCTCAAGTCTTACCTTAGGCGAGAATTTTTCGTTATCTATTACGTTATCTATACTGTAGCATACATTGTATAGAACCTTCTTAACCCTTTCTATATCCTCCTCGTAGCTTATCGGCACGAAAAGCTGAACTCTTACCTCGGGGTTTTTTGTATAGTTATTGACTTCCGTAGTAGTTAAGCACCTGTTAGGAATAATAACGTTAGTGTCGTCGTAGGTTCTGAGCGAGGTGTGCATCAGGTCGATTTTTTCAACATAACCCTTATGGTCGCCGAATTCTATAAAATCGCCCGTTCTAAACGGCTTTGTAAACAGTATAATTATTCCGCCCGCGAGGTCGGTGAGGTTATCTTTAAGAGCTAAGGCGAGCGCCGCGGCTGCCGCCGAGAAAATCGCGATAAGTCCCGCGCCCGAGAAGTTCAGCATCGAAAGCACGTGCATAATCACTATTACTATACCCGCTATCCAGCTTATCCTTATAAAGAATTTCAGTAATGACGGGTCAACCTCGCGCCTTTGACCGGCTTTTCTGATTATTACCGTTATTATTTTTAAAACGATTACAGCTATAATTATAAAGACGGCTATTTCTATTAGTTCTAAATAGTGTTTGGGCGAGAAAAGCTTTTGTACTTCTTTTACTAACCCGTTTACGTCCTCGACCTTTTTTGTTAATGTATTCATACTCATCACCAACTATATTATAAGTAAATTTTTTTTATTTGTAAATACTGTCTTTTATTAAAAAAGTGAATATTTAGCAGATTTTACCGCATAATATTACCAACTAGATTTAGTATAAAAGGCGGTAATACTATCAGATTTATAAAACAAAAGGGAATAGCCGCGGTATTTCTATTGGGAATAATTATATCGATTATCTGTGCGTCGGTCGGCATAACTAAAAATAACGAAAAGATTTTCATACCGAGAATGACCGCTCCCGAGTATACAAACTACTACTATTACGACGGAAATATTTTTTATAACAGCGGTTTCGGAATGCCGAACTGTACCGCGTACGCCTGGGGCAGAACATACGAGCTTCTAAAGAAAAAGCCCGAGCTTTCTACGGGAAACGCGCGGGATTGGTTCAGCTATAATAAAGAAAATAATATTTACCCCTTCGGATATAAAGCCGAGCTCGGGGCGATAGCGTGCTTCGATAACGAGTACGGCGGGCATGTAGCGGTTGTAGAGGATATCGACGGTAATACCGTAACGTTTTCTAACTCCGCGTATAACGGAGAGAGGTTCTACCTGTCGTACGCCGATATTAACGACGATAACCCGGGGCAGAAGGGCTGGAAGTTTTTAGGCTATATCTACCCCGAAAGGTATAAAAATAACAGTGAAGCTTTATACTCAACGCGCCGTGTAACCGCGGACGACGGCTTGAACTTCAGGAAATATATCGGACTAAACGCCGAAATAATCGACGTTATACCGGATAACGAGGACATTTATATAACAAAAGTTTTTGACTGCTGCGGATATAAATGGGGAAAGGCATATTATAACGGACAAGCCGGCTACTGTGTAATTGACTATACCCGGTCTGTTTAATTTTATAATATAAATATTTTTTACTCTGTAGGAGCCGGATAAGATATTTTTTTCATAAGCTGTTATGCTTGAATATCTATTTAGCTTTTGAGTGATTTTCTATAGATTAAAGGCTCAAACATCAATATAGTTTGAGCCTTTACTTTATACATTAGCTATGTGTTTTTGAATAGCTGTTGTGTCGAGTATATTAACTGTTCCGTCTCCGTTAAAATCAGCGTTTTTGAGCTGATGGCTTTCTAAAAGCTGTGCTTTAGCTAAATGCTTTTGAATCAATGACGCGTCTGTTATATTTACTTTTTCGTTGTAATCGACGTCGCCTTTTAGAGAAGTGTCCGCCTTACCGTCAGTGAGAGCTTTTATTACCAGCGTTCCGCCGATATAATCGTCGAGTTGTTCAATATAAAAATCTCTCACATCAACAATTTTGCTACCGAAAGTGACATAAGATTTACCGCTTTCACAAGTGCTCCGGAAACGCATTTCCTTAGTTCCGCTTTCCCTGAGCCACTCGCTGACTCCTATATTGTTTTCGACTTTATACTTGGTAACGTCTGTATTAATCTCAACGGCGATAGCGCCCTTTGAGTTAGGTATTATGGTATTTTCAGCGTCTACACAGATGTAACCGTTGTAATCTACCGTGCCTTTATTTATAAAGTGCCATTTAGACCTGTCGCTTATCGGAGTTGAACTCTCGTCAACAGGTACATAGTATACGTTGTATTTAGCGCCGAGCGAAGTCGTTTCGAAAATAACCTTATCGAGTATATTTCCGTTTTCGGAGAAATCAAAAACATTAAAATAAGTAATGTCCTTGCTGTCGATGTACGAGAAGTTATATGTAGCGCCGAATTCCTCGTTCTGATATAAATACTCGCTGTCCTTAATTACCTCGGGGCTTTCGATAGCGTAGCTCGGGTCGAACGTATCGCTGCTAAAGAGATAATAGTCCTCGTAGGAAATCCATAAATATCCGCCGTTAGTTCCGTAATTAGTACCCCAACTGTTTTTGCACAACCACGCTCCGTCGTTTTTAGGAGTGTAATTGCCGTCGAAGTTTTCCTTGCTGTAATTATCGTCCCAGCCTATTACCGATACCGAATGACCTGAGTTTAAGTCGATCGGATCAGTTAAACAGTAAGCGTTGTTGTTCTTGCTGTACGCGTAACCGTCGTTTATGTAATTAGCGGTAACAGCGCCTGTACGTATAATGGCGAGTTTTATGAGATTGTCGTCGCCTTTATCGTAGTAAGAAATCGCGTTCGCGGCTACTTTGACCTTGCTGTCCGTGTTTTCTACAGCGCCGTTACGGCTTGTGAAATATCCCAAGGGGATAAGCGTCGTACCCGCGCTGCCCGAACTTCTAATCCAGCCTTCGCCGTTTGGACGCGTGGTAGCCCAGCTATCAAGAGCGCTTGTGCTTAAATCGGACGAGAAAAGATTGTTTTTAAGAAGCATAGTTTCGAACGAAGAAATAGAAGCGAAGTTCCAGCACATATCGCCTGTCTGACGTTTGACGCCGGTACAGTAGCCTAAGTCCTTGGAGCTGTAGCTTTCGGGTAATTTGAGAAGCTGCGCGCTGTTCTTGAATTTAACTACCTCTGTGTTTTTAAACTGCTTTTGGCGGTTAGCGCGGCTTGTCTCCACGGCTCCCGCGCTAAAGCAGGATAAGGCGATAATAGATAATATTAAAAATGTAGTTGTAAGTTTAAAAATATTTTTCATAGTATACACCTACCTAGCTTATTATAACATAAAATCTTTGGAAAGTTCAATACCCCGAAATGAATATAAATGTGTATCATATTCCATACTAAAAAGTAGAAAAGCTGATGCGGAGTGATTATTTGGAAAAACGTACTGACCTTGCGGTAGAGGCTAGAGAGCTTGCGGGCGCGGATGTTCAGGGAGTGGAATATAGCGAAAAAACCGAAAACGGTATGAATATCTCGCGCCTTAAAGTAAAGAACCACCAAGCGAGCATTAAACTAAAAAAAGAAAAAGGAACGTATATAACAATTGATGTACCCGCTATGACGGATAATTTTCTAAGCAGCGACGACAGGATAAAAACTATTTCCGAAGAAATAAAACGGCTTTTACCGGTAAACGGACTGGTGCTTGTCTGCGGACTCGGTAATATAGAAATAACTCCCGACGCCCTCGGCCCGAAAACCGTTTCAAGAATACTCGCCACACGACATATTAAAGGTGAAATCGCAAGGAGCACGGGGCTTGATAATCTGCGTCCCGTTGCCGTATTGAGCCCGGGAGTTACAGGCCAGACAGGTATCGAAACCTTCGAGTATATAGACAGTATTATTAAAAAGGTAAGACCTACCGCCCTCGTTGTAATAGACGCGCTCGCGTCAAGACGTCTGTCCAGACTCGGATGTACACTTCAGATAAGCGATACGGGAATATCTCCCGGCGCGGGTGTGCAGAATCATCGCAGAAAAATTACCGCTGATTCAGTCGGAATACCTGTAATTGCTCTCGGAGTACCGACTGTAGTTGACGCTGTTACGCTTGTGTCGGATCTGCTTGATGTTGACGATGAAAAAACCTCGAGCGAACTGAGAGAAATGCTCAGCCCCGACAACAGGAAAATGGTTGTCACACCCAAGGAGATTGATTTATTAATCGACCGCGCGAGCCGTTTAGTGTCTTTAGCTTTAAATGCCGCCTTGCATAACGATGTTGATGTAAATTTAATCGAAGCTTTGTTGTAATACTGCCTGTACCTCAAGCATATTATTATGAATAACGAGATGTTTTAAAGCAGGTGGTAGTTTGAAATCAAGCGGAAAACTCAGGAGAATAGGTTATTCGTTTTTAGCGGTAATACTGTTAGCGACAGCGTTCTACTCTGTTTTTGAGCGTGTTTCGCTATATTCGAACGATGACAGCGTGGCTGTAATGGCTGCGGCTCTAACGCTTTCAAAGGGTAATTTTATTGTTAATAAAACGGCAAAAGCTACGGAAAAAAAGATAAAAAAGAAATCTAAAAAAACAAAAAAACCGCCCGTAGAGAAGGAAACCAAATCCTCGGCGTTTTCCGAGAAATACTATAATACTTTCTCCTCGCACAGCGGAAAGAAAAAGTACCCGATTTATACTAAACAGTATCGTGTAGGAGGGGAGAAGTACGATAACTTTTATGTGAAGAATAATACGAACTATAATCTCAATATAGGTAAAACCTTAAAGCAGGATTTAGGCTTTAAGCTCGAAAAAACTAAAGCTGTCCAGGTATTAATCTACCATACCCACACGAGCGAGAGCTTTATCGACTGCGACGTCGGATATTATTATTCCGATTATCCCACACGTACTAAGGATAACCGCTATAATGTCACCGCTGTAGGAGATGAAATCGAAACTCAGCTAAAGCGCGCGGGAATAGGAGTAGTCCACGATAAAACCTCCCACGACGATATGTACACGGGAAGCTACAGCCGAAGCCGAAAGACTATCGAAAAATATTTAAATAAATATCCCGGTATCAAAGTTACGCTCGATATTCACCGCGACTCTATCGGCTCAGATACATTTAAGGTAAAGCCTACCTTTACATACAAAGGCAAGAAAGGCGCCCAGGTAATGATACTTTCGGGTTATGACCCAAACGGTTATTTTGATTTTCCAAATTGGAATTATAATCTTCGTTTCGCTTTAAAGCTGCAAAATAATCTCGAAACCAATTACAGCGGAATGACGCGTCCTTTAGATTTCGGAAACTTCGCGTATAATATGAATGTAAATACAGGCTCGCTGCTTATAGAGGTCGGCGCGGACGGAAATACTCTTGATGAAGCCAAGTATTCGGGAAAATTATTAGGTAAAGCCATCTCACAAGTATTGCAAAATTCTCAATAGTTTGGTATAATGCTACCTGTAATAAAATGGGTATTTTGGAGTTTTATCTATGAAGTTGAAAAATATATCAGGAAGGATAGCGGCGTCGGTAATAGTCTTACTCGTTATAATGACCTCGTTTTTCGCGGTATTCGCGGTAGGCGAGGACGAAGAAGGCGTGGAAATTGTTACCGACGAAATAGTAACCGAAGCGCCTATAGAAACCGAAGCTCCCGTTGAAACCGACGCTCCCATCGAAACCGAGGCGCCTGTCGAGACCGAAGCTCCTGTCGAAACAGAAGCTCCAATCGAGACTCAGGCCGCTACCGAAAAGGCTGCCGCTACCGAAAGAGCGACTAAGTTCGAGGAAATCTTCCTGCCTGAAGCTGTAACCGAGGAAGATCCTACCGCGGTAGTAGTAAAGCCTCGGAAAGCTAAAGACTTAACCTACGGATACGCAAGCTGGGCGGCGGTAATTATCGGCGTTCTTACAATAATAATAGTAATTATAAGCAATAAATCCAATTATACAGGCGGAGCGGGTAAGCACCGCTACGGCGAGGGTAATAAAATCACAGGCGCGAAACAACGCCTCTTAAATGACGATTACTACACTAACCGTAAGTATAATTCGTATCACGACAGGGATTCAAGGCATTAATGAAGATAGGTAATGTCGAGATAAAAACGCCCTTAGCCTTAGCGCCGATAGCGGGAGTAACCGATATGGCGTTTCGACAGGTATGCCGAAGCTTCGGCGCGGGATATGTTGAAACCGAGATGGTTTCCGCTAAGGCGTTGAGTTTTAATGATAAAAAAAGCCTTGAGCTTATGGAGCTTGCGGACGACGAGCATCCCTGCGCTATTCAGATTTTCGGCAGTGAACCCGATATTATGGCTGACGCCGCTAAGCTCGCGGCAGAAAAGGGAGCCGATATAGTCGATATAAATATGGGATGTCCCGCTCCAAAAATCGCCAACAACGGCAGCGGTTCGGCTCTTATGAAAAATCCGTCCTTGTGCGGTGAAATTGTACAAGCCGTTAAATCCGCCGTTGATGTTCCCGTAACTGTTAAAATCCGCAAAGGCTTTGACGAAAATACGCTTACCGCTGTGGATGTCGCTAAAGAATGTGAGAAAAACGGAGTAGACGCCGTTATAGTTCACGGCAGAACCCGGCAGCAGTATTATTCGGGACAGTGCGACCTTGATATTATCAAGGCTGTCAAAGAAAATGTATCCGTCACCGTTATAGGAAACGGCGATGTCAGGGATATAAAAAGCGCCGAAAAAATGCTTGACTATACGGGTTGCGACGGCTTAATGATAGCCAGAGCGGCTCTTGGCAGTCCGTGGATTTTTAAAACGCTCAAGGAATATTTCGAAAAAGGAATTATAATTGAGTTGCCAAGTCCTGAACAACGGCTGAAAATAATGGCTGACCATATCGAGCTTGTGTGTAAATACAAGGGCGAAAAAATGGGTATGCTTCAGTCGCGTAAGCAGATTTCATGGTATCTTAAAGGCTTCAGGGGAGCGGCGGCTTTTCGAAATGAAGCGGGCAGAGTTTGTACGCTTGACGATATGTATGCTCTGATTGACAGAGTTTTAAATACAATATAAGTTAAAAGGTAGTTAAAAAAGGTAGTTTTATTAAGGAGAGATTAAAATGAAGGAAATGGAAAACATCGAGCTTTTAAAGCAGTACGATCCCGAAATCGGTAACGCTATGTCCGATGAACTCGCGCGCCAGAGAAGAAACCTCGAGCTTATCGCGAGTGAGAACATCGTAAGCGAGCCTGTTATGGCGGCTATGGGAAGCGTTCTTACCAACAAGTACGCCGAAGGCCTCCCGGGTAAGCGTTACTATGGCGGATGTCAGTGCGTAGATGTTGTAGAGAACATCGCTCGTGACAGAGCTTGTAAGCTTTTCGGAGCCGAAGCGGCTAACGTACAGCCCCACTCAGGCGCTCAGGCTAATACAGCCGTATACTTCGCTATGCTCAACCCGGGCGATACAGTTATGGGTATGAACCTCAACGAAGGCGGACATCTTACTCACGGCTCGCCTGTTAATATTTCGGGTAAATACTTTAACTTCGTACCCTACGGAGTTGACCCCGAAACTCACTACATAGATTATGATAATGTTCTTAAAATCGCTAAGGAGTGTAAGCCTAAGCTTATCGTAGCGGGCGCGAGCGCTTATCCTAGAGTAATCGACTTTAAAAAGCTTCGTGAAATCGCCGACGAGGTAGGAGCTTATCTTATGGTAGATATGGCTCATATCGCGGGCTTGGTAGCGGGCGGAGTACATCCGAACCCTGTTCCGTATTGTGATTTTGTTACAACTACTACTCATAAGACATTAAGAGGTCCCCGCGGCGGACTTATCCTTATGAAAGAAAAGTACGCCAAGGATATCAACAAGGCTGTATTCCCCGGAACACAGGGCGGCCCTCTTATGCATACTATCGCCGCTAAGGCTGTGTGCTTCGGCGAGGCTATGAAGCCCGAGTTTAAAGAGTACGCCGAGCAGATTGTCAAGAACTGTAAGGCTTTAGCCGACGGACTTATTAAGAGAGGTAATAAGCTCGTTTCGGGCGGTACAGATAACCACGTTCTTCTTATGGATTTACGCGGTACAGGCGTTACAGGTAAAGAGCTTGAAGCCCGCCTCGATGAGTGCTATATTACTGTTAATAAGAACACAATACCCAACGAGCCTCTCTCACCGTTCGTAACATCAGGCGTTCGTATCGGAACAGCCGCCGTTACAACAAGAGGCTTAAAGGAAGACGATATGGATAAAATCGCTGAGTACATTACTCTTGTTCTTAAAGACTTTGAGGCTAACGCCGATAAGGTAAGAGCAGGCGTTGAGGAAATCTGCGCCAAATATCCTCTTTACGAATAATAAAAGCGTTTCAGTGGTAAGCGGTAAGATTATTAATTCTTATCACTTACCACTTATCAATTACATTGAATCGGAGGTATAGTATGTCCGCTCCTTTAGCCGATAGATTAAGACCTGAAAGTCTTGACGAAATTGTCGGACAAAAGCATCTTCTCGGAAAAGATAAACCGCTTAGAAAGATTATCGAAAGCGGCACGGTTCCGAATTTAATATTTTACGGCCCGTCGGGAGTAGGCAAGACTACCCTCGCTAATTATATCGCGAGAAAAACTAACCGCGCCTTTAAAAAGCTCAACGGCACTACCGCGTCTACCGCCGATATAAAGGAAGTTTTCGCCTCTACCGATACAATATTGGGCTTAAACGGCGTGCTTTTATACCTTGACGAGATTCAGTATTTTAATAAAAAACAACAGCAAACTCTGCTCGAGTATATCGAAAACGGCAAAATTACCCTTATCGCTTCTACGACCGAGAATCCTTATTTTTATGTCTATAACGCCATACTTTCGAGAAGTACGGTTTTCGAGTTTAAGAGCGTAGAGCCTAAGGAAATCGAAAAAGCGGTGTATAGAGCCGTTGACTATCTCGCCGCCGAGGAAGAAATCGAAATCGATATCGACGACGAGAGCGTATCCCATATAGCCACCGCTTGCGGCGGAGATGTAAGAAAAGCGATTAACGCGGTAGAGCTTTCTGTGCTGGCGACTTCCGAAATCGACGGAAAGAAAAGCGTCGAGTATTCCACGGTAGCCGAACTCACCCAAAAATCCGCCGTGCGATACGACCGTGACGGCGACGAGCATTACGATATTGTTTCGGCTTACCAGAAAAGTATGCGCGGCTCCGACGCGAACGCCGCTATCCATTATTTAGCGAGACTTCTCGAGGCGGGGGACTTGCCCTCCGCGTGCCGAAGACTTATGGTATGCGCCGCTGAGGATGTCGGACTTGCCTATCCTCAGCTTCTGCCGATAGTTCACAGCTGCGTCGAAATGGCTATGAAGGTCGGCTTGCCCGAAGCGAGAATACCGCTCGCCGACGCTGTAATTATGGTGTGTAACGCGCCTAAGTCCATTTCAGGAATCACCGCTATAGACAGGGCAATCTCCGACGTAAAAGCGGGGAAGGGCGGTCCTATCCCGAGACAGCTCCAAAATATGCACTACGACGGCGAGGATAATCAGAATAAGGGTCAGTTCTATCTCTATCCCCACAGTTATCCTAACCATTATATCGAACAGCAGTATCTGCCCGACGCTTTAAAGGACGCCGTTTATTATGAGTTCGGCGACAATAAAAACGAACAGGCATTTAAGGCTTATTGGGATAAGATTAAAGGCGAATAATAAAGATTTAATCATTGTCAGCGCTATTTATATAGTGCTGACATTTTCGTAAAACAATTATCAAAAAACCTTGATAATTTCGTTATCTTGACGAAGATAATTTTCTATTTTAGAAAATTAATTATAATAAATTTTGTTAAAATAGTATGGTAAAATTGTATGAATTTATAGTGGGAAATTTTTTACAATATAAACACTATAAAAGATTATTTTGAGGTTTTGAAATTTAAAGGAGGAAAACTTATGAGAAAAAGTAAAATTGTAAGCTTATTCCTTGTGGCAGTTATGGTTGTTTCCTGTATGGTAATCGCGGGCGCAAGCACCACCTCTGCCGCGGCAGGTGACGTGATTTATTTCGATAATTCCGTAACCAATTTCTCGGAAGTTTACTGCTATATGTATAACAACTACGGCAGTAACGCTGAATTTCCCGGAGAAGCTATGGAAAATGTTTCGGGCGATATCTGGTCTTATACAGTTAGCGGTAACTGGAATAAGATCGTGTTCACCGACGGCGAAACTCAGTCCGCTGAGTTAAGCTATTCGGGCGACGGACAGATTGCTAAACCCGACAGCTCCGATGAGGACTTTACTGTTTCCTGGTCTGCTTACGCCGAAGCTGAGACTAAGGCTCAGGTAGAGAAGAAAACTAAGTTAAAGACAGGCGCGGGCGGTACAGTTTACTGCAAGAACGACGCGGGCTGGTCTGAGGTTTATGCTTATATGTGGAAAGACGGAATGGGCAAAAATCACGATTGGCCCGGAGTGAAAATGACTGATCTCGGAGATGGAGTATTTGAATATAATTATACTTCTGACTATAATATGATCATTTTTAATCCGGGTGGAGATGATGGCAAAACCGGAGATTTACCTTTCCCCGGAAGCGGAAAAATTTATAATAATAAAACTGGTAGTTGGAATGATTACAGCACAAACCCTGTAAGGATTGCTTCTTTAAAGACTGATGTTGAATCTCCTGCCTACACTAATTCAAATATATTAATCTCAGCTGAGGCTAAATCCTCCGCCGGCGCGCTTACATATAAATTTACCGTTAAGGATTCCACAGGCAGCGCGGCTATCCTTTCCAACAGCTCGGCTTCAAGTGTAATATGGATTCCGACTAAGGCAGGCAATTACACTATCACTGTAGATGTAAGCGATACCGCGGGTAATACAAATTCTCGTTCTATTAATTTCGAAATTAAGAACGCTACTAATTTAGTTGAGCCCTTTATCAGCGCGTTCTCGAACTCTCTCGGAACTGTTAAATATATTAAGAAGGATACTAATATAACATTTACCACAGGCGCTATCGGCGGTAAAACAGGTACAAACCTTTTATTCTATAAGTTTATTATCACCGATCCCGACGGTAACGATAACGTTCCTTACTATACTTTAAGCAACGCTTACTCATACAAACCCACTAAGCTCGGTACTTACACAGTTAATGCGTATGTTCAGAACTCGTCTAACGATACTGTAAACAGAACATATACTTACACCTGCGCTGCGGATATTCCTGCTGACGATAAGTACGTACAGCCGACTGTTGTTCCTTATACTCCTACTAATCCTCCATATCAGCCGTCAACAGCGGCTATCGACACTACTCCGATAGTTACAGTACCGAATCCTCAGCTTGGCGATGTAAACCAAGACGGAAATGTTAATATCAAGGACGCTACTTTAATCCAGAAGCATCTCGCTAATCTTGAAACTCTTAATTCAGAAAAGCTTAAACTCGCTGATACTAATAAAGACGGTTACGTAAGCGTTAAGGACGCTACTCAGATTCAGAAGTATGTCGCGAAGATGATAACTTCGTTTTAAGGAGAGAGGAATATGACTAAGTTTAAAGGCATAGTTGCCCTTATTCTCGCTTTAATACTGGTTGTTTCTGTTAGTATAGTAACCACAGCGGCAGTTGTATCTGATAAAAAGTCAGCCTCCGCCGACACCGGAATTACCGTTCATTTTAAGAGCGCCGATGTAGAGCCGTATATTTACTATTGGAACTCGCTCCCTAAAAATATTGAAACCAATTATCCCGGCGTAAAAATGACAAAAGACGCTTCTCAGGGAGAGAATTGGTATACTTATTCCTTTAAAGATGTTACTAAAATAAATATGCTGTTTACCGATAAAGACGGAAAACAGCTTACAAAAGAACTCACCCGTAGCACAGGTGAGTGGTGGTATAAAAAAGTTTGGAAAAGTACTAACCCTGATAAAGTAGATTCGTTAGATAGTATCGATTTCCGTGAAGACAGTATTTATTTTGTAGTAACAACTCGTTTTTATAACGGAGATAAATCAAATGATGTTTTCTGTTGGGATCATAAAAAGGCAAATAACCCTGACACTGATCCGGAGTGGAGAGGAGATTTTAAAGGCTTAGCCGAAAAGCTCGACTATATTAAAGCTCTCGGATTCTCGGCAATATGGATTACTCCTGTTGTTGAAAATGGATCGGGATATGATTACCACGGTTATCACGCTTTGGATTTTTCTAAGGTCGACCCCCGATACGAGAGTAGTGATTTTACTTTTGATGATTTAGTTGATGCTGTACATGATAACGGGATGAAAATTATTCAGGATATTGTAATACAGCATACAGGCAACTTTGGTGAAGCAACTTTTGAGCCTTTATTTGATAAAAAATACAAAAAGATTCAGGACTTAAGTAATATTAAGACCTCTATGATTCCTAACGAACATTTGTTAAATGAGTATGGTCTTAAATCTGCTGATGAGTATTATGCTCAGCCTGATTCTACCCAAAATAATCAGCGCCTTCAGATTATGAAGGGAACGGAAACCGAGACAAGCAACTTTAAAGATCTGGGTCAATATAAGTTTGAAGACTTCAAAACAGGTATCGAAACTGATAAACTTGCTGAAGAAAAAATATCAAGATCCGATAAGTATAATAAAAACAACTACTACCACACCAGTTATTGGCGAAACTTTAACTGGGATGATTATGCTACAAAATATTCTCAAATTGCCGGAGACTGTGTTGATCTTAATACAGAGAATTCGGTTGTATGGGATAAACTTGTTGACATTTATTCTAAATATTTAGACAGAGGTGTTGACGGTTTCCGTGTTGATACGTTGAGGCATATTCCTCGTCTTGCGTTAAATACTATGTTTAACGACCGTATTAATAAGGCCGGCGGTAAAGGCTTTTACATGTTCGGTGAAGCTTGTACAAGACATACAGATACTTGGTACAGAAATCTCGCCAGTGAATCCGCATGCTTCTATACGTGGGATGAACCAAATAATGAATATATTAATAAATGGCAGATGGGCAGCACCCCGGATGTTGTAGAGAATAATATGAATCTTACTCTTGACCACTGGCTTGATAATTTCTCGCCCAGCGGACAGCCTACAAGCGATAACGCAGTTCTTAAGGGGATTGAATATCATAATCCGGATTATAGTCAATCTTCCGGTATGGGAGTAATTGACTTTCCGATGCACTGGAATTTTGGAAATGCTTCTTCCGCTTTTAATGCTGCAAAATCCGGAGATAAGTACTACAATGATTCCACATGGAATGTTGTGTATGTTGAGTCGCATGATTACGGTCCCGGAACTTTTGAGAGATATAATGGCGGTACTCAATCTTGGGCAGAGAATATGAATCTTATGTTTACTTTCCGCGGTATTCCCTGTGTTTATTATGGTTCTGAAGTTGAGTTTAAAAAAGGTGTTAGAATTGATGATGGATTAAATATAACCTTAGAAAATTCAGGCCGCGCTTATTACGGTGATTATCTTGAGGGCGACGTAAGCGCTAAGGATTTCAGCGACTATACAGCTACGGGCAAGGTTAAATCTACTCTGGAAAATCCTCTTTGTCAACAGCTCGCTAAGCTTAACGCTATCAGACGCGCGATTCCTGCTCTCCAAAAGGGTCAGTACACCGTAGACAGCAAGTATGTAAGCGGTGATATGGCTTATATCCGTCGTTATACAGACGCTAAAGAGGGCGTTGATTCGCTCGCGTGCGTAGCTGTTACTAACTCTGCTACATTTAAAAATATTCCTAATGGTAAGTACATTGACGCTGTTACAGGCGATGTTCAGAATGTATCAGGCGGTACACTTACAGTTCCCGCTTCGGGTAAAGGAAATATGAGAGTTTATGTATGCTGCGCTTCAGGCTTTAACGGTATCGACGGTAAAATCGGCGGCACTACAGCTTATCTCAAATAAATCTTAATTCATAAAGGCGTATCGAAAGATACGCCTTTTTACTGTTTATTATAATTCTAATGAAGAA
Organism: uncultured Clostridia bacterium; assembly: GCA_946187325.1. Classification (GTDB taxonomy): domain Bacteria; phylum Bacillota; class Clostridia; order Oscillospirales; family Acutalibacteraceae; genus Ruminococcoides. The sequence goes on from CAMHQC010000028.1 coordinate 16,440, forward strand.
TTATTTAAAAATTTCAAACGGAATAGCTATCCATTCTCTGACGAAAAATGTGGGGTAGAGGGTTATTCCGATTCTGCCGTTTTTTGCGTTAACAGAACCGAGCTTTGTCTTGATTCCGTACGAGTTTTTTAATTTCGAAGCGATTATCCTCGCCCTGAACTGATGGAAGCTGTCCGTCACAATAGCTATGCCATTACTTTCGGGGTTATTCGAGGCGAGTAATTTGTTATCATTTATAATTCTGTAAGAGAATTTTAAATTCTGTTTTGTATTAACCGACTTATCTTCCTTATAAATCCTATTTTTGTCGATACCTTGTTTTACCATATTTTCGTACATACACTGAGCCTCGCTCATCGGCTCGTCCGAACCCTGACCGCCGCTGACTACCGCTTTCGCTTCGGGATTTTCTTTCATATAATCAACCGCCGCGTCGATTCTCTGCTGTAGAAGCTTGCTCGGTCCCCATGGCTTGACCTGCGCGCCGAGTACAATCGCCGCGGCGTTCTTCTCCGGCTTTGTAAAAAAGGCGTTGTACACCATTAAACCGCTCACAATTACCGCGTAAGCGATGAAAAGTACCGCGCACACATTAAATCCTTTCCAAAGTATTTTAACCGCCTGAACGGAGCAGAGCGCGTTTTTTATTTCAACATATTTATTATTAAATCCGCTCCAAAACATCAGGTATAAACATAATACAATTCCTAATACATTTCCGGGATTTAAAACCCTGTAGCTTATTATCGGTATAATAAACCAAATTAAAAATATAAGCGCTATTATAAAAATCGGTATACATAAAGCCTTGCTCATTTCGTCACTTCCTTTGAGACTATTGTAATATATTTTAGCTCGAAATACAAGGAATCACTTTTATAAAATTTTAAAGGCCGGCAATTGCCGGCCTTAGTTAAACTTTTCTTGTTTTAGTACCTTTGTAAAGGTTTTCCTCGTCAACGCAAATTGCTTTACCCGCTTCCAAGCTTTTTTTAACGTCAAGAAAACGCTGGTTTTTACTGCCTCTGAAAAGCAGCATAAGGCTTCGCTTATCGAGCTCAAACTTACCGTCTACAAGGTAATCGCAGTTTTCGAGCAGATGTATCCACTCGGGGTGTTCGTCCTTTCCCGCGATAAGCTCCTCGAACGTATAGCCTGTGTAAGACATAACGTTAAGCCCGTTTTCGTGACATTTAACCGCGAGCTCCGCCAAGGCTTCCGCCTGACAGAACGGCTCTCCGCCCGAAAAGGTCAAGCCCTGTAAAATAGGATTGCTCACCGCTACTTTAAGGATTTTATCGACATCGCCCGAATGTCTCGGCTCAAACGCCCAGGTTTCGGGATTGTGACAGCCTTTGCAGTGGTGCGGACAGCCCTGAGTAAATATCGTCATTCTGATACCGGGGCCGTCAACGATACTCTCGCTGACAACCCCGGATAAGTTCAGTTTAGTTCCCATTACGCGGTTTCTTCTTCGAACTGAGCCATATCAGCGCTCTCGCCGATACTGTGCTTAACTCTTTCCTCGACTTCTTTTCTTTTAGCGTCGTTGAAGCGGTCGAGCGTACCTACGAGGTAGCCTGTGATACGGCGGATTCTCTCAAAGCCTTTACCGCCTTCGCCTTCCTTACGTCCGCAAACCGGGCAGTAATCTCCGATAATACCTGTATGTCCGCAAACGGGATCGCGGTCAACGGGATGGTTTATGGAACCGTAGCCTACGCCTGATTCCTTCATCTGACGGATAACAGCCTCGAAAGCGTCGAGGTTCTGAGTCGGGTCTCCGTCGAGCTCGATATAGGAGATATGACCGCCGTTTGTGAGGTTATGGTAAGGAGCCTCGAGTTTAATTTTATCAAACGCGGAGATATTATAGTAAACGGGTATGTGGAACGAATTTGTGTAATACTCTCTGTCTGTAACGCCAGGGATAGTGCCGAAACGCTCTCTGTCGATTCTTACGAATCTGCCCGAAAGTCCCTCCGCGGGAGTACCGATAAGAGCGAAATTGAGCTGATACTTTTTAGTAGCCTCGTTCATCTTCTTACGCATAAAGCCGACAATCTCGAGACCGAGCTTCTGTGAGCTTTCACTCTCGCCGTGGTGCTTGCCGACTAACGCTTTAAGACATTCGGCGAGTCCGATGAATCCGAGTGTGAGTGAGCCGTGCTTTAATACGTCGCGTACAGAGTCGTTCGGACCGAGCTTCTCGGAATCGAGCCATACGCCCTGACCCATAAGGAACGGATAGTTCTTAACAATCTTGGAACACTGGATTTCGAATCTCTCCAATAACTGCTCAACAACGAGGTCGCACATTCTGTCTAACTGCTCAAAGAAGAAGTCTACGTTTTTGTTCGAGAGAATAGCGAGACGGGGGAGGTTGATTGATGTAAAGCTAAGGTTACCTCTGCCGTAAGTCTGCTCTCTGTCGGGATCATATACGTTACCCATAACTCTTGTACGGCAACCCATATAAGCGACCTCAGTCTCAGGATGACCCTCTTTGTAATACTGGAGGTTATAGGGAGCGTCGAGGAACGAGTAGTTCGGGAAAAGACGCTTAGCTGAAACCTTCATTGTTTCCTTATATATATCGTAGTTGGGGTCGCCCGGGTTATAGTTAATGCCCTCTTTAACCTTGAAAATCTGAATGGGGAAGATAGGAGTCTCGCCGTTTCCGAGACCGTTATCTGTAGCCTTTAAGATATTCTTCATAACCATTCTGCCCTCGGGCGATGTATCTGTGCCGTAGTTAAGGGATGAGAACGGAATCTGAGCGCCCGCGCGGCTGTGCATTGTGTTGAGGTTGTGAATAAGAGCCTCCATAGCCTGAAATGTCGCTCTGTCAGTCTCGCTCTCGGCGTGCTTGAACGCGAATCTCTGAATCTTACCCGCAATTTTATCTCCGAAAGCTTCGGCTAAGAGCTTTAACTCAGCCTCCTTGTATTCGGGAGTCTGATTCTCGAGCTTCGGAATAGTTCCCGAAATCTCCTCAGCCTTGTCGGCTAAATCTTTTGAGAATGACTCGGGGTTTTCCGTATCAGTTAAAAGCTCAATCGCTCTCTCTAAATTCTGGCGGTAACGCTTTCTGTATGTCTTGGCAACGCCCGGCGCCATGGAGTAATCGAAGTTAGGTACGCTCTGGCCGCCGTGCTGGTCATTCTGGTTAGACTGAATGGCGATACAAGCGAGCGCGGAGTAAGACTGAATATCGTTAGGCTCTCTTAAATAGCCGTGACCTGTAGAAAAACCGCCCTTAAATAAGCTTAATAGGTCAATCTGACAGCAGGTAGTGGTGAGCGTAAGGAAATCTAAATCGTGAATATGAATATCTCCGTCGAGGTGAGCCTTCGAGTGCTTGGGGTTGAGGATATACATATGATAGAACTGCTTAGCGCCCTCTGAGCCGTATTTAAGCATAGTACCCATAGCTGTGTCGCCGTCGATATTAGCGTTCTCACGCTTAACGTCGTTATCCTTAGCAGACTTAAAGGTAAGATCCTCGTAAATCTTCATAAGCTTTGTGTTCATATCGCGTACTCTTGTACGGTCGGCTCTGTAGAGAATATACTCCTTAGCGGTTCTGGCGTGTCCGTTTTCGATAAGAACCTTTTCTACAGTATCCTGTACATGCTCTACGGTAGGTTCCGCGTCAGCCTGGCTTTCGAGAATCTCGTAAACCTGCTTAGCGAGTTCACTTGCTGTTTCGTAATCAGTTCCGCCGATAGCTTGTGCAGCTTTGTATATAGCCTGTGTAATTTTATCTATATCAAAGTTAGCTGTACGTCCGTCTCTTTTCTTTATTTTAGTAATCATTATAAAAACCTCCCTTAATTACACATTTGTAATTGTTATTTCTTTATAACCACAATATATTGTGGTGTCTCTTAACTCGCTAGCACATTATATCGGATTTACCCATTTTCGTCAATAGTCAAAATGCCAAATTTTCGATATGATTTTTGTGCAATACGAGCATAAATAGAGAATAATATTTTTCTTTAGAATTAAACGCTAAAAAACAACAATATTTATCGAATTTGTAACCAAAAGCAAGGTTTCACGATTGTTAAAATTTGTAATCAGAAAGTAACAGAACATTAAGAATTTTATAAATACATTTAAGCTAGATAGGGGTGCAGCTGTATAATGAAAGTAGACACTAAAAAGTGTCTGCTTTCTTTTTTGTGT
>CAMHQC010000029.1 GCA_946187325.1 uncultured Clostridia bacterium
AATAGCCCCTTATAGGGGCTGGTCAAACCACCCGTTCAACGGGTGGTTTTGATTTAATAGTTACTTTGCACTTTAGTTTTATACCGTTAGTTTTAACGGTGATATAGGTTTTGCCGGAAGCGAGACCTTTATAGTTGCCGTTTTTAGAGTTTACTTTCAGCAGTTTTTTATTGCCCGATATAAACTTAGCCGCGCCGACTTTTCCGACAACCTTTAGATTATAAATTCTGCCCCGCTTAATTTTAACGCTCGTTTTACTGAGCTTGGGTTTTTTCACATTCACGATGAACGATTTTTTAACGCCGTTGTTAGCGACGGTAATTTTTACCCTGCCTTTTTTAATTCCGCTTACCGTACCCGAAGAATTCACCTTCGCGATTTTCTTATCGGCGGAAGAATAGGTTGTTTTACCGATAGGATTTTTGACCGTAGCTTTTACCTTAACGCTTCCCGTGAGATAAACCGTTCCCGAGGATTTCGCGAGTGTAATTACGGTGGTATAACCTTCCTCAAAATCGAAGCCCAATGTATCGGCGTAAGTCTCGGCGGCGGAGTTTTTAGCGCCGAGAATTGTAAATACATCGTACTGACGGTTCAGTGTTCCGTCGTAGTAATATCCGAGCGCGCCCTCACCGATAACAGTAACACTCGGCGGAACCTTAACGCTCTTTAGATTATCGCAGTTCTCAAAAGCCCACTCCCCTATTTCTATAACAGATTTGGGGATAGTAACGCTCTTAATATCGGACGCGTAAAACGCCATTTTACCGATATGTTTTACGGGATATCCGTTTATTTCGGACGGAATCACAGGACTCAAAGATGTACCCGAATAGGATATAACCTCAGCCGAGCCGTTTTCGTTCACGAAGAAATCGATACCGTTCGAGGTAAAAGCGTTAACTCCCGCGGATAAGTCGTAAAAATCGACGCTCTGTCTATCGCAGTAGCTCTCGGCTTCGGTATTACTACAGCCGAGAATACGAAAGTCGCTTCTCTTAAAATCGTAATACTTATTATCGGCGGTATCGGTATCGTAATAGAAGCCCAAGGCGCAGTAGCCGATATCCTCGACAGACTTGGGAATTACGGCGTAGCTCATATCCCAGCAGTTCTCAAAAGCCGAGCTGCCGATAGTTTTAAGCGACTCGGGAAAACGTATAGCAGAGGATAGACTTTCGCAGTTATAGAACGCGGTATCACCTATAGCTTCGAGGTTTTCGGAAAACTTAACCGAAACAAGCGAATAGCAGTCGGCGAAAGCGTCGGCTTTAATCTCCTTAACGGTATCGGGAATAACTACGCTTTGAACGGCGCTTCTTCTAAACGCCTGTTCGCCGATAGAGGTTACGGTATATCCTCCGACAGTCTCGGGGATTGTAACGGAGGTTGAACCGCCGTTATAAGAGATAATCTCAGCCGAGCCGTCCGAGAGCTTATACTCAAAATCTCCGCTTACCGCGGCGAACGTATTAATCGAAAAAATACCGATAAGCATAACGAGAGAAAGTGTTACGCTTATTAAGTTTTTAAGCTTCATAACACCCTCCTTGTATTTAGTCGGTATCGAGTTTAAGTACCGCCATAAAAGCTTCCTGCGGAACCTCTACCGTTCCGAGCTGGCGCATACGTTTTTTACCCTCTTTCTGCTTTTCGAGGAGCTTTTTCTTTCGGCTGATATCGCCGCCGTAGCACTTAGCGAGTACGTCCTTGCGCATAGCCTTTACGGTTTCACGCGCGATAATCTTACCGCCGATACAAGCCTGAATCGGAACCTCGAAAAGCTGGCGCGGGATTTTCTCCTTTAATTTTTCAGCCATCTTGCGCGCTCTGCCGTAAGCCTTGTCCTTATGGATAATAAAGCTTAACGCGTCAACAATTTCGCCGTTTAGCATAATATCGAGCTTAACGAGATCAGATCTCACATACTCGGCGAGCTCGTAGTCGAACGAAGCGTAACCGCGGGTACGCGATTTAAGCGTATCAAAAAAATCGTAGATAATCTCGGCGAGCGGAAGCTTATAGTGGATATCAACTCTATCGGAGTCGATATAGTCCATACCGATAAACACACCGCGTCTGTCCTGACAAAGCTCCATAATATTTCCCACATAATCGGCGGGCGAATAAATATGGGCGTCGGTCATAGGCTCCTCGGCGTAGTCGATGAGCGCGGGGTCGGGGTAGTTAGTCGGGTTATCTATATTTTCAACCGTGCCGTCGGTTTTATAAATCTTATAAATTACGCTCGGCGCGGTGGTGATAAGGTCAAGATTATACTCTCGCTCCAGGCGTTCCTGGATAATCTCCATGTGGAGAAGCCCTAAAAATCCGCAACGATAACCGAAGCCCAGAGCCACGGAGGTTTCAGGCTCAAAGGTAAGCGAAGCGTCGTTGAGCTTCAGCTTTTCGAGAGCGTCTTTCAAATCGCCGTACTTAGCGCCGTCGAGCGGATAAATTCCGCAAAACACCATCGACTGAGCCTCTCTGTAGCCGGGGAGCGGTTCCTCGGCGGGGTTATCTACAAGAGTTACGGTATCGCCCACCTGGGCGTCGGAGAGCGATTTAATCGAAGCGGCGATATAGCCGACCTCGCCCGCGTATAAGGCGTCGGTCTTTTCGAGCGAAGTCGCGTGCATAAGTCCACATTCCACAACGTTAAAGGTCGAACCCGTAGCCATAAGCTTAAAGTCGTCGCCCGGGTGAATCTGACCTTCTTTAAGGCGGACGTAGATAATTACGCCCTTATAAGAATCGTAGTAGCTGTCGAAAATCAGCGCTCTTAAAGGCGCGTTAATATCTCCCGTCGGGGCGGGAATATCGGTGACGATTTTTTCCAAAACATCGTGGATATTAATACCCTGTTTAGCGGAAATTCTCGGAGCGTCCTCGGCGGGAATACCGATAACGTCCTCAATCTCGCCGATAACTCTGTCGGGGTCGGCGGACGGCAAATCAATTTTGTTGACTACAGGTACAATTTCAAGCCCGCTGTCAACGGCAAGGTAGGTATTAGCCAAGGTCTGAGCCTCGATTCCCTGAGACGCGTCAACGATAAGCACGGCTCCCTCGCACGCGGCGAGCGAACGGCTGACCTCGTAGTTAAAGTCAACGTGGCCGGGGGTATCGATAAGGTTTAAAAGATACTCGTTTCCGTCGTCAGACTTATACATGGTGGTAACGGCTCTCGCCTTTATAGTAATTCCGCGCTCGCGCTCAAGCTCCATATCGTCGAGAATCTGAGCCTCCATATCACGCACGGAAACGCTCTTAGTCAACTCCAGAATACGGTCGGCGAGCGTGCTTTTTCCGTGGTCGATATGGGCGATTATGGAAAAATTCCTGATTTTATCCTGTTCAAATTTCAAATTAATCACCTGTGTATTATTTATCAGTTTATTATATCATAATTCAATTATCGCCGTCAATATTAATTATTTCCGTAAGCGTATAAAGAAAAGCGTACGCAAACGCGCACGCTTTTTTGGTTTATTAATTTGCGGGCAGAGGCTGGGGCGAGTGCTTATACGGAATACACAGCGCAACCTTCGTGGCGTGGTCGCTGATTCTCTCTAAGTTCGTAATAATCTCGATAAACACGATACCCGCCTCGGCGCTGCACTCGCCTTTTTCAAGACGAATAATATGATTCTGTCTAAACAGCTCGCAATACTCGTCAATCTGATCCTCGGCTTTCATAACAGCTTCAATCAAGTTCGGGTCTTTGCTCTGGTTAGCGAACATATACAGGCTGTCGTCCATAATCTGCTGAACGGCTTCGAAGAAAATTTTAAGCTCTTTCTTAGCCGCTTCGCTGAACTCAACCTCGCCGTTTATTATCTGCTTAGCGGAATCGCAAATATTCTCGCTTCTGTCGCCTATACGCTCTAAATCCTGGATAGCGTTATACATAGCGCCCATAACCTTTCGGTCATAGTCCATAATATCGAGACCGTTAATTTTAACGATGTACTTGGTGATACTGTGGGTGAGCTTATCGAGTACAACCTCGTTTTCCTCAACCTTTTTAATAGACTTCGAATCCTTATTAAGCACAGCGTCCGCCGACCAGTCGAGGCTCTCCTTAGCAAGCTCCGCTAAACGGGCGCATTCCTTTTCGGTCTGCTGTACAGCCATAGGCGGTGTGGTAAGAATACGGGAATCGAGGTAAACCGTAATACCGTCGTCCTCCTCGGTCTTATCGGGCATAATAAGCTTGGTAAGCTTAATGAGCATTCCCGTAAACGGCATCATCATAAGCGTTCTTATAATATTAAACACAATATGAACCGCGGAAATCTGTCCGGGGACGTTGTCGCTGAGTCCGGGGATATTTTTGAATATATTAACTACCGAGAAAGGCGTCGGAGCTATCAGCATAGTAACTACCATTAAGACTACCGCGCCGATAAAACACATTATAAAGTTAAACAGCGCCGCCTGCTTAGCCTGGCGGTTAGCTCCCGCCGCGCTCAGGAATACCGGCATACACGCGCCGACGTTCATACCGTATATAATATAGACGCAGCTATCGAGCGTTACCGCGCCGCTCATACCCAGCGCCATAAGTATTCCGACTGTAGCGGAGGAACTCTGCATAATTCCCGTAATAATTAAGCCGAGTACAAATCCTAAAACAGGAGAAGAAATTGTACTTATAAAATCAAGGAAGGGTTTAGAATGTTTAAGTCCGTCGAAGCTTTCGCTCATAAAGGTCATACCCATAAAGAGTATACCGAAGCCCGCGGCAATTTGGGCGTAGTAGCGGTAGTTATTCTTCTTTACGAATACGATAACCGCGACTCCGACAAATGTAAATATCGGGACGATTTCTTTAATGTTAATCGAAAGAAGAAGCGAGGTAGCCGTTGTACCGATTTTGGAACCGAACAAGATACCTGTAGACTGGGCTAAGTCCATAAGCCCGGCGTTCACGAAACCGATTACCATCGCATCGGTAGCGGCTGAGCTTTGGATTACAGCAGTTACCATTACGCCGACAAGCATAGCGATAAAACGCTTACTCGTTATTTTCTCCAGCAACACACGAAGCTTTGCGCCCGCGGCGAGTTCGAGTCCTTCGCCCATAAACTTCATTCCGTACAGGAAAAGTCCTAAGCCGCCTAAAACGCCTATTATATCATAAACTGACATAACTTCCTCCTTGTCGGGATTATCCGACATAATACCTTTCTTTTTGTAAGAAAAAACAATGAATGTGAAAAATTTGTCAACTTTCACCATTTACAATAATAATACATATTACCGCAAATTTTATTCTATATTAGAATAATATAAAATATTTTGATTTACTTTTCAGGAAGTCCGGGGTCAACATAAACCGTGCGGTTATTTACGAAGATAACCATACCTGGTTTGGCGCCGTTCGGCTTAGACACATTTTTAACCAAGGTATAGTCCACCGGCACATTCGTGCTGTCCTTTGCTTTACTGTGGAACGCCGCGATTTGTGCCGCCTCGATTACGGCGGTTTCGGTGATTTCCTTGCCGTCGGTAAGTACAATAGTATGCGATCCGGGGATATCCTTGGTGTGAAACCAGTAGTCGCGTTTAGAGGCGATTTTCATAGTCAGAGTATCGTTTTGTTTATTATTCCGTCCGACTAAAACCTTAAAGCCGTCGGACGTAGTATACTCGATCGGCGCGAGAGCCGCGGGCTTTTTGCGGACGGATTTATTGCGTTTAATATAGCCCTGCTCCATACACTCGAGCCTGATTTGAGCGAGTTCTTTTTCCGAGGAAGCTCTCGACAAAGCGTCCTTCAGCGACTCAAGATACAAAAGCTCTTCCCCGCCTTTTTTTATCTGTTCGGTTAAAAACTGCTCGGCGTTTTTAGCCTTATTGTAGTCCTTGTAAAATTTTTGAGCGTTCTGCGCGGGAGATAACGCGGGGTTTAGAAGTATCTCCATAGGCTCGTTATTGTTGTAAAAATTCTCAACCGTAACGCTCTCGGCTCCGCGCTCTATACGGTAAAGATTCGCCTGGAGCAAATCGCCCTTTATCCTAAGGGGTTCACGGTCAACGCAGTTTTCGAGCTCTCGTTTTTGAATATTGATTTTATTAGAGGTTCGGTTGATTAGATTCGAGAGTGTTTTTGATAAATCGGCGGACTTAACCCTCATTCTGTCGATACTGTCGCGCTCGATATAGAACTTATCCATAAGCTCGCAGAAGCTGTCGAAGGTCTTGCACTCGCACAGTGAGCCGTACTGGCGGATATCTAAAAACGCGGTCTCGAACGGCTTTTTATCGCCCTTGTGATAGAGCATATTCGCCTTGCCCGAGTAAGTTAAAAGCAAATCGCTGAGGTTTTCAATCTCGGATTTAAGGCGGTTTTTATCCTCGGCATCGAGGGTTTTATTACTCGCGGTTTTATCGCCTAAAACTCTGTACTCGATTTCACGGCAGATAATCGGAGAGATACCCTCGACCGCTCCGAGCACAGCCTTATTAAGCGGTTTTTCACCGGGAGTGTTTATAATCTTTTCGACTACTTCTTCCGCTCCGCAAAGCAGTATATTCAACTTATCCTGCGGCGCGGGAGCTTCGTACTTTATATTCGGAAGCACGAGCCTTTGCGACGACATAGTCATATCGACGCGCTTTAAGGCGTCGATAATAACTCCCTCGTCGTCGGTTAAAATCACGTTGCTGTACTTGCCCATTATCTCGACAATCACGTTGATATTAACCTTATCGCCGAGCTCGTTTACACACTCGAACTCAAAGGTTACGATTCTGTCCAAGCCGTTTTGGCGGATATCAATTAGCTTTCCCGAGCCGAGCCGTTTACGCATAAGCATACACAGCATAGGCGGCGAGGCGGGATTTTCAACGTTATAATCGGTAAAATGGACGCGCGGAGAATTAGCCCTTGTGGATAACAAGAGCTTTTTATTCCCGTTTAAAGAACGGAGGTTTATTATAATTTCTTCCCTATTGGGCTGATGAATCTGCGACACTCTCGAGCCGATAGCCTGCTCTTTGATTTCGTTAACAATATGCCGCAGCATCATTCCGTCTAACGCCATTTTTTATCTCCTAATAGTAATTGCGAATTGTTATTTATGGTACTTTCCGTTATTCATAATTTCAAACGCGCGGTAAATCTGTTCCGCTAAAACTACCCTGGCCATCTGATGCGGAAAAGTCATTTTGCTCATTGAGAGTTTAAAGTTGCTCCTGCTCTTGACCTCATCACTCAACCCCCAGCTTCCGCCGATTATAAAATCGACAGTGCTATAGCCTAGCGAAATATCGTTCAGCTTTTCGCTGAGTTCGACTGAGGAGAGCTGTTTACCCTCAATACACATCGGGATTACGTATGAGTTTTTGGACAGAGCGTTTATGATACGCTTGCCCTCGGCGTTTAAAATCGCGCCGATTTGGGAGCCGTTCGGGTTACTAAAAGTTTTTTCCTCGTCAAGCTCGATTATACTGAATTTACAGAACGCGCCGAGCCTTTTCTTGTACTCGGCGATCGCTTCCGTCCAGTATTTTTCCTTAATCTTTCCGATACAAATTATATTTACACTCAGCATATTTACCTCAGAAAATTATCGACTTGCCGTTAGTTTCGGTCGGCACGGTTTCGAGGGTGTAGTCAATACCGCGCTTTATTCCGAGCCGTGTAAGCTCGTTAACGCTCGTGTTAAACGCGAGCTCAGGGGTATTATTGTTCTCGGAAATATGTCCGAGCATAAGCCTTACGTTGCCGTTTTTTATAAAGCCCGCAAGTTCTTCGGCGCAGGCGTCGTTGCAGAGATGACCCTTATCGGACAAAATTCTCTGCTTTACAATATAAGGATAACCGCCGAGCTTCAACATACGCACATCGTGGTTAGACTCCACTACGGCGAAGTCGCTCGAGCTTATAAGCTTTCTTACGTCCTCGGTCATAACGCCCATATCGGTAGCGATTACGGCTTTTCTGTCGTCGGAGGTATAGACCTTGTAGCAACAGCTCTCGCGCGCGTCGTGGGGAGTATCGCACCGCTCGACCTGCATATTTCCGACGGAAACTTTATCCTCGATTACAAAAATATCATTTTCGGGAGATATAAGATTTTTCTCGGACATAGCCTCGAGCGTTCCCTCGCTGGCGTAGATTTTAAGCTTATTCTTTTTCGCGAAAACTCTAAGCCCGCTACAGTGGTCGGTGTGTTCGTGGGTAATGAACACAGCTCCGATTGAGCCGGTTTCTATATCGTTAAGCGCGAGCGCGCTTTCGATTTGCTTACAGCTTCTTCCGACGTCGATTAAAACGCCTTCGCCCGAAGAACCGATATAATAGCTGTTACCCTTACTTCCCGAAAACAGCGGAACTACCTTTGCCAAATTAATCACCCCAATACAATACCCCTCTATTATATCATAACAGAGAGGCGTTTGTAAATTGTACTACCAAAAAAAGACGGCTTTCGCCGTCTTTTCAGTCGTGCTTTTCATGAGCTAAGTAAATAGGAACACAAGCTATCGCTACGAATAATAGCAGCATAACCGGGCTTGCGTTCGCTATACCGCTGCCGAGAAGGCTCGCGATAATAAACATTACTGCAATAAGGCAGAGGACCAGCACAAGACTCACTACCTTGATATGCTTTTGAAACATATTCTTTTTCCTCCGTTTTCACACACCATCATCCAAATGGGTCTTTATTATAATTCGCACAGAGAAAAAAGTCAAGCGCAATTACAACAATTTTTTACAGTGTAACAACTTTGTAAAAATAAATTATAATTTCAATAAAGAAAAATAATTATTTGTAACCATTTTTATTATGACTCTGCCAATTCCAGCTGTCACGGCACATATCGTCTAAGTTTTTCTCAGCTTTCCAGCCGAGAACTTTCTCCGCCTTTTCGGCGTTAGCGTAACACTCGGCGATATCGCCGCTTCTTCTGGGCTTAATTTTATACGGAATAGTGAGGTTATTAACCCTCATAAACGTGTTGACGATATCCAATACGCTGTAGCCCGTTCCTGTGCCGATATTAAAAATCTCGGTTCCCTTATGTCCGTCCGCGTAATCGAGAGCCTTAACGTGAGCCTTAGCCAAATCGACAACGTGTATATAATCGCGCACGCCCGTACCGTCGTGAGTGGGATAATCATTGCCGAAAACTCCGAGCTCCTTGAGCTTACCCGCGGCGACCTGGGTAATATACGGCATAAGGTTATTAGGAATACCGTTGGGATCCTCGCCGATACGACCGCTCTCGTGAGCGCCGATTGGGTTAAAATATCTCAGAAGTACGACCGACAGATTCTTATTAGCGGTAGACGTGTCGGTTAAAATCTGTTCGTTCATAAGCTTAGTCCAGCCGTAAGGATTGGTACAACCAGTGGGCATACCCTCCACGAGCGGAACTTTCTCGGGAACTCCGTAAACCGTAGCCGATGAGCTGAATACGAAATCAGCGACATTGTACTTCTCCATAGCCTCGAGCAAAACTATGGTTGAGTCGAGGTTATTCCTGTAGTAACGAAGCGGAATCTCACAGCTTTCGCCGACGGCTTTTAAGCCCGCGAAGTGAATAACCGCGTCGAAATCATTTTCGCTGAACAATTTATCTACAGCTTCTCTGTCGCAAACGTCAATCTCATAAACAGGCACGCTCTTGCCCGTAATCTCCTCGACGCGTTTTACCGCTTCGGGACAGCTGTTATCGTAATTATCCGCGATAACGGGAGTATGACCCGCGTTTAAAAGCTCAACGCAGGTATGGGAGCCGATATATCCCGCTCCGCCTGTTAGTAAAACTTTCATAATTATATATCTCCACGTAAAGCGTGGACGTTCCTTTCTATAGTTTCATATCCACCGCACCTCCATAATTCTATGAGTTATTGTATATGGAGGTCGGGTTCTGCTGCATTATTTCTTCATTTCGCAATAGCAAAATAAATAACGTTAAATCATTTCGCCGTTGGCGAAAGGATAGTACAAATACTTTTCCGAAGATGCCTCGGAACGCCGCAGTGGGCGTTCCCTACTATCTCAAGGAAAACGCCTGCTGAGAACTGAGAACTGACTACTGAGAACTGCGGACTGTCAGACTTTTTCAGGCTCGGGATAGTCTACGCCGAAGGTCTCAACGGTAACCTCCTCCATAACCTGAGGGTCTAAGGGCTTATCCGAAAAATCGGTATCGCACTCGGCGATTTCGTTCACAACATCCATACCCTCAACAACCTTACCGAACGCGGCGTACTGACCGTCGAGGTGAGGAGCGAGCTTGTGCATAATAAAGAACTGGGAGCCGGCGCTGTCGGGCATCATAGAACGAGCCATCGAAAGCACGCCCTCGGTATGTTTAAGGTCGTTTTTAAAGCCGTTGCCCAAAAACTCTCCGCGGATTGAATATCCCGGACCGCCCATACCGGTTCCATCGGGGCAACCGCCCTGAATCATAAATCCGTAGATTACACGATGGAACGTAAGTCCGTTATAGTAACCTTTATTAATCAGGCTGATAAAATTATTAACGGTATTCGGGGCAATTTCGGGATAAAGCTCCGCCTTAATAACCTTACCGCTGTTCATTTTAATTGTAACAATTGGATTGCTCATGGTAATCGTCCTTTCACTAATTTACATTACACCTATATTGTATATTATTTTGTGAAATATATCAAGTTTCATTTGTAATTTTAGAAAAGATATGTTATTATAGTTAACAGAAACTAACCTAAGAGGTGATATACTATGAGAATTCAGGAAAGCGCGGAAGATTATCTCGAGAGCATACTTATGCTCAGCCGGTCGAGAGAGCATGTCCGCTCTATTGATATTGTACGAAAAATGGAGCTCAGCAAGCCGAGCGTAAGCGTAGCTATGAAGAAGCTTCGCGAAAACGGATATATAAATATGGACTCCGAGGGATATATCACCCTTACCGACGAGGGTTTAGGAATCGCCGAAAAAATCTACGAGCGCCACGAGTTTATATCTCATTGGCTCGAGGATTTGGGAGTGCATAAGGACGTAGCTATGGCGGACGCCTGCCGAATTGAGCATGTACTTTCGGACGAAACCTTCTCCGCGATAAAGAGAAAATACGGCGGAAAGAACTGTAAGGATTGCGAAGGGTGCCAATAATCAATTCGCAATTCGCAATGCGTAATTCGTAATTATTAAAAAACAACGTCAGTATTAAGGTTTTCTTAATACTGACGTTTTGTTTAAGCTATAAATATATCGTTAGCGGAAATTTTTACCATTTATTAAATAAATTTGCTATCCCTATTGCTTTTGGTATTTTCATAGACTTTCGGGCTGGTCAATTTCTGACCGTTAGTATGTTTATTCAAGTAATCTTTAAACTCCTGCTCTGTCATTGCTCCATTTTTATTCTCATAATACGTAGGGGCAATATC
Source organism: uncultured Clostridia bacterium (assembly GCA_946187325.1). Taxonomy (GTDB): domain Bacteria; phylum Bacillota; class Clostridia; order Oscillospirales; family Acutalibacteraceae; genus Ruminococcoides. The sequence continues at coordinate 11,402 of CAMHQC010000029.1, forward strand.
TCCGTTATCGACTTCACTTATAATATCTAAAAGCTCAACTTTACCGTTTATAAGTTTATAATAATATTCTTGATACCAACCTCTTCCGCCATCATACCAATTGCTTGATTTATAAACGCCTGTCTTTTCATAGTAACAGAACTCGTGCTCTACCGTCTCAATAAGAGCAACAAAATCAATTTCCTTTACAGCGGTGTCATAGTAAGTATAAATATATGATTCCGTTATATCATTATCGTAAACTACTAATTCAGGGACATCGTTGTTATCAAGATAAATCAGCGAAAAATGGCGATACTTCTTCGGGTGATTTTGTAATATCTTTTTGTATGCCGTCAAAGCTTCTTTTTTGTCATCAATCTCTTTAAAAGTAAAACCGTTATTGTAAGCGTACTTCTCGGCTGCTGTGCCTTTATAGCCTTTGATTGTGAAATTATCGTATTTGGTATTATAGTCCTTGTACCCAAAGGCTGCGTCTTCTATCTTTGATACGCTTTTAGGAATAGTAACCGATTTTAAACTCGGGCATTTATAAAACATACCGTACGGTATTTTCTTTACACCTGATATAATAGTGACCTTATTTAGCTTTTTATTATGGCTAAAAGCATTTTCTCCGTAGCTTTTTATCTTTGCGACAGTAACGCTCTTTAAACTCGGCAAATGAGCAAATGTACCTGACGGAACTTTTAAGTTGCTGTTCTTTTTAACAGAAACAGTCGAAAGTTTATTACATTCGCTAAACGCATCCGAGCTCACTTTTTTTAACGAGGACGGTAGTGTAATACTGCTCAATTTTTTTGCGCCCTCAAAGGCATATTGTTTTATTGATTTTATTTTTTTATTAAACTTTATTGTCGTCAATTTCCTATTGTGATAAAAAGACTGTTCCTCAATACACGTTACCGTCTTAGGAAGCTTAAATGTTTTTCCTTTTTTATTGGGCGGATAATACACTAAGGTTGTTTTCTTTTTATTATAGAGCACACCTTTTTGAGTAATGTACTTTAAATTATTCTTACTTACATTTATACAAGACAGAGTATCTTTTTTATCGGCACTCGGAACGTTAAACCACCCCAGAGTTTTAACGTTCTTTCCAAAATATATTTTTTTCGTCTTTACACCGTCAAACGCGTGCAACCCTATACTCTCTATTGTATCGGGAACAATGATTTCGGAAAATGACCTGCCTTTCCAATGCCAAAACGCATTTTTAGCAATTTTGGTAACACGTTTACCGTTTATATAGGACGGAACTATCATCTTTTTTGATTTCCCTGTATAGCCTGTAATTGTTATCTTTTGGCTGTTGACTTTATATTTAAAACCCTTATACGATTTAGCTTGCGCAGTATTAGGTATAACAAAAATACTAAACGCTATTATAAATACAAGTGTTGTTGAAAGTAGTTTTTTCATTATAAATCCCCCTTTAATATAGTCGTATGAAACTCGGATTTTTATACCTGTTTTTGAAAGAATTATTATAAATTTTCTCTTTCACTATAGTAGCGTCAAAAAATCCGAAAAAAGTTTCAAAATTTCGCAAAAAAATTTTGGAAAATACAAGTTTCTACTTTTTGCACAAAATTAAGGGCGTTAAGTTGTGCAATTTACCGACGTGCCGTTACCTAACTTGTTAAGAATCTTAAAGATCTTTCGACTATTTGCTGTCGCAAATTCACTTCGCGACCGCTCAAGATGACATAACAGCCTGCTGTGAACTGAGAACTGATTACTGAGAACTGATATAGGAACACTTAATTTCCTTTAGCCGTATTTAAAGAAGCAATCAACATAACTCTAATAGACGTACACTTTTTATCCAACGTGTCATATTTATCTCTACCTATATAGTTTGTTTTAAAGAGCAGCTCAAGCCAATACGCTGTTTCGTTATTCTCTTTTAAAGCTATTTGAAGTTTAGAAATAAAATCAGCTTTACTTTGAGCGTATTGCGCTTCACGTATATTCGCTCCTATAGATGTTCCGCTCCTGCCGATTTGATTGGATATAATACTTTCTCGTTGTGATTTCAAAAACTTAACTAATTCAATTATTTCAACCGCAAATTCTGTAGATAAATCTCTAAGTTTATTTTCTTTCATAATTATTCTCCCTTTTTGGAATTAAGAAATGAAGCAGAATGAAGTTTTCCGCTTCGCGAAAAGTGAAGTTAAATGTTCATAATTATACTCCATATATAATTTCTTAATTGCGAAGCAACTTCATTAGCGGAGCGGCTTCACGTTCCGCAAGGAACACTTAATTGCAAAAACGCTTGCGTTGCAAGCGTTTTTGCATGGTCTGCCCGACTTCCTTCCCTATAACAAATAACTTCATCTCGCTTGTTGGGTTCACGTTTTTGGGAAAACTCCCATAAACGCTCCTCCCTAAAAACGCTCCCCCGGAGCGTTTTCTTAACGGTCGGCTTCGAATCCATTTTGTTGACCAAAACAAAAACGCCCATTCGGACGTTTTGTTTTGGTCTGCCCGACTGGATTCGAACCAGCGATCTACAGAGTCGGAGTCTGTTGCATTATCCAACTGTGCTACGGGCAGGTATTTTTAATTGTCATCATCAAGCGTGTTCGTTCCTATCTTTACTCGCTTTCCCTCAAACATTAAATGTTCTATCAGATTTTGAACAGCGGGATAGGTTCTGCGTATTAGTTTAAATCTAATCATCCTCGCACTAAGAATTTTACTACAAAACCGCGAAAAAGTCCAGAGCTAAGCTTTAGCCGTCAGCTCTTCCCAATTTTCGTAGGCTTTTTCGAGCTCGGACTGTTTTTCTTCGAGCTTTTCGGTAAGCTCGGTGAGTTTTTCAAAATCGCTTACGACCTCGTCCTTTTGGAGTTCGTCGTTTAGCCCGGCAATCTCTAAGTCGAGAGTTTCGATAAGCTGTTCGGCTTTTTTTATATCGTTTTTAAGCTTTCTCTCGCGGGCGCGCCGCTGTTTTTCGAGTGTATAATCGTTGGGCTTTTTAGCTTCTTTTTCTTCAGACACAGCTTCAGCCTTTTTACTCTCAGAGGTTCGCTCAAGGTAGTAATCGTAATTGCCGAGATACTCGGTCATACCGTTTTTATCGAGCGCTAAAATCCTTGTCGCGAGCTTATTAATAAAGTAACGGTCGTGGCTGATTATAAGCATAGTGCCGTCGTAGTTTTGGAGCGTAGTTTCGAGCTGTTCGCGCGACGAGCTGTCGAGATGGTTCGTAGGCTCGTCGAGCAACAAGAGGTTAGAGCCCTCGAGCATAAGCTTTAACAGGCTTACTCTCGCGCGTTCGCCGCCGCTCATTTTATTCAGCGGTTTAAACACCTCATCGCCCTTAAACAGAAAGCTTCCGAGAGCTGTTCTGAGCTTAGTTTCAGTCATATTCGGAAACGCGTCCCAAATCTCGTCAAGAGCGGTTTTGTTTAAATCGAGGTTACTCTGCATCTGGTCGAAATATCCTAAATCGACCTGCGCGCCGTAGTCCACCATACCGCTGTCAAACGCGGTTTTGCCGAGCAGCATATTAAAGAGCGTAGTTTTTCCGCAACCGTTTTCGCCGATTATAAACACTCTCTCGCCGCGGCGGATATGGAAATCAACATTAGAGAAAAGGTGATTATCGCCGAAGCTTTTTGAGAGATTTTCGGCGATTAGGACATCCTCGCCGCTGACGCGTTTGGTTTCAAAACGCATATGTATTTTCTCGAGCTCTCTTTCGGGAGCTACGAGCTGTTCTTTAATCTTATCCGCCTGCTTCTGTTTACTCGCGGCGGTTATAAAATTGCGCTCTCTGCCCCAGCGTTTCTGCTGTTCCACGATACCCTCAATACGCTTAATCTCTTTCATATCGTTTTCGTATTTACGGGCAAGGCTTTCTACATAAGCCTGCTTTTTCTTTTTGAACTCGGTATAGTTGCCCTTATACATCATAGTTTTCTGATGTTCGAGTTCAATCGTTTTATTGGTCACGTTGTCGAGAAAATATCGGTCGTGGCTGATTATGAGCATAGAACCTTTAAAATCCTTAATAAAGCTCTCGAGCCAGTTTACCGACGACAAGTCGAGGTGGTTAGTAGGCTCGTCGAGCAACAGGAAATTAGAGCGCGACAGAAGAAGCTTTAAGAGGCTGAGCTTTGAACGCTGTCCTCCCGAAAGCTTACCCGTCGGCATATTAAAATTCTTTTCCTCGAATCCGAATCCAATCAGCGCGGAACGAGTCCTCGCCTTATATGTAAGACCGCCGTTTCTCTCGAACTCGTCAATTAGAGCGGTCTGTTTCTCGATATTTTCGGTGGTAGGATTTTTCTCAACCTCGGCGTTAATTAACTCAATCTCCTTTTCGGTTTCGATAAGATTATCAAAAACCGAGATAAGCTCGTCGTAGATACCGCGCTCGGGATGGTTACAGGCGTGCTGTTCCATATAGCCGAGAGTTACGTCCGACGAGGTAAATACATTACCGCTGTCCGAGGTCATTTCGCCGTTAATTATCTTAAACAGCGTAGTTTTACCCGTGCCGTTAGCGCCGATAAGCCCTACCTTATCGCCCTTTTCTATTTCGAAGGTAACGTCCCTAAACAAGGTGTGTTCTATAAAGCTTTTTTCGAGATTATGGACACTTAACATTTTGTACACCCTCGCCGATAGACGTTCCTTTCTAAAGAATCAGCTTGTATAAAGCACAATAAAATTAATAATATGCACAACGATTACCGCGGTATAAACCACTACTCCGCTGTAGATTACAAAATTAGTAAAGCGGTTTTGTTCGAGCTTAAAAATCTTGTAAAACAACCATATAAAGATACTCAACGCGAGCGGAAGCACGCATTTTACGAAAAACCCTAAAATCGGATACTCCATTATCCAAGCCATAATCGGATTCGCTTCGTGAAATCTTCCCGTATCAATCAAAACCTGGGTGCAAAACCAGTCGCACACGTTGAGAAAATACAGGAACATCAGCTTCGTGCCGAAGCCGTATTCACGGACTTCACCGCGCTCGTTGTAGTCTAAAACAAATTCTGACATAAAAACACCTCACCGATAGTATTACCCGTGAGATGTATTTTATTAGTAAAAATTTAATTCTTTTTCCAAGCCCTCGGCATAAATATGAGCAGCATCGGATAGAGCTCAAGTCTTCCCGCGAGCATATTAAAGATAAATACAATCTTTGAGAATACGCTGAACGAGCTGTAGTTACCCGCGGAGCCGACAATCGAAAATCCCGGACCCGTGTTATTAAACGTAGCGAGCACACTCGTGAGGTTAGTTGTAAAATCGAAGCCGTCAAACGCTATAAGAGCTGTGCTTATAACTACAAACATAATGTAAATTATGAGGTAAACACTTGCGTTCCTTGTAACCTCGTGGCTGACCTTTTTACCGTTAACCTTTACGGTTTCAACAGTTCTGGGATGAACAATCAGGCGGAACTCTTTTCTCGCTTCTTTGAGGAGTATAAGAACTCTCGAAACTTTAAATCCGCCGCCTGTACTGCCCGCGCAGGCTCCGATACACGTGATTATACAGATAAGAGCCTTACTGAGCTCGGGCCATTTATCAGTATTATCAATCGCCATACCCGTACTCGAAAGTATCGATGTTACGTAGAAGAAGCTCTGGTGGAAGGAGTCAAACGCGGTATGGTAAATATTATAGATATTTACGGCGATTACCGCGGTAAAGAACGCGGTAATTCCGATATACCACCAAAACTCCTCGAGCTTTAAAATCGATTTAATTTTCTTTGTAAGAATTAAAATATACACATAGAAGTTAACTCCGAACAGCATCATAAACACGGAAACTACGCCCTGTAAATAATAGCTTTCGAAATAACCCATAGACTTATTATACGCGGAGAATCCGCCTGTACCCGCCGTAGACATAGCGGTTGTAACGGCGTCGAAAAAATACATTCCGCCGCACATAAGCAGTACGGTTTCGATAACCGTAAGCCCAATGTAGATAGTATAAAGCGCTACCGCGTAATTACGCAGCTTAGGCATAGTTTTATCTACCTCTGGACCTGTGGATTCGGCTTTCATAAGGTTAATTCCCGAGTTTCCGCCGAGCTTTGGAATAAGCGCCAGCAGGAACACGATTACTCCCATACCGCCGAGGAAGTGGCTTACGCTTCTCCAGAACAGCATACATTTATCGAGCGCCTCGATATCCTGAAGGATAGTAGCGCCCGTGGTAGTAAATCCCGAAACCGACTCAAAGAACGCGTCGATAAAGCTCGGAATCGAACCGCTCATCCAAAGCGGAAGCGCTCCCGCGGCAGACAGCACAATCCAGCTCATAGCGGTAGCCGCGAAGCCGTCCTTGCGCTCCATCATAAAACGTTTAGGTTTTTTAAGAACTACCGCTCCGCCGACGGCGATAAGCGCAAGTCCTATAAACAGAAAATATACATACGAAGCTTCGTGATACCATAAACCGACCAAGGTTCCCGTCTGCATAGCGAGACCTTCAATCATAAGCACCCAGCCCAATATATAAATTATAGTTCTTTTATTCATAGTAACACCCTAATCAGAATAAGACTCCTCTGGATTTAAAATAAGCGATAGCGCAGATAATCGCTGTAAACACGATAGCCGTAATAACTCTTTCGCCGTAATTAACACTGTTGCCCTTTAATCCTATTCCGAGCGCGGAATAGTTGTGAACGGTAGCCGCTGTGGTTATCACACATAGCACCGCGAATACTATCGAACCTACGGCGACATAAAGACTAACATCGAAATGTCTTACCGCAAGTAAAAATATACCTCCGAATCCAAAGAAACACAGTATAAGCAAAAAGTTTACTATCGGAAGAATTATTCCTATCTCTTTAATTGACTTAGTAAAAAACATCCACTCGCCGAACCCGACATAATTAGTCGTTATATAGCTTTTGCTGTGGTGGCTTCTTAACATATCAAATCTCCAGATATTGATATCAAAAAGCTTAAATGCCGCCACAAGCGCCATCAAAACGAGCGCAGCCATTTTATCATCCAACTAAATTCACCTTATCTTACTTTAATATATCCTTTAAATCAAATAATCCCTTATGCTTAGTTACTACAATTACAGTATCGCCGAGCTCGATAGAATCTTTACCGCTCGGGATAATGATTTTTCCGTTACGATTTATACAGGCTATCTGTAAGTCTGATTTAAGATTAAGCATAGAAAGCGGAACTCCGATAGCCATATTATCTTCCCTAGCCTTAAACTCGAGCGCTTCCGCCTGACCGTTACAGATAGAGTATAGAGTTTCAATATTACTTCCGAACGAATTTTGCATAGCGCGTACATAACGGATGATGTACTGGCCTGTAAGATGTTTGGGATGTACTACCGAATCGAGCGGCAGGCTGTCGATAATGCTAAAGCTGATATTATCAATTTCGGTGATAATCTTCGCGTCGGGGTTAACGTCCTTAGCGAACAGCGAAACGATAATATTTTCCTCGTCGGTATCCATAAGCGCGACAATAGCGTCGGCGTGTTCGATACCCTCGGAGATTAACAGCTCCTGGTTCATACCGTTTCCGTGGATAATAACCGCATCGTCCAAAATCTCGCTTAAATTCTCGCATCTTGCCATATCGGTTTCGATAATCTTAACCTTGATGCCTGTCTCGCATAAAGACTTCGCAAGATAGTAGGCGATTTTACTTCCGCCTAAGATAAGAACGTTTCGGCTCTTGCCGTTAATTAGGCCGAGCTGTTTAAACAGACGAGCCGCGGCTTTACTCTCGGAAATAATCGAGATTACATCGCCCGGCTTTATCTCGAAATCACCGTTCGGGATAAAGCCCTCTTTTCCTCTTTCGACAGTACAGATCCTAAGACCGCTTTTAAAGAGGTTAGCGCAGTCAACTACCTTTTTATTAGCGAGAACGGATTTGTCGCTGATTTTAACCTTTATTAAATCTACAACTCCCTTGGCGAACGAGTCGATTTCGACTGCTCCGGGGAATTTTATAAGACGGGAAAGCTCGCGCGCGCATGTCTGTTCGGGATTAATTGCGAGCGACAGTCCGAGCTCGTCCTTTAACCTCGACACATCTTTAGCGTAATGAGGATTTCGAACACGCGCGATAGTTCGCGGAGCGCCCGCGTTTTTTGCTATAAGACAAGCGTATAAATTAAGCTCGTCCGAAGCCGTCACGGCAATCATAAGGTCACATTCCTTAACGCCTGCGTCCTTTAGAGTATCATAAGTCGCTCCGTTACCGACAACCCCCATTACGTTCTGGGTACCCGCTACGGATTGAAGCGCGTTTGTATCGGTATCGATAACCGTTATACCATGTCCTTCGCGGTTAAGCTGGTCGGCGATTGTACGACCGACACGTCCGCATCCAACAACAATAATTTTCATAAAGATTACCTCGTTAAATATGAATAATCACAATTAGATATATTATAGTATATCTCTATTGTAAAATCAAGTATTTTTAACAGCTCATACGCAAAATCATAACCACCCGTCAAACGGGTGGTTTGCTCGTGGGCTATAAGCCCCGTTA
>CAMHQC010000030.1 GCA_946187325.1 uncultured Clostridia bacterium
CCGCTAAACTACTACGCTTATAATATTATGTCCAACTTTCGGGGGTCACATCAAAAGTCATACTTAACACATATAGCATAAATCTAAAGCTCGGGCGAACAGCTAAACTTTACGCTTCACTTAAAAGCGGAGAATTCGCAAGTGAAATTAAGTCCTCTGTTGCAGATTCGACAATCTGCAAATACAAAAACGGAACCGTCACACCAAAAAAAGCCGGTACAACAACAATAACCTTTAAAACATTTAACGGTAAAACAGCTAAATGTAAGATTAACGTTTTTAATAGTCCGAATTATATTTCCTTAGAGAAAACGGATTTAGAAATGAAGGTCGGCGACTCTGAAAAGCTTAATTACTCTTTAGGCCCATCCCCCACCGACGAAAAGCTTAAATGGACAATTTCGGACGAAAATGTTGTTTCGCTTTCTGACGATGGCTTTGGCTCGAAAACTATAACTGCCGTCGGAAAAGGAAACGCTAAAATAACAGTTGAAACCGAGAACAATTACAAAGCGGAATGCGAGGTTATTGTATACGTTCCAGCGGATTCGGTATCTCTTAACAAAGACGAAATATTAATGGCGGTAGGCGACACTGATACACTAATTCCTTCGGTTACTCCCTCAGACGCAAGAACAGAATACGAATGGTTTACCGATGATTCTTCCTGTGTTGAAATAGACCAACAAGGTAATATTAAAGCGCTTAAAGACGGCGAGACTTCTGTTTGGGTAAAGACTTATGATAATGTGCAAAGATATTGTACTGTAAGCGTTTTTGATATAAGTCTTACAAGAGAAACCGATGAATTGATGGAGGGTGAAAGCACAAATCTATATTACAGGTTTAACCACTCGGGAAAAATCGAATGGAACAGTAGCAATCCGGAAACAGCTTCGGTTGATGATAACGGTAAGGTTACCGCGATAAGTAAAGGAAAAGCAATTATTTCCATAACTCATATTGAGTCGGGAGCTTCAGCTAGCTGTGAAATAACAGTTAACAGATACGCTAAGGTTAAGTACGCGTTAGTTGACGGCATCAACGACGCCGCAATCGACATTTACGGAAACCTCTATAGATGGGGCTCAAATTATCACGGTCAGATTGGTAACGGCGAGAAATCCGAAAGCACTTTATCAACTGTTAATACACCTTATAAAGTTATGGAAAACATTAAAAAGGTCGCTATAAACGGCTACTGCACCGCGGCAATAACAAATAACAATGAGCTGTATATGTGGGGATATAGTCGATATATTCCGTACGGAGATTCACACTTTGATGATACTCTCACACCGAAAAAGGTTATGAACGATGTAAAGGATATTTCATTCGGTGAAAACTTTGTTGTAATAGTAAAAACAAACGGAGATGTTTATACTTGGGGCCGGAAAGATTACGGTCAGCTCGGATATAACACAGACGAGTATATTGAATACGAACCTAAGAAAATAATGGAAAATATTGTTGCTGTTTCAGCGGGAGCGCACCACTGTCTCGCGCTAAATGAAAATGGTGAAGTATACTCATGGGGTAACAACAGCAGGGGTATGTTGGGAATATCTGATAACTCAATTGAATATAGTGATGAACCTATAAAAGTTATGGATAATGTAAAAACTGTCGAGGCATATTCTTTAAACAGTTCGGCTATAACCAACGACAATAAACTATATACATGGGGAAATAATAAACTTGGTACACTTGGAACAAGCTCTGATTTTGACCATTGCGCGTATAGTCCTGAATATGTAATGGATAACGTATCTGCTATAGATATCGCGTCCGGTCGTATGTCAGCGTTAACAAACGACGGCAAACTATACTGCTGGGGTGTAACAGATTATTTATTTTACACAAGTTCAGAAAAAATCGGTATATCTACCTTTCCAAAGCTATTCTTCTCCGATATAGAAAATCTTTTTGACGGTTATTTAACAAAATCCGATAATATTCCATTAGAAATAAAAACAGAATACGGAAAAGAAGGGCTTGTTCTTGAGAATGCTGATCTATATGAAGAAAACTACTTTTAAAAATATCGAATCGTGTGACGCGTGCAACTAGCCAGACAAAGTTATAGTAAAAAACGGGCAACTCAATATATATGAGTTGCCCTCTTAACCAAAAAAAACACCTCAACCTTATTATAGGTTGAGGTTAGTTTTTTTATACAAGTAAAAATTTAAAATCAAGCGTCCTGTTTACCGATTTTTCTAAAACGGTTATATCTCATTTTAGCGAGCTCATCGCCGGGAATCGAGAGATTTTTCTCGAAAGTACGGCAGATAAGAAGCTTTAAGCTTTCGAACATTTTTCTGTCATCATTCGAAGGTTCGCGTAAGATACGCTCGATTACGCCGAGCTCGAATAAATCCTTGGCGGTAAGCTTCAGACACTCAGCCGCTTCAGCCGCCTTGGAGCTGTCTTTCCAAAGAATACTGGCGCAGCCCTCGGGGGAAATTACCGAATAAACCGCGTTTTCCATCATCCAAACCTCGTCCGCGACCGCGAGAGCTATAGCTCCGCCGGAACCTCCCTCGCCGATAAAAACAGCGAGAATGGGGGTTTTAAGCGCCATCATTTCCATTAGATTAGTCGCGATAGCGTGTCCCTGGCCTCTTTCCTCGGCGCCGATTCCGCAGAAAGCTCCGCTCGTATCGACAAAGGTAAGAATGGGACGGTGGAATTTTTCAGCCTGTTTCATAAGGCGTAAAGCCTTTCGGTAGCCCTCGGGATGAGCCGCTCCGAAGTTACGCTCCATACGCTCGAAGGTATTTCTGCCCTTCTCTAATCCGATAACAGTAACGGGCATATCGTTTAGCATTCCGACTCCGCCGACTACGGCTTTGTCGTCGCTGTAATTTCTGTCGCCGTGAAGCTCGACGAAGCTCTCGCCGAACAGCGCGTTTATATAATCTACGGAGGTCAGTTTTTTTGTACTGCGCGCGGCAGCGACTTTCTCAAAAGCGCTCATTACTTTTCGACCTCCCCGTAATTATGTATTTTTAACAGATGTGTGAGCGTTTCTTTAAGATAACGCCTGTCTACTACTTTATCTACGAAACCTTTTTGCAGTACAAATTCAGCGGTCTGGAAGTCTTTAGGAAGCTTCTGGCGTATAGTCTGCTCGATAACTCTCGGACCCGCGAAAGCGATAAGCGCCTTGGGCTCGGCTAAGATAATATCGCCCTCCATAGCGAAAGAAGCCGTTACACCGCCCGAAGTCGGGTCGGTAAGAACGGTTATATAGAGAAGTCCCGCGTCGCTGTGCATTTTAACGGCGCCCGAGGTTTTAGCCATCTGCATCAGGGATAAGATACCCTCCTGCATTCTCGCTCCGCCCGATACAGTGAATACGACAATCGGGAGCTTATGCTCGGTAGCGTACTCGAACGCGCGGGTAATTTTATCTCCCGTAACAGTACCCATAGAACCCATCATAAACTCGGAATTCATACTTACGATTACGATATCAATTCCGCCGAGCTTACAAGTACCGCAGATTACGCTTTCCTTTTCGCCGCTTTTCTTTTTATTTTTCTCGAGCTTTTCGTCGTAATCGGGGAAGCCGATAATATTTGTACTCTCGAAATCCGCGTCCATCTCAACGAAAGTATCTTTATCGGCGGTCATATTAATTCTGTCGCGCGCGTTAAGGCGGAAATGGTGGTTACATTTAGAGCATACACGCATATTTTCCTCGATATCGGTGGTTAAAAGCAGAGTTCCGCATTCGGGACATTTTTCCCACATCTCGTCGGGGACAAAAGGCTTTTTAACGTCCTTTTCGTCACTGCTTTCAAGCTCGTTTTTAGGTTTCATAAAAGTAAATAAATCCATTTAAAAAATCCTTTACTTATTTTATAACTTATTTTCGTTTCTCGAAATCTTCCATAAAATCGGTGGTATAGCTTCCGTCGACAAATTTCTCGTCGCAGAGTATATCTACCATTAAATCACGGTTAACCTTAACGCCTCTTACGTTAAGCTCAGATAACGCCATCTTCATCTTTCTGATAGCGAGTTCCCTTGTTCTTCCCTGGACTATAACCTTACCGATCATAGAATCGTAAAACGGCGGAATAACATAGTCCTGGAACAGCGCGGTGTCAAACCTTACGAACGAACCTCCGGGAACGTGCAAAGCCGTAACCTTTCCGCACGAGGGACGGTAATTGTTATCGGGATCCTCGGCGTTAATACGGCACTCAATCGCGTGACCGTGAAAGTAGACCTGCTCTTGTGTGCGGTTAAGCTCGATACCCGCGGCAACTCGAATCTGCCACTGGACGATATCCATACCCGTAACCATTTCGGTTACTCCGTGTTCAACCTGGAGCCTGGTATTCATCTCCATAAAATAGAAATTACCTTCGCTGTCGTACAAAAACTCTACCGTACCGACCGAGTTATAGTTTACGGCGTGAGCGGCTTTTACCGCCGCTTCCATCATAGCCTTTCTCGTTTCATCGGAGATAGACGGCGAGGGGCTTTCCTCAATAAGCTTCTGGTTATGGCGCTGAACAGAGCACTCACGCTCGCCTAAGCAGATAGCGTGGCCGTGCTTATCGCAGAGAAGCTGCATTTCGATATGTTTAACAGGCTTCAGGAATTTTTCTATGTATAAAGCTCCGTCGCCGAAAGCGGATTCAGCTTCGGCAAAGGCGCTGTTATAAGCGTTTTCAAATTCGTCGGGAGAGCTTACAAGACGGATACCTCGTCCGCCGCCGCCCGAGCGAGCCTTAATAAGAAGCGGATATCCGACTTCCTCGGCGAGAACTTTAGCGGACTCGACGTCCTCAAGTACGTCTGTACCCGGGGTAACGGGTACTCCCGCGTCACGCATAGTTTTTCTGGCCTTATCCTTATCGCCGAGAAGATTAATCATCTCGGAAGTAGGGCCGATAAACTCAATATTACATTCCTCGCACAGCTTAACAAACTTAGCGTTTTCGGAAAGAAGTCCGTAACCCGGGTGTATAGCCTGAGCTCCGCTCTCTACCGCCGCGGTCAAAATAGCGGGCATATTAAGGTAGCTGTCGGCTACTCTCGCTCCGCCTACACAATAGCTCTCGTCCGCCATCTGAACATGCATAGAGTCCTTGTCGGCGGTGGAGTAAATCGCCACGGTATCAATTCCCATCTCACGACAGGCGCGGATAATACGAACCGCGATCTCGCCTCGGTTAGCAACTAATATTTTACTAAACATTATTTCACATCCAAAATTACATTAACGCAAAACTAAAGTCCGCGCTCACGCAAAGCTTACCGTTAACGTAACCTTTAGCGCTGATAAAATAGAAATTTCCACGGCTTCTTGTAAGCACACATTCGCTCTCGAGAGTATCGCCGGGTTTTACCATACCCTTGAATTTTACGTTATCCATTTTCGTAAAATAGGGTGTTTTTCCGACGCACTTATCCGCAAGCATTACACAGCTCGACTGAGCCATCATTTCGCAGAGAATTACTCCCGGGACAACAGAGTTGCCGGGAAAATGTCCCTTTAAAAAGAACTCGTCTCCGCTAACGGTGTACTTACCGCGTGAGGTTGTATCGTCAACCTTTTCTGCTTCCTTGACGAGAAGCATATTATCTCTATGGGGTATAATCTTTTTTATCTCTTCCTGATTCATAACTTACCTCTTAACCGATATTGAATAACGGCTGGTCGTATTCTACTATATCTCCGTTTTCAACTAACACTTCGGTGATTGTGCCGCTTTTATCGGCGGTGATTTCGTTCATAATTTTCATAGCCTCGATAATGCAGACTACATCTCCCTTGTTAACGGTATCGCCTACGTTTACGAAAGGCGGTCTGTCGGGAGCGGGAGCGGAGTAAAACACTCCTACCATGGGACTCTTAATAGCGTTACCCGAAGCCGCGGAAGCAGTCGGTGCCGCGGGCGCGGAAAACTGGGTCTGAGGAGCTGAGCCCTGAGCCGAAAGAACCGCTACGGGCGAATCCGCGCTCGGCTTAGCGAGACGGATAGAATCCTCCTCGTCGCTGATTTCAATTTCCGCTAAGGAGCAGTCCTCTAAAACTTTTATATATTCTTTAAGGGTTTCAATATCTATCATTTTAATTGCCATAGCCTTTCTGCCCACAAATAGGTATTAAGTTAACCTTACGCTGTTACCGTGGGCGGATAAGGCGTAAACGGCAATTAAGCCGTCGCTCGTGCGCACAGCGCGCAACTGAGCGGGTAATACTAATTCCTCCTATATCTTCTTAAACACAAGGCAGGTATCGTGACCGCCGAAGCCGAGGTTTGTACTCGCGCTTACGGTTAAATCACGCTTCTTAGCCTTACCGAGAGTGTAGTCGAGATCACATTCGGGATCGACTTCATCGGTACCGATCGTCGGCGGAACCATTCCGTCCCTCAGCGCCATTACGGAAACGATTGCCTCAATCGCGCCCGTAGCTCCGAGCATATGACCTGTCATAGACTTTGTGGAGCTTATGCTGATATCGTAAGCCTTCTCGCCTAAAGCGGCTTTAACAGCCATGGTCTCGGTTTTATCATTCATCGGGGTTGAAGTTCCGTGAGCGTTTAAATAAACTACGTCCTCGTCGGTTACGCCCGCTTCCTCAAAGCCGATTCTTATCGCCTCGGCAAGACCTTCGCCGTTCGGCTCGGGAGCCGTTACGTGGTGAGCGTCGCAGGTATTTCCGTATCCCGAAATCTCGGCGTAAATCTTAGCGCCTCTGGCTTTAGCGTGTTCGTATTCCTCGAGAATAAGCACGCCCGCGCCCTCGCCCATTACGAAGCCGTTACGCTTAACGTCGAACGGGATAGATGCCTTCTTCGGATCTTCCGTAGTAGAGAGAGCCTTCATATTAGAGAAGCCCGCGATAGTAAGCGGATGCACAACATACTCCGCGCCGCCCGCGATAACCGCGTCGGCGTAACCGTCCTTAACAGCGTGGAAGGCTTCTCCGATAGAGTTCGCGCCTGTAGCGCAAGCCGACATAACCGAAAGGCTTACGCCCTTGGCTTTGTATTTTATAGCGACCTGACCCGTAGCGATATTACCGATCATTTTAGGGATAAAATGCGGGCTGACCTTACGAGGTCCCTTTTCGATTAAGTTCCGGGTATTTTCTACGAAAGAATAAAGTCCTCCGATACCCGCTCCTATGTATGAGCCGAGACGTTTTTCGTCCACAGTGCCGATAATTCCGCTGTCCTCGACCGCTTCCTTAGCGGCGGCTAAAGCGAAAATCGTGTACATATCGGTTTTTCTTAAATCACGTTTTTCCACAACAGTGGTCGGATCAAAATCCTTAACCTCGCCCGCGATTTTTACGGCGAGATTATCTGTGTCAAATTTCTTGATTTTATCAATACCGCAAACGCCGTCAAGCATATTTTTCCACATTGTCGGAACATCGTTTCCGACAGGTGTAACGGCGCCTACGCCTGTAACAACTACTCGTCTCATAATTTTAGCCTTTCTAAATGTATGTTTACAATTATCGGTTGCAATGTAAAAGCTCGCCCAGCCCAAACCAGTCGTCTCACTCGTTCTAAGAACGAACTCGTGACACTCCTTATTTTGCGCAGCGCTTTTGCTCCCTTAATCTGCCGCAGGCAGCGGTCGCAACGGTTCCAGCCCAAAATATAGTCGTACGTTTCGCGCTAAGAGCGCACTCGCCGTACTCCTTATTTTGCGCAGCGCTTTTGCTCCCTCAATCTGCCGCAGGCAGCGGTCGCAACGCTACATTGCGATACCGCCGTCAACTCTTATTACTTCACCTGTTACGTAGGAAGCGTAATCGCTGCATAAGAACGCGATTACATTAGCGACATCCTCGGGAACGCCTCTGCGCTTCATCGGGATTGAGGAAGCGATTTCATCCTTAATCTTATCGGACAAAGCCTGAGTCATAGCGGTGTCGATATAACCGGGAGCAACAGCGTTTACTGTAACACCTCGAGCCGCCAGCTCGCGCGCTACGGATTTAGTAAGTCCGATAACGCCGGCCTTGGACGCGGAATAGTTAGCCTGTCCGGCGTTACCGTTAATACCGACAATAGAAGCGACGTTTACAATACGTCCGCTTCTCTGGCGCATAAAGGGCTTATATACGTGCTTAGTCATATTGAAAGCTCCCTTTAAGTTTACGTTAATTACCGCGTCAAAATCAGCCTCGGGCATATTGAGCATAAGCTTATCGCGTGTAATACCGGCGTTATTTACGAGGATATCTATCTTTCCGAATTCGGAGATTATTTCCTTTATAACAGCTTCGCCCGCGGCAAAGTCGCTTACGTCGCAGTCATAAGCCTTAACCTTTACGCCTAAAGCCTTAACGGCTTCTATAGCGGCGTTTTTATCGTCCTCGGAGCCTATTCCTACAATCGCGATATCCGCTCCCAAGGAAGCGAGCTTTTCGCATACGCAACGTCCGATTCCGCTGTACCCGCCTGTAACAACGGCAACTTTATTTTTAAAATCCATAACTTTCTCCTTTAAATATCGAGCGCCTCGAGGTCTGAGAGATTCTCGACCTTTACGGCTTTTATTTCCTTATTAATTCTGCCTGTTAAACCGGTAAGAGTTTTTCCGACGCCGACTTCAATAATAGTATCTACTCCCTCGCTCGCGAGATTTTCGATAATAGTCTGCCAACGTACAGGATTCTCAACCTGCGCCTTTACAAGCGCCTTATAATCGTTTTCGTAGGGCTTAGCGGTATAGTTTGAATAAACAGGTATTTCGGGAGTGTTAAACTCAACCGAGTTCATATATTCCATCAGTCCGTCAGCCGCCTCAGCCATAAACGGAGAGTGGAACGCTCCGCTTACCGCAAGCCTCTTAGCTCTGCCCTTTTCAGCCGAAAACGCCTCGACTAAAGCGTCAACGTTTTCTTCCTTGGTAGCGACTACCGTCTGGGCGGGGCTGTTATAATTCACTGGATATGTATCGGAAAACTCAGCGCAGATTTTCTCGATTTTATCGGCGGGAAGTTTCATAACCGCGAGCATCGCTCCCGGGTTAGCCTTAGCCGCCTTATCCATAAGCTCGCCCCGTTTACAAACTAGCTTAAAAGCTTCTTCGTCGCTGAGCATTCCCGAAAACGCCAAAGCCGCGATTTCTCCGAGCGAGAAACCGGCAACGCAGTCGGGCTTAATACCCTTTTCCGCTACAGCTCTCGCCGCGGCTAAATCAGCCGTAAACACACAGGGCTGAGTATTAACCGTAACGGAAAGCTCCTCCTTTGTACCTTCGAAGCACTGAGCGGAAGTACCCTTGCGAATACCGTCCGCCATATCAAAAACAGCCTTAGCCGCTTTAGAATTATCGTAAAGCTCCTTACCCATTCCCGGGTACTGAGCTCCCTGTCCTGAGAAAACAAAGGCTATTTTACCCATTTTCCAGCACCGCCTAATACTTCCTCCGCCTTGGTAAATAAATCTACGATTATATCCCTGGCAGGTTCTTCCTTAGTTACCATTGACGCGACCTGACCCGCGAGTACGCAACCGTTTTTAACGTCGCCCTCTCTCGCGGCAAGCCTTAATACTCCCGCGCCTTTGGCTTCGAGTTCTTCGTCGGAATAAGTGGTCGAGTCGTATTCCATCTTAGTATACTCTCGGGTATAGCTTCCCTTGATACAACGAACAGGATGACCTAAACGCTTACCTGTAACTACGGTATCTATATCCTTAGCTTTTAAAATCTTATCCTTATACTCCTGAGCGATTGTACATTCCTTAGCAACCAAGAAACGCGTGCCGACCTGAACACCGGAAGCGCCGAGCATAAAGCAAGCCGCTACCTGTCGTCCGTCAGCGATACCGCCCGCCGCGATAACGGGGATATTTACAGCGTCTACAACCTGGGGAACGAGCGCCATTGTGGTTAAGTCGCCTACATGGCCTCCGCTCTCTCCGCCCTCGGCGATAACGGCGAAAGCTCCGAGCTTTTCCATTCTTCTCGCCAAAGCGGTAGACGGCACAACGGGGATAACCTTGATTCCCGCGCCTGTCCATTTATCCATATATTTACCGGGATTACCCGCGCCTGTGGTAACGACCTTAATACCTTCCTCGACTACAACGTCAGCTACCTCGTCGGCAAAAGGACTCATCAGCATAATATTTACGCCGAAAGGCTTATCGGTAAGCTCTTTACACTTTTTAATCTCGGCGCGGAGTTGTTCTCCGTTGGAGTTCATAGCCGCGATAATACCGAGTCCGCCCGCGTTACTAACACCCGCCGCCAAAGAAGCGTCGGCTACCCAAGCCATACCTCCCTGAAAGATAGGAAACTCTAAATTAAGTTCCTCATTAATTACGGTTGAAATCATTATGTATCCCCCTTTTAAAGAATAGTAAATTACAGATAATCTTACAAAAAACAGTACAAAATCTCATAGTAACTCATATTAAACTCTATTCTTTATAATTTTACTATATGTGTTGTAAATAGTCAATGATTATTTTTGTACAAAGGGGATTTTGTGCCTAAAAACTAACTGCAAAAGTCCTCTAAAAGCGCTCTGAGCTGTTTATCGGTTTTTACTTTGATACCTTTCGCGAGCAGTTTTCTGTCGCCGTCGGGCAGGGTTGAGACAAGAGTATCGGTTTTTCTTATAATTTTACCGCTTATAACCTCCTCGACAGCTACCTTTTTGTCTACGATTTTCACAATATATCCGCCCAAAGCTTCGGTAGCGCCCGCGGTTTCAACCGCGTAGGTTTCGGCGGAGACGCTCGCGACGGCGGGTTCGGGTTCTTTAGTGTCGGCAATCATCGCTACGGCGAACAAGCTGTACACAATTACGCCGGTAATTATTATCATTCTTTTCATTTTCAGCACTTCCAATAAGTAATTTATTTATAGTTTTATCAGCTTTATCGGTAATATTCATACAATTTACATTCCCGCGCTCAGAAATTTCTATATAAATGAAAAGAAAATCGCTGTAAAAGGTTTATTTTTTTTCGCTTTTATGTTAAAATGTTATGGAATAGTGTGTAAGTTTGTAAAAATGTATAGAAATTTACAGAGTTTTGATTAAGGAGAATTCCTATGCGTGAAACAGATATAAGTAAATTTACGGGTAGAGAGAACGATAACCTTACGCACGAAAACGGAGCCAAAAGATGCTTTAAGGCGCTGGGGCGAGTTCTTTTCACCGTATTGATGGTACTGGTTATAGCGGGAATGATTGTTGGTATATCGCTTTCGATATACGTAGCGAAAATCGCTTCCGAGCCGACGGGTATTAACCTGAAGGCTAAATCGATTAACCAGACGAGCTTTATTTACGTTAAGAATAAAAAAGGAAAGTATAAGAAATACCAGTCCTTATACTCCTCCGAGAACAGAGTTTGGGTTAACTTCAACGATATTCCCGAAAATATGAAGCAGGCTCAGATAGCTATCGAGGACAAGCGTTTCACCGAACACCACGGCGTTGACCTCAACCGTACTTTCGGAGCTATTCTCCACTTAACCAGCGGAGATTCAAGCTACGGCGGTTCAACCTTAACCCAGCAGTTAATAAAAAATATCTCCGACGACAACGAGGTTTCCTTAAACCGAAAGCTGAGGGAAATTATCAAAGCCCTGAAGCTTGAGACCGAATATACAAAGGACGAAATCCTCGAGGCTTATTTAAACGTAGTTAACTACGGCAATAACTGTCAGGGAGTTCAGTCGGCCGCTAACCTCTATTTCGGAAAGAATATTCAGAAATGCACATTAGCTCAATGCGCGGCGATAGCGGGTATTACACAGAACCCGAGTAAATACAATCCGCTTTATCACCCCGAGAACAACAAAAAACGCCGTGAGCTTGTGCTTTCGGAAATGCTCGACCAAAGGATTATTACTCAGCAGCAGTACGACGAAGCTTTGAAAGAGTCACAAAATATGACCTTCGTCGGATTTAAAAAGAGCAACAAGAAAAATATCGGAAGCAAAATTCAGAACTGGTATATGGACGAGCTTCAGCGAGATCTGCAAGCCGACCTCGCCACATATTACAACATCAGCGAAAAGGCGGCTTCCAATAAGATATTTACCGAGGGACTTAAAATCTACTCCGCTATGGATCAGGAAACCCAAACCTATCTCGAAAACGCGGCTAAAAATATTAACACGACTTACGACAAGGGTATGCAGTGCGCGGCTACAATGATAGGTATGGACGGCGCGGTTATAGCGACGACGGGTTCTTCCCAGGAAAAAACCAAGAACCTCGTATTCGACAGAGCTACCCAGTCGGTATTACAGCCGGGTTCCTCGATTAAACCCGTAGTAGTTTATCCCTACGCTATAGAAAAGGGAAAACTCAATTACAGCTCGGTTGTAAAGGACGAGGCTCTGCCGAAATATAAGGTAGTTAACGGACAGTATGTCGCAGGTCCGAATAACTGGTACAGAAGCTACAAGGGCAATATGCTTCTTCCCGACGCTATAGAATGGTCGGCTAACGCCACCGCGGCTCAGGTTATGAATATGATTACTCCCGAAGCCGCTTACAACCAGGTAGTTACTCTCCAGGGTTTTGAACACCTCGACGTCAAGGATAAGAGCAACACCGGCGGACTTTCCATCGGAGGTCTTACAGGCGGTGTGACGGTCAGAGAGATGGCGGCAACGTTCACCTATATGGGTAACGGCGGTAAATACTTTAAACCGTATACTTACTATTACGTAACCGATTCCGAGGGCAACGTAATTATAGATAACAGAGATTTAATTCCCAAAACCTCCTACTCCCCCGACACAGCCTATATTATGAACAGGCTTCTCCACTACAACATAACCTACAGCGCTCATACTAACGCCGCTAACGCGAGGGTTGACGGTTGGGATATAATAGGTAAAACTGGTACAACCGACTCCGATAAGGACTCGTGGTTCTGCGGACTAAGCCCGTATGCTTCACTCGCGGTATGGACAGGCTTCGATAACCCGAGGACGATTTCGGGAACAGGTCAAAGAACAGCGACCGTTCTGTTCAGCGACGTAATGGGACATTACCTCAGAAACAAAGAAAAGATTGAATACAAAAAACCCGCTACCATCGTAAAGGCTAACTTCAACGCCTCCAACGGAAGCGTGTACAACGTAGGTCACGCGACCGACGGAAGATATGTGGGTTATTATAACGAGAAAAAGCTTCCCTCGGGCAGCTCGTCCTACGTAGATTATTACGCGGGCAACAACTACGGTTATAACAGCTACGATGACGATGACGACGATTACTCGGATTCGGACAGCGGCAGCGAAGATAACGACGACAGCGAAGATAGCGGCGGCAACAGCAGCAGCCGAAGCAGCTCAAGCAGTGACAGCGGCGAAGGCGGCGGCAATAATGACGAAGGCGCCGACGAGGAGGCTGTTGTCGAAGACGAAGGAAATGAATAAGTTTTTCTTTTAAGAAAGGGTGGAATAAATGATTCAGGTTGCTATTATGGGACACGGAGTCGTAGGCTCAGGTGTCGCGAATATTATCACAACGCATAAGAAAAAGCTTTTCGAGAGCTTAGGAGAAGAAATTTACATCAAAAGGATTTTAGATTTACGCGAGTTTCCCGACTCTCCTTTAGCGGACAGATTCACTAAAGATTTCAACGATATTCTTAATGACGCTGAAATCCGAGTAGTCGCTGAGGTTATGGGCGGAATACATCCCGCGTACGACTTTACAAAGGAGTTACTTAAAGCGGGCAAAAGCGTAGTTACATCCAACAAGGAATTAGTAGCGGCTAAGGGCGCGGAGCTTATCGAGATAGCTAAAAACAACAACGCTAACTTCTTTTTCGAGGCGTCGGTAGGCGGCGGAATACCTATTCTCCGTCCTTTAGTACAGTGCTTGGTAGCTAATAACGTTAAGGAAATCGCGGGCATCTTAAACGGTACCACAAACTTCATCCTCTCCAAGATGATTGACGAGGGTATGGAGTTCGATACAGCGTTAAAGCTCGCCCAGGATTTAGGCTTTGCCGAGAGGAACCCCGAGGCTGACGTAGAAGGTCACGACGCTTGCAGAAAGATTTGTATCTTAGCGTCGCTCGCTTACGGAAAGCATATTTACCCCGACAATATCCACACCGAAGGTATCACAAAAATCAGCTTACGCGACGTTGCATACGCGTCGGAGTACAAGAGCGTAATTAAACTTATAGGCGATGTTAAAAAGCTCGATAACGGCAAGATTGATATTTACGTAGCGCCTATGCTTATAGGTGAAAAGAGCCAGCTCGCAAACATCAGCGACGAGTTCAACGGAATTATGGTGCGCGGCGATTGTACCGACGACGTGCTTTTCTACGGAAAGGGCGCGGGCTCGTTACCGACAGCTTCGGCTGTAGTAGCGGACATTATAGACAGCTGTATGCACCTTAACGAAAGAAAATATATTTTCTGGGCAGACAGCAACAACGAGAGCGTTTTACCATATAATGAATCGAGGACAAGAATGTACCTCCGCTTAGACAGTCCCGAGGCTGAGGATATGGTTAACGAGATTTTCGGCAACGTTTACGTTATAGCTAAGGACGAGGAGCTCGCGGTAGCTACAGACCTTATGACCGTGGCTGATATCGAGAGCAACATTCAGAAGCTCGAGAGAAAGGGCGTTAAGGTTCTTTCCAAGATTAGAATAAGCGATTTATAATTCATTTAATAAATAGGTAATTTTAAAGGAGTAAAAAAATGAGTTTAATTGTACAGAAATTCGGAGGCACTTCCGTCGCTGACGCAGAGCGCGTTTTTAACGTAGCTAACATCGTAACGGAAACCTACGATAAAGGCAACGATGTCGTCGTAGTAGTATCTGCCCAGGGCGATACAACAGACGACCTTATCGCTAAGGGTAACGAGATTAATCCCAAAGCCTCTAAGAGAGAGCGCGATATGCTCGTATCGGCGGGCGAACAGATTAGTATCTCGCTTTTAGCTATGGCTATTGAAAAGCTCGGCTACCCTGTAGTATCGCTGTTAGGATGGCAGGCAGGCTTCCAGACCAGCTCGGCTCATACCTCGGCTCGTATCAAAAGAGTTATCCCCAACCGTATCCGCAAGGAACTCGATAAGAAATGTATTGTTATCGTGGCGGGATTTCAGGGTTTATCGAGATACGATGATATTACAACTCTCGGACGCGGAGGAAGCGATACTTCCGCGGTAGCTATCGCGGCAGCTATGCACGCTGATTTGTGTCAGATTTACACAGACGTAGAGGGCGTATATACAGCCGATCCGAGATTAGTTCCAAACGCAAAGAAGTTAAAAGAGATTTCTTACGACGAAATGCTTGAGCTCGCTACACTCGGCGCTCAGGTACTCAACAACCGTTCGGTAGAAATGGCAAAAAAATATAACATCGAGCTCGAAGTTCTTTCAAGCCTTGTAAAAGCTCCGGGCACTATAGTAAAGGAGAAAGTTAAAATGGAGAAAATGTTAATCAGCGGTGTCGCTAAAGACACAGATATTGCGAGAATTTCAATTGTAGGCGTTCCCGACGAACCGGGCTTCGCGTTTAAAATCTTCTCGAAGCTCTCGTCCAAAAACATCAACGTTGATATCATTCTTCAGTCCATAGGTCATAACGGCAAGAAGGATATCTCCTTTACAATCCCCAAGGACAGAGTAGCGGACGCCGAGGCGATTGTTAAGGATTACGCCGAAAGCATCGACGCTAAGAACACATTTATCAGCACAGAGGTCGCTAAGATTTCTATCGTAGGCGCGGGTATGGAAAGCCACGCGGGCGTTGCCACAAAGATGTTTGAGGCGCTCTACGACGCTCAGATCAACATTCAGATGATCGCTACATCCGAAATCAAGGTAAGCGTACTTATCAACAAGAAAGACGCCGACAGAGCGGTAGAAGCTATCCACGACAAGTTCTTCGAGCAGTAAACAATCTTATATAAGCATTAAATCGGTTGAGCTATTCTCAACCGATTTTTTATTTATCATTGAAATTACGCAAAAAGTATGATATTATGGTCTTGCTAAACGAAATGAATAAAACTCTCTTATTGCGGAGATGCTGTTTTTGTCAACTTGATAAAAACACATACTCTTTTTTGGCATTTCCCTTTTTAGAGAGATAGTTCAATTTCGTTTAGCAGCGTGAGTTATGTGTTTTTGGCACATGGCTTCGGCTGTGTGCTTTTTTATTGTTCAAAAAAGAGGTCTGCCAAATGCTCATATTTTATTCTGATTTTTTACTAAATCTTAGAAAGCAAAACAACATCAGCGTAAAACAAATATCTAAAAAGACAGGCATTAGTCAATTTAGATATTTAGATTTTGAAAATGGCGATATCGTCCCAAGCGATGTAGAAATATCAGCAATTTTATCTGTATATAATTTAAAAAACGAAGATGTTTTACCGTACGTAAAAGAAAGAGCGTACTACCCCGTAGTATTCTCTAAATCAGGAGATAAGATTAAAATAACTGTACCGACTTTATGGATGGTTGGAGCAACAAAAGAAATTGAGGGAGATTATCTTCTCGCATATAACGAAAGTAAAAAAATGATTAAAGATTACTTTAAAGATAATGTATTTATCCCTATAAATCCTAACCATATTTTAACTAACGAAAATGAGTATTTAGTTATGGTGAAATATATTTAAAGGCGCACACTCTTAATGAGTGAGCGCCGTTTTTTAATCCTCGTCGTAAATATTAAATTTAATCACCTTATTGTTTAGTATATTATTATCATGAATACATAGTTCTATCTTATCTCTTTTCTCGGGCACTTCGTAAACAAACTCGGATAATTTCGACTTTCCCGCGTCAAGTTCATCGCTCAAACTATCGAAATCGTATTCTTCATAAATTACATCGTCTATATAAAGCTCAGCGTCAGCTAAACAGAATGCTCTTGAGCTTGAGGTATTGGTAATCTTAACTTTTATCTTCATATATTCATAACCGTCAGCAGCCTTTTCGTCGTCATACTTGTCGGTATAAGAAACTTTATCGATAGAATACTTAAATTTATTAATCGACGCAGAGTCCGATATAGAACGTGTTTCCACGCTGTTTGTTAAACTTGACCCGGCGATATTATCCAGCATATACCCCGCAAAAACAGCATAGCCTATAGGCGCTAAAACAGACGCGCCGGTTATTAAAGCGGCTAATACAATCAAAAAAGCTATAAACTTTTTAGAAGTTCGTTTGGGCTTTTGGGTATAATCGGAAGGATAGTCGTCAGCGGGAATACTATTAACATCATTTTTAGTTCCGCATTTCGGACAGTAATTTCCTTCATAATTAAAACCGCAGTTTTTACAATACATCGTATCACCTCTGTTACGCCTAGATTATCACAATTATTTTTTCGTGTCAACTTGTATTATAAACCTTTTAATTGTATAATAAAACCGAGGTTGTGATATAATGGAAAATCAATTCGAGAGAACCGAGCTGTTACTCGGAAAAGACGCGATAAAAAAACTTAAAAATTCGCGCGTAGCGATATTCGGTATCGGCGGAGTGGGCGGATTTACCGCGGAAGCTTTAGTCAGGAGCGGTATCGGCGTTTTAGATATTATCGACAACGACACTGTTGCGCCGTCGAATTTAAACAGACAGATTATCGCCGTTCACAGCACTGTCGGTATGCTCAAGGTAGACGCCGCGGAGAAGCGGTTTCTTGATATCAACCCCGATTTGAAGCTTAATAAACACGCGGTATTCTTTACACCCGAAACATCGGGCGAATTTGACTTCGGCGAATACGATTATGTGGTAGACGCTATCGACACCGTAACGGGAAAAATTGAGCTTATCCTAAAAGCCGGGAAAGCGGGCGTTCCGATTATATCATCGATGGGAGCGGGCAACAAACTCGATCCTACGCGTTTTGAGGTAGACGATATATACAATACCTCCGTTTGCCCTTTAGCGCGTGTGATGCGCTCAGAGCTTAGAAAACGAAGCGTTAAAAAGCTAAAGGTAGTTTACTCAAAAGAAAAACCGATTAAACCCGAAAACAATAACCTCCCCCACTCTAAAACCGTACCCGGCAGCACAGCGTTTGTACCCTCGGTCGCGGGGCTGATTATAGCGGGAGAGATTATTAAGGATTTAACAGTTAACGAGTAACAGTAGTTATCGTTACAATACAGAGTATCTTGTTGTCATTCTGAGCGTTTTGCTCAGGATGATAATTTGCATCCTAAATCCTATACACTAAAAAAGGACTGCCGCGGCAGTCCTTTTATTATTGTATTTAAGCTCTGAGCGAGTTGTCTGTTGAATGGTCGTAGTAGACCTTTTTAATATCGGCGCCTAAAGACGTGAGCTTTTCGACAATATTCTCATATCCGCGCTCGATATACTGGATTGAGCTTACCTCGGTAGTACCGTCGGCGCAAAGTCCCGCGATTACCATCGCCGCGCCCGCGCGTAAATCGGTAGCCTTCACGGGAGCCGCTTTGAGTTTAGAGCCGCCCTCGATAATAGCGAGTCTGCCCTCTACGGAAATATGCGCGCCCATTAAAGTGAGCTCGGAAACATACTGGTAACGGTTATCCCATACGCTCTCGTTTATGATACTTGTTCCCTCTACTGTACAGAGCAGTGTAGCGAACTGAGGTTGACAGTCGGTCGGGAAGCCGGGATGAGGCATAGTCTTAATATTGCAACGGTTGAGCGGACGCCGGGTAGCGTCTACGAGTACCGCTTCGTCGAACTCTCTAATCTCGCAACCAATCTCGCGAAGCTTAGCCGTAATGGACTCGAGGTGCTTGGGAGTTACGTTGGTAACGAGAACTCTGCCTCTTGTCGCCGCGGCAGCGCACATATATGTGCCCGCTTCAATCTGGTCGGGGATTATGGAATATGTTACTCCGTGGAGGAAATCTACTCCGCGGATTTTAATTGTATCGGTACCGGCGCCTCTGATCTGAGCACCCATTGAGTTGAGGAAGTTAGCAAGGTCAACGATATGAGGTTCTCTGGCGGCGTTTTCGATAATAGTCTGACCCTCGGCTTTTACGGCGGCTAACATAATATTAATAGTAGCGCCTACAGAAGCGAAGTCAAGATAAATATGGCTTCCCTGAAGTCTGTTATCAGCCTTAACGTCGATAATAGCGCCGTTAACCAGCTCGTGACGAGCGCCCATAGCGGCAAAGCCTTTAAGGTGTAAATCAATCGGTCTCGCTCCGAAGTTACATCCGCCGGGTAAGCATACCTTAGCCTGATGACATCTTCCGAGCAAAGCGCCGAGAAGATAGTAAGAAGCTCTCATTCCTCTTACTAAATCCGAAGTAGCCTGATAAGAATTGATCTTAGCAGGGTCTATATATAATGTACTTTTATTTACTCTTTTAACTTCAGCGCCCATCTCCTGAAGGATTCTTCCGATAAGGCTTACATCGCTGATATTAGGTATATTCTCAATACGACAAGGTTCGTCACAAAGAATAACCGCGGGTATAATAGCTACAGCCGCGTTCTTCGCGCCGCTGATGGTAACTTCACCATCAAGTACGTTGCCGCCGTTAATTACGTATTTCTCCAACGTGGCACACTCCAATTTCCAAAAAATGCTATAATAGCAAAAGTAAAATTCATTACGTTAATCTTATGCCCTTTATATAATGTAACATACCTTCCAATTCATACACAAAAGTTACAATATTGTTAAAAAAGCACAAGCTATTGTGGTAAATTAAATTTTACACCACAATTTCATCCAATTAGAATGATACCCTAAATCCGCCGTAAAGTCAATACATTTTCGAAAAATGTAACCTTTATTTGTTCAAGTTGTATGAGAATTATTAGAAGCTTGTAATTTTTATTCTTATTGTGCCTAATTAGGTTAATAAACTGTTATTTTCTT
>CAMHQC010000031.1 GCA_946187325.1 uncultured Clostridia bacterium
AAAATCCCCCGAAAGTTAGTTTTTGGTCTAACTTTCGGGGGTCAGGTCATTTTGAATCAGCCCTGTTTCTTGCGAGTTATTATTCTAATAACTGTTTATATACAGCCAAGTCGTAATCCTTAAACACATTAAATATTACCTTAATCTCAGCTCCCGTATCCTCGATAAACTCCTTTACAGTTTCGACCGCTATTTGAGCCGCGAGCTCGTTCGGAAAATGGAACTCTCCCGTAGAAATACAGCAGAAAGCAATGCTTTCGATATCGTTTTCGTAAGCTTTCTCGAGACACGAGCGGTAACAGCTTCTTAGAAGCTCGCAGTCGTCCGCTGTAACTCTGCCCGTTATAATCGGCCCTACGGTATGAATAATATAATCGCACGGCAGGTTGTACGCCGGGGTTATCTTGGCTCTGCCTGTTGGTTCGTCAAACCCCTGAGCCTTCATAATATCGCCGCAACGGTTTCTCAGCTGTATTCCCGAGAATGTGTGAATAGCGTTGTCGATACATTTATGGCACGGATAAAAACATCCGAGCATTTGCGAGTTAGCCGCGTTGACTATAGCTCCGCATTTAAGCGTTGTAATATCGCCCTGCCAAAGATACAGCCCGTCCTGTACAGGCTCTAAATCCTCTATATCGGTAATGCCCTTGCGAGCGGTTTCTTCTCTGAGATATTCGTCCTGAATTTTAAGGAACTCCTCGCTCGCGGGTTTAGGTAAGCGTATATTAAAAAGCGACCTTAAAATCTGTTTCTGTTCAAATTCTCCGCTCGGAATATCCGCTTTTTCGTTTCTTTCTTTTAGGAGTTCTTTTATAAGATACTCCCGCTTTTCTTCTTGCGTCATATTATCACCGCCTTATATATGAAAAAAGTGCCGGTAAATCGGCACTTTCAGACTTTGTTAATCCGTAAACTCGAAATCGTCCTTGTGGTTTTTCTTGAAAATCTCGTAAACCTTCTGGACTGTTTCCTCGTCGTCAATACCGATGTAATTCTCGCTTTCGTCGTCAACGGACTCGATTTTAAGAATTATAACTCCGTCGGCTTCCTCGGTATTTTCGATAAGAACTACGTATTCCTCGCCGTCGAGACCGATAGTGTCGAGATACTCGAACTCGGTGCTTACTCCGTCCTCGTCGGTAAGCTCGATGATTATTGCTTCCTCATTGATATTTTCGTTATTTAATTCAGCCACGTTAATCACTCCTTAAATGGTTGTACTACTAGAGTGTACATTATTTTTGCGGAAAAATCAAGTAAAGGTTTAAAATCGGAAAAATATGGTGTATAATATGCTTATAAATTTTTAGGCGGTAATTATGAAAAAGATTATTCCACTCGTTTTAATTATAATAATACTCTCGGGCTGCGCGGCTGTTTCAGGTACATATTCCGACAGCTTTTTCGCGATGGATACTTATATGACCGTTACCGTTAACGGCAAAAATGCCGAAAAAGCGGTTAAAGACGCCGAAGCCGAGATTAAAAAACTCGATAAAAAACTCTCCGCCCATTCCGGGTCAAGCGAGATTTACAGACTAAATAAAAACGGCTCGGCTAAGCTAAGCCGGGAAAGCTCCGAGCTGATTAAACAAGCTTTAAAGTTTAACAGGCTGACCGACGGAGCGTTTAACCCCGCTATGCTCGGTGTTTCTGAGCTTTGGGGATTTTCGGATAAAAAATATAAGGTGCCGTCCGATAAAGAACTTGCCGAAGCGCTTAAAAAGGTCAAACCCGAAATAATTACCGTGAAAAATAACACGGTTAACCTCAACGTAAAGGGTATGAAAATTGATCTCGGCGGTATAGCTAAGGGCTATACTTCCGAAAAAATCGTAAAGCTCCTAAAAAAACAGGGTATAGACAGCGCGCTTTTAAACCTCGGCGGAAATGTTCAGGCGCTCGGCTCTAAGCCCGACGGAAGCGGCTGGAATATAGCGATAGAAAACCCGAATAAAAAATCTTACCTCGGACAACTCGCCGTAAAGGATAAAGCCGTAGTTACCTCGGGCGGATATGAGCGTTACTTTAAAAAGAACGGAAAAATTTATTACCATATCTTGAACTCGAAAACAGGCAAGCCCGCCGAAAGCGGACTAAAATCCGTCACTGTTATAAGCGGCAGCGGTACTCTCGCGGACGCGCTGTCAACCTCGCTGTTCGTTATGGGTGAGGATAAAGCCGTCAAGTTTTGGGCAAAATCCGATATGAACTTTGATATTATTCTCTATACAACGGACGGAGATTTAAAAATTTCCGAAGGGCTCGCGGATAAATTTAAGTCGGATATAAACTATTCTGTAATTAAAAGGCCAGACTATGAATAAACGGGATTTTGTAGCGATAGGCGCGGTAATTTTACTGTCGGTTATCGGATTTTTGACTTTTACTCTTAATCAAAAAGGCGGAGATTTTGTTAAAATAACCGTAGATAAAAAGACTTACGGTACTTATCCGCTGAGTAAAAATGACGAGATTAATATTAAGAATGATTCGGGCTTTAATACGGTCGTTATCGAAAACGGCGAAGTCTATATAAAAGACGCGGATTGCCGTGATAAATACTGCGTTAATCAGGGTAAGATTAAGAGCGGTTCAATCGTATGTCTGCCTCATAAGCTGGTTGTCGAAGTGGTTTCCGATAACGATTCTATCGACGCTGTGGTGAAGTAATATGGCTAAAAGGATTTCCAAAATCGCTGTGTTTACAGCCCTCGCGCTTATACTCAGCTACATAGAAGCGGTGCTTCCGTTCAGCATCGGTATCCCGGGCGTTAAGCTCGGACTTTCTAATATAGTAACCGTTACGGCGCTATACTGTTTCGGGGTTAAGGAAGCCGTCGGAATTACGCTTATAAGAGTAGTTATAATCGGGATTCTGTTCGGGAATATACCGTCGCTTATCTATAGCCTTTCGGGAGCTTTTTTGAGCTTAATCACAATGATTATTTGTAAAAAACTTAAACTTTCCGTTATAGGCGTAAGCGCTATAGGCGGAGTTTTTCATAATATCGGACAGCTTATCGCCGCGGCGTTTATGCTCTACAGCGAAGCGCTTATTTATTACTATCCGGTGCTGTTTATATCGGGGCTTGTTACAGGATTTCTTATCGGCTTAGCCTCGACGCCTGTAATTAAAAACTTACATAAAATAAAATCGGGAAGTTAGCTTCCCGATTTTTTAGTCTAATATATAATCTTTAAGTTTGCGGTACATTTCCTCGTCGATGACCGCTTCGATTTCGATACCGTCCGCCGTGTAATTCTCGCTGATAAGCGTAGCTTTTTCTCGGATTTCAGATGATAAATTCCCCATCGAAAACGGAACGAGAAGCTTTACTTTCTTTATCCTTACGGGCAGATTGTTGTTTATCGCCTCTAAAAGCCTGTCGATACCCTTGCCCTCTTTCGCGCTGATGTGAACGGTTTTTTCGTTATCCGCGCCGATTTCGAGCGGACTCAGTTTATCGCACTTGTTATATACGTTGATAATCGGAGTATCTCCGCATCCAAGCTCCGCTAAAAGCTCGGCGGTTACTTCGGTGTGAACTTGCGCTTCGTCGGAGCTCGCGTCGCACACGTTGAGTATTATATCCGACAGCGCCGCTTCCTCTAATGTAGATTTAAACGCCTCGACTAAGCCGTGCGGAAGCCGTCTTACCAGCCCTACCGTGTCGATAAGCATTACCGTTACTCCGCTCGGGAGTTTTAGCGCTCTTGACGTCGGGTCTAATGTTGCGAACAGCTTATCCTGAGCCAGTACGCCCGCGTCGGTGAGGTAGTTCATAAGCGTGCTTTTGCCCGCGTTTGTATAGCCGACGATTGCTACCGTGATAACGCCGTCCTTATCCCTGCGTTCTCTGAGTCTTTGACGGTGATTTTCTACGTCCTTAAGCTGAGCCTTTAAGGTTTCCATCCTGCGATGAATATGACGTCTGTCGGTTTCGAGCTTGGTTTCGCCGGGACCCCTCGTTCCTATACCGCCGCCCAGACGCGACAGCTCGATTCCTTTGCCCGAAAGTCTCGGTAAAAGATATTTTAGCTGAGCGAGTTCTACCTGAAGCTTACCCTCTCTCGACTTAGCTCTCGACGCGAAGATGTCGAGTATAAGAGTTGTACGGTCGATAACCCTTACGTCACATTCCCGCTCGAGATTCTTAATCTGAGTAGGCGTTAGCTCGCTGTCGGCTATTATTAAATCTATCTCCTGAGATACGCAGATTTCCTTAATCTCCTCGAGCTTGCCCGTGCCGACGAAGGTCGCGCTCTCTACCTTGTTCAGTTTTTGGAGTACGGTCAGTACAGGCTCGGCGCCCGCGCTTTCGCAAAGCTCCTCGAGCTCGCTTAAACTCGCCTCGGCGTCGAACTTACCCGTATCTACCGATATGAGCAGAGCTCTGTCGGTTTTTTCTTTGGTTTCTATTAAGTCCATAAATTAACCACCTAAAACAGTTGAATAAAATCGATATTAGTAGTATAATATAATTTAAATTATTTGTAAACCGAATTAAGAGGTTAGATATGAATAAAGAATATGATGTCGTAATTATCGGCGCGGGAGTAGCGGGACTTTACGCCGCGTTACAGTTTAGCGGGGATGTTAATGTTCTTATGATTTCTAAGCGTGAGCTTACGCTGTCTAACTCGTCGCTCGCTCAGGGCGGAGTTGCCGCCGTGCTCGATAAAGACCACGATAATTTTAAACTGCATATTGCCGACACGCTTATCGCGGGTAAGTTTAAAAATAATCTTTCCGCGGTTGAAAAGCTCGTCAGCGAAGGCCCGTCCGACGTAATGCGTCTTAAGGATATAGGCGTCGATTTTGATAAGGAAAAATCAGGCGAGCTTTCTAAAACCTTAGAGGCGGGACATTCGAGGAATCGTATCGTTCACCATAAGGATTCCACGGGTAAAGCGATTGTCGATACGCTTATCGAAAACGTAAAAGCTAAGCCGAATATTTCTATAAAAGAAAATACATATGTATTCGAACTCGATAAGGTCGAGAACGGATTTTGGCTGGGACTTTTGAGCGGAACTGAAATAAGCCAAGTCGGCGCCAGGTTCGTGCTTATCGCGACAGGCGGAATCGGACGAGTTTATCAGTATACCACGAACTCCGCCGTAGCCACAGGTGACGGAATCGCGCTGGCGCATATGCTCGGCGCCGAGATAAAGCACCTCTCGAGAATCCAGTTCCACCCGACAGCCTTCGCCGCCGAGAACGAGAGAGAGCGTTTTCTTATATCCGAAGCCGTTAGAGGCGAGGGAGCCGTTTATCTCAATTGTAAGGGAGAACGCTTCGCCTTTAAATACGACGAGAGGGGAGAGCTCGCTCCGAGAGACGTAGTTTCTGACGCGGTAATCCGCGAGTCGATTGCTACGGGAAGCGAAAAGTTTTATCTCGATATTACTCACAAAGACCCCGAGTTTATAAAACAGCGATTCCCGATGATTTACAGCCGATGCCTTGAGGAAGGCGTCGATATGACTAAGGATAAAATCCCTGTCTTTCCGTGCCAGCACTATTTAATGGGCGGAATCCAGATAGGCGCTAACGCTCAGACCACGGTTGAGGGACTTTACGCCGCGGGCGAATGTTCCCATACGGGAGTTCACGGAGCTAACCGCTTGGCGAGTAACTCGCTTTTGGAAGCGCTCGTTTATTCGAGAAGCGCCGCCGAGAATATGAGCGAAAAGCTTAAAAAATCCGGCAAAAAGCCTTTAGGCGCAGCGCCGAAGCTTACCGACGGTAAGGGCAGAGAGCTTCCTAAGGGTATTCGTACCGAAATCCGAAAGATTATGCAGGACACGTACTTTGTTTTGCCCAAGCCCGAAAAATACCAGGAGAGCTATACCGAGGTCGATAAAATCGTAAACGATCTTATTACGGGCAACTACGAGCTTACGCCCGATTTTATCGAGGCTCGCTCTATCGCAATTGTCGCGGGTATTATTTTAGGTGAATTGAAAGAGGGAATAAATTTATGATGCTTAATAAAATTTATGTAGACCGTCTTATCGAGAACGCGCTTTTAGAGGATATTAACTACGTTGACGCCGCTACGGATTATCTTATCCCCGAAACTCAGCAGGGCTCGGCTCAGTTTATCGCTAAAGCCGACGGAGTTTTAGCGGGAATGGATATCGCGCTCAGAGTGTTCGAAATTATCCAGCCCGACTTTAAAGCCGAGGTGTTTAAACACGACGGCGACGTTCTTAAAAAGGGCGACATAATCGCTAAAATCAGCGGTAATACAAGAACGCTTCTAAAGGGTGAGAGAACCGCTTTGAACCTGCTCCAGCATATGAGCGGAGTAGCTACCGCCACAAACAGCGCGGTTAAAATTATCGAGGGTACTAAGGCGTCTATAGCCGATACGAGAAAAACTCTCCCGGGACTTCGACCGCTCGAGAAATACGCCGTGACCGTAGGCGGAGGTAAGAACCACCGCTATAATCTTTCCGACTGCGCTATGCTTAAGGATAACCACGTTGACGCGGGCGGCGGTATCACAAACGCCGTAAACTCGCTGAGAAAAAAGCTCGGTCATACCGTAAAAATCGAGCTCGAGGTCAGAAACCTCGACGAGCTTAAGGAAGCGCTCTCGGTTGACGTAGATATTATTATGCTCGATAATATGAGCTGTGAGGATATGAAAAAAGCGGTCGAGATTACCGACGGAAAAGCTAAGCTCGAGGCTTCGGGCGGAATTACGGACGAAACCTTACGCGCTGTAGCCGAAACAGGCGTAGATATTATCTCTATGGGAGCGATTACACATTCCGTAAAGGCTTTCGATATCTCACTTAAAATAATAAAGTAGTTGACTTTTTTGAATAAAAGTAGTATGCTTTATTTACAAAATAACACAGGGGTGCTGATTAACATATAATCGGCTGAGATTATACCCTAGACCTGATTCGGATAATGCCGACGTAGGAAGTATGTTTATACTGCATTTTCGCGCCGTGCTTTAGTACGGCGCTTTTTCTGTGTTATGAATAAAAATATGAATATATAAAAGGAGTAATGAAAATGAACAGAAAAAGAGTTTTGATGCTTACCGAAACCGCTCTGCTTTTAGCTTTAGCGACGGTTTTAAGTATGGTAAAGATTTTTGAGCTGCCTTACGGCGGAAGTATTACGGCGTTTAGTATGGTGCCGATTTTGATAGTAGCTTTCCGTTACGGCACAAAATGGGGTATGATTGCGGGATTTGTGTACAGCATAATCCAGTTATTATTCGGCTTGAACAACCTCTCCTACGCGACTTCCGCGGGAGCGGCTATAGCTATTATCCTTCTCGACTATATATTCGCGTTCTCGTTTTTCGGCCTTGCGGGTATTTTCTCCAAGCAGATTAAGGATAAAGGCTACGCCGCGGCCTTAGGCGCGTTGTTTGTGTGCTGTATAAGATATTTCTTCCACGTAATTTCGGGCTGTACCGTATGGGCGGGAATCTCCATCCCGACGGGAGCCGCGCTTATCTATTCGATGAGCTATAACGCTACATATATGATTCCCGAGACTGTTATCAACGTCGCTATGGCGTTCTGGATTTGTAAGACTCTAGACTTTAGCGGTGAAAAAATTACCAGAGCTGAGAAAACCGCTTCCTCGCCCGCGGCTATGGTGTTCGGCTCACTGAGCATACTTTCGGTCGTAGCGGCGGTTGTAATCGACGCGCTGGCGTTCTTCATTCCGCTTCAGAACGCTAAATCGGGCGAACTCGATTTTTCGCTTGTATCATCAGTTAACGTACCGCTTATTATTATCGCCTCTGCTATAGGACTTGTGCTTTGCGTTGTTTTCCAAATTATCGCGAATGTGCTTAGAAAAAAATCAGCATAATTTAAACCGTCCGAAAGGGCGGTTTTCTTTTGCGCTGAAAAGTGTTATAATAGAATTTGGTGATGATTATGACTGAAAAAGAAAGAATGTTGAGCGGTAAACTCTATTGCGCTCTGGAGGACGAGCTTCGCTGTGATATGAGCGAGTGTAAAGCAAAGCTATATAAATTTAACAATATGCTTATGGATAAAAATAAGGAGAGAGTAGAGCTTCTGCGTACTATCCTCGGCAGCTCGGGCGAGTTTCTCTATATCGAACCGCCGTTTTACTGCGACTACGGAAAGAATATCTCCGTCGGCGACGGCTTTTACGCTAACTATAATCTTCATATTATCGACTGCGCTAAGGTAACAATCGGCGATAACGTGCTTATAGGCCCGATGTGCGGTATATATACCGCGGGACATCCGATAGATTCCGAGGTCAGAAATACAGGGCTTGAATACGCCGAAGAGATAAAAATCGGCGATAACGTCTGGATAGGCGGTTCGGTTACGATTAACCCAGGGGTTACTATCGGAAGCAACGTTGTAATCGGCTCGGGCTCGGTTGTGACTAAGGATATTCCCGATAACTGCGTAGCGTTCGGAAATCCATGTAAGGTTCACCGCGCTATTACCGACGAGGATAAACGTTACTGGGAAAACGAGAGAAAAATGTACAATTCTGAGATGGGTAAAGACGTTTGATAAGAATGTTAGATACTTTTCACCTTGAAAAACAGCGCAAAATATAATATAATAGAAAAGATAGCATTTATGCTGTCGGAAATTTGGAAGTGGAATATTAACTAAAATAAGGTTGTGAAAAGATGCATTTTAAAAGAACTGTTTCTATTATCCTGGCGGTAGTAATGATTGCCTCGGTGTTTATGATAACGCCTTATTCCGCTGTGGAAGAAACTGAATCCACCCTGGTTACTCAGCCGACGGAAACGCTCCCTGTAACCGTCGAAACAGAAACCTCGGAAACCGAAGCGGTGACCGAGCCGGGTTCTCCGGAGGAAGAAACCGTCCCCGAAACGACCGCTCCCGCTGAAACCGAACCCACCTCCGAGAAAAAGACCTCGAAATCTCCTACAACTAAGCTCAAGGTAAAGGGCTCGACTATAGAGCAGTACAACAAAAAAGTCCTTAACTCCGTAAACTCTTACAGAAGCTCTAAGGGCATAAACAAGCTGAAAAATGACGTTGAGTTAACCGAAAAGGCTTATAAGAGAGCCGCTATGCTCGCTGTTAATTACAGCAAAAAGCTCTCCGCTAAAAAGGTATCGGGCGGTTTCCCCGAGAAGTATATCCTCGCCAAAGGCGCTACATACCTGAACCTTTATAAAAAGTATAAGACTTCCGATTACGCCAAGGATAAAACCGTCAACGCCTGCGGTATAGCTAATCTGAAGGTCGGATCCGAGCGAATGTGGGTGCTTTTCTTAGACCAAAAGGAAAAGACCGAGATTAATAAGGTCGCTTCCTATTCTAAGAAAACCGAGAGCTATTCCGCTCAGGGCAATTATTACGTAAAGTATTTTAAGGGTAAAAAAAATACGGGCAACTTTAAGAATAAGAGCGTCCGCTATAAGAAGAATAAGAAGTATTCGGGGCAGCTCTACTTAAAGAACTATAAAGAAAGCGTTAACAGCTACTTTAAGGTGAAGAACCTTTCTTCCCAAACTCCCGTAAAATACTCGACCAAGGACGACGATATAGCGTCTGTATCATCTTACGGAAACGTAAAGGGCAAAAGTGTATCCGCCTTTAAGGAGAGGAAACGCTATACTCCGCAAAAGGGCGACTTTATACTTTTCCATTGGTATTCTAACGACGGCTACCTCGCGAACCACGTCGGAGTTGTCTATAAGGTTACCAAGAATAATATCACTACTATCGAGGGCAATACTAAGGCGAACGACTACCGTAAATCTGTTGTTTCAAAAAAGGTCTATAAAAACTATAAACGTAATTCCCAGATTGTCGGCTTTATAGATTTATCCCAGTATACCTCGAGAAAAGAAGCGAAGAAGCTCGCTGATTTAGCTAAGAAGCAAATCGGTAAACGAGGAAGAAATTATTATAACCACACTAAAGCGTGGAAGAAGATAATGGGCTGTTACGCGGCTGCCAACTGGTGCGCGATATTCTGCGGTTGGTTAATGGAACAGAGAGGACTGGACCCCTACGATATTATCCGCTGGAGTCCGAGCTGTACTTACTGGATAAGACAGTGCCACGGCAGAGCTACCGCCAAGATTACGGCTAAGGTTATCGGTTCGGGTAAAAAGTATTCTTACAATATTACCTTTAAGGTGTAGAGGTTAAATATGAATAAAAAACAAAAGCTCTTTGTGCGTATAGTGGCTATAGTCTGCGCGCTTTTAATGGCGGGCTCGATATTCGCGGTTGCGCTGTACGCGGGTAGATAATTTCAATGATTTCGGTCGGGAAGACAGCTCAAGCAGTCTTCCTGACCTTTGTGCATATTATACAAAATTATATCAGAAAATTCTGGTATATTCTACATACAAAAATTACAGGTTTTTTACCGATTTTCCTTGAAATTCACGTGTATATATAGTATAATAGTCAAGCATTATCGCGTAATAGGGGTATTTTGCGCCTTTTTGCGTGATATCGACTGCAAATGATGTGCGATGAAGCGGGAGGTTGCGGCTCTTTCGAGCCGGTTTTTCCGTGGAGTATGTCCGATTTTAAACCGGGCGAAAGTTATAGTTTTTAAGCGTGCGCATAAGAGTTGCTATGCCGTATAGCTTAAATTGTGTCTTGAGGTACCGGTTGGCTTTAAAAGTTAATCGGTTTTAAAAACGCTGAGGCTGGGAACACCCGGCTCTGTGGAAACTTCAAGGAACGCCCGCCAAATTTTTTAAGGAGGCGACGATAATGGCAGTCAAAGAAAAAATTCGTATAAGATTAAAGGGTTACGATCATCAGCTCGTAGACAGCTCCGCTGAGAAGATTGTAGCGACAGCTAAGAGAACAGGCGCCAGAGTTTCAGGTCCCGTTCCGCTCCCTACAGAGAAGCAGGTTGTTACTATTCTTCGCGCTGTTCATAAGTACAAGGACAGCCGTGAGCAGTTCGAGATGAGAACTCATAAACGTCTTATCGACATTTTAAGACCGTCAAACAAGACAGTCGAGGCTCTTATGAGCTTAGAGCTCCCTGCCGGTGTTGATATCGAGATTAAATTATAATCTACTTTACCAACCTACAAGCAGACAGGGTAAATGTCGGGGCAACCCGACCAATAACCTAATAAGGAGGAAATAGAAAATGCAAAGAGCATTAATCGGAAAGAAAATCGGTATGACACAGATTTTCGACGAGACAGGTAAAGTCGTTCCTGTTACTGTAGTAGAAGCAGGCCCTTGCGCCGTAGTTACTAAGAAAACAGTAGAAAACGACGGTTACGCAGCAGTTCAGCTCGGTTTCGGTGATTTAAAGCCTAACAAGGTTAAGAAACCTATCGCCGGCCATTTCGCTAAGAACGATGTTGCTCCTAAGAAAGTTTTAAAGGAATTCCGTTTTGACGACACAGACGCTTATACAATCGGCGATATCGTTAAGGCTGATACCTTTGAAGCAGGAAACAAGATTGACGTTACAGGTACCAGCAAAGGTAAAGGTACAGCAGGTGTAATTAAGCGCTGGAATTTCCACAGACTTAAGGAATCCCACGGTACAGGTCCTAACGTACGTCACGGTGGTTCAATCGGTATGTGTTCATCTCCCTCGAGAGTATTCAAGGGCAAGAAGATGAACGGTCGTCTTGGTGCTGAGAAAGTTACAGTTCAGAACCTTACAGTCGTTAAGGTTGACGCTGAGAATAACTTAATCGCGATCAAGGGCGCTATCCCGGGACCGAATAAGGGCATCGTAGTTATCAAAGATGCCGTTAAAGCGTAAGAAGGGAGGACTTTAAATGCCAAGTATTAATGTAGTAGATATGAAAGGCAAGAAGGTAGGCACAGTTGATTTAAACGATTCTATCTTCGGTATCGAGCCTAATGAAGCTGTTATGCATCAGATGGTAGTAAGCTACCTCGCGAATCAGCGTCAGGGCACACAGTCAGCCCTCACAAGATCCGAAGTTTCCGGCGGCGGTAAAAAGCCTTGGAGACAGAAGGGTACAGGACGTGCTCGTCAGGGTTCGACAAGAGCTCCCCAGTGGACTCACGGCGGCGTAGTTTTCGCTCCTAAGCCGAGAAATTACAGCTTCTCCGTAAACAAAAAGGTTAAGAGACTTGCTATGAAGTCGGCTCTTTCTTCTAAAGCAGCCGAAAGCGAGATTATCGTTGTAGACGCTATCGCTCTCGACGAGTTCAAAACCAAGGTTGTAGCGGAAATGCTCACAGCTATCGGAGTAGATAATAAAGCCTTAATCGTTCTGCCTGAGGTAGACAAAAAGGTTATCAAATCCGCTTCTAATATTAAGGGCGTTAAAACCGCTCAGGTCAACGAGCTTAACGTTTACGATATCTTAAACGCCGATAAGCTTGTTATCGTAAAAGACGCGGTAAGCAAAATCGAGGAGGTATACGCATGATAGCTCAGGATATTATCATTCGTCCGGTTATTACCGAGAAAAGTATGCTCGGCGCCGTTGACAAGAAGTACACCTTTGAGGTTGCTAAAACTGCTAACAAGATTGAAATCGCTAAGGCTTGCGAGGAAATCTTTGGTGTAAAAGTAGCTAAGGTTAACACCGTTAATGTACGCGGAAAGTTCCGTCGTCAGGGTCAGAATAACGGAGGCTACACTAAGTCCTGGAAAAAGGCTATAGTAACCTTAACAGAGGACAGCAAGAATATTGAATTTTTTGAAGGCATGATGTAATACTAAGAGCCGAGACTCGGAGCCCTCGATTTAACGACCGGCGAGGACTAAGCCGTAAAGAGTTCGAAGAACTCGAAGCGGATTAGACGAGTGGGAGTTAAGAGAGGAGAAGCGACGAGTAACGAGGCTTGATATCACTTTTCGTATACATTATATATACGCGAAGATATCGAATAAGTATTTTGAATGTATGGGAATCGCCATATTCCCGCAAAGCCATCATGAGGAGAGTGAATTAAATGGCTATTAAAGTTTACAAGCCGACGATTAACTCTTTGAGAAATAAGTCGGTTACTGACTACTCCGGACTTTCAAAGGTTGCTCCCGAAAAGAGCTTACTCGCTCCTTTAAAGAAGCATTCAGGCCGTAACAGCTACGGCAGAATTACTGTTCGCCATCGTGGCGGCGGTAACCGCAGAAAGTACCGTATTATTGATTTCAAACGCCAGAAATTCGGCGTAGAAGGTAAGGTCGCTACTTTAGAGTACGATCCGAACCGTTCAGCTTTTATCGCTTTAATCGAATACACAGACGGCGAGAAAGCTTATATTGTTGCTCCTGAGGGATTAAAAGTAGGCGACACAGTTGTCGCGGGTCCTGACGCTGATATCAAGCCCGGTAACGCGCTTCCGCTTAAAAATATCCCTGTAGGTACTTTTGTCCACAACGTTGAGCTTTACCCGGGACGCGGCGCTCAGCTCGCTCGTTCCGCAGGCAATATGGCTCAGCTCATGGCTAAAGAAAACGGATTAGCTCTTTTAAGACTTCCGAGTTCAGAGCTTCGTAACGTTCCCGAAGGCTGTATGGCAACAATCGGCCAGGTCGGCAACACTGACCACGAGAATGTTAAGATCGGTAAAGCCGGTCGTAAGAGAAATATGGGTTGGCGCCCGACAGTCCGCGGTTCTGTTATGAACCCGAATGACCATCCCCACGGTGGTGGTGAGGGTAAATCACCTGTTGGCCGTCCCGGACCTGTTACCCCTTGGGGTAAACCGGCACTCGGTTATAAGACTCGTAAGAAGCATAAGCAGAGCGATAGATTAATCGTTCGCAGAAGAAACGGTAAGTAAGGCAGGAAAGGAGCTTAATTATGAGTAGAAGTACTAAAAAGGGCCCTTTTGTCCAGCCTAAGCTTTTAAAAAGGGTTCAGGAAATGAACGAAAAGGGAGAAAAGAGAATTCTTAAGACCTGGTCAAGAAGCTCAACAATTTTCCCTGATTTTGTAGGCCATACATTTGCTGTCCATGACGGACGCAAGCACGTTCCGGTATATGTTACCGAGGATATGGTAGGACACAAGCTCGGCGAGTTTGCTCCGACCAGAACCTTTAAGGGACATTCCGGTTCAAAGACATCATAAGGCGGAAGGAGAGTATTGCAATGGAAGCAAAGGCATATGCAAAATATGTCCGTATGTCACCGCGTAAGGTAAACCTTGTACTCGGTCTTATCAGAGGCAAGGACGTAAATTACGCAGAGGCTGTTCTCAAGCATACCCCTAAGGCCGCTTGCACTCCTATCTTAAAGGTGCTCAAGTCCGCTATGGCTAATGCAGAGAATAACCACGATATGGATGTATCTAAACTTTATGTTGCTCACGCTAACGCAACAGCAGGCCCTATCCTTAAAAGAATCAGACCTAGAGCACAGGGTAGAGCGTTTAGAATTAATAAGAGAACATCCCACATTACCCTTGTGCTCAAGGAAAAAGAAGAATAAGGGGAGGTTAATAGTATGGGACAAAAAGTTAATCCGCACGGTCTCCGTGTAGGTATCATCAAAAACTGGGATTCCCGTTGGTTTGCTAATAAGAAGGATTTCGGCGATATACTCGTTGAGGATTATAATCTCCGTAAAACTCTTAAAAAGCAGCTTTATCCCGCAGGAATTTCCAAAATCGAAATTGAACGTGACGGTAAGAGAGTAAGACTCCACATCCACTGCGGTAAACCCGGTATGGTTATCGGTAAGGGCGGCTCCGAAATCGAGAAGCTCCGCGTACAGTGCGAGAATATTCTTAAGAAACCCGTTGCTATCAATATTGTAGAGATTAAAAACCCTGACTTAAACGCTCAGCTCGTTTCCGAGAGCATCGCGGCTCAGCTCGAAAAGCGTATCGCTTATCGTAGAGCTATGAAGCAGGCTATCAGAAACGCTATGAAGCTCGGCGCTAAGGGTATTAAAGTTATGTGTTCGGGCCGTCTTAACGGCGCTGAAATCGCTAGAAGCGAAACTTATCACGAGGGTACAATTCCTCTTCAGACTCTCCGTGCCGATATCGATTACGGCTTTGCCGAGGCTGATACAACCTATGGTAAGATAGGTATTAAAGTATGGCTTTACAAGGGCGAAGTTCTTAACGAGAATAAGGGCAGACGCGAGAGAAACGACAGACGCGACAGAAGAGAAAGAAAGCCTCGTAAGGAAGGAGGCAGAAAATAATGCTGATGCCAAAGCGTGTGAAATACAGACGTGTTCACAGAGGTCGTATGACAGGTAGAGCTTATCGCGGTAACAAAGTTACTTACGGCGATTTCGGTCTTCAGGCATTAGAGCCTGCCTGGATTACTTCCAACCAGATTGAAGCAGCCCGTGTAGCTATGACACGTTACTGCAAGCGTGTCGGTAAGGTTTGGATTAAAATCTTCCCCGACAAGCCTGTAACCGCCAGACCTGCCGAAACCCGAATGGGTAAAGGTAAAGGTGCTCCGGAGTATTGGGTAGCGGTAGTTAAACCGGACAGAGTAATGTTCGAAATCGGCGGCGGCGTAGACGAAGAAACAGCCCGTGAGGCTATGCGTCTTGCGTCAACTAAGCTCCCGATTAAATGTAAATTCGTTAGAAAATCAGATCAGGAGGTTGAGCAGTAATGAAAGCATCAGATCTTAGAGAGTCCCCTATCGAAGAGCTCGAAATTAAGCTCAAGGACCTGAAAGAAGAGTTATTTAACCTTCGTTTCCAGCTCGCTATTAACCAGCTGGAGAATCCCGCACGCATCAAAGCAGTAAAAAAGGATATCGCGAGAGTATCGACAGTAATCCGCGAGTATCAGCTTGCTGAGAGCGAAGAATAAGGAAGGAGGACATAACAATGGCTGAAAGAAATATGAGAAAAACTGTAATCGGTAAGGTTGCTTCCGATAAAATGGATAAGACAATCGTAGTTGTTATCGAGGACAGCGTAAAGCATCCGCTTTACAATAAGGTCGTTAAACGCTCCCGCCGTCTTAAAGCTCATGATGAAAAGAATGAGGCTCACGTAGGCGACCGTGTTAAGGTTATGGAGACACGTCCTCTTTCGAAGGATAAAAGATATCGTCTCGTCGAGATTGTAGAAAAGGCTAAATAAGGAGGAACACACTGTGATACAGCAGCAAACTTTATTAAGAGTCGCTGACAACACAGGCGCAAAGGAACTTATGTGCATTCGTGTTCTCGGCGGTACCAGAAGAAGATATGCTAACATCGGCGATGTAATCGTAGCTTCCGTTAAGAAAGCTGCCCCCGGCGGTGTAGTAAAGAAGGGCGACGTTGTAAAGGCTGTAGTCGTACGTACTGCTAAGGGAGTACGCCGTGACGACGGTACTT
The DNA here is from genome assembly GCA_946187325.1 of uncultured Clostridia bacterium. Lineage (GTDB taxonomy): Bacteria > Bacillota > Clostridia > Oscillospirales > Acutalibacteraceae > Ruminococcoides. The sequence continues at coordinate 16,297 of CAMHQC010000031.1, forward strand.
ACATTCGCTTCGATGAAAACGCAGCAGTAATTATTAAAGAAGATAAGGAACCCCGCGGTACTCGTATCTTCGGACCTGTTGCAAGAGAGCTTCGTGATAAGGGTTATCTTAAAATCTTATCCCTCGCTCCCGAAGTACTTTAATGGAGGTGTCACAAATGAATAAGGTTCATGTAAAAACAGGCGACACCGTAGTAGTTTTAAGCGGTAAAGATAAAGGCAAGCAGGGTACTGTTTTAGCGGTATCTCCCGGCGAGCGTAAAGTTATCGTTGAAAAAATCAACATGGTTTCTAAGCATGTTAAACCCAAGAGAATGGGTGAGCCCGGCGGTATCATTAAGGCTGAGGCAGCTATGTACGCCGACAAGGTTCAGATTGTATGTCCTCGCTGCAAAAAGCCGACAAGAATCGGCCATAAGATTTTCGAAGACGGCTCCAAGGGCCGTGTATGCAGAAAATGCGGCGAAGTGATTTAAGGAGGATATAAGAAATGGCTAGACTTAAGAAATATTATAATGACGAAGTTGCACCGGCTCTTATGAAGAAATTCTCCTATAAGAGCGTAATGCAGATTCCAAAGATTGATAAAATCGTTGTAAACGTAGGCGCCGGCGAGGCTAAAGAGAACTCTAAGGTTATCGACGCTATCGTAAATGACCTCGGAATTATCACAGGCCAGAAGGCTCTCGTTTGCCGAGCTAAAAAATCTGTAGCTAACTTTAAGCTCCGTGAGGGTATGCCTATCGGCGCTAAGGTTACTTTAAGAGGCGAGAGAATGTACGAGTTCTTAGACAGACTCTTTAACGTAGCTCTCCCCCGTGTACGTGACTTCAGAGGAATTAATCCTAACTCTTTCGACGGTAGAGGTAACTACTCTATGGGTCTTAAAGAGCAGCTTATTTTCCCTGAAATCGACTACGATAAGGTAGACAAGGTTCGCGGTATGGATATCGCTTTCATCACAACCGCTAAAACTGACGAAGAAGCTCGTGAGTTATTAACACTTATGGGCGCGCCGTTTGCAAGATAAGGAGGGATTGTTGTGGCTAAGACTGCTATGAAAATTAAACAGCAGAGAAAACAGAAGTTCTCTACTCGTAAATATTCAAGATGTAAAATCTGTGGTAGACCACACGCCTACCTCCGTAAATTCGGTGTTTGTCGTATTTGCTTCCGTGAGCTCGCTTACAAGGGCGAGATTCCGGGTGTAAAAAAAGCAAGCTGGTAAGCAAAGGAGGTAAAAAGGTATGCAAATCACAGATACAATAGCTGATTTACTTACAAGAATCCGTAATGCAAACTCAGCAAAGCACGATACTGTTGAAATTCCGGCCTCTAACATAAAGAAGGACATCTGTCAGATTCTTGTTGACGAGGGTTATATTAAGAATTTCTCGGTAATCGAAGACGGTAAACAGGGCGTAATTAAGGTTACACTTAAATACGGCGAGGGCAAGACACCTATTATTACAGGTCTCCGCCGCGTATCAAAGCCCGGTTTACGAGTATATAGTAACGTAGAGGATATGCCCAAGGTTATGAAGGGCTTAGGAGTTGCTATCATTTCAACTTCTAAGGGCGTAATGACTGACCGCAAGGCTCGCGCAGAGCATGTAGGCGGCGAAGTTCTCGCGTATATCTGGTAATAGGAGGTGCGAAAATGTCTCGAATTGGAAGAAAACCTATAAATATTCCCGCCGGCGTTACCGCTAAGGTTGACAACGGTGTTATCGAAGTAAAGGGCCCCAAGGGAACTTTAGACTTCAAATTCAACCCCGCTATGCAGGTTGAGGTAAAGGGCGAAGAGATAACCGTTACACGTCCTGATGACAATAAGGTAAATCGTTCTTTACACGGCCTTACACGTTCGCTGATCGCTAATATGGTGACCGGTGTAACTGAAGGCTATAAAAAGGAACTCGAGGTTAACGGCGTTGGTTACCGTGTAGAAAAGAAAGGTAAACAGTGCATTATGAACCTCGGTTATTCTCACAAGGTAATTGTTGAGGATACCGACGATATCAAAATAGAAGTTCCTAATCCCAACAGAATCGTAATCTCAGGCATTGATAAGCAAAAGGTTGGTCAGTTTGCTGCCGAGGTTAGAGAAAAACGTCCGCCCGAGCCTTATAAGGGTAAAGGTATTAAGTACGTTGACGAATATATCCGCCGCAAGGAAGGCAAAGCCGGTAAGGGTAAATAATTAAAGGAGTGAATGACAAATGATAAACAGACCTGATACTAAGAAAGCTCGTCTGAACAGACATAAGAGAATTCGCGGTAAAATCAGCGGCACTGCAGAGCGCCCCCGTTTATGTGTTTTCCGCTCCCAGAATAACATTTACGCTCAGATTATTGATGACGTAAAGGGTGTTACTCTTGTTCAGGCTTCAAGCCTTGATAAGACTATCACAGGCTACGGCGGAAACAAAGAAGCTGCTAAAGCTGTCGGCAAGTTAGTTGCCGAGAGAGCAGCAGAGAAGAAGATAACCGATGTCGTATTCGACAGAGGCGGAAACATCTATCACGGCCGTGTTAAGGAATTGGCCGAAGGCGC
>CAMHQC010000032.1 GCA_946187325.1 uncultured Clostridia bacterium
CCTCGACGGTTTCAAAAACCTCGTCGGGAACAAAACGGCGGTTATCCTCGTCAAGTGAGTTTTCGTGAACCGCCTGCGCCATATCCGGCGTAAATTCTGTAATCATCAATCTATCTGTTTCTATTTTGAACATAGTGTTATCCTTTCATTTAATAGTGTACATACATTCTTGACGGCTCGGGATCACTGCCTTGAATCATACAAAAGAATTCCCAGCCGTATCGCTCATAAAAGCCGATGTGGTCGGTCACGAGATAAACCGGCGAAATTCCCTTTGACCGCAAATTCTCCACCGACAAATCCAAGAGCTTTCCTGCGATCCCCTGCTTTCTGTATTCGCTTTCCGTATAGACGGCACAAACGTTCGGAAATAAATCCTTTCTCTCGTGAAAGTCATTTTGAATAATACCCAAACCGCCGATGATTTGATCTCCATCAAGGCATAGGTACCAGCCATATTCGGTATTACCGCTTAGATAATCCTCCATACATTCGAGATAAGCGGTAACAGGTACGTTCCATTTTTCACAAAACCACTTGGCGGCTGTATCCTTTAATTCCGGACGCTCACGAAGCGTGATGTATTTATATTTATCCATTGTAAACACCCTTTCGATTTACTGACATCATCATATCAAGCATTCCGCTGTAAATCAACCTTGAAAACCATTATAAAAAAGAATGAGCCTGCACTAAGCAGACTCACAAATTTTCATTTCACGGATAATGCGCTGAATGGATTTATCGGAAAGGTAATACCGACTTGCCAATATCGAAACTGTCTCGCCGTCAAGGTATTCCCGATAAATCAAAGCGTTTCGTCGGCGCAACTCTTTTTTAGCGCCTGTTTTCGCTCCCCAATCGACGCGGGAGCCGTCCTTCTTGGGAATATAAATATTTTCCCCGTCAATGTATTGCTGAATGATTTTAATAATGTTCTGCGGCAGCACATCGTCTGCCTTGATATAGCTCATTGTTGCCTCCTAAAAATTGAAATGCTTTAGGGTAAGCAATGGCTATAAAATATTCAAACGATACCGAATAGCCAATGCTTATACGGCAATAACATATCTTTTCAAAACGCAGCCCTCCTGTCTGTCGTATTATAGCGTATTCTTTGTATTTTGTCAATTTCAAGAAAAAACCGCCAAGCAGGAGATTATCCCACTTGCCGCCCTCATAGTTTTCTTTTCCTTGCTCTGTCAGCGTTCTTTTGAGAATTAGCAACTCATCCATCGAGTTCTTTATTAGTGCGTGTGCGATCAGATTACTCATATCGTTTATTCCTCACTTGTGTCGTCCTTTTGAATATCCTGCTTTTGACAATGTTTCAGCCGCAGGGCTGTGTATTATTCATCCTTGCGGCTATTCTTCTTAATCATTCTGTTTTACTTTATCGTTAAACTCCTGAATCCTTTTCTTCATAGCAAAGTACTGAGCAAACCAAATGAAAAAATAAATGAAGAAGAAGATGACGATATAGCCTGCTATTCCCAGAAAGCTATGCGGCATCCAGTACATACAATAAGCAATCGGCAACATTGATACGGAAATGACAAGGCAGTGAATTACCGTCTGCTTCAAAAGGCTCCAGTTTTCAATTTCCCAGATAACCGATGCTCCTCCGAAAGCGGCTCCGTAAAGTAAAGAGCAAATCGTCTGAATTACGACGGCGTTCAGCTCATTGCCGCAAAGAGCAGTCAACTGCGGCACTACAGGATAATACTCTCCCTTGTTAATAATTACCGAAATGATAAGTGTGATCATAAAGCTAATGCTTAGACCGATAGGCGCACCGATCAGGCAACGCAGAATAACTTTCTTTTTCATAATTTACCTCCTATAAACCTAAAACTTTTTTGATTTTTGACACATAGCGTCTTGAAACATATGTTGCCGTTCCGTCGGACAGCGTAACGCAAATCGTACCCGATAAGCTCAAATCAAAGTTGCGCACCTTTTTAAGATTGATGATCTCCGAGTTGGAGATGCGCACAAAGCTGTACTTGGTAAGCTGCTCCTCAAGCTCGTATAATCTTTGTCTGAGAATGTATTCTTTCTTGTTGGCAAAAGCAAATGTCTTGCCGCCCTCTGCGTAAATACGGATAATGTTATCGGGTGATAAGATTTCCGCCAAATCGTTATAAAAGCCCGTAATCACCTCAGGTGTTTTTGATGAAAGCATATTGAGTATGTCGTTGATTTCATCATTTACCTTATCAGTAATAATAATCACTCTAGGCTCAATACAGCTGTCGTCGATTTTGATTTCTACCTGCATTGTTTTTTCCTCCTTTGTTGACAACAGTATACCACGCTTTGAAAATCAAATCCACCGTTTTTCAATAAGCGGTCGTTTTTTTAAGATAAGTGGTTATTATTCAAAAAAACAGAGCCGCCAAGCAGGAGAATATCCTACTTGGCGGCATTAGTTATAATTCTGTATTAGAAATTTATTCCCACTCGATTGTGGCTGAGGGCTTTGGTGTTAAGTCGTAGAGAACTCTGTTTACGTTTTCCACTTCGGTAGTGATACGCTTTGTGATATGCTCTAAAAGCTCGAAAGGTACATTTTCGACAGTTGCAGTCATAGCGTCTTTAGTATTTACCGCGCGGATAATTACGGGGTAAGCAAATGTACGCTTACCGTCCTTAACGCCGACGGATCTAAAGTCGGGAACAGCGGTAAAATACTGCCAAACTTTTCCCTCTAAGCCGTTTTTAGCAAATTCCTCTCGCAAAATAGCGTCGGATTCTCTGACAGCTTCTAAGCGGTCGCGTGTAATAGCTCCGAGGCATCTTACGCCTAAGCCGGGACCCGGGAAAGGCTGGCGGAATACCATATTGTCGGGAAGACCCAAGGCTTTTCCGACAACTCGTACTTCATCCTTAAAGAGAAGCTTTACCGGTTCTACGAGTTCAAACTGTAAATCCTCAGGAAGTCCGCCTACGTTATGGTGGGCTTTTACACCGTCGCTCTCGAGAATATCGGGGTAGATAGTACCCTGAGCGAGAAACTCGATTCCGTCAAGCTTTCTCGCTTCTTCCTCAAATACACGGATAAATTCCGCGCCGATAATCTTTCTCTTTTTTTCGGGCTCGGATACTCCGGCGAGTTTATCAAGAAAACGATCTACCGCGTCTACATAGACGAGGTTAGCGTTCATCTGGTTTTTGAATACTTCTACAACTTGCTCGGGCTCACCCTTACGGAGTAATCCGTGGTTAACATGAACGCACACAAGCTGCTGTCCGATTGCTTTGATAAGTAAAGCGGCTACGACCGAGCTGTCTACTCCGCCCGAAAGCGCTAACAGCACCTTTTTATCTCCTACCTGAGCTTTAAGCTCCTTTACCTGTTCGTCGATAAAAGCGTTAGCAAGCTCAGGTGTTGTAATTCTCTGCATTGATTCAGGTCTTACATTTCCACTCATAGTTAATCCTCCTCAAAAATTATACTTCATTATAAAATAATTTCGTATTAAAATCAAGTATATTTCATAATGTATATGTAAAAAATAAAACCCCTCGGCTGAGGGGTTTTAAATTAATAATTTTAGTATTAGCCTAAGCTGTTCTGTACAGCAACAGCAACGGCAACAGTAGCGCCTACCATCGGGTTGTTACCCATACCTAAGAAGCCCATCATTTCAACATGAGCAGGTACAGAGGATGAGCCGGCGAACTGAGCGTCGGAATGCATACGTCCCATAGTATCAGTCATACCGTAGGAAGCGGGACCCGCAGCCATATTATCGGGATGGAGAGTACGTCCTGTACCGCCGCCTGAAGCAACGGAGAAGTACTTCTTACCCTGTTCGTTACACTCTTTCTTATATGTTCCCGCAACAGGATGCTGGAAACGTGTCGGGTTAGTTGAGTTACCTGTAATAGATACGTCAACGCCCTCTTTGTGCATAATAGCAACGCCCTCGCGAACATCGTCAGCGCCGTAGCATCGTACGTTAGCGCGCTCGCCGTCGGAATAAGGAGTTTCCTTAACTATTTTTAACTCGCCTGAGAAATAGTCAAACTGAGTCTGAACATAAGTAAAGCCGTTGATTCTGGAGATAATCTGAGCAGCGTCTTTACCGAGACCGTTTAAGATAACTCTTAAAGGTTTCTCTCTAACCTTATTAGCGTTACGAACTATACCGATAGCGCCTTCAGCGGCAGCGAAAGACTCGTGGCCGGCAAGGAACGCGAAGCACTGAGTATCGTTGCTTAAAAGCATAGCGGCGAGGTTACCGTGACCGATACCTACCTTACGGCTCTCGGCAACAGAACCGTCGATACAGAAGCTCTGTAAACCGATACCGATAGCACGGGCAGCTTCTTCAGCGTTCTTAGCGCCTGATTTTAAAGCGATGGCGGCGCCTACGCAGTATGCCCAGCATACGTTTTCGAAGCAAATCGGCTGAATACCTTTAGCAATCTCATAAGGATCGAAGCCTGCTTCTTTACAAATCTCGCGCGCTTCTTCTACAGAACCGATACCGTACTCAGCTAAAACGCCGTTGATTTTTTCAATTCTTCTATCATAGTTTTCAAATAAACTCACTCTTCACACCTCCCTTATTCTTTACGCGGGTCAATGTACTTGGCAGCGCCTTCCCACTGACCGTAGTGACCTGTTGCTTTTTCCATAGCTTCTTTAGCGTCCATACCGTCTTTGATGAAATCCATCATCTTACCGAAGCTTAAGAATTCATAACCGATAATCTCATTATCGGCGTTCATAGCAATCTGTGTGCAGTAGCCCTCGGTCATCTCAAGATAACGAGGCCCTTTTTCTTTAGTAGCGAACATTGTTCCAACCTGGGAACGAAGTCCTTTACCTAAGTCCTCGAGCGAAGCTCCTACAAGTAAGCCGCCCTCGGAGAACGCACTCTGAGTTCTACCGTAAACAATCTGGAGGAAAAGCTCTCTCATAGCTGTGTTAATAGCGTCACAAACGAGGTCTGTGTTAAGAGCTTCGAGGAGAGTTTTACCGATAAGAATCTCGGATGCCATAGCCGCGGAATGAGTCATTCCAGAGCAACCGATTGTCTCAACTAACGCTTCCTCAATAATACCCTCTTTTACGTTAAGAGTAAGTTTGCAGGCGCCCTGCTGAGGAGCGCACCAGCCAATACCATGTGTAAAGCCGGAAATGTCCTTGATTTCTTTAGCCTGAACCCATTTACCTTCTTCAGGTATAGGAGCCGGGCCGTGATATGCGCCCTTAGCTACGGGACACATATTTGTAACTTCTGCTGTGTAATACATAAGCCATCTTCTCCTTATATAATATTTGAAGCTGACAAACCGCCGTATGATAAGATTTAATCAGCTGAACGACCGTTAAAAACTGCAACTTCCTGTATACAATTATAGACTAAACAAGCTAAAAGGTCAATAGAAAAAAATAAAATTTCAGTGTATATTGCACAATTATAAATGGTATTTAGCTTTTTTCGTTATAAATTTAACATATCGGCTACAATATCAGCCGAATCACTGACTATTATAGGACAAGGCCGTTTTTTATAATATGATTCCGAGCGTTTTTCGGGATCATTTCCGTTTGCAGAACTAACGCCTTTTAATAATTCACGGCATATAATCGAGCCGTTCTTTTCTTTAAATCTTTTCGCGAACTCCTGAACTAAGTGATAATGTCCTGTTTTTGCTTTGATATCATCGGGATTATAGTTTCCATTTACTATTCCAAGAACCATAGCCGCTCCGCTGACCGCGCCGCAGACCTCTCTCATTCTTCCGAGTCCTCCGCCGAATGATGAAGATATTGCCGCCGCGGTGGTTCTGTCGAGCTTAGTTACATCCTCAAACGCGATTAGTACAGCCTGAGCGCAGTTATAGCCCTCACGAAACAGCTTTTCCGCTTTATCTCCGTATACTGACATCTTTACTCCCCTCTCCAAATATAGTTTTTCATATCCACTTTGCCGTTAATAAACTTTACACCCTCATTTTCCAAAAGCTCTATCTGTTTATTAACTCCTCCGAAAGCAAAAGCTTTGGATGGTTCGCCGAAACGGTTTACAACGCGGTAGCAAGGTATAATACAGGGTTCGGGATTCACGTGCAGAGCGTAACCTACCACACGGCTCCAATGGCGATTACACGCAAGCTCCGCAATAATTCCGTAAGTAGCTACCTTTCCGTATGGAATTTTTTTAACAACGTCATAAATCAATTGATAAGAATTTTTCATAGTATTTAAATTACTTGTATTATAAATAATCCCCAAACCCTCAAAAGCGGATTTCGGGATATTTCGTTAAGCCCACTCGACCGTACCGGGAGGTTTAGAAGTAATATCGTAAACTACTCTGTTCACTCCGTCACACTCGTTGATAATACGGTTCGAAACTCTCGCCAGTATATCGTAAGGAATCCTCGCGAAATCTGCCGTCATAAAGTCATCGGTAGTTACCGCGCGGATAGCGATAAGGTTATCGTAGGTTCTATGGTCGCCCATTACGCCTACGGTTTTAACATCGGTAAGTACAGCGAAGAACTGGCTTAATTCATTTTCTATACCGCTCTTTTTAATTTCGTCGCGGAATACAGCGTCTGCTTCCTGTAAAATTCTAATTTTTTCGGGAGTAATCTCGCCTATAATACGCACACCCAGCCCCGGTCCGGGGAAAGGCTGGCGCCATACGAGTTCTTTAGGAATCCCGAGCAATTCGCCTACTTTACGAACCTCGTCCTTAAACAAATCAGCGAGAGGTTCGATAACGTCGTCAAACTTAATATCGTCAGGCATTTTAACCTTATTATGATGCGTTTTAATCTTATCGGCATCGCCTTTTCCGCTTTCGATGCAGTCGGGATAGATAGTACCCTGAGCGAAGAATCCTCCGTCGGCTTCCTCACGGATTTTGTTCCAAAACACATTGTAAAACTCTGTTCCGATAATTTTACGTTTATCCTCGGGATCTATAACCCCTTTCAGCTTGGAGATAAATTCGTCAGCACAATTAACACGAACAAAATTCATATCAAAAAGCTTGGTGAAAGTTTCCTCAACAAAATCTCCCTCGTCCTTACGCATAAGTCCTTGATCGACAAAAACGCAGGTGAGCTGATTTCCTACAGCCTTACTCAAAAGCGCCGCGGCAACAGAGGAATCTACTCCGCCCGATAATCCGAGAACAACCTTTTTGTCACCTATTTTATCTCTCAGAGCTTTAACCGTATTCTCGATAAAGCCCTTCATTTTCCAATTACCTGAACATTTACAGATATCGAAAATAAAGTTATAAAGTATCTGATCGCCGTATTCACAGTGAGTTACCTCGGGATGAAACTGTACCGCGTAAATATTTTCTTTTACATTTTCCATAGCCGCTACGGGACAATGCTCGCTGTGAGCGGTTACCTCAAAACCGTCGGGAACTTCGACGATTTTATCGGTATGACTCATCCAAACTACGCTGTCCGGTACATTTTTAAATAAAACACTGTCTTTTTTATCGACAGTTATATTTATCTTTCCGTACTCACGGGTGTCGGAGGTTTCGACCTTGCCGTCACGCATCCAGCATATAAGCTGGCATCCGTAGCAGATTCCGAGTACAGGAACACCAAGGTTGAGAATTTCTTTATCAAAATGAGGCGAACTCATATCGTAAACCGAGTTCGGCCCGCCTGTAAAAATAATACCCTTATAATTCTCCGATTTAATATCATCGAGGCTTACGGTGTAAGGCTTAATTTCCGCGTAAACGTTATTATCACGAACTCTGCGGGCGATTAACTGGTTATACTGACCGCCAAAGTCAAGCACAAGTATCTTCTCATTTACCGCGTCCATTTAATCATCCTTTCAACAAAAGCAAAATCTTAGAATATTCTTTCGAATAAAAACGGATAGTGATAAGCGGAGAGCTTACCACTTATCACTAATTATCTATATATTATATCGTCTCTTGAGGGGCCGTTTGAAACAATACCGATATGTACGCCGATTTCCTTCTCGGCGAACTCTATATAATCGCGGCATTCTTTCGGGAGTTCCTCGTAATTCTTTATACCTGAAACGTCACATTTCCAGCCCTTTAAGGTCTTTAGAATAGGCTTACATCTTTTAAGTTTAGTTGTACTCGGGAAATAATCAATAACCTCTCCGTCAAGCTCGTAGCCTACGCATACGGGAATTTCGTCTAAGTAACCCAGAGCGTCGATTACGGTAAAGGCTACAGTTGTAGCGCCCTGAACCTGACATCCGTAACGGCTCGCCACTAAATCCAGCCAACCCATTCTTCTCGGACGGCCTGTAGTAGCGCCGAACTCTCCGCCGTCACCGCCGAAGTTGCGGAGCTTATCAGCTTCCTCGCCGAAAATCTCGGATACAAATTCACCCGCGCCTACAGCACTCGAGTAAGCCTTTACAACAGTAATAACCTCTTTAATCTCATAAGGAGGTATTCCCGCGCCTACAGCGCCGTAACCGGCAATAGTATTTGAAGAAGTTACCATCGGATAGATACCGAAGTCGGTATCTTTAAGAGAACCCAGCTGTCCTTCTAAAAGAATATTTTTACCGTCGGCAAGCGCTTTTCTTACAAACCGGAAAGAATCACCCACATATTCGGCTAAAAGCTCTTTATACTCCATAAGTTTATCGAAAACTTCTTCGATAGTAATTTCTTCTTTATTATAAAGATTTTTAAGTGTAGCGTTTTTAATCTCGACAGCGTGAGCGATTTTATCTTTAAGGCTGTCTACATCGTCGTAAAGCTCGTTAATCTGAAATCCTATTTTACTGTATTTATCGGAATAAAACGGAGCGATACCGCTTTTAGTAGAGCCGAAAGAGTTCTTACCTAAACGCTCCTCCTCGTAGCAGTCAAAAGCGATATGATAAGGCATTACAATCTGCGCTCTGTCAGAAATAAGAACATTGGGCTTAGGTACTCCCCTATCCTCAAGCTCTTTCATTTCCTTAACGAAATTCTCTACGCTGAAAGCTACGCCGTTACCAATAATGTTGGTTATATTCTGATGGAATACGCCTGAGGGAAGCTGATGAAGCGCGAATTTACCGTAATTATTTATAATAGTATGTCCCGCGTTAGCTCCGCCCTGGAAACGGATCACAACATCGCTGTCGTTAGCGAGAACGTCAGTAATTTTTCCTTTACCTTCGTCGCCCCAGTTGGCGCCGACAATTGCTTTAACCATTTTGTTTCTCCTTATTATACGTTAATTTCAGGCTTTTCATCCTCTATAGCCGCGTACTTTTCGAGTATGGGAGCGACTTCTTCTTTTAAGAAATCTTCGGTCTGCTCCTTGGCTCTGCCGGTATATTTTTCAGGCTGTAGGATTTTTTCTAAATCTTCTAAAGTTACTCCGAACGCTTCGTCAGCGGCGATACGCTCTAAGAGGTCGTTTTCCCCGCCTTCTTCTTTAATCACCTTTGACGCTGCCATAGAATGCTGACGAATTTTCTCATGAAGAACCTGGCGGTCAGCGCCTCTGTATTTAACGGCGTCCATCATAATATTTTCGGTAGCCATAAACGGAAGCTCTTTTCTAAGACGGCTTTCGATAACCTTAGGATAAACTACTAGTCCGTCGGCTACGTTAGCGTATAGATTCAAAATACCGTCTATCGCGAGGAACGCCTCGGGAACGCTTAGACGCTTATTAGCGCTGTCGTCAAGAGTACGCTCGAACCACTGTGTAGCGGAAGTAAAGTAACCGTTTAATACATCTACCATCACATAACGAGAGAGAGAGCCGATTCTTTCACTTCTCATCGGGTTGCGCTTATAAGCCATAGCGGAAGAACCAATCTGATTCTTCTCGAAAGGCTCCTCGACCTCTTTAAGATGCTGGAGAAGTCTTATATCATTGGAGAATTTTGAAGCCGACTGAGCTATTCCCGCGAGTACGTTTAAGAATTGGGAATCTACTTTTCTGGAATAAGTTTGTCCCGATACAGCGAAACATCCATTATATCCCATTTTCTCGGCAATCTTCTTGTCTAAAGTCTTACACTTTTCATGGTCGCCCTCGAAAAGCTCTAAAAAGCTCGCCTGAGTACCGGTAGTACCCTTAGAGCCTAAAAGCTTAGCCTTAGAAAGCTGATACTCTACATCTTCTAAATCAAGAAGTAAATCCTGAATCCAAAGCGTCGCTCTTTTTCCGACAGTAGTCGGCTGAGCGGGCTGGAAATGAGTAAATCCTAAAGTCGGCAGCGCCTTATACTCGTCAGCGAATTTAGACAGGTTTCTGATAACGGTAACAAGCTTATTTCTTACAATCTTTAAAGCCTCGGTCATAATGATAATATCAGTATTATCGCCTACATAGCAGGAAGTCGCGCCGAGATGAATAATACCCTTCGCGTTAGGGCACTGCTGGCCGTACGCGTAAACATGGCTCATTACATCGTGGCGTACAAGCTTTTCGCGCTCAACAGCGACATCATAATTAATATCATCCTGATGCTCTTTAAGCTCATCTATCTGAGCCTGTGTTACAGGCAAGCCGAGTTCCATCTCAGCTTCAGCTAAAGCTATCCATAATTTTCTCCAAGTTCTGAATTTCATATCAGGCGAGAAAATATACTTCATTTCTTTTCCCGAATATCTCGACGATAACGGACTTTCATATACATTTTTACTCATTATTCTTCCTCCTTTGAGGCACAATTATCTTTATTATCAAAATTCATACCGCCGCGTTCTTTACCTTTAAGAGTTTGTTTGGTAATAGGAGCGGGATAATTTCCGCTGAAACAAGCGTCACAGAACTGACCGTTACATTTATAACCGAGCATTTCCTCTAAAGAATCCGCAGGCAGATAAGCGAGCGAATCCGCTTTACTTAGTTTACAGATTTCGTCAATCGTATGATTAACAGCGATTAATTCACCCCTCGACGGTATGTCGGTTCCGTAGTAGCACGGCCACATAAACGGCGGCGAACTGATTCGCATATGAACTTCTTTAGCGCCGGCGGCTCGAAGCATATTTGTAATACGATCGACAGTAGTGCCTCTAACAATACTGTCGTCTATTACAACAACTCTCTTGCCTTTTATAATATCCTCTATCGGATTGAGTTTAATCCTGACAGACTTCATACGTTCGCTTTGAGACGGTTTAATAAAGGTTCGTCCGATATAGCCGTTTTTAACAATTCCCTTTTCATAAGGGATTCCCGATTCCTCGGAATATCCGATCGCGGCATCTATACCGGACTCCGGAACACCGATAACTAAATCGGCGTCAACAGGACTTTCTCTGGCGAGGATTCGACCCGCCTGCTTACGAGCCTCGTAAACGCTTATGCCGTCAATAAAGCTGTCCGTACGGGCAAAATAAATATATTCAAAAATACAAATGCTTTTATTGTATTTTTTCTCAGGCTTAATACTTCTGATTCCGCGTTTATCTACCACGACTATTTCGCCGGGTTCAACATCACGCACATACTCAGCTCCGCAAGCGTCGAGCGCCGCGGACTCGCTGGCGAATACTACCGAGTTATTATATCTGCCGATACAAAGCGGTCTGAATCCGTGGGGATCTCTCGCGGCGATAAGCTTAGTAGGGCTCATAACTAAAAGCGAATAAGCTCCCTCCAGCTTTTTAACCGCTTCGATAACGGCTTTTTCAGCCGAACCCGCGTTAATACGCTCACGGGCGATCACATAACAGATAACCTCAGAGTCGATAGTAGTCTGGAAGATAGCTCCTCGCTTTTCGAGCTCCTTACGAATTTCTACGGCATTGGTAAGATTTCCGTTATGCGCGACAGCTAAAGTACCTTTTATATAACGCATAACAAGCGGCTGTGCGTTTTCAAGCACAGAGCCGCCTGCTGTTGAATAACGGACATGCGAAACCGCCATTTGTCCGTTTAATGAATCTAATACAGAATTGTTGAAAACTTCCGTAACGAGTCCCATATCCTTATGGTAATTCATTACACCTTCATCGGATACAGCTATGCCGCAACTCTCCTGTCCTCTGTGCTGTAAGGCGAGTAAGCCGTTATAGCACGCGTAGGCAGGATTGATTGAGCCGTCGCTGTATATACCGAATACTCCACATTCCTCGTGGAGTCCTTCTTTTGGAAGATTATCAAAATTAAAACTCAAGGGGTTCACACTCCGTATTACTGATTAATATTCTAACTAATTAGTCAGCGAGACCTACACGCTTCATCATCTCAGCGTAAGCGTCCTCAACTCCGCCCATATCACGACGGAAACGGTCTTTATCGAGCTTCTCGTGAGTATCTACGTCCCAGAAACGACATGTATCGGGAGAAATCTCGTCAGCGAGTAAAATCTTGCCCTTATATCGACCGAACTCAATCTTAAAGTCGATAAGCTCTACATTAACGCTCTTAAAGAACTCAACCATAACCTCGTTTACCTTATATGCGTACTCGGAAATCTTTTGGAGCTCGTCCTTAGTAGCCGCGCCGATTGCGTAGATCTGGCTGTCATTAATCATAGGATCACCGAGGTCGTCATCTTTAAGGCAAAATTCTAAGGTCGGGTTTTTGAGCTCGTATCCTTCGGGAACTCCAAAACGTTTAGAGAAAGAACCCGCGGCTTTATTTCTGATAATAACCTCGAGAGGTACTATCTCAACCTTTTTCATAACAGTATCTCTATCATTCAGCTCCTCAACGTAGCAAGTGGGAACACCCTTTGCCTCTAAAAGCTTAAACATAAAGTTACTCATACGGTTATTAACTACGCCTTTTCCGACAATAGTTCCCTTTTTCTCTCCGTTAAACGCTGTAGCGTCGTCCTTGTAGGAAACTATGCAATAATCTTCGCTATCGGTAGCGAAAACCTTTTTAGCTTTACCTTCGTACATCTGTTCTTTCTTTTCCATTTTAAGTTCCTCCATAGAAATCAAAATTGAAATAATTTTACGAATATATTATATAATAAATCGAATTAAGATTATTATTATAAAAGAATTAAAAATACTTTTGGTTAGATTATTAAAAATTTAATTTAATGAAGTAAATTTATGTATCATTTGACAAATGCGGCATCAGGAAATCGCGTAATCGGCTCATCTGATTTCATACTTCTATGCTTAAATATTTATTCAATTTTTGAGTAATATCTTAAAGAGTAAACAAACGAAAAGAGAGCTGATAATCAGCCCTCTGTAACTACTTACTATATTTATATCCTTTTACTTTTAGTTTAGTTGTTTTTTCATAGATATAATAACATATATCGCCCGAATAGAAACGTATATCCTGGGTTTTATCACTTCCGTTCGTGAAACGGAATTTATAGTACTTTTTATCGGGAATAGTATATTTATAGATATCTTTTCCGCTTTTGCTCTTTCCTACGGCTTCAAGTTTAGTCCCCGGAGAAGCCTTAACCTTGCCGCTGTCACCCCAGTTGTAAGCGTAAACGCTTCCCCAATCCTCAGTATTCTCGAAATAAACGTTCATAGATTCTTTTTTATCTACATTATTTTTATCTACAACATTAAGAAGTTTAGAATTTAAATCCTTTAAGATTTCGTCGTCGAGATTGTAATTATACGCTTTTTTAAGAAGCTGGTAGGAATTATAGGACGAATATCTGTAGAACAGCTTTAAGTTATCACTAACTTCTTTTCTGAGATTTTCGTCATTAGGCTTGTTTAAAGCCGGAATAATTCTAACAAGGTACTTCTGGATAGCCGAAGCGTCTGTGACGTCAATTTTATTATCAAAATTCACGTCGGCGTTTTTAATCTGAATATCATTCAGGGTTCTCATTTTGGCAATATGCTCCTGAATAAATGAAGCGTCGATAATATTTACCTTATCATCCAAATTAACGTCGCCGAGCTGATATACGGTATCGTCAGGTTTATAATCATTAGACGGATGAACTCCGGAGAATGAATTAGACGGCTTTATAATATAGCAGCAATTAGGGTCGTAGATATTGTAATAAAGATTCGCTCCGTTAAACACAATAGCGTCATTATATACATCTACAATATAACCCTCGGATTCATCCTCTTTATAGTCGCTGTTAAGCTTTCCGTCTATAATATGACGCACTCCGCCTACTGAGCTGTTGTGAATCATCTGAGCCGAAGTTCCGCCGTTATCGGAAAAATTATACTGGTACTTAAAAGCTATATGGGTATGTCCCGAAATAAATATAACACCCTTATATTTTTCGAGCATATTTTTAAAACGCTTAGTGGACTCAAGCGGATCATAAAGCGGAATTGAATAATAAGGCTCGTCGTCAACACGATCGCCCGCGCCGTATTTATAAAACAACGCATGTTCGATTATATAGATGTTCTTTCCGTCACCTGAATATTTTTCAAGCAGCCCCTCAACCCAGTCGAGCTGTTCTTTAGAAAACTGCTCCTGTTTTTTAGACGGTCTAAAGCCCTTTTCAAGCGCCATAAATATAAAATGGTCACCGTTTATATCGCGTTCAAAATAAGCTTTATCGGAAGAACTTGTATCTCCTTCTAAACCTGTGGCTTTAATAAAGTCATGCATTTCAACGGTAGGATTTTGGCGGATTTCGTGATTTCCTATATCTTCATATACGGGATTCAAGAAATTAGATTCTGATAATACACGCTGATAAGTCCTCCATTCAGCAGTTGATATTCCCTCAAAATTTACATTATTATTGATATAATCGCCCGACATAACAATAAACTGAGCGTTTCTGTCAGCGGCTGTATCAAGAGCCTTTCTCCAATGAATTTCATCGTATTTATAATTCTTCTTTACCGCGTCGGTGTGGACGTCGGAATAAGAGGCAAATCTGTATTTTTTTTCGGAAACTCTATGGTTAAGCATACGTTCCTTAGGAATATCATAAACCGCCTCGGCGTTAGATACACTTTTATCTTTGGGTTCATTCTCGCAGTTTATAGCGATAAGCTTAGACGCTCCCTCCGGAATTACGCAACGCTCGTGCATTTTATGGGTTTGGGAGGAGCGGTAAGAAAAAGTTAATTTAGCGATTTCTTTATAATCTTTTAGAGCCTCTTTCTCATTCGCCCAGTACAGCCAATACGTTCCCTCGGGCGCAGTTAAGGATATATCGCCTTCGGCGTATCCTTTGTCATTTTTAGCGAATCTGTAGTCTATTGATACAGATTCGGCGCAGGAACTCACAGACGAAGAAACTACTATAAATAATAATAAAATTAAGGAAAGCAAAACTGTAATTAACTTTTTCATAGGAGCCTCCTATCGTATTACATATAGTTATTAATTATCATAAAATCGCATTCATTATCGGCAAGCCATATGGTCTTGCTGATGTTGTTAGCGTTATAAACGCCTACACGTAAGTTTAAAGCGTGAGCTTTTTTTAGATTACTCTCTTTCGGATATCCCGAAATATATTTAATCATAAAATACTTGATATTATTCTTAACACATAAATTGAGCCCGTTTTCAATAGCTTTATCGGACGGAAATACTACAAGATAACAAGCGTTACATTCGTGCTTGGATAACCTCTCGCAGCATACGGGCGAGGATGAAACGAATACGGTTTTATCAAGCATTTTGTACTTTTTAAGTATAGATATAATCTCGTCAATTTTTTCGTCGGAGGTATCTCTGTCTTTAGTATGTAAGAATAACTTTAGCTTTAGTGAAGAAACCTTTTTAACAACTTCCTCTATAGTCGGGATATATTGTTTATCGTATTTAAAGACGTTTTTATCGTTAATAATCGGGTAGTTAAATCTCGACTGAGCCGAAAGTTCACGAATATTCATATTATTGTATCCGCATTTTTCGAGATTTTCGTTATGCAGACAAAGTATATCTCCGTTATTAGTTATCCAAAAATCAGTCTCAACCGCGGGATAACCGTACCGCGCAGCCTGTTCAAACGACACTAAGGTATTCTCGGGAGCGATATCCATAGCTCCTCTATGACCTACAAATTCAATCTTTGATTTTAACTCGTCGATTACATTAGTCGAAGAATATACACAAGCTCTGAAAGAAGAATTAAATACAGCGAAATGATACTGACCTCTTACCTCTACGTAGAACTTCGCGATAAGATATGTATCGTCCCTTACTCCGTTAACAACCGCGGAAATGTACTTATAACGAGTGTAACCGCGCTTTGAAAAGTCAAATATATTATTACCGTAACCGCCTGTAAAAATATCATTGGTACTGTTTTTACAACTGAATTTTTTGTAGTTTTTGTCAACAGAGGAAGTATTTTCCAAATGTGATTTTATAAGTTTAGAGTCTGTATCTATATCGCTCTTTTTTAAGGTGTAGAACATATAACCGTAATCGTCTACGCTTTTTAGCACATCGGAGTGTACAGCGCTTATAAATCTTACCGAACTTCTGTCGTTATTATTAACTTTTGCGCCTAATAACTCTGTATTATGATATACTTCATCGGATTCAAGCTTTAGATTCCAAAAATTAGTATCACCTATATCGAATGTGAATAATCCGTCATAGTTTAACGCGGATGCCAAAGTGGAATTACACGCAAAAGCAATAATAAGCGCTAAAACAATAACCGCCGAAACAGCGATTTTCATTCGCCTTATCATTAAAAGATTCCCCTTAAAATTACCTGAATAAATATAATTCTTTATTAAAAAACTCCCTGACGGGAGCTATAAATCAAATATACAATCCCACATAGGCGTTAAACAATAAGCTCAACGCCTAAAGGGAGTTTTGGTGCCGGTGACCTACCTTCTAAAAGCTTAAATACTTATCTCGCTTGAAAAATCGGTTCATTCTAAAAATCGGACTAAACCCAACGGTAGCGTTGCGACCGCCGCCAGTGGCGGATAAAGGGAGCAAAAGCGCTGCACAAAATAAGGAGTGTGGCTAGCGTGCTCATAACGCAAGCCATACGACTATATTTTGGGCTGGTTATTCCGAATATACAATCCCACTCAGGCGTTAAACAAAAAGCTCAACGCCTAAAGGGAGTTTTGGTGCCGGTGACCGGACTCGAACCGGTACGGTATCGCTACCGGCGGATTTT
>CAMHQC010000033.1 GCA_946187325.1 uncultured Clostridia bacterium
ACGAGAGAAAGTATCTCGGTTAAAAGTCCGTATGTAATTACTCCCGATAAAATCTGGAACGAACCCCAAATAAGTCCGTAGATATAAGCGAACACGAAGATTATAGAAAAGCCCATAGTTGAGGCTATGGAGATATAGTTTCTTTTGCGTTTAATTCTGAAATTAATCCACTGGAGTTTTTCGGATTCCTGAGCGATACGCTTAACTCGGTTGAAAACCCTGATAACCAAAAGGCTCGAGAGAGATTCCTGCATAAAGCTTCTCACCTTACCGTCGGACTCCTGAGCTTTTTTATGGAGATTCTTTAAAGTGCCTTTAAACAAAAGCATTATTATAAGAATAACCGCTCCGCCTATAACGAATACCAGCGCGAACCGCCAGTCTATCGAGAACAGAACAATAAAAATACCGATAAGCTTCACGATAAAGTATGTAACATTTGGAACGATATTCATTATCGCGCTTAAAATAACGTCGATATCGCTCGTGAGTCTGGTCATAAGCTCGCCGGTGTGAAACTTGGTAACCTTGGCGTAATCCTTCTTTAAAATAGTCTCAAACAAGTGGGATTTAATACTAATCTCAAGTTTAGAAGTTGCGTTAAACGATACTACCCGGGAAACAACATTCAGTATAATCTGAAATACAGTTACCGAAACAAGAGCGAGCGAATAGAATATCACCTTTTGAGCGTCGTGGTCATATGCCGCGGAATCAACAATTCCGCGGGCAAGCTGAGCGACTCCAACCCCTATATACGCTAAAACAGCATATATAACGGCATTCAGAATAATATTATGGAGCTGAGGCAACGAATGCTTAGCTATCCAGATTGTAGTATCTTTATCAAAGTTCTTCATACCCTTTAAATATGAAGTAGAAAATTTATCATTTTTCAAATAATTATCCCCGCTTAACCTTTGATTTAACTTTTATAAATAATCTGCGCATCGGTCTTATCCAATACAACATCTCGCAGTAAGCTCTGTATCTTAGGCAATTAGCCTCGTACATCTTCCCTTTTCTGTAAAAAGCGGTCATAACCGCAATAATATCCTCTGGTTTAATATTATACTCCTTGGTTACGTTGTTGTCGCCGAGCATTATATATGAGCCGTCCTTTTGAAAACCGACAACCCTGTGTATAACATATGAATCAGTTTCCCGCCTGTAATAAAACGCTACGTCGGAAAGATGAAGCCTATCCTCAGTCTTTTTTAACAGAACAACATCCTCGCCGTTTCTAAGCATAGGGAGCATACTGTTCCCTTTCGGAATAAAGGAAACCACTTTACCGTTATCTAGCTGTTCTTTCATAACAGGCAGCAGTTCTTCTATACTAAATGACTTATTCAAGAATATTCGCGTCCTTAACCTTAGAAATAAAACGTTTTACGTCGGCGCGGGCTGTAGCTTCGTCAACGTCATATTCATCAAGTAAAGCGTTAACAAGCTTGTCCTCGTCAGCGCCTTTTTGGAGGTTTTCAAAAAGCAACGCGCCGCTTTCGTTGAGGTTAACAAGTCCGCTAAAGTCAACAACCGCCTCACCTACGGGAACTACAACGTAGGAATCGGATATTTTTCTTAATATAAAGTCTTTTTTTACTTTCATAGTCAGTCACCTTCTGTATAAACACAAATACAAGGCTATTATATATCATAACAATAAAAAAAGCAAATATATTTTATTTCCTAAAAAGAAAAAAGGCAGGTATAAAACCTGCCTTAAACTTTAGAAATAATTATTTAAGTTCTACTTCAGCGCCTGCTTCTTCGAGCTTAGTCTTCATTTCCTCAGCGTCTTCCTTAGAAACAGCTTCCTTGAGAACCTTAGGAGCACCGTCAACTAAAGCCTTAGCTTCCTTAAGACCGAGACCTGTGATCTCACGAACAACCTTAATTACGTTGATCTTCTTTGCGCCGGCAGACTTGAGCTCTACGTCAAACTCAGTCTTCTCGGCAGCGCCGCCCTCAGCGCCCGCGGCAGGACCTGCAACAGCTACAGCAGCAGCGGCAGATACACCAAATTCATCCTCTACAGCGTGTACGAGATCAGCGAGCTCGAGAACTGTAAGGCCTTTTAATTCTTCAATAATAGCAGTAATCTTATCAGATGCCATTTTATTTACCTCCATATTAGTAATAAGTTAATTTTAAATTTAGTGAAGCTTATTATTCAGCTTCTTCAGTTTTAGCTTCCTCAGCGGGAGCCTCTTCGGTTTTAGCTTCCTCTGCGGGAGCTTCTTCAGCCTTAGCCTCCTCAGCGGGAGCCTCTTCAGCCTTAGCCTCCTCAGCGGGAGCTTCTGCTGTTTCTTCAGCAGCTTCTTCCTTCTCGGCTGGTTTGCAATTCTCTACGCCGCCTTCGTCAACAATAGCCTGGATAACACGGGCAAAAGCTGAGATAGGAGCCTGGAACGCACCGAGAACATTCGCGAGAAGAACTTCTCTTGTCGGCAGCTTAGCGAGAGAGTTGATTGTCTCTAAATCTACTATCTCACCATCCATAAAGCCCGACTTAATCTCAAAGAAGTCGTGATCCTTAGCAAAGTTAGCGAGGATACGAGCCGCAGCGGCATAATCTTCGTCGCTTGTAGCGAGAGCTGTAGTACCTTTAAGAACGCTGTCCATCTCGGAAAGACCTACTTCCTCGTTAGCGCGCTTTAAAAGTGTGTTCTTTACAACAGTGTACTTAACGTTGTTCTCACGAAGTTCCTTACGGAGCTTAGTATCGTCCTCAACGTTAATACCCTTGTAGCTTACTACAACACCCATTACAGAGTTCTTGAGTCTTTCAGCTAACTCGGCAACAACAGCCTGCTTAGCCTCTAAAACACTTTTACTTGGCAAAATTTTCACCTCCATATTAATTTTTAAAAATTTCGCCAATCTAAAAAATCTCCCCACGCAAAGACGTGAGGAGACGATAAAATACAAACTATGCATCTTCCTCGGCAGGCGGATAATCCATTATGTCAACGACACCTGCTGTCTTTAGAACAGCGATATATATAACGCGTAGCGTTATTAATTAAGTTATCAGCTATTATACGCTGAATTTAGCGGGACTGATACGTACAGACGGTCCCATTGTAGCTGTAACAGCACAGGACTTGATATACTGTCCTTTAGCAGCGGCGGGCTTAGCCTTGATGATAGCTTCCATAAGAGCGTTAAAGTTCTCGGTGAGCTTATCAGCGCCGAAGCTTACTTTACCGATCGGGCAGTGAATGATGTTAGTCTTATCAAGACGATACTCAATCTTACCTGCTTTAGCTTCCTTAATCGCGCGGGCGATATCGGGAGTTACAGTACCTGCCTTGGGGTTAGGCATTAAACCGCGGGGACCGAGGATTTTACCGAGACGGCCTACAAGACCCATACAATCGGGAGTTGTAACGAGAACGTCGAAATCCATCCAGTTTTCCTGCTGGATTTTCTGAGTCATATCCTCAGCGCCTACGAAGTCAGCGCCTGCTTCCTTAGCTAAATCTTCGTTAGGTCCTTTACAAATAGCGAGAACCTTTACGCTCTTACCTGTTCCGTTAGGAAGCACGAGAGCGCCTCTGACCTGCTGGTCAGCGTGACGGCCGTCAACACCGAGACGAACGTGAAGCTCTACAGTTTCATCGAACTTAGCGGTGGCAGTTTTTACAACTGTCGCGATAGCCTCGTCAATATCATAAGTTTTAGTTCTGTCAATAAGCTTAGAGCTTTCGACATATTTCTTACCGTGTTTCATCAGTTTTCCTCCATAATTAGGTGGTCAAGCGGATATTCCTCCCACCCGGATTTAAAAATTAGTCTACTACTTCGATACCCATACTTCTAGCTGTACCGGCGATCATACTCATAGCAGTTTCAATGCTGCCGGCATTAAGGTCAGGCATCTTTGTTTCAGCAATTTTCTGAACCTGTTCACGGGTAATCTTTGCTACCTTCTGTTTGTTAGGCACACCTGAACCGCTATCGATTCCGCATGCTTTCTTGATAAGTACAGCGGCAGGCGGAGTCTTTGTGATAAATGTGAAAGAACGGTCTGCGTATACTGTGATTACTACAGGAATAAGAAGTCCTGCGTCCTGTCTTGTGCGCTCGTTAAAATCCTTAGTGAACGCGACAATGTTTACACCGTGCTGACCGAGAGCCGGTCCTACCGGTGGTGCCGGAGTAGCCTTTCCGGCAGGTATCTGCAGCTTAATTAAGCCAACTACCTTTTGAGCCATTGTGTTTGCACCTCCAAAATTCGTGGTAAATTGCGGGACAATAATGGGGTCCCTCCCACAGGGAACATAACTGCTCCCAATATTAAAGCGAATCGCTTAATATTTTTAGTCGTCTACCGGTTCAGCCTGTCCTAATTCAAGCTCTACCGGGGTTTCACGTCCGAACATAGAAACTACTACGCGGACATAGTTCTTATCGGGATCCATTTCTTCGACAATACCGACAAAGTCCTCAAGCGGACCGTCGATAATACGAACAGAATCCCCCACCTTGTAGTCAGCCTCAACTACACGGCTTTCAACGCCTAAACGATAAACCTCCTCGTCAGTAAGAGGAACGGGCTTAGACGAAGGGCCGACGAATCCTGTACATCCTCGAATATTTCTAACGACATACCATGTTTCATCGGTATAAATCATTTTTACGAAAACGTAGCTGGGGAAAATTTTATGCTCGACTTCTTTAACCTTTCCGTCGTTATTCTCGACTACGATTTCGGTTGGAACTTTTACTTCCGTAATCATATCCTGAAGTCCGCGGTTTTCAACCGTAGTCATCAGGTCGCCGGCTACTTTGTTTTCATAACCGGAGTAGGTATGAACTACATACCATTTTAATGTTCCGTCTGCCATTTACATTCGTCCTTTCCGTAAAATAAGATTAAGACGAATATTAAGTAGAAGAAGTATTCATTACAAGTCCTAACAGAGCGAAAAGACCTCTGTCGAGAGCAAATATGAACAGACCTGCTACTAAAATAACAACAAGAACGATAAAGAAGTTCTTTGTAGCTACTTTAGGCGGAGTCCAGGTGACCTTCTTTAACTCACCTTTACACTCACGAAGGTAATTCCATATACGCTTAAAAACGTTAGGCTTCTTGTTAGACTTCTTTGCGGACTTAGCGGGCTTAGTTGTCTTAACAGCCTTAGATGTCGCTTTTTTATCAGCCATAATTAACCTCCGTTATTTAGTTTCCTTATGAAGAGTGTGTTTTCTACAGAACCTGCAGTACTTGTTCATCTGAAGTCTGTCGGGACTGTTTTTCTTGTTCTTCATTGTGTTGTAATTTCTCTGTTTACATTCTGTACAAGCCAAAGTGATTTTAACTCTCATTGACGGCACCTCCCGTAATTTTTCGGAATATATTTAGCCTCCCTCAAAGGACTTAGTACGATTAAACGCAATTTCCGCGCGCTTTTAACGGGCGCAAAAAAATAAGCCCCTTATACGAGGTGTAAATAGTTTATCATAGTTTAGCCCAATAGTCAAGGGATTTTTCACAAATAATTAAAAAAGATTCGGAATACGGGAATATGCCCGTATTCCAAATCATATTATAGGTTTTATTTCTGCGCGCCTTGAAGTCTTTGCACCATAGTCTTTCTCTTTTTCTTGGGCTTTTCGGGTTTAACCTTTTTGCCCTTATACTTTAAGGCGGCTTTCCACGCTTTAGCGAGGTCTTCCGATAAATACTCGTTAATAACCTCGTATTTATCCTCGGGCATTGAGTTGAGAATAACGATAGTTATAATAGAACGGGTATCGGCGTCGCCGTTACCGTACTGGGTAGATAAGAGCGTACAAAGCTTCTCTATATCCTTTTTATTGCCCTTATTTACGAGCTCAACAGCCTTGGGAACTATAGACGCTCTCGTAAAGGTTACGCCTCTAAAGGGATAGTAACAATCTTCCTCGTTTTTAATCTCGTCTTTGAGTTCGGGGAAAATAGCCACAAGACGTTTAGATAAAAACAGCGGATCGGCGTTGCCCTCGTCGTCGCCCTTCTTCTTTTTCTTCTTGGTAGTCTTAATACGCTTAATCGCGGTATTGGAAGAACAGTTTTCGACAAAATCGTTGGCGATAGAGTCCGCTTCCTTCTGGGTATCGGTTTCGGGATCGAACATC
Organism: uncultured Clostridia bacterium; assembly: GCA_946187325.1. Classification (GTDB taxonomy): domain Bacteria; phylum Bacillota; class Clostridia; order Oscillospirales; family Acutalibacteraceae; genus Ruminococcoides. The sequence continues at coordinate 6,133 of CAMHQC010000033.1, forward strand.
CAGGTAGCCAGGACCTTCCAATCGTTATCGGGACCGTCGTCTGTCATCGCGCAGTGGCGGATAACCATATGCTGTTTATCCAAATAGTACACTACCGAGTACGCGTTTGTATCCGAAGTAAAGAGCGATACCATTTCGTTATCGCTGCCGCTGATTTTTTGTTTAGTAAATCCCTGAGGAGTTAAAGCTTCCTCAACCTTAGCGGAAATACTGTTAAAAGCTACGTTTATATCCAAGTTAATCATTCCTTTATTATCATATACAGTTATTATACATATAAAGGACGATTTTGTCAAAGCTTAGTTATCTTTTCGCGAGATATTTTTGTAAGGCGGTCGCGTCGTTGATATTGATTTTGCCGTCGATATTAAAGTCGTAAATACCGTTATACTCAAAATTTCCGTATAATAAAGCGTCATCAAAGCCTTCATATATTTTAGCTATGTATTTCTGAATAGCGGAAGCGTCCTGTATATCGAACCTTTTATCTCCGTTAGCGTCACCGTATCTATGACCTATATGTCCTTTTGCAAAAAGCTCCTCTACCCCGCTGAGTTTTTTATAATACGCGTCGTGCAGATTGTACATAGTGTTTTCTTTAGGATAGATAACATAGTAACCTAAAATATAAGGAAACATATCGTAGTTTGAGGTTACGAAATAATCACCGAATTTCTCGCTGACCTTATCACCGTGCGTAGCGCATCCTAAGAAACCGTGAATTACTATTATATCATTATCACTCATATAAACGATATTATAATCCTCGGGGTTAAACTCAGCTATATCGAGCTTTTGACAATAATCTGTAATAATACTTTTTATAATTTCTCTATCTTGTTCGGCAGCGTCATACTTATTTAATAATTTCTTTAAATCGGAATTATTAATCAATTTCTTATCATAAGCGTCGGACAGGCTGTAGATAACGCCGTCTTTATAAATACAATAACCGCAGGGGTTGGAGTAGGCGAGCTTTGTACCGCTGAAAAATGTTTGATTTCCGATAGTCTGCCTGCAAGACCAAATATAATTACTGAGAATTTGGAACGTGATAATCTCATCTGTATGTTTAAAAAACTCGCACATTATTTCGCCTTTATTTACTCCCGAGGAATATCTTTTAACGCGGGATTGCGCGTTAATAGATTCAACATAATTTTCTAATTAGGAATTAAACTGTGTTTTTGTAAGCACCTTACTCTCCATTTTTTCGTCGGGGACATTATTAATCACAGTTCTCGGGCTTATTATATCTTTTTTGACAGCTTCACTGAGTTTATAAATTTTTCCGTAATAATAGACGAAAAATCCCGCGTCTGAATCTTCGGGTTCGAAGCTTTTATTAGTTAAGGTATACGTATAGAAAGAATAATTAACATTTATTTTTTGTTCTTTATTCGAATTATCATTGATTTCGAATAACACGGATCTTGTGCTGTCGTAATAAATCTTTACATAAGAATCAACGTTATCCGTATCGGTTACCTTAATACCGTTTTCCTCAACATAGGTTTTTACGGCGGGGCGGAACTTTTCAGAGTAGCTTTGCAAGTCGATTTTCTTAGTATTTGGAATTACCTCAGCCAAAAATTCTAAGCTCACAAGACCTTTATCTACCGCGCCGCTGATTTTATAAAAATTATTTCCGTCGTAAACAGTCAGTCCGTTATCACAGTTCCCATAGTACGCGTGACCTGTAAACTCGTAATTCTTAATCGTACAAGTAGGGGCTTCGTTCCATTCGTCAGCTATCGAAAACACTACAAGCTCTGAGCTTACATAATAAAACTCATATTTATGCTCAACAGTAAAGCCTAAACATGTATCATACGGCATACCTCTAATACCGCAATCACGGGCGTATTGTTCAGCTTTATCATAAAAATCCTTATCTATCTCTATACCCTTAGCGTAGACGCTGACGTTTAAAGCAGAGAATAAAATCATAAAAGTTAATAATAACGATACTGCTCTTTTCATTTCGTTCAACTCCTTCATATACTATAACCCTGAATATTAAGAATTGTGACAATTTTAATGAATAAAACAATAAAATAAAAAAACTTGAAACTATTACATTAATATGATAAGATAATATGATGAAATAAAGAAGGAGAAAACAATATGAATAATGCTCCTATCGGTGTTTTTGACTCGGGACTCGGCGGTCTTACCGCGGTAAGAGAGTTAAAAAACGTATTACCTAACGAAAATATTATATATTTCGGAGATACAGGCCGTGTGCCCTACGGCTCGCGTTCTAACTCCACTATTAAACGCTACGCTTATCAGGACTCTAAATTTCTTTTAAAGAATAAAGTTAAGATGATTATAGCCGCTTGCGGTACTGTAAGCTCGGTCGCGACTAATTTAAAGCACGATTTACCTGTACCATACACGGGCGTTGTATCGCCCACCTGCTTTGCCGCGGCAAAAAAAACCAAGAATAAAAAAGTAGGCGTTATCGGCACAAGCGCTACTATAAACAGCCACAGCTACCGCGACTTACTAAAAACCTTCGACAGCGAAATCGTTACATACGAGCAGGACTGTCCGCTTTTTGTACCGCTGGTCGAGAACGGATTTATTGATAAGGACGACCAGATTGTAAAACTGGTTATCGAAAGATATATGACCGATATCAAAAACGCGGGAGTTGACACGGTTATTCTCGGCTGTACACATTACCCGATTATTTCCGAGGCAATAAAATCCGTTATGGGCGAAGATATCGAGCTCATAAACAGCGGAAAAGAAACAGCCATCTACGCGGCTAAAATTCTAAAAGAGAATAATCTTTTAGCCGACAGAAAAGAAAAAGGCGACTGTGAGTTTTACGTATCGGATACTCCCGACGGCTTTGAAAATATAGCTAATGTATTTCTCGGAGAAAATGTCAGCCATAAGGTTGAGCAGATTAATATCGAACTATACTGATTTAAGGATATGGAAATGGAAAATAATAAAAAAGAGTATCTTATCTCGGTCACGGGTATTCAGGAAGTTGACGGAGAAAAGGATAAAATCGAATTACAGACGATCGGTAACTTTATTATGAAGCCCGGTCACGCTTATATAGGATATAAGGAATACGACGAGGACAATCCGTCAATTTCATCGAACAATATTATCAAGGTAGAAAGCGACGACAAGGTAACTATCATAAGGAAAGGTGAAATTCAGTCCAGGCTGATCCTCGAAAAAGGCAGACGACACCAATGCCACTACCACACAATTATGGGCGATATGATGATAGGCGTGTTTGCCGAAACAATTAGCAACCGGCTTAAAGAAAACGGCGGTAAGCTTCACGTAAGCTATTCGCTCGATTTTAACAACGAACTTATTTCTAATAACGAATTTTATATTGACATACAGGAAAAAGGGTGAACTAATGCAGACTTTAAAAACAGCTAAGGAACAGTTATATAATATAATCAACAGCGCGATTAAAAAAGCTATGAACAACGGTGAGTTAAACGATGCTCCTATCCCCGGTTTTATCATAGAAACTCCCGCCGACAGAAAGAACGGCGATTTCGCGACTAACGTAGCTATGGCAGGAGCTAGAGTTTTTAAAACAGCTCCCGTTAAAATCGCTCAGGCTATCACCTCTAATATTGAGCTTGAAAACACATTCTTTGAGAAATGCGAGATTGCCGGACCCGGGTTTATCAACTTCTTCTATTCGGGAGATTTTTACGCTTCCGTTATAAAGGACGTCGAGGAAGAAAAAGATAACTACGGTTCGTCAGATTTCGGCAAGGGCAAGAATATAAACGTTGAATTTGTATCAGCCAACCCGACCGGCCCTATGCATATGGGTAATGCCCGCGGCGGAGCTTTGGGAGATTGCTTGGCGGCAGTTCTCAAAAAGGCGGGATATAATTCTTATAAAGAATTTTATGTAAATGACGCGGGTAATCAAATTGAAAAGTTCGCCTGCTCACTGGAGGCAAGATATTTACAGCTTTACAAGGACGATATTGAGTTTCCCGAGGACGGATATCAGGGGTCGGACATAACCGATCACGCTAAAGCTTACTCGGAAGAATTCGGCGATAAGCTTGTTGACGTTGACTCCGATACAAGAAAGAAAGCGTTGGTAGATTACGCGCTTCCGAAAAACATCGCTAAAATGCAGAGCGATATGGAAAAATATAAAATCTATTATGACAAATGGTTCTTTGAATCCACCTTACACGACAGCGGTAAGGTCAAGGCGGTTGTAGATTTACTCACAGAAAAAGGTCTCACCTACGAAAAGGAAGGCGCTGTCTGGTATAAAAATAAAGAAGTATGTACAAACATACTTCTTAAAGAAGGTAAAACTCAGGACTATATCGACAAGCTCGAATTAAAGGACGACGTTCTTATCCGTAAAAACGGTAATCCGACTTACTTTACAGCCGATATAGCTTATCATAAAGATAAATTCGACAGAGGCTTTGAGACCTGTATCGACATATGGGGAGCGGATCATCACGGCCACGTTATGCGAATGAAGGGCGCTATGGACGCTATCGGCTACGACGGAAGTAAGCTTGTAGTAGTTCTTATGCAGCTTGTAAAGCTTGTATCGGGCGGACAGGTCGTTAAGATGAGCAAGCGTACAGGTAAAGCTATTCAACTCGGCGACTTACTCGAGGAGGTTCCCGTGGACAGCGCGCGTTTCCTCTTTAACACACGAGAAGCGAATACTCAGATGGACTTTGACCTCGATATAGCCGTTCAGCAGGACAATCAGAACCCTGTTTATTATGTTCAGTACGCTCACGCGAGAATTTGCAGTATTTTAAAAGCGCTCGCCAAGGACGGCGTGGAGCCGAGAAGCTGTACTAACGACGAGTTAAAGCTCCTCACCGCCGAAGAAGAAAAGGAGCTCATTAACCATATAGCTTCGTTCTCGGACGAGATTATCTCAGCCGCTAAGGAATACGACCCGACTAAGATTACACGTTATGTAACTCAGACAGCTACCCTGTTCCACAAGTTCTACAACGCTTGCAGGGTTAAGGTTGAGGACGAACATTTGATGCAGGCAAGGCTCGCGCTATGCCTTTCGGTTAAGACGGTTATTAAGAACGTACTCGATATGTTTAATATCGAATGTCCCGAAAGTATGTAAACTAGGTAATAAGTGTAGTAAAAAAGGTAGGAAAGCTCTCTTCCCTACCTTTTTGTTATTTACGTATAAAAAGTATTCCCAGCGTGTACGGTCCGCAGTGCGACGTAATAGTGCAACCCGCGGTAGTTTCCAAGATTTCGTTAAATCCCGGCGAGAGTTCATTTATTAAATCTCTTACCTGATTAACGGTTTCGGGACTGCACTTCGTATGTGTAATAAAAATTCTGTTCTTCAGTATATCTTCTCTGCCGTTTAAGCGGTCGCGCACATAGTCGAGAATTACCTTTTCAATTTTGCCGCGGTATTTTTTAGAAGGAGTCATTTTTCCATCGATAACCTCAATACAGGGCTTTAGTTTTAACAGATTCGCTCCTAAAGCCGCAATCGCCGAGCAACGTCCGCCTTTACGCAGATAATCTATGCTGTCTACCACAAAGCTTGCTTCTACTTTCAAAGCGAGCTTGTCGCATTCAGATTTTATCTCCACGGCGGTTTTGTCCTCGGCCGCTAAGTCGGCAGCGTGAAGGACTAAAAGCCCCTGACCTGTAGAGAGATTGCGCGAATCGACAACACAAACATCCCCTACTTCCTCAGCCGCGATAGTCGCGCTGTGGTAGGAGCTTGAGAAATCACTGCTGATAGAAAAATGGACGATTGAATAACCTTCTTTATGCCATTTATCAAAAAGCTCGATGAAATCGTTAAGGTTAGGCGCGGAGGTTTTGGGAAGCTTGCCGGTCTTATCGACATGAGCGTAAATATCCTCCGGCACTACCTCCAAGCCGTCTTTCTTAGTTTCCTCCCCCATAGACACATACAGCGGAAGAATGTCAATATCGTACTTTTTAATTAATTCAGGCGATAAATCGCAGGTACTGTCGGATGTAATTTTTACTTTCATAGCTTTACCCCCCTCACTATGACTGTATGGTAACATAAAGATTTAAAATATGCAATAGATTGACTGTAAAAAATATCCAATATCTAAAAAGACGCCTCACCATAATGGTAAGACGTCTTTTATTATTCACAATCAATCAGTTAAAATAGTCCCAGATACTGTCTTCGTCGTCTCCATCGCTGAAGCTGTCGTCTGAATTATTGTTGTTGCTTGTGATACTGTCCTTAGTATATTCGGCGAGCTTCATTCTTATAGTTCCCGACTGGGAGCCTCTGTACACTCCGAAGGTTACCGTATCGCCTACTTTAAGCTTTTTAATCAAGCTGTTGAGTTCGGCTGTTGATTCAACCTTTGTTCCGTTTACCTTGGTGATGATATCGCCTGCCTGGAATCCCGCTTTAGCCGCGTTACTTCCGATATTTACGCTTGTAACGTAAACACCCGTCTGATTTGTGCCGTACATCCAGAGCTGAGCCTGAGAGCTTACATCGGATAAAGACATTCCGAGATCAATCTGTCCCTTTACATAGCCGTACTTTTTAAGGTCTGAAAGCACATCCTGTACATCGTTAATCGGAATAGCGAAGCCGATACCCTCTACTGAGTTCGAGGACGATTTAGCGTTAACGATACCGATAAGCTCGCCGTTTCCGTTAAAGAGTCCGCCGCCTGAGTTACCGGGGCTGATTTCTGAGTTTGTTTGGAGAAGGTTCATCGTCTGGTTATCTATAGTAACCTCTCTGTCTAGAGCGCTTATGATGCCGTCAGTTACAGTTCCGCCGAGCTGTCCGAGGGGATTGCCGATAACTACGGCGTAATCGCCTACGGCTATTTTGGAGCTGTCGCCGAAAGTAGCGTAAGTTAAATCCTTCTTAGGGCTGACTTTAAGTAAAGCTATATCCCCCGCGGCGTATGTTCCGATTACCTTGACGTCGGTATACTCGGTTTTATCTCTTAAAGTGATGCTGATTTTAGAAGCGCCTTCGATAACGTGGTAGTTAGTTACGATATAGCCGTCTTTCGAAATAATTACGCCTGAGCCCGCGCCCTGCTGAATATACTGCTGAGAGAAAGAACCTGTTTTAACCTGTTTAGTTGTAACCTCTACAACCGAGTCAGCGGTTTTCTTAACAATCTCGGTAGTTGTAAGAGCGGCTGTTGACGAAGCATAGGAAGAACTTCTCGAATCCGATTTACTAACGGTTACAGAACCCGAAGTGCCGTTGCTGTTAGCGATAGATGAAGCTAAGAAGCCTCCGCCTACTCCGAGAATTGACGAACAAAAGATACTCGCGATTAACATAACGGCTACAGTACCTCTTGAAACAGGCTTCTTCTCCTTTTTGCGCTTTGGAGAGGATGTCTGATAAGCTGAATTCGAATACGGCTGAGCGGAATAAGAAGTGTTCGAAGCGGTATTCTGATAAGCGGACTGAGCGTTATAATTAGTTTGCGGTTGAGCGTTATTGCCTGAATAATAGCTCTCACCGTATTTAGCGTAATTATCAGCCGAATAGGACTGATCGGCGTAATGCTTCTGATAATATTCGTCGGGAGTGTAGTCGGGAGTAGAAGCGTTAATATGCTCGGTATCCTCGGGATTAACGGACGAATTAATATTCTCGTTGTTATTGGAATTTATGTTGTTATCGTAGTTATTATCATAAGGATTATTTGTCATAATTTTTACCTCCAAAATAATCTTATTAATTATTGTGACTATATAGTAATTCCCTAAAGTGAAAACTATATGAAATAACTATGAAACAAACTTGAAATTTAATAATCAGTTTCCTTTTGTAAAACCAGACATAGTATATACAGAAGTTTTCTTCAATAATTTTTAAGGAGTACAAACTGTGGAAATATTTGAATCCATTATGGAAAGCTACGGTATATCACCGCTTCCGAATAAAACAAGCGAAGCGATGGCTTATGTGCCTTTTCAACAATACAACTCAAAAACCTACTCCGTGGAGCAGGCGTTAGAGGCAGGTACGGCTTATCCTGTCTTAAACAAGCCCTTCTTCGGCGGTAAATGTGTAGGAGGCAAAGATGACTGAACGTGAGATTATGATGAAAAAGCTCTCGTCATATCAGTTTATGATAGACGATTTACAGCTTTATCTTGACACACATCCCAACGACGAAAAAACTATTGAGAAGATGAACGAAACAGCCGCTAAGTATCTTCCGCTCAGAGAAAGTTTTGAAAAGAAATACGGCGCGCTTACCGCGAGCGATACCTCTAAGAACCGCTGGAGCTGGGTTAAGGCTCCATGGCCTTGGGAAAACGAGGAGGTGGAATAATGTTTGTATACGAAAAGAAATTACAGTACCCCGTAAATATAAAGAATCCTAACCCCAAGCTCGCTAAAATGATAATGAGCCAGTTTGGCGGCGCTGACGGAGAGCTTGCGGCTTCGGTAAGATATTTAAGTCAGAGATTCACAATGCCTCTACCCGAGTTAAAAGCAACTTTAACGGACATCGGTACCGAGGAATTATCGCACCTGGAAATGATAGGCGCTATCCTCTATCAGCTTACAAAGGGACTTAGCGAAAAAGAGATTAAAGAGTCGGGCTTAGGCGATTATTTCGTAGATCACACACTCGGCATATACCCCGGCTCAGCTTCGGGAGTACCGTTCACCGCCGCTTATCTCCAATCAAAAGGCGACGCGATTACCGATCTTCATGAGGATTTAGCCGCAGAGCAGACACTATGCAAGCACTACGTAATGTTATATAAACCAAAAACACGGCACAAGGAGCAAAACCCTGTGCCGTTTTAAAACTATTATCCTTTTATTCTTGATGCTCTAAGATTTTTTTACAATTATTGTAACCTTCGCTAAAAGCTTTTTTATCGTTCCTATCCCATTTGTTAGGAGCAATTTCTTTCCATAAAGAATTTGAATTGTTTTTCATTTTTTCATTTAATAAAACTACAATCTCATTAAGTCGATAAAATTCAATCACGTAAAACGGTGAGTGAAAAATAATAGATTTAAATAAATCTCTACTAAAACTCTTAGCTTGCTTATCATCTAATTTATCATAATATTCTTCAAAATGAAATATTATAGAATTCTTTATAACTTGATAAACACATGCATTTTCATACGCAACAAGAAACGCTCTGCGCTTAATGTCATCATTTGATATCATTTCTCCAATTATGTTGCATATTAAACGATTATTTGAAAATCTGACCTCCGCACTCGATAAAACATCACTATGTTCAATTATAATTTTATAATAATCTCTTTTAAATACTATATCATCAACAACTTGCATACATAATGTTAGTATCTCAAAATTATAGATAGCATTCGATTTAGAATTTAATTCTGATTCTGTTTGTTCAAATATATATTCAATTAACTCTTGGTATTTTTCTTCGTTTTCTTCTTTTAATACAGCAGTTACCAATTCAAAAACCTCTGAATCTACATCAAACTGTTGCATTAACCTAAATACTTCACTAACATCAGATTGACGCAAAATAAATTTTGCATAAAAATATTCAAAAAAGGATCTATGAAAAAACTTAAATTTATCATCAGAAGGTGCAGGAACAAATATTTCTGTTCTTTCGGAACAAAACTCCAAAAATTGTTCAACTACTTGTTCTGTTTCTGCCGTATTACTAAATTTATTCTTATATAAATTAACTAAACATTCCTCAATTTTTTCCTTTTCTATATCTCTATTATTAGGTGCAGATAATTCAGAAAGGCTAATAAATGTACTTTCTTTCATTAAATACTCAACATTTTTATTATATGCAGAGCTTGATTTTTGTTTCTCTCGTTGTTTGGCTATATATAAAAAGCACTTATTGTACAAATCAACTTTATTCTCTGGAAGCTTTTTTTCAGCTTTAAAAATACTAACTAACAAGGAGAGTACCAAGAAATTATTAAGAAATCCTTTTTTTATTAAAGCCCGAGCCTGTTCCATAAACGCATCCTTGTTTGAACTTTTAAACACTTTTAGAGAAATCATATTATCAATATAAGTAGAAATATCAGTCTCATCTAGTGGCTTGATTTTAAACACCTCTATATCTTTTTGAGGAATAAAACCTCTATCCCTAGAAGTAATACACACTTTATTGTTTCGATAATTGCTTTCAATATAATTAATTATCTTTCTATGTAAAATATTCCTTTTCTCTTTAGGTACTTCATCAAGTGCATCTAACAACAAAAGACATCTTCCTAACTTTAGATAATGAATAATAATGTCTTTTGTAATGTAATCTACACCTAAATTATTAACAATAGATTCAACAAAAAAATCAATTATAGTTTTTGAATCGCCTTGGTCACCGTTATAATACGCTTTCAAATCGCAATAAATCATTAAATAATCGTTAATACCATTAATAAATAAATCATTAGTATTATTAATAATATTTTTCATAAAAAGCGATTTTCCATAACCAGCTCCACCTATAATATATACTATGTTATTTTCATCAAAAATATGTTTCCAATTTTCACTTTGTTGAAAAAAATTATTATTTCTTTCATTCTCCCCCAATACGGAATCCATTTTTTTACGT
>CAMHQC010000034.1 GCA_946187325.1 uncultured Clostridia bacterium
ACATTTGTTTTATAATATATAGTAGATAAATGTATTTAATTTTTTACATATGCTAAATCTTTTATATTACGAGAAAGCTATGCGATGATGTTTGGTATAATAAAGAAAGAATCGTTGCGTTTTATTATACTTATATTATAGCTTTTTAAAGTTTTTTAAAAAATACGCAAAAAGATGTTGCATTTTATAAAAAAAGGTGGTATTATTGTTATGAAAAGGAGTATTTTAAGTTTATTAATGGAAAAAGGAGTCACAAAAATGAATATAATGAGAATAAATGTTGGAGGGTTTCGAAATGTTTCGACTACCCAACTATTATTTGAAAATTCAATAACTGCATTTGTTGGTTTGAACGGATATGGAAAATCCAATCTATTTGATGCAATTGATTTAGGTTTTAATTTTATTAAGTGCCCCAACCAATTTCGTGATTATCTTATGGGACAAAAAAGCAACATTCCTATTTTAAAAGCTAATGCTGGAAATAATTACTCTTTTGAGATTGAAGCAAAACTGACATCAAATAATACAGAGTATTTTATATTATATGGTTTTGAATTTTCATGGAAAACAGCCAATACCCTTTCGGGGATTACAAAAGAATATCTTAAAATCAAGGAAAACCTAAAAAGTCAGAAATATAAAACTTTTATTTCTCGTAATGCAAATAAAGCAAAGTATTTGTCTTCAGAGACAGGACGTTGCGATAAAGCTGTTAAAATTGATGAGACAAGTTTAGTTTTAAATAAATTGACTGCGTTTGATGATTTGTTTTATATTGATGTGTTGATACAATTGGAAAACGTTGCGTATTATGTTGAAAGGCACTTAGACGCTGCACCTTCTTATGATCCGGATCCTTTTGTTATTAAAGGTTTTGAAGAATTAAACATTAATGATATCCGCAATATTCCTAGAGCTATTTATTATTTAAAAAAAGACTATGCTGATAAATACGCACTGCTAATGGATGGATTTAAGCAATTGTTTCCAGATATTAAGGATATTATTGTAAAAAAGCATAAGGTAAATACTCAAAGTGAAGTTGATTTGCCAGAAGAGGCTCCATTTGTTTTTTCTGATAATGTTTATTCGATGAGTATTATAGATGATAAAATAATACAGCCCATCTCGTTTGCTCGTTTATCAGACGGAACAAAAAGATTGTTCTTAATGCTAACGTTTGCTATCATTGCTGATATTAAAGGTTTGTCAATGATCGCTATCGAAGAGCCTGAGAATTCTATTCATCCTGGTCTATTTCAGAATTATTTAGACGTTCTTAGCCAAATTACGAATAGTTGTAAAATTATTATCACCAGTCATTCTCCCTATATTATTCAATATATTAATCCCCACAGCATTTATATTGGATTGCCGTCAAATACCGGAGAGACAGATTTTAGAAGGATTGCATTAGCAAAAGTCAACTCTTTATACAAAGATGCAATCGAATATGATAAGTCTATCGGTGATTACATATTTAACATTCTATCCGAATCCGATTCAAAAAACTATATAATGAGATATTTAGAAACAAATGGCTAAGAAGATTATTGCGTTATTTATTGAAGGACCTACTGAGAAAGAGTTTTATAAAGCTGTAGTTAAAACAATTCATTCACAATTGGATTGTGCCTTTGACTGTGAAATAAAATACATAGACATGAAAGGTATCGGCAATTATAAACGAGCAGCTCTAAGAAAGTATAACGACCTGCAAAAAAAGAATTCTGGGGCATATATTTATCCATTCTTATGTATAGATAGTGATGTATTTGAATTTAATAAAAAACCACCATTCAATAAAAAAGAGGTTATTGCTGAACTGAAAAAAGCAGGAGCAAAAAGTCCGAAATTAATTCAAGCTAAGCAATCTATTGAAGATTGGTTTTTATATGACATCAAAGGTGTATTTAGCTATCTGAAATTAGGAAAAAACTGTAAAGTTCCAAAAGGGAATGGACAAAAGGTATTAAAAGAGTTGTTTAGAAAAGCAAATTCTTAATGATTTTGATAATGAGAATGTATTTCAAGAGTACATTAAATACATTTTTGATAAATACATAAAGAAGTATCCTAAAAAAAATACAGACTATTACTACGATAATATTCATAATGAGGTTGCTTTAAGAAAAAACGTTATTTTACAGATTGAGAACTATCTTTGTATGGTCTATTCAAATTCAAATGCAACTGATGAAAAATCCTTTGCTTTAGAAATATGCAAAAGTACACTTGCTTATTCACTTGCTAATGATGAAGAAAAAACGTTATTGGAAAAAGTGTTTATAAGAATCGAAGAAAAAATACTGGGGCTATCCACTAACAAGATAGCTAATTATGCTCTTTCGATGATTGGCATTGATATGTCCGAGAAAATAGAAGCTTGGATTATTAAAAATCAATTAACTGATAAGATCTTTTCAGAAAGCGGATTAATGGATTTAGTTAAATGCTTTTTCATGGAAACTCATACTATACGAAAGTGTAAAGATGATTTTTCAGCTATCTGTAACCTATGGATAGAAGGGAAAACACCATTTGAAATAAATACCATAACAGACAATGATATGAACGATATTGATGATGTGTGTAGCAAACAAATCTCGTATGAACTAAGTTTTTTTATTGGAAACATTCGTGATTTGCTTGCTGATAATACCGGCTTGTTCAAAGAGGAGTTGGAAGAGCAATTATCTATAATTCAAAAGAAAGTAAAATACGGTGTGCCTTCATTAACGGCTTTATCTATATGCGAAAAAGTGTTTAATGACCGTTTGCTAGCAGTTAAGATTAGTGATGTACTAGAAGATGATGATATTTCTGAAGATGAGATTATTACATCCCTTCAACAAAGAAAAGAGAATATCGAAGAACTGCTTAATGATTATCCAGAATTCTTTTGGAATAGAATTATTAGTGTTTTATATTAAATTGTTTGTATTAAGGCTTTGTAAAAAAATACATTTTGTTTCACCAGATAGAATAATAGTTCCTTTTGTAATTCATTATATTTCAGACAAATATTCAATCTAAGCTATTCGATGATTAAACGGGTGGCTTGGATTATAATCGGATAACGGGTGTGCATTTCAGTACCTTTTGTGCAAATGATTGAGAGATTAGCTCTTAATCTGCTATGAAAGGTACTGATTTTTTATGAAACGCAAAAATATAAGGCGTGTAGCGTTTGTTATGTGTCTTTGTGCAAATCACTTGCAAAGCTACAAAAGGGGAAAGCATTTTTATATACGCCGTTTTGAGCCTTGGTCAAAAGCAAAATCTCCCTGTGAAATTTGCGGAAAAAGCGGATACGATTATTTCGTTTATAAAATGCCGTGTGAGGTGCAAAAATGAAATCTCAAGACAACACCTCACAAAAGCTGATTATAAACGCGGCAGTACGGCTTGTTGAGCAACTTTTTAAAGATGGACACATCTCAAAGCAAATGTGCGATAACGCAAAAAAGGCGGCAATCGCAAAATTGAAGGATACATAAATAAACCCTACAATAAAATCATAGTTTATTTAAAGGAAGTTTTATTATGTATTATATGAATCAGGATTTTAACCGTCCTCGGAATGTCGCTATTTATGCAAGAGTATCCACAGAACACGAAGCGCAGCTAAACGCTCTCGAAAATCAAAAGGATTGGTACAAGCCGATTTTAGACTATAACAAGAATTGGAATGTAGTCAACACTTATGTTGACGAGGGAATAACAGGCACATCTGCTAAAAAACGTCCACAGTTTCTAAAAATGATTTCCGACGCTGAAACAGGGGTTTTTGACTTGATTATCACAAGAGAGGTTTCCCGTTTCGCTCGTAATACTGTTGATACTCTGCAATACACCCGTCAGCTCAAAGGTATGGGCGTTGAAGTATATTTTATATCCGACAACATAAAAACCTTTGACGGCGACGGAGAACTAAGGCTCACAATTATGGCGACTCTCGCACAGGACGAAAGCCGTAAAACCTCAATAAGAGTAAAAGCCGGACAACAAACCTCTATGGAAAAAGGCGTGTTGTACGGTAACGGAAATATACTCGGCTATGATCGGGTTGGCAAGGAACTTGTGATAAATCAAGAGCAGGCACGAACAGTCAGACAGATATATGATTGGTATCTGCAAGGTTGGGGTATCAGAAAGATTTGTTATCAACTTGAAATGGGCGGATTCAAAACCGCTATGGGCAAATCAAAATGGTATTCGACAAATGTATCAAAAATCTTGAAAAACAGCTTTTATTGCGGTATAATTACATATCATAAGCAGTTTACTCCCGATTTTCTTGAACAGAAGAAGATAAATAATTTCGGTGAAATCGACTTACTTCAAGTAAAAGGGACGCACGAAACTATTGTTACGGAAGAAGAATACAATACTGTTCAGAAGATGTTATCACAGAATGTCCGTAAAACAAATCTTAAAGACACCGTAGATAAGCATAGCGTCGGACAGAAAAAGCCGAGTGATGTTTGGGTTAAGCTGCTTGAATGTGAATGCGGTCATAAGTTCAACAGGAAGAAATGGCACATTAAGTCAAACGGTGAGCTTCAATACGGATATATGTGCTATAAACAGATACGAACAGGTACAATCAGAACGAGGCTAAACAAAGGCTTATCCGTTGAGGGAATATGTAAAACTCCTATGATAAGTGATTGGAAGCTGCAAATGATGGCTGACTATTTGTTTAAGCAATTTGTTTCCGAGCGCGAGAAAGTAAAGAATGTAGTACTTGAGCTTTTGGAAACAGCAAAATCAATCACCGCAGAGCCTAATAGATTTGTTGCTGATATTAACTGCAAAAAGGCGGAGTTGCAGAAATTGGAAACCCGTATTGATAATCTTCTTGAAATGCGGGCGGATGGAGAAATCTCAAAGGAAAAATTCGCGGCTCTGAAACAGAAAGCAGAGGAACGAATTGCGTTCTTGAAATCTCAAATATTTTCTGAATCAGAAGCGGATGACAACATTGATTTGGAGCAAGAATACATCAGCAACATTTCCGCGATAAATGAAATCTTAGACCGTATGCTCAATCTTAATAACAGCAACCACGTCAGTCAAGCTGTGATAGACGCTTTTGTAGAAAAGATTGTCGCAAGAGAAGGCGGTTTTGATTGGTACTTGAAAAACAACCCGAATGAGCCTGTCCGTAAGGTTAATATAGACGGAAAACGCAGTAATAAAGCCAAAGTCAGCATTGAAGGGGTATGCCCCGAAACTCCTTCTTTTGTTAATAGCGGGACAGGCTGCTATCTCCAATAAGTAATTATTGATTATAGATGGGTTGGCGCTTATGTGCCAACCCATTATTTTTGTAAAGATTCAGAAGATTATGAAATATAACGAAGTTTTAGATAAATACACTTTTATTCCCGAAAAAGCCCTTGACTGCGGCTTTTCCGAAAAAGACGGCATATACAGCCTGAAAAGATATTTATGCAATCGTGATTTTTACACGGTAATCGAGATTAGCCGGGATAATATAAACGCCGAGGTTTTTGAGAGCGAAGATGATGAACTGTATATTCCGTTTAACGTTAGTATTGATGACGGCGGATTTGTTAACGAAATCAGAGCCGAGGTTCAGGGAATTATCGACGAATTTATAAAAAAATGCTTTACGGTATGCGACGTTAAAACCGCTCTTATAAACTTTGCCGGTGAGAGGTTCAAAACTACTCCCGAAGCGCCGTGGGATTATCTCGACGAATACCACACGCTAAAGACTGAAAATAAAAAGAAATGGTACGCGCTTTTTATGTATATACCTTATAAATACTTAGGTGTTGATAAGAAGGGCAAGATTCACGTATTGAACGTAAAAGCCTCGAGCGATACCATCAATAATGTTATAGATAACGTCCATTATTTCCCCGCTTACCATATGAATAAAAAATACTGGATTTCGATTTTGCTCGATAAGACCGCTGACGTACAGTTTATAGAAAAGCTTATCGAGGAGAGTTATTACCTCGCCGAAGGTAAGAAAAGGTGATTCTATGTTCCGAGAAATGTTAAGAAAAAAACAGGTGCTCACCGAGCTTGAGTGTAAAGAGATTCTTATAAACGAAAAACGCGGAGTTTTATCGGTTATAGGCGACGAGGGTTATCCCTACGGCTTCCCGATAAATCACTATTATAATGAAAAAGACGGCTGTATCTATTTCCATTGCGGAAAAGTCGGCCATAAGCTTGACGCGCTGAAAAAACGCGAAAAGGTTTCGTTCTGCGTTTACGATAAGGGTTATAAAAAAGACGGTTTCTGGGCGCTTAATATTAAGAGCGTCATAGTTTTCGGAAAGGCTGAGGTCATAAGCGACAGCGATATTGTCGTCGAAATAAGCCGAAACCTCTCCCATAAATTTACCGACGACGAAAATTATATTGATAACGAAATTAGTAAATTTTTGAAAAATACACTTTTAATAAAGCTTACCCCCGAGCATATTTCCGGCAAGCTGGTTAACGAAAGTTAGGTGAAATTATGGCTTCGGATAAAGAATACCTCGACTATGTACTCGAACAGCTCTCTGAAATGGAAGATATTTCCTTTCGCAAGATGATGGGGGAGTATATACTATATTATAAAGGAAAAGTGTTCGGCGGAATCTACGATAACCGCTTTTTAATAAAGCCCGTTAAATCCGCGCTCGCTATGATACCCTCGCCGATTTACGAAACTCCCTACGAGGGCGCTAAGGATATGATACTCGTCGAGAATATCGAGGACAGAGTTTTTCTCTCGGATTTAATTAACGCGATGTATGACGATTTACCGAAAAAGAAGTAATATTCTATAAAAGAAAAAACCGTGCTGATTGGCACGGTTTTTAAAATGCTAACTAAATAAAAAATTATATAGTATAAATAGAAGCCCCGCCGTTGATGAATCTTTCGGTTAAATGGAACTTTACCAAAGGCGGCTATGGCTCCCGCGGCTCGCGGGTGGAATTGGCTGCGGGGGCTCCCCGCTAAATGCTATAATCTAAAAAGTCCTCGGCGTATTTTTTATCTACGCTGTATTCGAGCTGAGGGTTGCGGATATTAACCTTCATACCCTCGGGTATGGAGCGGATTATAAACGCGTTACCGCCGATTACTACGTCGTTTCCGATAATGGTTTCTCCGCCGAGTATACTCGTGTTGGAGTAGATAGTTACGTTGTTGCCGATTGTCGGGTGACGTTTAACGCCCTTTAGCTGCTGGCCTTTACGGGTCGAAAGTCCGCCTAAGGTTACGCCCTGGTAAATCTTAACGTTGTTTCCGATTACGGTTGTTTCGCCGATAACGATGCCTGTTCCGTGGTCGATAAAGAAATACTCGCCGATAGTCGCCCCCGGGTGAATATCAATACCTGTTAAGTTGTGGGCGTATTCGGAGATTATTCTCGGAATCATCGGAACGCCTAAAAGCCATAGCTCGTGGGCGATTCTGTAAACACTTATCGCGAATACTCCGGGGTAGCAGAATATAATCTCGTCGTTGCTGTAAGCGGCGGGATCGCCGTTGTAAGCCGCTATAATATCGGTGTTGAGATAATCTCTTATTTTCGGAATTTTGTCGATAAATTTTTCGACAATTTCCTTGGCTTTTTTCATACAGTTATCGCATCCGCCCTCGTTGTTTAAAGCTCTTTCTACCTGCTTAGTGAGGTTGTACTCGATATACTCGAGCTTTTCGCCGATATAAAACCTGACATACTCGCTTTTTATCTTTTTGTTGTCGAAATAACCGGGGAACAGAAGCTTTCTAAGCTCCTTTACGAGTAATATTAAAATATCTCTGCTTACGATATGGCTCTCGCCGATACGCTTGGTGAGCTCGTATTTATCGTAGCTTTCTAAAATCATATCTACTTTTTTATCTGTATCTTTCATAAGGTCATCTCCCTCTATACTCTACTATTATACTAGACTTTTAATAATAACGCAACAAAAATCTTGAAAACCTAGTGGTTTTGTGGTATTATTATTTCATAAAGTGTACTCGGAGATGATACCATGAGAATTTCTACAAAGGGAAGATACGCGCTGAGGATGCTTGTAGACCTCGCTGAGCATAAAAACGACGGCTTTATAGCGCTTAAAGATATAGCTAAGCGCCAGAATATCTCTAAAAAGTATCTTGAACAGATTGTACCTGTTTTTAATAAATCACATATGCTCCAAACTAACCGCGGATTTCAGGGCGGTTACCGTTTAGCTGTGGAGCCGAATAAATGCACGGTAGGTGAGGTTATAAGGCTTACCGAGGGCAGCTTATCGCCGCTTGCTTGTATTGATGACGAGAATGAGGTTCACTGCGATAGAAGCGCGGACTGCGCGACCTTGTATGTATGGCAGGGGTTAAAGAAAGTAGTTACCGACTATCTCGACAGCGTTACTCTCCAGGATATTTTAGATAAGAAACACGAGAGCTACGCTAATGACTATGTTATTTGAATTGAAAATGGAAAATTGAAAATGGAAAATTATGGTCGGGCAGATAGAGCGCTGTATGATTAACGCTTTTTCCCGACCACATTTTATAATAGAAACGCCTTACGGAAAATCCGCAAGGCGTTTAATATTATGATAATTATTCGCTGAACATCGGGGTGGAGAGGTAACGCTCGCCTGTGTCGGGGAGCAGAGCTACGATAATTTTGCCCTTGTTTTCGGGGCGTTTAGCGAGCTGTGTCGCCGCGAATACCGCCGCTCCCGACGAAATACCTACGAGTAAGCCCTCGTTTTTAGCGAGGCTTCTTCCTGTTTCAAAGGCTTCCTCGTTTTCTACAGTTATAATCTCGTCGTAGATTTTTGTATTTAATGTTTCGGGTACAAAGCCCGCGCCTATACCCTGGATTTTATGCGGACCTGGAGTTCCTTTCGAGAGGACGGGGGAGGTTGCGGGTTCTACAGCTACTACCTTAATATCGGGATTTTTGCTCTTTAAGTATTCGCCTACGCCCGAAACTGTTCCGCCTGTACCTACACCCGCTACAAAGATATCAACCTTGCCGTCGGTATCTTCCCAGATTTCAGGACCTGTGGAGGCGATATGAGCTTTAGGGTTAGCGAGGTTTGTGAACTGGCTCGGAATAAAGCTGTTTTCTATTTCTTTAGCTAACTCGTCGGCTTTAGCGATAGCGCCCTTCATACCCTTAGCGCCCTCGGTAAGTACAAGCTCCGCACCGTATGCTTTAAGAAGATTTCTGCGCTCGATACTCATCGTCTCGGGCATTGTGAGGATAATTCTGTAACCTCTCGACGACGCTACCGAAGCTAAGCCGATACCTGTGTTACCGCTTGTGGGCTCGATAATAACCGCGCCTTTTTTGAGGATTCCCTGAGCTTCGGCTTCGTCAATCATCGCCTTGGCGATTCTGTCCTTAACGCTTCCCGCGGGGTTGAAGTATTCGAGCTTGCCTATAACCTTAGCTTCGAGGTTGTTGGCTTCTTCGTGGTTTTTGAGCTCGAGTAAGGGTGTTTTTCCTATTAAATCAGTAATTCTTTCGTAAATTTTCATAATGTTAACTCCTTTTAAAATATAATAATTAAGATTAGCTTATTAGTAACAGGGTCAACATCGTTCGTGTATTTTAGATATTTTCATAGGTTTCTCCTTTAAAACTTAGTAATCCTACTAACTTTATAGGTATTATAGCATTGAGCTAGTGTTTTGTCAACAGTTTTTCAAAAAAACTTCACATTATCATAATTGTAATTCCTGTTTTTTTACGTTATAATATAATCGGTGATAAATATGAGAGTTAGTAAAACGGCGTTATCGCTGGTTTTAGTTATAATTACCTTACTTAGCGCGGTTCCTTTCAGCGTTAACGCTGAGAGTAAAGAGGGAGTTATCTATCCCTTTATTCCGCAGGTTCGTTCCTATTACGCCGAAGCCGAGGATTATATCGCCGAGCGGTTAAGGGCGAGGGACATTACTATTGACATCTCTATGTTCGGTATTCCGAGGGATGACTTAATCTATATTTACCGCTCGGTAATGTTCGACAATCCCGATATCTTCTATGTGGATTCGGCGTATATACCTTATAAATACGATAAAGAGAACGATATTATCGCGATTATCGTACCTCAGTATATTTTTAAAAGAAGTAAGATTCCGTCGTATGTTAAAAAGTTTAACTCAGCGTGCGAAAATATGATTTCGGGAATAAAATCTGGATGGACTGATTTTCAGAAAGCGCTCGTTATCCACGACAGGATAGTTGCTCACTGCGTATATAAAAACCAGAATCTTAAATCCTATACCGCTTATAATGTTATAGTTAACGGTAAAGGAATCTGTGAGGGTTACGCGAGGGCTTACTGTTATCTTCTGTCGTTAGTCGGCGTAGACAGTAAGTGTATCAACAACGAGAGTAAAAGCCACTGTTGGAATGTAGTAAAGCTCGGCGGAAAATGGTATCAGGCAGACGTTACCTCAGACGATCCTTATCCCG
The DNA here is from genome assembly GCA_946187325.1 of uncultured Clostridia bacterium. Lineage (GTDB taxonomy): Bacteria > Bacillota > Clostridia > Oscillospirales > Acutalibacteraceae > Ruminococcoides. Next base: position 10,475 of record CAMHQC010000034.1, read on the forward strand.
ATACCTCGGGTTATGTACGTCATAAGTTCTTCCTTTTAACCGATACGGGACTTTTGAATCGTAAAGCGGGTACTCACAGCGGATTCGGAAAGGATATAACCTACTCGTCGGTATATAGCTGTTCGTCGTCGAAGTACAACGGTTCTTTTTTCAGGAATATAACCTCTCAGATAGTTTATAAGAATAAGGCGTACTACTACTTTAATAATAACTATAAAAAGAAGCGTTACTCCGCGTTAATGAAACGCAAGAGCGGTTCTAAAAAAGCGGTTAAGGTGATTAAGGACGCTTGGCGCAACTCGAGCGGCGTTAAAATCAACGCTTCTTACTGTAAGTTATGCGAGGTAGGGGATTATATATTCTTTAATTCAAAGCGTAAGATTTTCAGGCTTAACACTAATACAGGAAAGATTAAAAGAATTATGACTTTACCTAAGTTTAAGAAAATGAATTTCATCGGAGTAGAGTCCAAGGGTAAAAGCGTGTACGCTCTAAAGAAAAACGCAAATCTTACCTCTAAAGCTTTCGGCAAGATAATCAAAGTGTCGTCCTCGGGCAAAGCTACTGTTATTCCGTTTTTAAAGTATAAATCCTTAAAGCTTGAGAAAAAGTCCTCGTATAAGCTAAAGGTCTATTACGGAAGCGGTAAAATTACCTATAAGAGTTCCAATACTAAAATCGCTAAGGTAAGCTCTAAGGGTAAAATAAAAGCCAAAAAGAAAGGCAGCTGTACTATAACAGCTACCCGAAACGGTAAAAAACTAAAATGTAAAGTTAAGGTTTACTGAAATAAAGAAAAATAATCCGCCGCTTTTAAGCGGCGGATTTGTTATAGCAATTATTTTACTTTGATCTTAACAGTCTTGGTAACTGACTTAGCCTTATAATTAGCGTTGCCCTTAGCTGTTACCTTAATCTTAACGCTGTAGGTTTTCTTAGCGTACTTGCCCTTCTTTAAGGTGATAGTACCGTTCTTCTTAACGGTTACTTTCTTATAAATCTTAGCTGTTGTGCCTTTCTTTACCTTAGCTACTGTAACGGTACCCTGAGCCTTAGTAACCTTAAAAGCTTTCTTTACGGACTGAGCCTTTTTCTTAAGTTTAGCGGCTTTAACTGTTTTCTTAGCTACTGTAACTTTAACAGGGTTAGCTTTCTTTGTAACAACGGGCTTAACCGGCTGGTCGGGTTCGTCGCCTTCTATAGAAGCGCCTGTAACGGTTTCCTCAAAAACAGTCTGACCTATAACGTCCTTGTCGTTCATATTACAGATAACCATTAAGTCGTTTCCGTCAGTGTCGGTGCCTTTGCCGAGATATACATCTCCGCTTCCTGTGCCTGTGGCTTTAAACTCTACGGTAACGAGTGTTTTCTTAGTAGTAAAGTCATATCCGTTAGTAACATCCGAGAAGTTAAAGTCAATTTCCTTTCCGAGTACGGCCTGTGACTTGTAGTTACAGGTAGGAGTGCCTAAAACTTCGCTGTTGAAGGTAACGGACTGAACTGTTAAAGCTTCACCCGGATAATAAATTACAAACTGTCCGTTCTCGATAATCTCGGGAGTAGTCATATCTATTTTATAGGTAACAGTCGTATCAGCCGCGGCGATGTAGTTTTTACCGTCTACTGTAAAGCGTGAAACGTTGTCAGCGGCGTTTACTGCTGCCACTGAAACCAATCCGATAACGAGGATTACGGATAATAAAATTGCTATTGTTCTTTTCATATGGAAAAACCTCCTTTAATCCTTTATATTTTATCATAAATAAATAAAAAAATCTATAGTGAATTATGTATATATTTTACCTGTAATTTTGTACTAATTGAATAATTGTTTTTTGTGGACTTTGAACTCGCGATATGATATTATTTACTGGTAGAGCTTTTTCTTAAAAAGGAGGAAAATTATGCTAAAAAAAATAACATCAGCAGCCTTATGTTTGATTATAACATTAACGGCTTTCGGCTTAGCTTCCTGCTCGAATGATAATAATACCGCGAGCGCGGGAGCTGAATATAAGCTTGCCGAAAAAATAAAGGACGGAACAATTCTGCATTGTTTCTGCTGGGATTTTAAAACAATCGAAAACTCGCTTGAGGATATAGCCGCCGCGGGTTACAGCACTATCCAGACGTCGCCCGTAAACGAGTGCCTCGAGGGCGAGGGCGGCGGAATGTGCCTGTACAGCGAGGGCGAGGGTAAGTGGTACTACCATTTTCAACCCACCGACTACACTATCGGAAACTATCAGCTCGGCACTAAAGACGAGTTTAAGTCTATGTGTAAAAAAGCCGAAAAGCTCGGTATCAAGGTTATTGTTGACGTAGTAGCCAACCATACTACGCCTACTACAGGCGCTATAAACAAGAAGCTTTTAAACGCTGTCGGCGGAATGGATAACCTTTTCCATCAGAACAGCAGTATGGATATTTCCGACTACTCTAACCGGCTCCAGTGTACTACTTATAAAATGGGCGGACTTCCCGATATCAATACCGAGAATAAAGCCTATCAGGATTATTTTATAAAGTTTCTGAACGACTGTATCGATTGCGGAGCGGACGGCTTCCGCTACGACGCGGCTAAGCATATCGGGCTTTCCGACGACCCGAAAGATCCCAAGAGTACGAAAAATAATTTCTGGGACAGAGTTACTACCGAAATTCATAAAGCTAAGTCTATCTTTAACTACGGTGAGGTCCTCCAGGGCAACGGCGATCGTATCGGGGACTATGTTAAGAAAATCGGCGCTTGTACCGCGAGCTCCTACGGCGGAGCGCTTAGAAACAGTATCGTAAATAATAACCTCGACAGCTTTGTGCTTGATGATTTACGGGTAGGCGATAAGCCTGACTGCGTTACTTGGGTTGAATCTCACGATAACTATATCAACGACGGTAACTGGGCTGCTATGGGCGACGAAGATGTTCTGACGGGCTGGGCTGTAATTGCCGCGAGAGCTAAGGGAACTCCGCTGTTCTTCGACAGACCTCTCGGAAGCTCGCTTGAGGATCAGTGGGGAAGTATGAACCGTATCGGCGCGAGCGGAGATATGTTCTATAAGGACAAGAGGGTAGCGGCGCTTAACTTCTTTAGAAACGCTATGGTCGGCGAAAATGAAAAACTCATTAACCCGAACGACGACACTACAGCTCTCGAAATCTGCAGGGGAGATAAGGGCGCCGTTATAGTTAATACCTCAAACGATCTCGACGTTAACTTTAAAACTAACCTCGCCGACGGCAAGTATATCGACCGTATCGACGGAAAAACCGAGTACACCGTTAGCGGCGGAAAGCTTACCTGCGATAAGGCTATCCCCGAGTACAGCGTAGTTGTACTCTATAACGAGGGCTATAACGAGTACGCTCCGACCGCTCTCGTTAAGGTTAACGATAAGACTAAATTCACTTACGATACCGATACTTTAAAGGTAAAGCTTGAGGCTAAGAATACCAACTCGGCGTCTTATTCCGTAAACGGCGGAAAAGCTGTCGGCTATAAAAACGGCGATACCGTTACGCTTAACTCCAAAGACGCAAAAGACGGAGTAATAAGCCTTGCGCTCAGCGGAAAGAACTCCGCGGGTCAGAGTACATATATGAAGTATTACTTTAAAAATACCAAGATTAAGGGAAAAACCTCTAACCGAGTACTCGAATCAGGCGATAAATTCTCGCTTAAAAAGCCTAAGGGTTGGGAAGATAAGATTTACGCGTATGTTTACGATACCGAGGGTACTCAGGAAAAGGAATGGCCCGGTAAGGCTATGACTAAGCTTAAAAACGGTAAGTACGAGTATAAATGCAGATTCGACTGGGAAAACGCTTATGTAATTTTCAGTGACGGAAATACTCAGTACCCGGGCGAGAACGAGCAGGGCTTACCGCTCGAAAAAGATAAAGAATATACAATTGATTAACAAAAACGGCAGGTTGATACCTGCCGTTTTCAACATTTTACATCCTAATCTTATCTGTTCAGTAAATAAATACTGAGGTTAAGATATGTCGCGAAAAGAACCCACGCTAAATAGGGAAGTTGTAATAGTCCCGCCAACTTATCCTTTTTGTAAAAATCAGTTACCAGCGCCAGTACAAGAAAATCGAGTATGATTATCCAAATAAACGCGAGTAAACGCCATTTTAACGTAAAGAATAAAATCGGCCATACAAGGTTTACGAAAAGCTGAATATAGTAAATCCATTTCGAGTTATTGTCGAGTAAATCCTTGTCGAGAAGTATTCCGAACGATACGCCCATCAATATATAAAGTATGCTCCATACTATCGGAAAAAGTATCCCGGGAGGAGCAAGCGGCGGTTGCCTTAGCTGTTCGTAATCCATCGAACCCGACGTAATAAACCCGACTATTCCGCCTAAAGCTATCGGAATTATAATAGATACCGCGTAGTTTTTAAATCTTTCCCAATTAAAAGTTATTGTCATAACCCCAACTCCTGTAGTTTTATGTTATAGTTTATGCGCGGCAGGGGAGTTTTATACGTTATTAAGCTATTATGTAGTGCAGTACTAACAGAATTAATAAACAAAATACTTAGTAAAAACCCGATTATTTTAGATAATATCAAAATAGTGATTATTTTATTTAAATAAGTTGATTAAACTCTTGACAAATCGACATTATTTAGATATAATAATTAGGCTGATTTATGCGCCAATAGCTCAGCTGGATAGAGCAACTGCCTTCTAAGCAGTAGGTCAGG
>CAMHQC010000035.1 GCA_946187325.1 uncultured Clostridia bacterium
AACAGGGGTTTGATTAATTGTACTTTTTATTGTCTACTTTCGCTTGACAGATTCAACATTAAGCGTGACAGCCGTAATTTTTATCTAAAGGGAATTTTCAAAAGTTTTATTCAATTATTCCTGACCGGGAACTTTAGGGAGGTGTTTAAAGCTCTCCTCGAGTTCTTCGTCGGTCGGGATATAGTCGGTCATCTTACCGTCGTTAAACTTCTCGTAAGCGACCATATCGAAGTAACCCGTACCTGTAAGACCGAATACGATAGTTTTCTCCTCGCCTGTTTCCTTGCATTTAAGCGCTTCGTCCATAGCGACCTTGATAGCGTGCGAGCTTTCAGGAGCGGGAAGAATACCCTCTATACGAGCGAACTTCTCGGCAGCCTCGAATACCTCGGTCTGCTCTACGGCTACAGCCTCCATTAAGCCGTCATCGTATAGCTGGCTTAATGTAGAGCTCATACCGTGGAATCTTAATCCGCCGGCGTGGTTAGCCGAGGGGATAAAGCCTGAGCCTAAGGTGTACATCTTAGCGAGAGGACAAATCATACCTGTATCGCAGAAATCGTAAGCGAATTTACCGCGTGTAAAGCTCGGGCAGGAAGCGGGCTCTACGGCTACGATTCTATAATCGTTCTCGCCGCGGAGCTTCTCGCCCATAAACGGAGCGATAAGTCCGCCGAGGTTCGAACCGCCGCCCGCGCAGCCGATAATCATATCGGGTTTAACGCCGTATTTATCGAGAGCAGCTTTAGTCTCGAGACCGATAACCGACTGGTGAAGGAGTACCTGGTTAAGAACCGAACCGAGTACATAGCGGTAACCCTCGTTAGTAGTAGCAACCTCTACAGCCTCGGAGATAGCGCAGCCTAAGCTTCCTGTAGTACCCGGATGCTCGGCTAAAATCTTTCTGCCGACCTCGGTAGTAGTAGACGGAGAAGGAGTTACATCAGCGCCGTAAGTACGCATAACCTCGCGTCTGAACGGCTTTTGCTCGTAGCTAACCTTTACCATATAAACCTTTAAGTCAAGTCCTAAGTAAGCGCAAGCCATCGAGAGAGCTGTACCCCACTGGCCTGCTCCTGTTTCTGTAGTAACGCCCTTTAAGCCCTGTTTCTTAGCGTAATAAGCCTGAGCGATAGCGGAGTTTAATTTATGGCTTCCGCTTGTATTATTACCCTCGAATTTATAGTAAATCTTAGCGGGAGTGCCTAAGGCTTTCTCGAGGCAGTAAGCTCTAACGAGCGGAGCGGGTCTGTACATTTTATAGAAATCCTGGATTTCCTGAGGAATGTCGATATAGGGAGTAGTGTCATCGAGCTCCTGAGCTACGAGTTCCTCACAGAAGATACCACTCATTTCCTCGGCGGTAAGCGGCTTGCCTGTACCCGGGTTAAGAAGCGGAGCGGGTTTGTTTTTCATATCCGCTCTGAGATTATACCACTGCTTCGGGATTTCGTTTTCACTTAGATAAATTTTATACGGGATTTTGTTTTCTGTGTTTGACATAAGAATTCTCCTTTTATATTCAATAATAATTTTTAAATTAAAGCCTGTTTAATTCAGGTTCACCATCGTTTAGTTAAAAGCTTCATAGAATCACCTTTTTTTAAAAAATAAAAATCCTGTCCCTGCAAAAATGCAAGGACAGGAATAATCCTGCGGTGCCACCTCGCTTGACGTAATTTTTACGCCCGCTCAACGCGTACCAACATACGCTGACAAATTATACGGATAGTCCTTCCGTCTTACATACTCCGCAAAGCGTTTCTGTTCGCCCTCAGAAGCCCATTCAAAACTGCTCTTTCTACGACGATTCCACCATCCGCCGCTCTCTATAGGAAATGATACAGAATTTACTCACTCTTCCTCATCGGTTTAAATGCATTTTACAACAAATCGGCTGTTTTGTCAATAGTTTTTTTGGTGAACAATTCAGCACATTAACTTGCTAAAGTTTTTATTTTCCGCTCGATAGCCTCTCTGGCCTTTTGGGGATCGTCTATATCCTTTACGGCGAGTTCCATCGGACAAAGCCCGCTTTTATCACGGTTAATTATCTCATCGGCAAGCTCTTTATAATCGTATTTTACACCGTAACTCCCAAATACATTTACAGCGTCCTTGCTCATAACTTCGGCGTAAACAGCCTCGGCTTTAAGAAGTACATAAAGCATAGCCGCCGCTTTTCCGACGATTTTATCGGAAGCGCGGCAATGCCGTAAATTCTCGTCATCAACGATTTCGAGCAGAGGTTTTATTCCTCTATCCGAGCTCGTATAAACATACCCGCCCGAACACACAACGAGCGAATATCCCCCGCGTATAAGCATTTCCTTAGTGTAAGTAAGTTCGTCAATCATTCTTATTCTCCACTCTATAGATAATCAGCGGAATAAGCGCCCATTGTAAAGCGATTCCGAAGATACCCGCGGTAATGCTGTTCCAAATTACCGCCGCGGGAACGGCAGTGTTTTTTAAAGCGTAAACCGCGATTAATATAGCCGCGGCTCTTACGGCTCTGCCCGAAATTTGAACAATTAACACCTTAGCGATAGCGGGGTTTTTAACGTTGCTTAAAAGTCCCGCCGTAAGTCCGTAAACCAAAAGCTCAATCATCATAAACGGAAGCATAGCTTCCTTGGGCATACCGGTAAACGCAAAGCTTAAAAGCGGAGATAAAAGTCCCGAAACAGCGCCGGCGTAAGGACCCGCCAGAAATCCAACAAGAATAATCGGCAGGTGCATCGGTAAAAATGTTTCGCCTAACGCGGTTCCCGTACCCGAAACAGCTCCCATAATATGAAAAAGCTGGGGAAGTAAAACCGCCGCGGTTATCGCGCCTAGGGTATATAAAGTCCGGGTTTTTATAGATAGCTTATTTTTTACATTTATATCAGTCATAGTTTACTCCCTTTCAAATTCATTTTTTACATCTACGAGAAGTTTTCTAATCTCTAAATGCTGCGGACAAGCTTTTTCGCATTTACCGCATTTAATACAGTCGGAAGCCTTTCCGTTACGAGATGTGAGCACAGTTTCATAATAATAATCTTGGTTCCAGTTATTAAACGCCTTCTTCTGATTAAGGCACCCAAACAACTCGGGGATAAGAATATTTTTAGGACAGCCCGCCACACAGTATCTGCACGAGGTGCAGGGGATTAAGTGCTTGGATTTAAAAATCTCGCAAACCTTAACTATAGCGGATTTTTCCGTATCGGTAAGCGGTTTACACTCCGGCATAAAGCTGAGGTTATCGTTCATCTGAGCCATATTGCTCATACCCGAAAGCACGGCGCATATATTCGGAAAATCCGCCGCGTATCTCAGAGCGTAGCTCGCGTAGCTTCCGCCGCCGAGTTCGTCAAAAACAGCCTTTGCCTCATCGGGAAGATTTACAAGACTGCCGCCCTTCACAGGCTCCATAACCAGCGCGGGTTTATTATATTTTTCACAAACCTCATACACACGTTTAGAGTCTACACTGTCGTCGTTCCAGTCGAGATAGTTGAGCTGAATCTGAACCACCTCGATATCGGGATAATCGTTCAAAATCTGCTCGAGAATCTCCGCTTTATCGTGGAAAGATATTCCTACATGGCGGATTTTACCCTCTTTTTTCAGCTCGAAAGCCGTTTCGTAGGCACGGCATCTTTTAAACTGCTGATAGTTATTTAGATTCTGAGCGTGCATAAGATAGAAATCGAAATAATCCACTCCGCACAGCTCGAGCTGTTTTTCAAAAAACGGACGGATATCGCTTTCCTTTTTAAAATAAAAATCGGTCAGTTTATTTGTAAGTATAAACCTGCTTCGGTCGTAGCGTTTTGAAACGCAGTCTCTTACAGCAGTCTCGCTTTTGCCGTCGTGGTAACCGTGGGCGGTGTCAAAATAGTTAAAGCCGCTGTCTATAAAAGCGTCTGCCATTTTCTTAAACTCGTCGTAATCAATCCCGCCGTTTTTCATCGGAAGCCGCATACATCCGAAAGCGAAATTGCCGTTAATCTCGGGAAAAAATTTATTTTTCTCCATACAAAGACCTCCTTTATAAAAGATTTTTCTTCTCTATATTTTCTTTAATTATTCTGTCAACTACCTCGAAAAGCTTTTCTGAGCCGAGCCGTGTTTTTGACTGGCGGTTATAGACCTGCTCCGCTTTAGCCTTATGCACGCGCCAATCGGCTCCGCCGTTGGAGTCGTTTAAAATAAGCGGTTGGAGGTTATCCATAGCGTGCGCGAATTTAGACTCGGCGCTCTCGTACGCTTCGAACTCGTCGAAAATCGCGGTAAACTCAGCTTTCTGGTCGTCGGGAAGTATTGAAAAAATACGCTCCTTAGCCTTATTCTCACGCTCTTTCTGAGTTTTTAAAGCCTCGGTATCGTAGGCGTAGGTATCGCCGGCGTCGATTTCGACTATATCGTGTATAAGGCACATTATCATAACCTTGGCGATATCGACTTGCTCGTTTGAATATTCCTTTAAAAGATAAGCCATCACCGCCATATGCCAGGCGTGTTCGGCGTCGTTTTCGTTTCGTCCGTGATTAGAGAGGTGAGTTTGACGAAATACGTTCTTTTCCTTATCAATCTCGAGCGAAAACTCGAGCTGCTTCTTTATACGTTCATCCATAGCTTGCGATTATTTAACGGCTTTCTCAGCCCATTTTTGAACCTGAGCCTTTGAGTCGGGAGCGCTCGCTCCGTGAACGGCTAAGCTCTTACCGATTTTAGCGCCCTTGCAGGCAGCTTTTATGGTCTTAGGCACTCCGCCTAAACCCGAGCCCTCGTGGGTTACAACATAGTGGACGGTTTTTCCGCCAAAGTCGAGCTTTTCAAGCTGGGTATACATAGCCATCGGATAAACTCCCCACCAGTTAGGACCCGCGATAAATATATTGTCGTAATCTTCTACGCTGTCGAGGTATTCCTTTAACTCGGGACGGGCTTTATCTTTCAGCTCTGCCTTAGCTTCTTCTATACAAACCATATAATCGGTATCGTAGGGCTTTATGGTATCGACCTCAAAAACGTCTGCGCCGACGGCTTCCTTTATAAACTCGGTGATATACTCCGCGTTACCTTTCTCGAGATTTTTTACAGAACCGTTAACATAGTTCTGTCCTCGTCTTGAATAAAAAATAATTAGGTTTTTCATAAACTCCTCCTTTTACGGATTATACTTATTTTTATTTATTTATTATATCAAAAAACAGTGTATAAAGTAAAGATACTATCTTTTAAAAATATCTGTTTTTATCCAAAAAATGTGATTGAAATATCAAGTATTTGAATATATAATATAGGTATAATATGAGGAGGCAATTATGAAAGTATTATTAATTAACGGAAGTCCTAATAAAAACGGCTGTACTTACACAGCTCTCTCGGAGATTAAAAAAACGCTCGCCGAGGAAAATATCGAGGCTGATATTTTCCAAATCGGCAAGAAAGCTATCGGCGGATGCGCCGCGTGTTATCAATGCAAAAACAAGGGCAAGTGTGTTTTCGACGACAAGGTTAACGAGTTTACGGCTTTAGCTCAGGATTATGATGGATTTATATTCGGCTCGCCCGTATATTATTCGGGAATTAACGGAAGTCTTATGAGCTTTATGGACAGGGTGTTTTTCTCGGCGTCAACTCAAAATCCGCATCCGTTTAAATTAAAGCCCGCGGCGGCAGTCGTAAGCGCAAGGAGAGCGGGTACTACTTCCGCGGTAGATCAGATCAACAAGTATTTTCTTCACCAGCAGATGCCGATAGTAACGTCGCGTTACTGGAATATGGTTCACGGAAACACTCCCGAGGAAGTCGCTCAGGATAAGGAAGGCCTATTCACTATGAGAACTTTAGCGAGGAATATGGCGTGGATGTTAAAGCTGATAGACGCGGGTAAAAAAGCGGGAGTGCCGCTGCCGAAAGCAGATGACAATCCCGAAATGACTAATTTTATCCGTTAAAAACCGCTTTAAAAGCAAACACGTCGTCTTTAACCTTTATTTCCATTTAAAACACAGCATCGTCATATCGTCGAACCCTCTCGTTTTAAAAAGTTACACAGTTTTATTACATAGTATTTTTTCAAGAACAGAATTTAACGGAAAAACACCTCCGCTTATCTTTAGCGGAGGTGTAAAAATTTTACAGAAGCGACGCTTTTATAAATTCTGAAAACAGCGGATGCGGTTTATTCGGCCTTGATTTAAACTCGGGGTGATACTGAACTCCTACATAAAAAGGTCTGTCGCTGAGCTCGACAGTTTCGACAAGCCTACCGTCGGGCGATGTTCCCGAAAGCGTCAAGCCCGCTTTCTCAAGCTTATCTCGGTAATCGTTATTGAACTCGTAGCGGTGGCGGTGGCGTTCGCTTATTTCGGTTTTACCGTAGGCTTTACGCATTGTGGTATTTTCCTTAATAACGCAAGGATACGCGCCGAGGCGGAGCGTACCGCCCTTGTCGGTATCGTCGCTCTGGTCGGGTAAGAAGTCGATTACCTTCGGCACATTCTGAGCGAACTCGCCTGAGTTGGCTTTTTCGATTTTGGCGACATTCCTCGCGAACTCGATAACCGCGATCTGCATTCCGAGACAGATTCCGAAATACGCTACATTATTCTCGCGGGCGTATTTAGCCGAGAGAATCATTCCCTCGATTCCCCTATGCCCGAATCCGCCGGGAACTATAATTCCGTCAAGCCCCGAAAGCTTTTCTTCGACATTTTTCTCGGTTATATTTTCGGAATCAATCCAGCTTATATCTACCTTAGCGTCGAGATAATAGCCCGCGTGTCTTAAAGCTTCGGCTACGCTGAGATACGCGTCGTGAAGCTCGACATACTTTCCGACTAAGCCGATTTTCACTGTCTTTTCACGACTTTTAATACGCTCTACCATATGCTCCCAATCACTTAAGTCGGGTTTATGGGATTTTAAGTTTAACTCACGGCAGACAATATCGGAAATATGAGCTTTTTCCAGCATAAGCGGAGCTTCGTATAAAACAGGAAGCGTTAAATTCTCGATAACGCAATCGGGCCATACATTACAGAAGCCCGCGATTTTATCGAAAATAGTCCTGTCGGTAATAGGCTCGTCGGTTCTGAGGATGATTATATCGGGAGCTACGCCGAGGCCTTGGAGCTCCTTAACGGAGTGCTGAGTCGGCTTGCTCTTATGCTCGCCCGAAGCCTTTAGATAAGGAACTAAGGTAACGTGGATATACAGTCTGTTATCCTCGCCGACCTCGCAGCCTACCTGACGGATAGCCTCGATAAACGGCTGGCTCTCGATATCACCGATGGTTCCGCCGATTTCGGTAATTACCACGTCGGCGTCGGTCTTTTTTCCTACGGAATAGATAAACCGCTTAATCTCGTCGGTAATATGCGGAATAACCTGGACGGTTTTTCCGAGATATTCACCGCGGCGTTCTTTTGAGAGAACGTTTGAGTACACTTTACCCGTCGTTAGATTGGAAAACTTATTCAAATCCTCGTCTATAAAGCGCTCGTAGTGGCCGAGATCGAGGTCTGTTTCGGCGCCGTCCTCGGTTACGTAAACCTCGCCGTGCTGATACGGACTCATAGTGCCGGGATCGACGTTAATATACGGGTCGAGCTTTTGAGCGGCAACCTTTAGACCTCTCGCCTTTAAAAGCCGTCCGAGCGAAGCGGCGGTAATACCCTTACCGAGTCCCGAAACAACTCCTCCCGTAACAAATATATATTTAGTCAATTTCAAAGCTCCTTTCCTTATTCAATACGCAAATTATTATACAACCGCCGCGAAAGGTTGTCAATAGATAATTGCATATTCTGTTTTATCAACTTTCATTTTAGATAGCAAAATATGAAAAAACAGATATTTTTATAACAATATTGCAAGAAATTATCAAAAGGTTGCAATATTCTATTGACAAACGTTCTTGCATATTATATACTCATAACATATTAAAATGGTATTTTATGTGTATTAGGAGGATAACTATGTGTGGAATAGTAGGATACGTAGGCACGAGAGATTGTTCGGACGTACTTGTATCGGCGCTGACTAAGCTCGAGTACAGAGGTTACGACTCAGCGGGAATCGCCGTGTTCGAAAACGGAAAGATCGAAGTAGCAAAATCTAAAGGCAGACTCTCGGACCTTGTAGATAAAATGAAAAAAGAAGGCAAGCCCCGTGGGCACGCCGGTATAGGTCATACACGCTGGGCAACTCACGGCGAGCCGTCCGATATAAACTCCCATCCCCATTCAGGCAGACGGGTTACGATTGTCCACAACGGTATTATCGAGAACTACAAGGAGATTAAACAGTTCCTTATCGAAAACGAACGTACCGAATTTTTAAGCGATACCGACACAGAGGTCGTCGCTCAACTGTTAGACTTTTACTACGACGGAAATCCGATAAGATGTATACGCAAGGTACTGCACGAGGTCAGAGGCTCATTTGCGCTCGGAATAGTATTCGCCGACCGTCCCGAAACTGTTTACGCGGTAAGGTGCGAATCCCCGCTAATAGTCGGACAAGGTATGGGCGAAGCGTTTATCGCCTCGGATGTACCGGCTATTATCAAATACACTAAGGACTACTATCTTCTCGAATACGGCGAGATTGCCGTACTCAAAAACGGCTCGGCGACATTCTGCGACTTCCACGGCAGAATGATTGAAAAAGAGCTCAAAACCGCCGACTTCGACGAGGACAGCGCCGAAAAGGGCGGATATGAACACTTTATGATAAAGGAAATCCACGAACAACCCACAGCCGTTAAAACCACTATCACTCCCCGTATAGAAAACGGACTTCCCAACCTTTCGGAATGCGGAATAACTCCCGAAACGCTCCAAAGCTTTAACAACATATTTATCGTGGCGTGCGGTACGGCTATGCACGCGGGTATGGTCGGAAAATACGTAATCGAGAAACTCGCGCGTGTTTCCGTAACGGTTGATATAGCCTCGGAATTCCGCTACAGAAATCCGCTTATAAACGAAAACGACCTTGTTATTATAATCAGCCAATCGGGTGAAACCGCGGACTCTAAGGCGGTATTGAGCCTGGTTAAAGAAACAGGCGCTAAAACGCTCGCCATAGTTAACGTTAAGGGAAGCTCCATAGCGCGTGAAGCCGATATGGTAATCTACACCCACGCGGGTCCTGAAATCGCCGTGGCGTCAACTAAAGCGTATATGGTACAGCTCGCTGTAATGTACCTTCTCGCGTTCGAGATGGCGTATGCCAAGGGCAGAATCAGCGAGGATAAATGCAGACAATTAACCGGACAGCTCGTTAAAATGCCCGATATTATAGCAGGCGCGATCGACAGCCTTGTTGACGACTGCCAGTACATCTCAACTAAGCTTATCACTGCCGACAGCCTGCTCTATATAGGACGCGGACTCGACTACGCGCTCTCGATGGAGGGTTCTTTAAAGCTTAAAGAGATATCGTATATTCACTCCGAAAGCTACGCCGCGGGCGAGCTTAAGCACGGCACAATTTCGCTGATTACCGAGGGTATGCCGGTTATCGCCGTAGCAACTCAAAATTCCCTGCTCGAAAAAACTGTCAGCAATATTAAGGAAGTAAAGGCGCGAGGCGCTATGACGATTGTAATCTGTGACGAGTATGCCGAAATCGACAAGGACGCCGCCGATTACACAATACGAGTACCGAGAATCCCGGAAACTCTAATGCCTATGGTAGCTACGGTACCTATGCAGCTTTTAGCCTATTACACCTCGGTCAATAAGGGTAACGACGTAGATAAACCCCGTAACCTCGCTAAATCGGTTACGGTTGAATAATTACTCTCGCAAGACAGAGCGGCTAGGGTAACAGAAGTAATGATATTATAAATAATAGGTTTTTGACATAACATCTTAAATCTTCACATATAAAAAGGCAGAGACTGAACTCTCTGCCTTAATTATCTTTATATTTAATGTTAAAGTTGTTTACGCTCGTTATTTTAGCGTTACCGTTTTGGACATATGACATTCCGTCGTCAATAGGAAATTAATTTTAAATTATTATCCCAACGCTACGAATTTAAAGCCATTCTTCTTAGCGTACTTTTCGGCAGCAGTGCCTTTATAGCCTTTTATTATAAAATCCTTTGTTTTTTTGGGGGTTATTTTTTGGGATTCTTCATATCCGATAGCGTAGTCGCCGATTTCTTTAACGGATTTTGGTACAGTAATTGTTTTAAGTTTTTTACAATTATAAAATGCTCTTGCTTTTATAAACTTTATTTTTTCAAAAAGCTTGATATTTTCTAAATTTACATCATCATAAAATGCTTCCTCTTCTATAGTTTCTATTTTTTTAGAAAATGAAACCTCTTTTAATTTTTCACAGCTACTAAATGACTCCGTACCAATTGAAATAACATTGTCAGGTAAATCAATTCTAATTAAATCATTACATCCATAAAAAGCCCCCTCGCTTATTTCAGTTATATTATTTGATAAAACAATTTCTTCTACATCTGAAAAACAAAAGGAATTTTTAAATTCGGTAACAGAATCAGGAAGCTTTACATTTTTTAACTCACAACATGTAAAAGCTCCGCTTCCTATACTCTTAACTCCTTTTTCGATTTTAACATTATTTAGCTTGCAGTGTTCAAACGCTTCGTTGGATATATGACTTAAACTTGCCGGGATTATAATATCATCTAGTATCTTACAGCCATAGAAAGCTCTTGGAGATATAGTTTCTAACCCTTTCGGTAAATTAATTTTTTTGAGTTTCTTACAATTCTCAAAAGCTTCAGTTCCAATACTTTTTATTGTATCGGGTAAAACCACCTCTTTTACTTCACCAAAACACAAGGGTTTATCATATTGTGTAGTATGTACTTCATCTTCTTCGTAGTTTGCAAAAGCCCTGTCTGCAATAGAAGTGATTCCCGAGCCTATAACAATTTTATCCGGAAGAAAAGAAGATTTTTTCCATTTATTAATAACTTTTTCATCCTTCATTTCACCAAAGCCCGATATATACATAATGCCCGTTTTCTTTTCAATTCTATATGATAAAGAGTTAGGAGAAAAATTACAACCAGCTATCATCGATACAATAAAGAATAGGATAATAAGCGTAAGAGTTATGTTTTTTATTTTAGACATATATAATCACCTTATTTAATCTGTAATTTATATTTTTGATAGTAGTGTCAAAAAATCACGAAAAAGTTTCATTTTTTCTAAGAAAATTATAACATATTTCAGTTTCTACTTTCTGCACAAAAATCATAAATGGAATTTGTGCAGAAAGTAGAGGAAATTAATTTTAAATTATTATCCTAACGCTACGAATTTAAAGCCGTTCTTCTTAGCGTACTTCTCCGCGGCGGTGCCTTTATAGCCTTTAATTGTGAAACCTTTAATTTTCGGATAATTTTCGTTATACGTTCCGTTATATCCTAAGCTATATTTCCCGATTTTTTTTATGTTTTTTGGAATGGTGACAGATTTCAGCTTGGTACAATAGACAAAATCCTCATCATAAATTCTTTTTACATTTCCAGAAAAAATAACTTTCTTTAGATTATAACACTCAATAAATGTTTGACCCTCTGAACTTTTCAACACAGGCATTTTCACCTTAGAAATTTTACATCCTAAAAACACACCGCGTCCAAAGTTCAAATTCTTATTTGCCTTTATTTTGATGTTTTTTAAGCCCGTCCAACAAAACGCTTGGTCTCCTACATTTATTACACTTTTTGGTAGACTTAAATTCTTAATTCTTTTGCAACCACAAAAAGCGTACCCGCCTATATATTCGAGTTTACCGTGAAAATGTATACCGGGCAGTTTTGTACAATCACTAAAAGCGTAACTACCTATACTTGTTAAATTCTTTTTAGTTTTTATTTTATTAAGCTTTTTACAAAGATAAAAGGCTTTTGATTTAATGCTTTTTAGGTTACTATCTAGAATTATATTTTTTAAATACTTGCTTCCGGAAAATGAATACTCCAATATTGATTTTATAGTTTTCGGAACAATATATTTACTATTTTTATCTCCAATCGGATATTGAATAATTATAGTTTTCTTTTTGTTAAATAATACTCCCTTTTTATTTGAGCAAAAATGCTTGTTAGATTTTGATACTGATATTTGTTTCAAGGTGTTTATATTTGAAAATGCTCCAATATCAATTTTATGTAAGTTCTCTCCAATATAAACACTGGTCAATTTTGTATTATAAAAGGCTGTTCTTCCAATCTCTTTCAGAGACAAAGAAAGTTTTACCTTTTTTAGTTTAAAACAGTTTTCAAAGGCAGATTCTCCTATATACTCCAACGTTTCAGGTAAAGTTATCTGTTTAATATCACATCCATAAAAACAATCAGCGTTTAATAATTTGACTTTTTTGCCATCTATTGTATCAGGAACAACAACTATATCATCGTTCCCGTTATATTGCACTATCTCTATAGCGTCATTGACTACTTTATATTCATAATCACCGTATCGTAATTCAGCTGAATTTACTGTTTCAGGGATTAAAACCAAGCTAAATAAAACTGATACAATAACAAAGATTGATAATATTTTTTTCATAAACGAAATCCTCCTAAATGTTTTATAGAATAACAACATGCGTTAACTAGATATAAGATATTTATACAAGACGTTGCCGTTACTTTTTCTTCAACGCCATAAATTTAAACTTATTCTTCTTAGCGTACTTCTCAGCGGCTGTGCCTTTATAACCTTTGATTGTAAAATCTTAAAGCTCTTTTTTATCTGCATTTCTTGTCACGTTAATTGTGATCCGAATTTGTATACCAACTGCATTTAGAGCCGTCTTTGAAATTAATTGTAAAGTAAATATTAGCTACAACTTTTGATTTCTTTTTATGGCGGGTTACTATTCCGTTTTTGTCAACGGAAAGCACATCGGGATAATTTGCTCTGAAAGTTATTTTATATTCGCTCTTTTTATATACACCGCTCAGATAATAATTAACCAACTTCTTTTTCAAATCACATTTATTGCTTTTAAACTTTGTTAACTTACAACCGTCTGTATCATCCGAGATATAATGTTGCGCTCTATCTCCCATTGTACCATTTTTAGATTTTAGATTGATAGTACTTACGATTTCTGTTTTACCTTTGTATTTTTCAAAAACCGTGACCTTTGTTTGACCGGCTTTTATAGGGCGAATACAAAAATAATCAATATTATTATCATCGCTCGATGAGAGAGCATAAGCAACTTTTTTGTTCTTAACTACAGCAGAATATTTCGCTTTCGATAAAGAATTTTTAACAAGACCTTCAACCGCAAGTCCATTATCAACTGCGTCCATATTAACCGTTACAGATTTATACTTTTTCTTTATCATCGGCTTTAAGTTCATTACCTTTACCTTAAAACTGCCCAGCTTTAAATTATCGGATTTTTGATAAAATGTAATCCTTGTAGTTCCGTTCTTAATACCTTCAATACAATATTTATGCTTATAATCCACATATTTGCTGCATCTACCACTAAGAAAAAAAGTTTTTTCCTTAAACTGCGCTACACCCTTTTTTGAATACTTTACTTTAACATCATCGTGTACATAAGGAAACTTTATTATCTCAGCTCCGCCGTTTCTGACAGTAATGTCATTTTGGTTTAACGGCTTAGATTTTTTGACAGTTATCTCAATTTTCTTTACAGGTACTTTTTGGGTACTGGTTTTATATTCATAAATTGTTATTATAGGTTTTATATTTTTAGTAATCTTGCGTCCTGTGATTGGAAGATAATATCCGCCTTCGCCGTTGCTGTATATATCCCAATCCTCGTCAATATATTCCTTATTATCCAGTTTAAAATTATAAGTGCGCTCATCATTACCGCCCTTAAACACATCCTCGCTATTTAAATACGCTGTTCTTTTTTCTACGGGGATATTCTGTTTTGCCGAAACATTTGGCTGAGAACACGCTGTTGAGAAAAACACCAATAAGATTAAACCAAATAACGAAATTATATATTTTACGCTTTTTAAATAAATTCTCTCCTTTTACATATATTATAGTAAACAATAATTAACCTTTACATATTCACTGTTGGGCTTATAATAACTTCGATACGCTCCGACTACTTCTGACGAGGATTTAAAGGCTTCTACTATAGTAGTGTTGAAAAATCACGAAAAAGTTTCATTTTTTTCTAAGAAAATTATAACATATTTCAGTTTCTACTTTCTGCACAAAGGTT
>CAMHQC010000036.1 GCA_946187325.1 uncultured Clostridia bacterium
GACGGCAAAAAAATAGAAGTACCAAACGGTACTCCTATTTTTGGTGGGCCATCAGTATTTTTTATTATTTTAAAACTCTGTTCTCGAACCGCGCGGCTTGTATCATAGCCGGAATATCATAAACTCTACGGGCTAAAAACAGTCCCCCGGACTGTTTTCTTTACGCCCTTTCGAGTCCCTGACGGCAAAAAAATAGAAGTACCAAACGGTACTCCTATTTTTGGTGGGCCATCAGGGACTCGAACCCCGGACCGATCGGTTATGAGCCGATAGCTCTAACCAACTGAGCTAATGGCCCGCAGTTGGCTTGCGCAAGGTATATTATATCAATTTATCAATTAATTGTCAACACATTATTTAAACTTAAATTACTGTAAATCAAAGCCAAGCACGAAAACCCATACAGGTTACGAGCTTGGCGTAATTTAATTTATCCGAAGAAAAAGTCGCTGTCGGATTTTCTCACTCTACGTCCGCTTCTGCCGCGCTCAGCGTCATCGAATCCGTATGTAATATCATACATAATATTCACAAACAGGAACAACAGCTTGAAGATTAGAAAAACTATAAGCGCAACGAGCAACGCGATTCCGAGCGGATTAAAGTAGCTGAACTTAAACGCAAGGAAAATATAGTAAAATCCAAACAAAAACTCAACTACTGTCGCCGCTTTCGGCGCAAAGATAAGCAGAGCGAGAAAAATCAACGCTAGCACCGCCCACATCACAAGAAAGTACGGACTGCGCATATCGCTGAGAAGGTCTTGGATTCCTCTAAGATAATGCGATACAAGCCAGTCGCTCGTTCTCGCGATTATGATATTAATTGGCAAGAGATAAATTATAAACGGCAGTATTCTCTTGAAAAACACCGTGTACCACTTGCCTAATTTCTTTTTTAAATCATATGAAAATCTAATTATGCTTCTCATATTCTCTCCAATGTACAAGGGGCGCGGTTGCGCCCCTTAGTTTTTTATCAGCCGACAAGTTTGCCGAGGTCAAAGTCAAAGCTTCCTGCCGAGCTTACGCTGTTCGCGCCGCTGTAGGAGCCGAGATTGTTATCCGTGTCGAGAGCAGAAGCGCAGAGTACGTCTGACTTTGTGAGTTCTTCTACTGTGATTTCAGGAGTTTTGTATAAAATTTTCATTATCATTTCCTCCTTACTTTAAATTATTACGCACGCTGGCGAGATCAAACGCCATACCGCCGTGAGTAGCGTTATTGCCGTCAATATAATCCGCGTAGTAATATTTGTCGTCCTTTGTCTGTACATAGAAGCGAGCCGCGACTGTGTCGTTGCTGTCCTGTGTGCCTGTAAGAGAAAGGGTTACGTACTTGTATTCTGTGTCGCTCGCGTACTGACCGAACTTGCCCGAGATTGTGTTGCTCGAGCCGTAGCATCTAAAGCGGTTCTTGCCGTCAACATTATTATAAGTCAGATTATCCATATTGGCGTAGATTTTATCAACGGATGTGTTTGCCTTAGCCTTGACTACGATGTAGCCGTAGTCCTTAATATTGTTGCCCTTGAGCAGGTTGGAGTTTACCGCCGTTACAAAGCGGATTCCGTCCTCGCCGCCCTCGGTTGTGATTGAGCTCTTGAGCTGAACGCCGAGCATCTGCATATTGAGATACTGGTTGAGATGAAGGTCGAATTTTTTCTTGCCCTCGTCCTCGTCCGAAACAGCAATCCTATCGTTCGGGTTGAGGGTATGCTCGCCGTCGTAGTTGACAGGAACATCTACAACATACTTACCATCGGCATTGGGTGATGTAACAGGAGCAAATCCGTCTGCACAGCAATTCTCGGGAACCGCGCGGTCGAATGAACCGCCGCTTACAGCAATTGAAGCTCCGTTATCTTCCTGTAATGTACCATTGAATGTACCACCGGTTACGGTTGCGGAGCCGAAAGCCGATTCCGGACCGTATGTCTTGCCGCTCTCTGCGGCGCTGCGCAGTGCAAACTTACCATCCGCCGCGGTAAATGTACCGCCCTCAATAGCCAGCTCGCCTACGTTGTAAACAGCGTTACCGGTGTTTGACGAGAAGCTTCCGCCTGTGATAACCGCTTTGCCGTTAACATCGTTTTTCAGAGTATTTCTTCCTCCTATAAAGCTACCGCCATTAATAGTCAAGGTGGGATACTCTGAGTTTACGCCTGCAACATAGCCTAAAGAACAATTAGGATCTAATTCACGATAACCCTTTCTATTTATTTCGTTATATCCATTTTCAATCAGGCTTGAATCTATCGACTTATTATTATCGATCGTTACACCTTCATTGATAGTCATTGTGCCACGATTTACAACGGTATAATAGGTATTTACGTCATTACCTGCTTCCTTGCTTCTGGTGAATGTACCGCCGTTCAAGATAACCGTACCGCCGTCGTTGAAAAGTGGACCGGCATAATTATTTATATTATCTACTTTTCCGGTCTTGTCTTGGCTGGAATCAGTAACCGTGAGCGTTGAGTCTTTTTGCGTAATGATTGTGCTGTGGTGACCATCGTTAGTCAATGTGTAACCATTCAGGTCGAGGACGATGTCATCTCCCGCTTTCAAAGCTACACTCTCCTGAGTGTCTTTGAGCAACTTGACCGTCTGACCCGCTTCGGCAGCGCGGATGGCACTATCAATTGTCTGGTAGCCTTTACCGTCGACCTCAGCAACATTATCAGCCTTAGGAACATATATACGGAAGGCGTCGTTAATACTTGACGTATCTACTTCCGCTTTCGTGGTGAAACCACCCTCAACATACTTTGTGAGGTTGAATCCAAAGAGTGTATAGCTATTCCACCAGTCAAACAGATCTTCTATTTTTGTAAGTGAACTATGACCTTTGCCGGTTGGTACAGTTTTCGAATCATTTGTACTCTCATTCCATGCCACTGTGTCAAAAGCATAGTAAGCCTTGCAAAAGATAAGAGAATCCTTCGGCAGTTTTTCCTTTGTGAACTGCTTTGTGGCAACGTAATGATAATCGTCACGATATCTGCCAGACATATCACCTTTGCGCCAATTCTGTCCGGGAGTAAAGTACATATTCTCCGCGGGAATCTGATAATATTTACTTAAATTAATACCATTTACCTCTGCAAGCGACTCGATCATAACATCCGTATCAACTGTTATGCTCTGATTCTCGGAATCGAAATCAACTTTTGATAAATCAAGCTGCAACGCCGGACGAACTCCGCCGGAATAGGAGGCAGGATCAAGACCGCCTGTAGCTACTCTGCCCGGAGTGTCTTGAGCGGTAACGAATACATAAGCAACCATATCTGCTTTGGTGCCGGCAGTACGGAGCCACCAGAAATTATAACCAAATGAAGTACGAACATTCAACGGTACCTCTTCGACTTCATCTACACTCAAAAGGTATATCTTGCCGTAATCGGTATCTTTTATTGCGCCGGCGACACTCGCGAATGAACCTTTGGTTCCAGTTAAAGCATCAAGCGTACTCTTAATTGACGAATTGTTGTAATCGTTAGAACCATTGCTGTCGAATTTTGCATTTCCAAGGCTTGCATCCGCGTAAAGCAAGGTTATACTACCTTCATTTTCGCTTGTGGAGTTATCCTCAATAATGTACCACTGCTTTCCGTTAAAGGTTACTTGCTTAGATGCCAAAGTCTCCGCAGTGTCCTCGGAAGTAGGAACAAGCGAGGAATACTGACTAAGTCTTAAAACAAGGTGAACGGTGCTTTCCTTCTGGATGTTATAATCGGCAAGCGTCCTGTTGTCCTCGAGCTGCTTGCCCGCAAAGATGAGACGCTGCTGATCGGGCGGTATACCCTCTTTATCCTGGATTTTTGCTTTAACATTCTCTACCGTGTCCGAAGGCTCGACGTCAAGAGTGATCGTCTTGCCTGTCAGGGTTTTTGCAAAAATCTGCATAGCCGAAGTCGTAATAACAGACACGGCAAAAATGCTTACAACAATCAAAACCGTAAGCAAAACGCTGAGCGGTCTTTTTAAAATTTTTGTCATAAGTTTTCCTCCTTTTAAATTTGATTAAGGCAACGCCGCATAACTCACGGCGCTTGCCCTGCAATCCGCATGAATCATGCGGTGTTGCCTTAACTATATAACACTGCCGGTTTGGTTCTGCCTGCTGACCTCAGGTATTGGAGAAACTCCAAACAAATAGGCAGATTGTTACCAAAACAAAAACACAGGCGCAGTGATACACTACGTCTGTGTCAGTTGATAAGTGTGATTCTTCTGTAAAAAGGGCGCGCGAAAGTAAGCGCAGCCAGTGCTTGCTTTCTTGCTTGCTTTTAGCATTATCGCTCTTGCCGTCATACGTCAAGCCCTTTCGTAAAATTCTTTAATAGTTTACCAACCGAAAAACCCGCGATATCTGACCACGAGGTTTCAATAATATGGAAAATCATACCGCCGTTATTTAAAACAGGGTCGGGCTTTGCCATTAATTCGATTGATTTACGCATTATATATTACGCGTTTATATACAATACGCAGTACCGATAATACCTATACTTTTCTGTATTTTAGCATATAATTTTTCCTAAAACAAGCATTTGTGAATTTTTTTAACCAAAAATCTTGTACAAATATTAATTCTTTTGTGATAATTTTTTATGAATTTTTACTACTCGGCTTCTTGTCCCACAGTCACCTTGAGATTGTAGGGAACGGTAGCGTTGCGACCGCCGCCTGTGGCGGATAAAGGGAGCAAAAGCGCTGCGTCTGAGAAAGCTTTGCTTTCAAAAACTCATCGCTCGTTTCTGCGCAGCAGAAAACTGAGCGGAGAATATAAATTTTTTATATATGATTTATCATATATAAAATGAGTGTCACGAGTTCGTTCTTAGAACGAGTGAGACGACTATATTTTGGGCTGGACTTTACTTATGTATTAAAGTTACTATATGTAGCAGGTACTGTCCTTTCGCCAACGGCGAAACGGTAGATATGTACCGTTTTGCTAACGCAAAAGGAAAACACGCCGTTAACGGAAAACCCGCCTCGGAACACCGCATGAGGTTGAGTCCAAATTTCAATTTGGTAACGAAACCCATACATTGTAGAGGGTGTTCCCTACGGTGTTAAGGTAGGTGTCTACTATTTGCCTTCTCATTGAGGAGAAGGCAAATTGAAGAGAGCTTTTCTTGCAAGAAAAGACCGCTGCTTTCGCAACGGTCTTAGTTTTAATTTTTAACTATTACAAGCTCGCCGTAGCGGCTGTTTTCATAAATCTTTTTAGCGGATGAAAGCGATACATTTACACATCCGTGCGAGCCTCTGCCCTGGCGGTAATACTGTCCGCCGAACGCGCTCTGCCATGTAGCGTCGTGGATACCCTGGCCGCTGTATGTAAAGCCCATCCAGTAGCTTACCCGTGTAGTCCATTTACTGCCGCGGTACGAGCCCTTTAAGATAGCGGGCGACTTACGGCTTATAATATGATGATGTCCTACCGATGTAGATCTGTCGCCGGGCGCGCCTGTGATAACGGCTGTGGAATATACGACCTTATTCTTTTTATAAACCTTGAGGTTCTGTTTAGAAATCGAAACGACTATTCTGTCTCCGGGAAGCTTACAGGAAGCGTTCAGATAAGCTCTGTTGCCTTCACGTACACTTTTCCCTACTTTTCGCAGAGCTTTTACGCTATAATTATGTAACGAACCGCTTAACAGCCCTTTATCCGTATAAGAAGTTTCTTTAACCGTCTTAATCTTAACGCCGTCGCGGTAAAGCTCGTACTTGCTCGCGTGAATTACGCTGTCCCAACCGAGCTTAATAGCGGTTTCGGTAGCCTTAACTTTCTTAAAGTGCTTAGGAGCGCTGATAGCAGTAACGCCCTTAGCGGCTCTGCCCGCGCTCACGGCGGAGTTTCCGCCCTCGGTACGCTTACATATAACCTTGTACTTATATACAGTACCGCCTGTAAGATCTTTATCGGTAAACTCGCGGCGGCTGTCCTTATCGAACTCGCCGAGCTTCTTGTACGGATTAAATGAACCGTCGGTTTTCTCGTCGCTGCGATAAAGGATATACTTATCCGCCTTATCGCTCGCGCTCCAGTTTACGGTAATCGAGGATGTGGTAATATCGGAAAGAGTAACGCTCTCGATATTCTCGAGCTTAGTCATAACCGAAACTGCCCCCGGCTTGCTCTGGGTGATATAATTGTCCGTAATTCTATAAGCGAACACCTGATATTTATATATTCTGGCCTCGGAAAGTCCGGTATCGCGGAACGTATTGTTTTTTACGTTCTTATACTTCTCGTACTCTCCGATTTTTCCGTTTTCGGTTTCACTCGCGCGATAGATAGTGTACATCGTCGCGTAGTCGCTTTTATCCCAGCTTAAAAGCAAGGTATCGGAATCAACCTCGCTCGCTTTAAGTCCCTTGACTTCGCTCGGGATTATTCTTGGTTCGGTAGCGGGTTCAACCGCGCCTGTCGGGTTTTCGAGCTTAGCGATAGCAACAGCTTCATCACCGCTCGCGGATGTATCAACCGAAGCCGTTACACCCACCGGAACTGCAACACAAATTATTATAGCCAATAAAAAAGCAAAAGGAATAATAAATTTTTTCATCGACAATCCCTTACCTCCATAATTTATAGTCAACTAATATATATAATTATTCAAATTAAGTTTACAAACTAATTTTACTAAACTACTTTTGTTTTGTCAATACGATTTTTTATCATTCCATTAAATACATAAAAACCGCCCTCAATTTCCTATTGGATTTATATGTTTTGCCCCTGATATTTGATTGTACGTCAAAAATCGAATAATATTCGTAGAAAAAAACTGAGGTTTTTGGCGATTTTTTCGTAAATTATCTTGAATATTTTTTAAAACAGATATATTATATAAATAAGAGAGGTGAGCTTATGGTACATATATATTACGGCGACGGTAAAGGTAAAACCACCGCGGCTATCGGACTTGCGGCGCGCGCCGCGGGAAGCAGGATGAAGGTTCTTTTTGTGCAGTTTTTGAAAACGGAGTTTTCGGGAGAACGCCATACTCTCAGCCATACCGAAAATATTACCCTGAGCTTCGCTCCCGTAGAGCTTAAATTCACCTTTAATATGAATGAGGAAGAAAAGGCAAAGGCTTCTAAACTGTTCAGGAAGATTTTCGACGACAGCGTTACCAAGGTATTCACGGAGAAATACGATATGATAGTTTTGGACGAAATCTTCTCCGCGATTGAGGCGGGGATGGTAAGCGAACACGATGTTTATGAATTTGTGTCGAATGTTCCGAAGAACTTAGAGGTAGTTATGACGGGACATAATCCGCCCGAGCGGATACTCGCTCTCGCCGACTACATTACCGAGATGAAAAAAATCCGCCACCCTTACGATAAAGGAGTTCAGGCGAGATTCGGAATAGAATTTTAAATATTTGCAAACAAAAATCGGCTCAAACGAGCCGATTTTTTATTTTACCTTTATTTTAATTGTTTTCTTAATGGTTTTAGACTTATATTTCGAGTTGCCCTTGGCAAAAATTTTGACCTTGAGCTTGATTGTGCCCTTGGTGTATTTGCCCTTTTTGAGCTTAATCTTGCCTGTCGTCTTATTTACGGTAAGCTTTTTGTAATACTTTTTAGTCGTTCCGCTTTTCAGCTTGGCGAAAGTGACCTTGCCCTGAGCCTTTTTAACCGTTACGACCTTTATGGTCTGAGCCTTTTTAGCTAAAGTCTTTGCTTTTACGGTTTTCTTTTTAACAGTGACTTTAATCGGGTTAGCCTTTTTAACTACGGGCTTGGCCGTCGTAGCTTCCGTCGGAGCGGTAACTGTTTCGGGAGCTGTGGTTTCCTGTGGTTCTACGGTTGAGCTTGCGGGTTCAGTAGGTTCAACAGTCACGCTTTCGGGTTCGGTCGGCTCTACCGCGGAGCTGGCTGGTTCTGTAGCGGAAGTGGTTTCAACCGATTCGGTGGTATCGGTTGAGGCGGTTGTCTCCGCCTGAGCGGTAGTTTCTTCGGTAGAATCAGTCGCTCGGGTAGCTGTAGCGGGCTCGGTTGTCACTGCTTCTGTAGGAGGTTCGTCACCCTCATACATTTTGAGCGTATACGGCAGAGTTACTCCCTCGGGAACGATAAAGTCTTTTCCGTCGCGGTAATAAATATCGTTGATTACACATTTTACGTCGAGAGTTTCGGCGGTTTCATTAACCGTAAACTCCGCGCTCATAATAACTTTATCAGGGCTTATGTCGTAATTGTCGAGATTGGTAGCGTTAAAGGGTATAGAATTACCCGAAACCGAATACTCAATATCGCTTATGTGCGGGAATTTTACACTGTCCTCGTCAATCGTAAGCTTATCGGAAAAGGTGAGTTCGCCCTCGAGCGCCGTAAAATCGTGGTTTACATCATTCGCGGTAAAGGTAAGCTTAACAACGCTTCCCTTTTCGTAGGTTTTATCAGCCGCGAATACGGGAACAGCGATAACCGCCGTCGATACAATTAGTATACTTAAAAATAAAGATAGAAATTTTTTCATAGATGTTACACCTTTTTTCTGCCGATTCGGCGCAATTTATCGTCTACGCCGAATTTGTTGAAAATAAATATAAAAATCATCGCCGAAATTATACCGAAAATCATTCCCGCGATTACGTCGGTCGGAAAATGAACGTAATTATAAAGTCTGGAAAATCCAACTATCGCCGCGGCGACTGTCGCGATAATTCCAACCCTTTTATTCACCTTATACATAGAAGCCGCGAACGCGAACGAAGCGCCTGTGTGTCCTGACGGAAAGCTAAAGCCCGAGGCTTCGCCGGTGTTTAGCGTAAACGGCATAGCCGCCGAGTGAAAGCTCTCGTACGTTACAAACGGACGCGGTCTTGCGACGATGCTCTTAATCGCAAACTCGCCGAATAACAGCGCAAAGGTCATAGCCGCTAAAGCCGTGACTGCCGCGGGACGCGTCTTTTTGGGGACAAGAAGAATCAGCGCGATAATCACCCAACCGATTCCCTTATCGGAGAACTGGGATACCGCCGCCATAACGGGGTCAAGAAACTCGTTTCGGATGTTATTAGCTATAAAATCGAGTATCGAATAGTCAAAATTCAGAAAAATATCCATAGTATCACCTCACAAGTTTTATTCTACCACAATACACCGTAAATGTCTATTTGTATTTTGACGAAAAATTCAGCTTAAATATGATAAAAACGCCGAATGGAAAATCCATTCGGCGTTAATATTAAACTAATACTGATTTTATAATCAGGTAGCGTCCTCGAAGCTTGCGAGCTTAGCGAGGTGAGCGTACTTCTTCTCAGCGCCTGTTTCAGCCTCTTCAAAGAGTTTCTCGGCTCTTTCGGGGAACTTACGTGAGAGAGCGTTGTAACGAACTTCGCCCATAATAAAGTCACGATAAGAAGCGGAAGGAGCTTTGCTGTCGAGTATAAACGGGTTCTTGCCTTCGTCAGCGAGTCTCGGATCATAACGGAAGAGGTTCCAGTAGCCTGCGTCAACAGCCTTCTTCTCCTCGTCCTGAGCGATTCCCATACCGCCCTTGATACCGTGGTTGATACACGGAGCGTAAGCGATAATGATAGAAGGTCCGTTGTAGCTTTCAGCCTCAACCATAGCCTTGAGCACCTGGTTGTTGTTAGCGCCCATAGCAACCTGAGCAACATATACATAGCCGTAGCTCATAGCGATAGCCGCGAGGTCTTTCTTCTTAACAGCCTTACCGGCAGCCGCGAACTGTGCGATAGAGCCGATAGGTGTAGCCTTGGAAGCCTGACCGCCTGTGTTGGAGTAAACCTCAGTATCGAATACGAGGATATTTACATTCTCGCCCGAAGCGATTACATGGTCAAGACCGCCGAAACCGATATCGTAAGCCCAACCGTCACCGCCGAAGATCCACATAGACTTCTTAGCGAGTTCGTCTTTATCAATAAGAGTTTTCTTAGCGAGATCAGCTACAGCGTCGTCGGCCTGCTCGAGCTCAGCGATAAGAGCGTCTGTAGCGGCGCGTGAAGCCATAGAATCATCGAATGTATCCATATAAGCCGCGCAAGCGTCCTTGAGGGAATCCTTAGAAGTCTTGTCAGCGATTTCTGTGATATATTCAGCTAATCTGTTACGGATAGCTTTCTGTCCGAGAGCCATACCGAGACCGAACTCAGCGTTATCCTCGAATAAGGAGTTCTGCCAAGCGGGACCTCTGCCGAGCTTGTTAACTGTGTAAGGTGTCGCGGGAGCGGAACCACCCCAGATTGACGAACAACCTGTAGCGTTAGCGATAAACATTCTGTCGCCGAACAACTGAGTTACGAGCTTAGCGTAAGGTGTCTCGCCGCAACCGGCGCAAGCGCCCGAGAACTCGAGGAGCGGCTGGTTAAACTGGCTGCCCTTAACTGTGCTCTGCTTAAACTTAGCGGCAACCTCTTCCTTGGGATCGAGGCTTACGCCGTAATCAAATACAGCCTGGTATTTTCTCTGGCTGTCGATAGGCTTCATAACGAGAGCCTTCTCACCCTTCTTACCGGGACATACGTTAGCGCAAGCTCCGCAGCCTGTACAGTCGAGGGTAGAAACAGTCATAACGAATTTATAATCTTTAAGACCTGTAGCAACAGCAGTCTTAGTATCAACAGGAGCGGCGTCAACCTCAGCGTCAGTCATAATAACAGGACGGATTACAGCGTGAGGACAAACGATTGCGCACTTGTTACACTGGATACAGTTATCAGGCTGCCACTCGGGAACGTCTACAGCGATTCCGCGTTTTTCGAAAGCTGCCGAACCCTGAGGACATGTACCGTCTACATAATCCATAAACGCGGATACGGGCAGTTCGTTACCCTTGTAAGCGTTAACGGGCTTTAAGATCTTGTTTACATACTCTACGAGCTCGCCGCTGCCTTCAGCCTTGTCAGCCTTAGCCTCGCCTGTAGCGTTAGCCCACTCAGCAGGAATCTCAACCTTCTTTAAGTTCTCCATACCCGCGTCGATAGCTGCGTAGTTCATATCTACGATAGCCTGACCTTTCTTGAGGTAAGACTTCTTAGCGGCTTCTTTCATAAGCTCTTTAGCGTGGTCGGCGGGGATAATATCGGCAATCTTGAAGAACGCGGACTGTAATACAGTATTAACACGGCTTCCGAGACCGATTTCCTTACCAATCTTGATAGCGTCAACAGTGTAGAAGTTGATATTTCTCTCGGCGAGAATCTTCTTCATCTTAGCGGGGAGACGCTCTGAAAGCTCGTCTACATCCCAAGGGCAGTTGAGAAGGAATGAACCGCCTTCTTTAAGGTCGTCAACGATATCATATTTATCAACGTAAGAAGGATTGTGACAAGCAACGAAGTCAGCCTTGCTTACATAGTATGTAGATTTAATCGGAGTATGACCGAAACGCAAGTGGGAAACTGTAAGACCGCCCGACTTCTTGGAGTCGTAAGCGAAGTAACCCTGAGCGTACATATCGGTGTTATCGCCGATGATTTTGATTGAGTTCTTGTTAGCGCCTACAGTACCGTCAGCACCGAGACCCCAGAACTTACAGGAGGTTGTACCCTTAGGTGTAGTATCGGGATTCTCAACTCTCGGGAGAGAAAGGTTAGTAACGTCATCGACGATACCGACAGTAAATCTTCTCTTAGGCGCGGCGGACTCGGCGTTTCTGTAAACGGCGATCATATCCGCGGGAGTTGTATCCTTAGAACCTAAGCCGTAACGGCCTGTATATACCTTAACGTCTGAGAAATCAGAACCGTTAATAGCGGCGAGTACGTCGAGGTAGAGAGGCTCGCCGATTGAGCCGGGCTCCTTAGTTCTGTCGAGAACAGAGATAGTCTTAACAGTCTTAGGAAGCTCAGAGAGCATATAGTCGGCAACGAACGGACGATAAAGTCTTACCTTTAAAAGACCTACTTTTTCGCCTGCGGCATTTAAGTAATCTACAACCTCTTCGATTGTATCACATACAGAACCCATAGCAACGATAACGTGCTCAGCGTCCTCAGCGCCGTAGTAGTTAAAGGGCTTATAGTCTGTACCGATTTTAGCGTTGACCTTATTCATATACTCTACAACAACCTCGGGAACAGCGTCGTAGTACTTGTTACAAGCTTCTCTTGCCTGGAAGAAGATATCGTCGTTCTGAGCTGTACCTCTTGTTACGGGGTGCTCAGGGTTAAGTGAACGGCGGCGGAACTCCTCAACAGCGTCCCAATCGAGCATATCTGCGAGGTCTGCGTAATCCCACTCCTCAATCTTCTGAATCTCGTGAGAGGTACGGAAGCCGTCAAAGAAGTGAAGGAAGGGAACTCTGCCCTTGATAGTAGAAAGGTGAGCAACAGCACCGAGGTCCATACACTCCTGAGGGTTGTTGGAGCAGAGCATTGCGTAACCTGTCTGACGGCAGGCATAAATGTCTGAGTGATCGCCGAAAATAGAAAGCGCGTGGCTGGTGAGAGCACGAGCCGAAACGTGAATTACGCTCGGGAGCAGCTCGCCTGCCATTTTGTACATGTTAGGAATCATAAGGAGCAGGCCCTGTGACGCTGTGTAAGTAGTTGTGAGCGCGCCTGCTGCAAGTGAGCCGTGAACAGCGCCTGCCGCGCCGCCCTCTGACTGCATTTCAGTTACCTGAACTTCTCTTCCGAAAAGGTTTTTCTGGCCTGCTGCCGAGAACTTGTCGGTGAGGTCAGCCATTACGGAAGAAGGGGTGATCGGATAGATAGCAGCAAC
>CAMHQC010000037.1 GCA_946187325.1 uncultured Clostridia bacterium
TTTACAGTTTCCTCTATAAAATTGTCAGCGCTAAACAATTCCATAATAATCGCCATAGCCTTTCCGCCCACAAATAGCCATTAAAATTCCCTACAACCTTACCGTGGGCGGATAAGGCGTGTATGGCGATTATAGTCATCGCCCGTTGCCGCTTGCGGCAAACCGGGCGGACAACATAAATCTTTGATAGTGTGAGTTTTCACACTATTTCCTCCTTCATTAATAATACCACTTTACCGTTAAAAAGGTTACATTTTATTTAAGCGAGGCGTAACGAACAATAATTTTTAAACAACTATATTGATTTTGTGCAATTTGTGGTATATAATTATATAAATAGGGCTGAAGGAGGACGGCTATATGAAAAATTTAATAAAAATAACCGCCGTTCTGACCGCGCTCGTTATCTTACTTTCGGCTTTAAGCGTTACGGCGTTCGCCGAAAGCGGATATTTGGTTCACGGAACGTTTAATTTTGATTACGCTAACGAAATGGCTGAGTATATCAACGATTACCGTGAGCAAAACGGACTTGAAAAACTCGAGAACGATTTTTCGCTCACTGAACCCGCTATGATTAGAGCGGCTGAGTGCAGCGTTAACTTCTCCCATATCCGACCGAACACAAAATCGTGGTCAACGGTCGCGGACTGGGAAGAAGCCGTAGCCGAAAATATCGCGAAAGGTTTTTCAAACCCGCGCGAAGCTACCGACGGCTACTATAATTCCGAGGGGCACAGAATTAATATGCTCGGCGACTACACCCGTATGGGCGTCGGCGTGTTTACCGATGATAACGGCCTTAATTATTGGATTCACATTTTTACCCGCGGAGATGTTCAGCGCTCCTATAAAGAAGAGGGGAAGCGCTCGGTTATAGTAAATATCGGCGATAATCCCGAAGCGGAAACTCAGGTTGTTTATTCCGACGGTTTACCGTCACCCGCCGATAAAGCCCTGCAATACGAAAAAGACTTATCGCCCGACATAGCTTCGGTTAGTCTTTCGAAAACCGTTTTCGTGTATAACGGCAGGAGCCGGACTCCCAAGATAACCGTTAAAGATAAAAACGGCAACAAAATATCCGATAAGTACTACAACGTAGTTATGCCCTCGAGGCACACTTTCTACGGCGTATATACAATTAAGGTGTCGCATAAATTTAAAGACCAGAGCTTTAGTAAGCAGTTCAAGATTATTCCCGGAGCCGCCGCGATAAATAAGATTACCAAGTCGAAAAAATCCGTTACGGTAAAATGGAAAAGTATAGCTCCCTCGACTACGGGAGTTAAGCTCTGCTTAGCTAAGGACGAAGCTTTTACCGAGGGCGAGAAGACATATACAATCCACAGAACTAAGCGTTATAAACGCGTTAAAGGGCTTAAAAAAGGAACGACCTATTACTTTAAACTCAGGACTTATAAAAAGTCGGGAGATAAGGTTTATTACTCAAGCTGGAGTTCTGTTAGAAAAGTTAAAAGATAAGACATCGGGGCGGCTCACGTTGAATTGTGAGCCGCCCCCCGAGTTGTAAGTGTGAAGTTGTAAGTGAAAAGCCGTTTCCTATAAAACAAGAAAGCGCACGCACAGGGTGCGCACGCTTTTTATTCTTTAATTTTATTCGCGCTGAAATACTCAACTCCGTTTTCGGGAGCCTTGCCGTTTTTAGCGTACATCAGCTCCTTGCAGGTTACGAGCTGATAACCCTTTTTCTGAAGAGCGGGTACAATTCTCTTAACCGCGTCGGCAGTCGAGGTGTAAATCTCGTGCATAAGGATTATATCGCCGTCTCCAACGTTATTCATAACTAAATTGTAAACCTTGTCGGCGTCTCTCGAGAGCCAGTCCTGAGTATCAATAGTCCAGTAGTAAATCGGCATATTTTCCTTTTTACACTCGGCTTTAATTGTACCCGTAGTCATACCGCCGGGCGAACGGAAGGCTGTCGGATAAAGTCCGCAGATATTATAGATAGCGTCCGAAGCTTTACGGATATCGGACGGAAGAACGTTCTCTCCGTAATGAGCGTGGTTCCATGTATGGTTTCCCAGCTCCATACCAAGACTAACCTTGCGCTTGACGTTGTTCGGGTTGCCCTCGGCGTTTCTGCCGACCATAAAGAACGTAGCCTTAGCGTTGTACTTCTCTAAAGTATCTAAAATACTTCCCGAAGCCTTGTTATACCCGGGGCCGTCGTCGAATGTAAGAGCGACCATCGGCTTGTTGGGATCAATACTGCTTCTGAGAGTGAAGTTTTCGGCGATATATACTACGTAAGCCGAACTCCACGGACTGTTTACTTTCTGTTCGTTATGAGTTGACGTGGTTCTTATTCTAAGACAATACGGACCCGCCTTTTCAAGTCCCGTAACAGTAGTTTTAGGAGCCTTAGACTGTTTAAACGATTTAGTTACGGCGCTTTTAAAGTTCTTGTCGTCGCCTTTAACGTACTGAACCTGATATGTCTCGGCGTTCGGAACAGATTTCCACGCGAGAGAAATTGTACCCTCGCTGTGAGATTTACATTCGGTGAACACAGGTGTCGCGGGCATAGTGTATATGTCTACGGTTCTTCTGTCGCTTTCGATAATGTTATCGCCCTTTTTGTAAGAGGTTACGCAAAGGGTGTAATCGGTCAGCGGGCTGAGCTTTTTAACCGTATAGGTTGTTTTCTTTTTGCCGATAGTATCGACCTTTTTAAAATCGCCCTCGTCGAAGGTCTTTTTGTAGATTATATATCCGTCGGCGTCCGCGGTTTTTTTCCACTGTAACTTAACCGCGGTATCGGAAACCTTAGCGGACTTTAAATCCTCAACAGGATCGGACTTAGGTCTTACCGCGTTCCAAATCGTCACGCCGAGAAAAACGATAAGTATAACCGCCGCGATAACTAAAATCGGACGTTTATTAATTCTCCTGCGCCTTTTAAACGAGTTATATGAATTACGCCGTCTGCGCGGAGGTTGAATATTACGCCGTCTTACGCTGCTCGAGGGATTATATTTACTTTTATCCACCTTTAAGTTGACGTATTTTACTTCCATTTTTTTACTTCCTAATATTGAAAATCATCCTACCCTATATTCTAATAAAAAACTCGAAAAAATGCAACATTATTTTAGAAAAAAGTTGAAAAAGGAAGAATTATGAAGTTTTTATCCGAGCATTACGTCTAAAAGCATCATTACGGCGAATCCCGTCACAATTCCCATCGTCGCGAAGTAAGGGTGAGTGTCCTGGTTTTGCTGACATTCGGGAATAAGCTCGTGTACCGCTACCAAAATCATAGCTCCGGCCGCGAAAGCTAAAGCGTAGGGGAGTATCGATTGGATATGCACTACCGCGAGCGCTCCGATAACGCCCGCTATCGGCTCGACTACCCCCGATAAAGTACCCGTAAGAAAGCATCGTAACGATGAGTAGCCCTCGCGTTTAAGCGGAAGCGATACCGCCGCGCCCTCGGGGAAGTTCTGGATACCGATTCCGACGGCTATGGTGATCGCGCCCATTAAGTTTTCGGGCGAGAAGTTTCCGTTTTGGAGCGAGCCGAAGGCTACTCCGACCGCAAGCCCTTCGGGTATATTGTGAAGAGTAATCGAAAGCACGAGCATTATAACGCGGTTAACTCTTTCGTTACGCGAGCCTTTTGATATAGCGAGCCTGCGCCTTGAGAATGTGACTACTTTGTCCGACATCCACATAAACACCGCGCCGAATAAAAAACCGATTGTCGCTACCGCGTAAGCGGGTAGAGACGACTGTTTTTCCGCAAGCTCAATCGACGGCTCTAAAAGCGACCAAAAGCTCGCGGCAATCATAACGCCCGAAGCGAATCCGAGTAAAAGGTTTAGGGTTTTCTGCTTCGGCGATTTAAAAAACATCACAGTAGCCGCTCCGAGCACATTTACCGCCCATGTGCCGAGCGATGCGATTAAAGCGTATAATATAAGAATTTCCATATTTTGCCTCCTATAAGTATAGTATCGACTTAGACGATACAGGTGACGAGAAAAGTAGATTTACCGATAAACTACGCCTGCGGTATCGACAATAAAATAATTGACTTTTATATGGCTTTGAGGTAAAATGTACTATGTATAAATTTGTAATTCTGTAGAAAGGAGACGGACGGTATGACGTTGATTATGGATATAGCTGTTGTGGCTTTAAGAATGCTGCTTCCCGTGTATACGCTCGTAATTGTATATCAGATTTTCGCGGCTATGCGCCGTCGCCGTCGTCCCGAGCGCCCGCTCGTACTTTTACAGGATTTGGAAACAGGCGAAAAAACTCCTGTTCTTTTCTGGGAAAACTCTATCGGAAGATCGCGCGGTTCGGATATCGCTATAGACGATCCCGCGGTTTCGAGGAATCATTGTGTGCTCTTACGGCGTAAAGAGGGCTGGTTTATCACCGATACAGGCTCAAAAACAGGAACTTACGTTAACGGAAAGCGTGTTGGAAGCCGGCGCGCTATGCTTAATATAGACGATACCATTACTTTGGGTAACAGGGAATACGCCTTTAGACGAGGCGAGGAGTTCCACGAGGAGCTTCAGTCGAGCTGGTTTTTCTCGAAGGTTTCGAATAAACCCGCTATCCAGCCGTACAAGATTCTTATTTTAGTTTCTCTGTTTCATATTTTTATGGCGGTTGAGGCTTGCTTCTGTGACGGAGCCAAGGATTTCGACCCCGCTGTACTATGCGGATGTTTAGTAGGCGTAGAGTGGTTGTTCTACTTTGTGTCGAGAGTTATTCTTAGACGCGCGGCGTTTGAGCTGGAGGCTCTCGGACTGTTCTTTACGGGAATAGGAGTAATGCTGCTCGCCCGCCAAAACGTCAAAAATGCCGTACTCCAGCCCGCTTATGTACAGCTTATCGCCGCCGTAGCCGGTATGATAGCGTTCTGTATACTTATAAAGTTTATAGAAAATCCCGACCGTATCGGTAAGTGGCGTTTAATTATTATGATTGCCGCGGTACTGCTTTTGGGAATCAACCTTGTGTTCGGACGGGTTACTAACGGTTCGGCTAACTGGGTTCATATCGGGCCTGTAACGGTTCAGCCTTCCGAGTTCGTAAAAATCGCGTTTATTTTTGTGGGCGCGTCTACTCTCGACCGGCTGCAAACTAAACAGAACTTACTCGAGTTTATTATATTCTCGGCGATTTGCGTCGGGGCGCTCGCTTTTATGGGCGACTTCGGAACGGCGCTTATCTTCTTCGGAACATTTTTACTTATCTCGTTTACACGTTCGGGAGATTTTAAAACCGTTATCCTCGCTCTTACAGGCGCGGGACTCGGCGGTTTTATCGTGCTGAATATGAAGCCTTATGTGCTAAGGCGTTTCCAGGGCTGGCGTCATGTATGGCAGTATACTCAGGACAGCCGAGGCTACCAGCAGGCTCGTGTGCTTACTTATATCGCGTCGGGCGGACTTTTCGGCGTAGGTATAGGTAACGGCGTGTTAAAATACGTAGCCGCTTCGGAGTCCGATTTGGTATTCGGACTTATGAGCGAGGAGATGGGCTTTATCTCGGCGCTTACTGTCGCTATAGCGATTGCCGCCCTGTTTATCTACGCGCGCTCGGTTACTACAAGAAGCCGAAGCACCTTCTATTCGATTTCCGCGTGCTGCGCGGCGGGACTTTTTGTAATCCAGATGTCGCTCAATGTATTCGGAGCTACAGATATACTTCCGCTCACGGGCGTAACGTTCCCGTTTATAAGCGCGGGCGGTTCAAGTATAATATCTTGTTGGGGGCTTTTGGCGTTTATTAAAGCCGCCGACGAGCGAACCTACTCAAAATAATTTTGGGATTAAATTAACAGGAAAGGAGAGTCGTAATGAAAAGGACACTGAAACGTTCATGGCTGATTTTTATAGTGGTTATAGCCTTTTTGGCCGGTTTGGGATTTCTCGTGATCGAGACTATCTTAAACGCGGCGGACTGGGTAGACCAGCCCTATAACGGACATATTTCAGGCTCGGGCGGACTTATTCAGGCGGGTAAAATTTCCGACCGAAAAGGAAGAGTTCTTGCCGAAAGCGTTGACGGAAAACGTGTTTATCATTCTGACGCTCAGGTCAGACGAGCTCTCCTCCATGTAGTAGGCGACGATTCGCTGAATATCTCTACAGCTATACAAAGCCAGTTCCGTTCGGAGCTTACGGGCTACAGCTTTTTATGGGGGCTTGATATGCCGCAAAGCTTCCGTCATGGTCACGATATGGAGCTTACGGTAGACGCGAAAACCTGTAAGACGGCGTATAATAAGCTTAAAGATTACGACAGCGGAGCCTGCGTTATATATAACTATGAAACAGGCGAGGTTATCTGTTCGGTAAGTACGAAAACTTACGACCCGAACGGGCCTCCTAAAATAACTAAAAAGAATGAGGAGCAGTACGAGGGCGTCTACCTCGATAACGTGCTTTCCTCGACCTATACTCCGGGTTCGATTTTTAAAATCGTCACCGCGGCGGCGGCTATTGATAATATCCCTGATATATGGGAAAGAACCTGGTATTGCGGCGGTAAAGAGAATATCGGCGGCAGCGATATAACCTGCGTCGGCTCTCACGGAACCGTTAATTTAAAACAGGCTTTCGGACATTCCTGCAATATCGTGTTTGCCGAACTCGCTGTGGAACTCGGCGAAAAGAAAATGAACGAAGCGGCTGAAAAACTCGGTATTAACGCGAGCTTTACAATCAGCGGAATTAATACTAAAAAAGGCCGTTACAATATATCCAAAGCTAATAAAAACCAACTGGCTTGGTCGGGTGTAGGACAGTATACCGACGAGGTTAACCCGATGCAGATGGCTGTAATCTGCGGCGCTATAGCTAAAGGCGGAACGCCGACTATTCCGTATATTATAAGCGGGAACTCAGGCTCGATACTCGCCGATATAGGTCTTACTAAAATCGGTACAACGGGTAAAAATATGCTGTCGCCTTCTACCGCGGAGAAAATCGGCGGGCTTATGCGCTACGCGGTAGTCCACGACTACGGCGATACGATGTTCGGCGGGCTTAAGGTTTGCGCTAAAACAGGCACAGGTGAAACCGTAAAAGGAGCCGACAGCGATAAAAACGACGGCTGGATGATAGGCTATTGTACCGACAGCGGCTGCCCGCTCGCGTTTGCCTGCGTAGTTAGAGGCAGCAGCGAGTACGGATATTCCACCGCGGGTCAGGTCGCGAAAGCGGCTGTGATTCAAGCGGCTAAAAGTATAAAAGATTAAGTAATATACATTAAGTAATATATTTGGAAAGGATACGAAATTTATGAATCCATTAAAACTCCTGTTTGGAAACTACTCTAAGCGAGAGATTAAAAGAGTTAACCCTCTGCTCGAGAAGGTTCTCGGCTTAGAGGGAAAATACGCCGCTATGAGCGACGCTGAATTAAAAAGCCAGACTAATATTTTAAAAGAACGTCTCGCGGGCGGTGAAACTACCGACGATATTTTACCCGACGCGTTCGCGGTATGCCGGGAGGCTTCGGTTCGAGTACTCGGAATGAAACACTTTCCCGTACAGATTATCGGCGGAATTATTCTCCACCAGGGTCGTATCGCCGAAATGAAAACAGGTGAAGGTAAAACCTTAGTCGCGACTTTACCCGCTTATTTGAACGGTCTTACAGGTAACGGCGTCCATATCGTTACCGTCAACGACTACCTCGCCCGCCGTGACTCCGAGTGGATGGGCAAGCTCTACCGCTTCTTAGGCTTAACGGTAGGTCTTATTGTTCACGACCTCGATAACGACGAGAGAAAAGAAGCTTATAACGCCGATATTACTTACGGTACGAACAACGAGCTCGGCTTCGACTACCTGAGAGATAATATGGTAGTTTATAAAGAGGAAAAGGTACAGCGCGGACACGCGTTCGCTATTGTCGACGAGGTCGATTCAATCCTTATTGACGAAGCGCGTACACCTCTTATTATCAGCGGTCAGGGTGATAAATCCACCGAGCTTTACACCCAGGCTAACCGCTTTGCTAAAACCTTAACGGTAAAACGCTTCACCGAAACCGACGCTAAACAGGATATGGAGAGCTATTACGCCGAGCAGGGTATCGACTACGTTGTAGACGAAAAGGCTAAAACCGCGACCCTCACCCAGAGCGGTGTTAAAAAAGCCGAGGAATTCTTTAATATAGATAACTTAACCGATCCCGACAACCTAACTATTCAGCATCATGTAAACCAGGCTATCAAGGCTAACGGTATTATGAAACGCGACGTTGACTACGTTGTTAAGGACGGCGAAATTATAATCGTAGACGAATTTACCGGCCGTCTTATGTACGGCAGACGTTATAACGAGGGCTTGCATCAGGCCATCGAGGCTAAGGAAGGCGTAAAGGTTCAGAACGAGAGTAAAACGCTCGCGACTATTACCTTCCAAAACTACTTCCGCCTTTACAAGAAGCTTTCGGGTATGACGGGTACGGCTATGACCGAGCAGACCGAGTTCCAGGAGATATATAAGCTTGACGTTGTAGAAATCCCGACCAATAAACCTCTTGCGAGGGTGGATTTGCCCGACGCTGTGTTCCAGACAGAAACAGGTAAGTTTAACGCCGTTATCGAACAGATTGTCGAGGCTAATAAAAAGGGACAGCCTGTACTCGTAGGTACAATTTCAATCGAAAAATCCGAGCTTCTTTCAAAAATGCTCAAGAAGCGCGGAATTAAACATAATGTCTTAAACGCTAAACAGCACGAAAAAGAGGCTGAGATTATCGCCCAGGCGGGTAAGCTCGGCGCGGTAACTATCGCTACGAATATGGCGGGCCGTGGTACCGATATTACCTTGGGCGGTAACGCCGAATATCTCGCTAAAGCTTCTATGCGCAAGCAGGGTATCGAGGACGAGTTAATCGCCGAGGCTACGGGCTTTGCCGAGACCGACGACGAGGATATCCTCGAAGCGAGAAAGATTTTCTCCGAGCTAAACGCGAAATACAGCGAGGAAATTAAAGACGAAGCCGATAAGGTAAGAGAAGCGGGCGGATTGTTTATTATCGGTACAGAGCGCCACGAATCGCGCCGTATTGATAACCAGTTGCGCGGACGCGCGGGCCGTCAGGGTGACCCGGGTACGAGCCGATTCTTCCTGTCTACCGAGGACGACCTTATGCGTCTGTTCGGCGGCGACAGAATGAAGGCTATGCTCTCGAGAATGAATGTTGACGAGGATATGCCTATCGAAAACAAAATGCTAACCAATATTATCGAGAACTCCCAGGAAAAAGTCGAGCTTCGTAACTTCGGTATACGTAAAGACGTACTCCAGTACGATGACGTTCTCAATAAACAGCGTGAGATTATTTATACTCAGCGCGACCAGGTTCTCGACGGCGAGAATATCCACGACTCTATTATAAAGATGATTGACGAGCATGTTGAGGCGTCGGTTAACCACTTCCTGCCCGCCGATATAAGAGATAACTGGAATATCCATTCTCTTATCGACACTTACTACGACTGGGCTATTACAGACCGCGATAAGTATAAATTCTCCGTGGAGGATTTGGAAAACATCGAACCCGACGAAATAAAGGAAATGATTTGCGAGGACGCTAAGGGTATTTACGCCGAAAATGAAAAGCTTCTCCCCGAAGAGACTATTCGCGAGATGGAGCGCGTATATCTGCTTAGAAGCGTCGATACTCATTGGATGGATCATATTGATAATATGGAACAGCTCAAAGCGGGTATCCATCTCCGCTCTTACGGTCAGCACGACCCTGTTGTTGAGTATCGCTTAGAGGGCTTCGATATGTTCGACGAGATGATCGCTTCTATCCACGAGGATACTATTAAGCTTATGCTCACCCAGCCTAAGCGTATCTACGAACAGCAGAAACGCCGCGAGGCAATAGCCGCCGCTAAGCGCTTAGCCGCTCAGAAAGCCGCAAGCGCAAGACTCGGTAACGATGACGAAGGTTCCGAGGAACAGAGCGATGTTGTAAAAAAAGCTCTTAAACGCAAGAAGGTTGCCGAGCCTACAGCCACCTCGGGCGACGGCACAGATACCGCTAATAAAACTATCCGCAAAGGCAAGAAAGTCGGACGTAACGATCCCTGCCCGTGCGGAAGCGGTAAGAAATATAAAAAATGTTGCGGACGAAACGAATAAGTTGCTTAATTGGAGGTTTTAAAATGAAAAAGATTTTAATTTCGGCGGTTGCCGTACTTGTGATAGCGATGTCATTCGCTTCGTGTTATGACCCTTACGCCGGTGTAAAGGATAAGAGTAAAATCCCCGCCACTACCGGCGAAACTACCACGGAGGCTTCTTCCGCTGTTAATAAGGAAAAGACCTTGAGCGATACAAGCTATAAGGATAATTACGAGGGGCTTCGTGATTATATGAAGGACAGCGGTTATATTAAGACCGACGATAAAAACGCGATTACAAAAATGCAGGCTGACCTTATCGGCGCCGAGACAGGCTATAAGTATACTGACGGCAACAGAAGAGTTGAGCTCTATGCCTTTAATCTCGGAAAGAAAAGCGATACAAGAGATAAGGTTATTAAAAGCGTTACCGAAAAAGGTACATTTACTCTTTACAGCGAGACTGTTCCCGCTTATTTATCCGATAACGGTAAATACCTTATGGTTTACTCAGACCCCGCGGCTAATAACACAAACTCAGCCGAATATAAGAATAAAGCTAAGGCTGTAAAGGACTTTAAGGCTTTTAAGGCTTCGGCTGTTTCGGCTGCCGAGGAAACTTCGGAAAAAGCTGCCGAAAAAGCAACCGAGAAAGAATAAGGTACAATAAAAAACGGGCTGTCCGAGGACAGCCCGTAATTTTTTGTATAATTCTATAAATCGTAAACTACTTCCGCTCCGCAGTTGTTGCAGTAGTTGTCGCCGGGTTTAACAGGTTTACCGCACGCAGTGCAGAATCTCGGAACGTGAACGGGTTTTTCTTCCGTCTGTTCGGTTTCGGGAGCTTTCTCCGTAATTGTTTCACCTTCTTTTTCGGGAACAGGCTCTGCCTGTTCGACTGGTTGTTCGGGAGCAATCGGCTGAGGATTAAAGTCCTCTCTGACGGGAGCCTCGGGAATCTCCTGCTGTACAGGCTGAGGATACTGCTGTACGGAAGCCTGCGGAACTTCTTCCTGAACAGGCTGCTGATATGTCTGTACGGGAGCGTATGGATTATCGCTCTGCGGTTGATTAATCATAGGAGCGGGCTGAACGTTAGGAGCGGTGTGGTTAATTATCGGTTGCGGAGCAGGCTCGGTTACGCTCGGAGCCGGTACTTCTATCCTGAACTTCTGAGAAATATTTTTAATATAAACCGAATATTTAACCGCGATAAGTCCCGCTGTTAAGTCAATCGCTGCCGCAAGACCGAATTGTAAAAGCAGAAGCGCTATCTGTAACGGTGAGAAAGCGAAGAACATATGCTGCTGAGTTAAGTATAAAATCAAGAATCCTAATACAGAGAAAACAGTCGCTGCCACAACTATAAAATGAAGTATTGCGAAAAACATCGCGCCCTTTCTTCTTAAATAAATAGAAGTGAGGCTCTTTTCGATTGAATTAGCGAACAGCAGACGAGCTATCGCGCTTAATATTAAGAAAACAAAAACCGGAACAACTATAGCTAAAGAAAGTGAAGATATAATCGGAATCAACGTCTCCGCTCCGCTCACGGATTCGGTTGCGTTTCGAAGAGATAAAAGCGAAAAACCCATTACCGCGAATAATGACAGGGCTCCGATTATGAGCGCCGCTACGATACAAGAGATTACAAGCTGAATTATCGAAACGACCTTATACATTTTCGAGGGAACCGAAAGGTTATTATCCTTATTCTTGCTGAAAATATAAAACAAAAGGAAAGCTACCGCTATAAGTATTCCGATTATATTAATATTGACAGAAGGAAAGCTGCTTATGTCGACGTTAGCGGGGCCGTCGTTTTGCACAAAGTATTCCGCCGCTCTTTTTACAGCCGAGCCGTAAGGATTAATAAAACCTATACATAGCTGAAGCACAATGTTAACAAACGACAGAATCGCAAAAACCAAAATTATCGGTTTCCTAAAAAAATCCTTTAATATATCTATGTTTTGCTGATATGGATTTTGAGTCATAATACCACCTCGAATTTTTATACTAATATTTTATATTAACAATGTGCAAAAATCAATAAATA
Organism: uncultured Clostridia bacterium; assembly: GCA_946187325.1. Taxonomy (GTDB): domain Bacteria; phylum Bacillota; class Clostridia; order Oscillospirales; family Acutalibacteraceae; genus Ruminococcoides. The sequence goes on from CAMHQC010000037.1 coordinate 12,204, forward strand.
AAGTTAAAAAAAGCATTATTATTGGTATAAAAGTCGAAGAATGAAAAAATTTGAAAATTTTTTGAAATTTTTTCAAAAAAGATATTGACATTTTAGGTTTGTTGTAATATAATCTTAATGTTCGCCACGTGAGAACACGGCGAACCAAGAACCTTGAAAATTAAACAACGAAAGTACAGAAACCCGTAATGAATTTTGAGAAAAGCTGAGGCTCGGAGCCCTTGATTAACGACCGGCGAGGACTAAGCTGTAGAGAGTTCGAAGAACTCGGAACAGATTAGACGAGTGGGAGTTAAGAAAGGAAAAGTGAAGAGCAACGAAGCTAGACAGTACTCAAAGAGAATTACAGTGAACTGAACACTAAAAATCAGGATAACACGCAAGTGTTTTTAAGAG
>CAMHQC010000038.1 GCA_946187325.1 uncultured Clostridia bacterium
GATTCGTTAAAACGGGAACATAGAATTCGTGCCTTTTTCTTATCCTCCATGAGTTGGGGATCATTTGTCAAAAAGGGTTCGGCGTTTGTCATTTTTTCTCTCTCGTTTTTCATAATACTATTTATCCTTCCCAAGGCTTTTGCATTTCCTTTCTATCATAAATCTTTTTGCCCTTCACTACTCCGGTTGTCGGCTTCAAGCCGTTCCGATCATGCCGGCTATGACTCCGATAACGGCTGACAGCAGAATGATAAGAATCGGATGTATCTTTTTGAACGCCAGCACAACCGCCACGGCAAATATACTAAGCGAAACGTAAAACTGCGCTGTGCCGAAAACATTCGCGCTAAACCCCTGCGGAAAGAATACCGTGCACGAAAGCGACAACAGTGCCGCCGCTATCAACCCGACTACAGCCGGTTTCAAGCCGTTCATCGCACCGACAACGAGCTTGTTGCTTTTGAATTTCAGATAACACCGCGCAACGATCAAAATGATCACAAACGACGGCAGCACCACGCCGAGCGTTGCGCACAAGCCCCCAAATATTCCGCCGGTTCGTGTGCCTACAAAGGTGGCTATATTTACCGCAAACGGTCCCGGCGTACTCTCGCTTACGGCTATAAAATCTATCAGCTCACTTTGGTTCAACCAGCTATGTGCCGAAACTTCCTCTTGAATCATAGGCAGCATGGCATAACCGCCGCCAAATGTAAACAACCCGATTTTCAGAAAGGTGAGGAACAAATCAAAGTAAATCATTGTTTGCCCCTCCTGCCGACAATCAACGCCTGCACGATTCCCGCCGCCGCGCAGAACAGTATCACAAAGACGACATTGACAGGTAAAAACGCGGTCGCGGCAAATGCGCCGAACATAATCAGGTAAGAAAAAATCCCTTTCGGACTTTGCTTATACATCGACCAAAGTGCTTTGACGATTAATGCCAAAACGCCTGCGCGAATACCGTTAAAGGCGTACTGAATCCAGACTACATTTTGGAATGCCGCAAGGACATAGGAAATCACCGCGATGATGGCAAAGGACGGCAACACCACGCCGACAGTCGCCGCCATTGCTCCCCAAAAGCCGCCGATGCGATAGCCGATAAAAGTCGCCGCATTGATAGCGATTGGTCCCGGCGTTGATTCCGCGATTGCGACAATATCAAGGATATCCTTGTCACTTATCCACTTTTTATGATCAACGGTCTCACGCTGAATCAGCGGAATCATTGCGTAACCGCCGCCAAAGGTAAACAGTCCGATTTTCAGAAAGGTGAGAAACAGACTGAGCGTTTTCGGTAATCTCTTCATTTTTCACTTTATCTACAGAGCTTTAACTTAGTTTAATCATTCGTTAAGCTTGCGTTTTTTCAGTCGTTTAAATAAATACGCAAAGTAAAGTATAAGCGCTATTCCCGATACCGCGGCTCCGACAATATAAGATATATTCGCGTTGAGTCCGAAGCCTTCCTCCGCCATAAGTAAGTACGTAACGCTTACCGCCGTCATAAACGCCGCGGGGAACGCCGTTATGAGCGAGCCGAAACGGTACTTGCCCTTTTTTATCAGATAAACGGTCGCTACCCAAAGCGCAATCATCGCCAAGGTCTGATTACTCCACGAGAAGTAACGCCATACAATCTGGAATCCGTTTTCGTTAACCATAGCGAAACACGTAAGAAGTCCGCCGACCGCAAGAAGCGGAATTGTGATAAGCAGCCTGTTTTTTATACTTTTTTGTTCGAGTTTAAAGGTTTCGGCTAATACAAGCCTTGCGCTTCTGAAAGCAGTATCTCCCGAGGTTATCGGACAAATTATAACGCCGGCTACGGCTAACACTCCTCCGAATACACCTAAAACGCCTGTCGATATATCGTAAACAACGTTAGAAGCTCCGCCTTTAAGCGCTTCGTTTAAAAGCTGGGTTGTGCCGTAGAAGGACACGCCTGCCGCCGCCCATATTAAAGCGATTACAGCTTCGCTTATCATCGCGCCGTAGAATACAGGTCTTCCCTCATACTCGGTTTTAATACATTTAGCTATCATCGGCGACTGGGTAGCGTGGAAGCCCGAAACAGCTCCGCAGGCTACGGTAACAAACATATACGGCCAAATAGGAGTGCCCTTGGGGTGAAGATTTTGAAGCGATAATTCGGGGATTGTGAATTTACCGCCGGAAAAAATTATACCGCCCATAACTACAACAGCCATTATTATCAGCAAAACTCCGAAAACAGGATAAAGCTTACCGATAAGCTTATCTATCGGAAGAAGCGTGGCGAGCAGATAATATACGAGAATAACTACCGCCCAGAAAGTACCGTTCATCCAGTCGGGAGTCAGCTTATCGAGCAACGCCGCGGGGCTTGTAACAAATACCGTACCGCATAAAACAAGCAGTACAACCGAGAACACACGCATTATCCATTTTGTAATTTTGCCGACATATGTACCCGACAGCTCGGCTATAGAGGCGCCCTTGTGGCGTGAGCTTATCATACCGCTCATATAATCATGAACCGCTCCTCCTAAAATCGAGCCGAATACAATCCACAAAAATACTACAGGACCGAACACCGCGCCCATTAACGCTCCGAAAATCGGGCCTGTTCCCGCGATATTCAGAAGCTGAACCAGAAAAGCCTTCCACCGCTTCATCGGAACGCAATCGACGCCGTCGTTAATCTCGATAGCGGGAGTTTTACGTCCGTCGGGCGCGAAAATCTTTTCCGTAACCCTGCTGTAGACCAAATACCCTATAATCAAAACAGCGAATGAGGTAAAAAGCGAAATCATTTTTTTATCACTCCTAATCTTTATAATTATATTGTACTCTATCGTCTAAAAATGTCAATTTAAAATTTTGTAAATATTAATACTCTTAAATTCAAACAGGAGCCGGATTTTACACCGGCTCCCGACTTCTTATTTCACTTTAACTTTTAACTTTAGTTTAACTCCGTTAACGGTAATCTTCAGAGTAGTCTTTCCCTTTTTCAGTCCTTTTATCTTTAGGCTTGAAGCGGACTTTTTAGAAGTAACTTTTGCAATTTTAGTATTCTTATACTTATTATTAAAACCGCCCGCTTTGCCGATAATTTTTACCGATTTGGTTTTCTTTACCTTAACAGTGACGCTTTTTTTGCTCAGCTTCGGCGAAGTCTTTACGTTTACCTTACAGGTAAGCTTAGCGCCGTTCGTGAGAGCCACAGTAATTACAGCCGAACCTTTTCTAAGAGCGGTCACTTTTCCGCCCTTTACCGAAACGACTTTAGCGTTAGAGCTTTTCCAACTTTTAACGCCGGCTCCTGTTACCTTTAATATCTTAGTTTTGCCCGCTTTAAGAGATAAGCTTTTAGCTGAGATAGTCGGAGTTTTGTCATCGCCTTGGGGAACGTCGGGTTCAACGGCGGGAGGTAAATCCTCCTCGTTATTAACCTCAACCTCGTTTACCTTTTCGGCGGAGTACTCCTTAGACAGCCAAGCCGCGCGGCTTACCATCCAATCGCAAGCGTAGTCGAACTTACCCTTAAAGGTATCGGGATAAGAAGTCGGATATTTATTTACCGAATAGGTATTGGTTTCGCTGTCGTAAGAAAGCTTAGTGAGCGAAGAATGGTCGGCAATCCACTCGCCCGTATATGTCGGCCAACCGCAAGCGTAGTTCATTTCGGCGCTCTTTTCAATAAGCGTGAAATACTTATCTTTTGTATGGAAAACCCTATCCATATCGCTGTTAAACTTCTTGCCCGTAAAATGATCAATCGCGGGGACAAACTTCTCGAACCAGATTTCTTTAACACGATTTAACAGAATTTCATTAGAGAAAAATTCCATAGCGAACGAACCCCATTCGCCTGTCGGCTTTTCGTAATCATAAATCTCAAAATAATCGAGCATCTCCTTAATACCCGCGGCGTTGCCGAGGGAGTTATCGTAATCCCATACAGGCGAGCCGTAGAACTTATACTTACCGTTTTCATCCTGTTTATATGTAAAATATGTGCTCGCCGAACCCGCGTCCCAGTTCTTTCCGAGTTCGTTAATCAGATAAAGCTTAGCGACTGAATCAACATCGGCTATATCCTTTATTTTTTCGTCGTTCTTTCCTAACACGTCACAAAACTCGGTAAACTTTTCTTTAACGTAGTTTTTAACAGTGTTATAGCCTTTTTCACCCTGAGCGATTTCGGGGGATTTAATCGTAATCTTTAAACCGTCGTCGAGTGTTACGAAATAATCATACGCAACCTGAGCGCCGGGGTCTACCTCGCATAAGAACGGAAAATCCTCTTTAACGCTTCCGTCCTCGTTTAGATAATCCGTTTCCTCAAAATCACTGATGAGAGAGTTTTTACCGACTTCGATTTTTTCAGCCATCTGGTACGAACCCCAATAGTAACCGTTCATATAGAAATCGACATAACGCGAGTCGGAAGCGTAAGGCATACCTACCGCGTCCGAAAGGTCGTAGAGTATACGGTTTCTCGAAAGGGTATCATCCTGAAAATTAGCGAGCAGGGAGTATTTTTTGCTTTCTTTCATACCTGCTACGCTGACCTTCTTATCGTAAGTGATATTGAACGGCTTTTTGTCCATATTCCAGGTTGTATTGCCTCTGCCCTTTATTTTCTTAATAGATGTGTTATCCACCTTACCGTTGGGAGTGACAATTGCGCCCGTAGCCTTAGCGGTATTGGTTTTTTCGTCGCTGAGATAGGTAAATAAATCGGTACCCTCGCCGTCGGCGTCGCTGTTATTGACGTACACTGCTGCTTCAGCTTCGGATTTCATAAAACGCAATTTATATGTTTCGTTCTCAGCTTTTACCTCGTAGGTTTTATCCTGCTCGTAATTCACCGCGGTTACTTCGCCCGCCGGGATTTCGGTGCCGTTAACGGTAACGCTTTCGGAAAAGTTATTGAAAATATCGACTTTAGACGCGTCGGCGGACACCGGTAAGAAAAAGTATTTTTCTTCGGGGTTAATATCCTTATAATCTCTGCCGTGGACACACTGCCACGCGCTCCACGCCTCGACATCCTCGGACGACGATACAGCGTGTACATAAAGCGCCTTTTGAGCGTTAAACGAAAGCTTTGGAGCTTCGACTACGCTGCTCGCCGCCGGAACCGCCGCCGTTAATCCGAGCATTAAAACTACAGATAAAAACACACTTAAAAATTTTCTTGCTTTTTTCATTTTTTCCACCCTTTTTATTTTAATTTCAAAACAGCGTTTCCGCTACGTTATCATAATTATAATTCATTAATCTGAAGTTGGTATTAAGATTTTCGGAAATTTTAAGAAAACAGGAATGCCGCTGCCTAAGACAGATGACATTCCCGATATATCTTATAAGTTAAAAACAACCTTAAAAGTAAAAACATTGTCTTTTACGTTTATTGAATACTTTGCTTCGTGTAAATTCATAATCGAATTAACTATCGAAAGACCTAACCCGTTGCCTTTTTTATGACGGCTTTTATCCATTCTTACATACGCTTCGGTGATATTTTTCAAATCGGATTTTTCGATATGTTCGCAAGGATTTGAGATGGTAAGGGCTTTATTCTCAACTTTAATTTCAATAACACTGTCCGAAACAGAGTATTTAACGGCGTTGTCGATAAGATTAAGCGCCGCTTCTTTTATAAGCTCTTTATCCGCTTTAATTACATTATTTCCGCCCTGTGAGAGTTTAATCTTTTTACCGTCGGGAAGTTTTACAAAACTGCCGGCTGTATCTTTTATAAGCTCGTATAAATCAAACTCACTTACACTTAATTTAATTTTATACGAATCGAGCTTACTGTGTTCAATCATACGGCGGACAAGATTATTTATAGCTTCCGTTTGGTCTAAGATTTTCTCGATATAACTATCACGCTCACCGTTGTCGATTTTTTCCTTTAGACTGTAGGCGTAACCGCTTATAACGAACAGCGGCGTTTTAATATCGTGAGCGAGTGCGTTTGTAAAATCGAGCCTTTTCTGTTCGCCGATAATCTGTTGTTTAACCATATTCCATATCATAACGCAAAGAATAACAGTTATAATCGTAACCAATCCGAAAATCACGGATACTCCGAGCGCTAAATCGTTTTTACAGTTATCGAAAAGATTTACCTTAGCGGCATATTGAACGAACCATGTATCGTTTTTAGGTTTTATAAGCTTAGAAATGGACTCTGTTTCGAGAAGATTAAGGTTATCGGTAGCGTAAAAGATATACTCAAACATACCCGTCTGTTTAAAACACACCAGCTCTCTTTGTTCTTTAGGAGTAAGCTCACTTATAATGTCGCGGTTATATTTTTTTCGCAATAGAAAATCTTCCGGAATAGTATTGCGCGATACCTCGCTGCTCTCGTAGATCTCCTCCTTGTTTTTCGGAGCGTTATTAAGCTTAAAGACCTCTATATTATCGTTTATCGTAAACCTCTTGTCATTAGCGTCTACTAAAACTATCTTCAGCTCCATAGGATAGACGTCGATATTCTCCATATAAAATTTGGTGCATATAAGCTCGTAATAATTGCCGTCCGGACGTTTTGAGTTAAGATATCCGGCTATCTTTTTATACCGCTTTTCACCTATCGCCTTTCGTAGTTTATCATAGTTTAACAGAACGGTAAACTTAGGCGAATAGTCATTGTTTTTTATTCCGAAACGAACTACAACGGATTTAGCCGTATCGGCGATAACATAATAAAGCCTCGAGTTAATGACTGTAAACTGTTTATCAAATTTATTCGGCTTATTGGATTTGTCGATAAAATCGTTGTTATGGGTTATAGCCTCGCTGATAAAATCGGGCTCAAAGTTCCCGTACGAAACAAGCTGAGTTTTTTCAGACAGCTCGGCAAGCACTCGGCTCTGAACATTTATTTTCTCCATACTAAGCCGTGCCGCGCAGAATAAAACTGAAACCGCAACCCATACAGCGAACAGAATTATTACAATACGGCGGCAAAGTTTGTTACGTTCTTTTTTTAACTTTTTTTCCATTTAAACGTCCTCTATCTTATATCCACGGCGGATAACGGTTTTAATAATATTCCGCTCGGTACCAAGCGATTTACGAAGGTTTCGGATATGGGTATCAAGCACACGCTCGTCAACCCCGCTGTTATAGCCCCAGACAATATCCATAAGTTTTACACGGCTGATAATCTTGCCTTTATTTTCGATAAGAACCTTTAATATCCCGTACTCGCGGGCGGTGAGTTTTACTTCTTCACCCCCACATATAACCATTCCGTTGTTTGGGTTAAGCGAAAGATTACCGGCGTAGTAAATCTTTGAACGCACAAGTCCCTTTGAGCGTTTAATCAGCGCCAAGGTTTTTTCGTACAAAACCGGAAGCGGAAACGGCTTAATAACGTAATCGTCACAGCCGAGCGCGTAACCGTTAAGTATGTCGCTTTCATCAGTCATAGCAGTTATAAAAATTATGGGAACATCGCTTTCACGGCGGATTTCTTTACAAATATCGAAACCGTCCAGCTCCGGGAGCATTACATCTAAAAAAAGACAGTCGTAGTTATTTTCGTACGCCTTTTCCAATCCTTCCTGTCCGTTGGCAGCGGTATCCACCATAAACACGTTCTCTTTTTTCTTTGTAAAATAATTCAAAATAACATCGCGGATATCGCTGTCGTCCTCGACTAATAAAACTCTATACATAATATCACCCCACATTATTTTATCAGATTCATCTGAACTTTGTCTGAAGATATTATAAAGCTTTAATATCCGGACGAGGAATCGCAATCAATACTCGTCCTGTATAAAGTAAAAACGCTTCTGAGCTCAGAGGCGGAGAATATTTTCTTTTTTAAACTGAGTCGGGGTTACTTTATACTTCTCCTTAAACGCGCGCGTAAAATAGGACAGGTTATCGAATCCGCAGGACGAAGCCGCGTCGGAAACTTTTATTTTTTCATTACTGATTTTTTCAGCCGCGCGTTCAAGACGGTAGTTTTTAAGATACTTTGTAAAAGAGCTTCCCGTAAGCTCCCTGAACATCTTAGAAAAATAACTCGGCGAAAAGTTACACATAGAAGCCGCGTCGGCTATGGTGATATTCTCGGTATAATTGTCCTCTAAATACGAAAGAGATACCTTTAGCTTTTCGTAAAAACGGTCGTTTTCGCCGCCTGCTTCGTCGGATACGGCGCAGACGTTCTTTATATAGTGCATAAACTCGAACACTCTCGATTTAATCAAGAGCTCGTTATCGCTCGAGATCTGGGGAGCGTTTTCGATCAGCGACTCGACAAGCGGAGTCACCTTAGTTAACAAAAGGTTATCCCTGCCGATAAATTTCGGCATTATGAGTTTTCGGTAAAAAATAGGTTTAAGATATTTTTCGGCGCAAATATCCTCGCCGCCGCTTTCAAGAAGCGATAATCTGAAAAGAATATTGTAGTAGACGGCGCGCTTTTCACCGCGTTGTTTTATAGAATGGATAGTCTGAGGATGGACTAGAGCCATTTCGCCTTTACATACAACGAACTCGTTTTGCTCGATTGAAACGGCTATCTCCCCCATCGTCACATAGATAATCTCAAGCTCGTCGTGCCAGTGAAGCGGAAAGCTGTTGAAAAAATCGGGCAGTACGGAGCGGTAAACAGTGTAAGGAAAATTTCTCGAGCCGTGAATTTTTGTTTCATAATAAGCGTTCATAGTTACCTCAGAATTGTTTTGTGTTAAAAATGTAACTGTTTTATGCTAGATTTATGTATAATAAAATCGTATAATACAATTATACAAGAAAAATAGGCAAATTCAAGGATTAATATGAAAAAACTAAAATTATACAGCCTCGCGTGGCCGATTTTCGTAGAAACGGCTTTGTTTATGCTGCTCGGATTTGTAGACGTAATTATCCTGAGCCGATACGACGACTTAGCCGCTTCGTCGGTCAATACCGCGAATCAGGCTGTCTCGATAGTAACAATAGTATTCACCGTAATATCCTCGGCGAGCGCCGTAATGATTTCGCAGTACCTCGGCGCAAAAAAAGAACAATCAGCCTCGCGGATAGCGGCGTTGTCGATTACCTTACACCTTATTTTCGGAGTTATTATAAGCGCGGTTTTTTTAATCTTTAACCGCACGATACTCGTATTTATCGGCGCGGAAAATAAAATTCTCGACTTCGCGTGCCAATATCTTTCGATAGTAGGCGGAGTAATTTTCCTGCAGGCGTTAATGAGCGCAATGTCGGTTATTATCCGCAACCACGGAATGACGAAGGTTTCGATGTTCGTAACCGTGGGAATGAACTTCCTAAACACTGTACTGGATATTATACTCGTGCCGAAAATGGGCGTCGCTGGAATAGCTGTCGCGACAAGTATCAGCCGTGTTATCGGCACGATCGTACTCGCGGTTGTACTTTTCAGAAGGGTTGAAAAGCTCTCGATATTTAAACTTCTTAAACCTTTCCCGATAAAAGATGTAAAGGATATATTTAAAATCGGAATCCCCTCGGCGTTTGAGACATTCTTATACAACTTATCCCAGCTCGTTATAACGTCAATCGTGTTAAACTTTCTCTCCGACAACGAGCTCATAACTAAAACCTATGTCCAGAACATAACGATGTTCTTCTACATATTCGCGCTGTCGATAGGTCAGGCTTCACAGATTATCACAGGACACCTTGTCGGCGCGGGAGAGTACGACAAAGCGTACCGCCGGGGGCTTAGGTCGTACAGTTACGCCTTTATAATAAGCGCCGCGGCTTGCGCTATAGGAATACTTCTAAGGTATCAGCTTATCGGGATTTTTACCGATAACTCGGACGTTATAGCACTGGGCGCGAATATACTTTTACTTAACGCTTTTTTGGAAGCAGGCAGAACTACCAACTTAATCGTAATAGCGTGTCTGAGAGGCTCGGGAGACGTCTACTTCCCGACCGCCTGCGCCGTTTTCTCGAACTGGACTTTAAGCGTAGCGGGTTCTTATCTGCTCGCCGTAGTATTCGGAATGGGAATTTACGGACTTTGGATCGCGCTTGCCGCCGACGAATGTTTCCGCGGAATACTTATGCTGTTGCGTTGGAAAAGCGGAAAATGGCGGGATAAATCAATCGTAAAACACAACGAAACATAAAGGAGGAATTCCTATGAAAAAACTGACGGCAATTCTGATTTCCGCGCTGATGATTGTATCAATTTTCTCGGCTGTGAGCGTAAGCGCCGACGAGACAGAGCTCGGTACCCCATCGGGATTTAACGCCGAAAACGCTCTATACGTCCACGCCGTGTTAAACTCGGCTGACGGCGAAGCGTGGCAGGCTTGGCAGAGCGCTCATGACGAGGATTTCTACGAAGCTAAGCCGACGGAAAAAGCTTCTACAGCCCCCGAAACTACGGCTCAGGAAACCACCGAACCTACAACCGCAAATCCGACAGAACCTGAAACCGAGCCGATAGAAAAGCCTTCCGAAGCTCAACAGCCGACCGAACCCGTAACAGCTCCTTCGATAATACCTGTTGATCCTGTAAGCGAGCCTGTGACCGAACCACAGATTCAGCCCGCCACAGACCCGAAAGAAAATCCCTCCGCCGTAACCAAAATAACGCTAAAGAAAAAATCCGCTATAATCTACAGGCGAGGCACCTATAAAATTCCGGTAAAAATCGAGAATAAAAAGGGCGCGGCAGCTTTCAGGAGTTCTAAGCCCAAGGTAGCCGAGGTGAGCTCCAAGGGCAAGATAAAGGCGCTTAAAAAGGGCACGGCGTATATCACGATTAAAAACAACGGCAAATCGGTTAAGTTCAAGATAAAAGTTAAAAACCCGAGACTCAAGGTCAAGAAAAAGACCCTAAAGCTCGGTAAGAAATATAAGATAAAGATTATCGGAAAAGTCGGAAAGGCTAAATTCGCCGCTTCTAACAGGCGGATAAGGGTAACTAAGAAAGGTTACATAAAAGCCTTACGAAAAGGCAAAGCCGAGGTTAAGGTTAAAACAAACGGCATTAAGCTTACCTTCAAGGTAAATGTTAAATAACTTACATTCGCAATACGGAGCGGTAAAACCGCTCCGTATTTGCGTTTATCGGCAAACAGAAAAACGGCTGTCACATTAAGTGCAGCTGTATAATGAAAGTAGACACTAAAAAGTGTCTGCTTTCTTTTTTGTGT
>CAMHQC010000039.1 GCA_946187325.1 uncultured Clostridia bacterium
TCGACAGAGGCGGAAACATCTATCACGGCCGTGTTAAGGAATTGGCCGAAGGCGCCCGTGAGGGCGGCCTCAATTTCTAAGGAAGGGGAGGAATTACTTTGGCTAAAAATGTAGAAACAACAAAGGAACTCGTAGAGAGAGTTGTTACTATCAACCGAGTTTCTAAAACAGTAAAAGGCGGTCGTATCTATAAGTTCGCTGCGTTAGTTGTAGTAGGCGACGGTGAAGGTACAGTAGGTTTCGGTATCGGTAAGGCGGGCGAAGTTCCCGACGCTATCCGTAAAGGTATCGAGGACGCTAAGAAGAACCTTATTAAAGTTTCGCTTAGAGGTACAACAATTCCGCACGAGGTAATCGGCGCTTACGGCGCGGGCCGAGTTCTTATGAAGCCTGCCGCTCCCGGTACCGGTGTTATCGCGGGTGGTCCCGTACGTGCAGTCGTAGAGGCTGTAGGTATCAGAGATATCCGTACAAAAGCTTTACGTTCAAACAATCCCTGCAACGTTGTTAGAGCTACCCTCCAGGGACTCTCAACTCTCCGTACCGCAGAGGAAGTTGCCGCTATCCGCGGTAAGAGCGTTAAGGAAATCTTATAAGGGAGGTTCGCAAGTTGAAGATTAAGTTAGTTAAGAGCCTTATCGGTTCTAAAAAGGATCAGATTGCAACCGCCCACGCTTTAGGTCTTAAGAAAATCGGCGACGAGACAACTCAGCCCGATAATCCCGCGACCAAGGGCAAGGTAGCAAAAATTATTCACCTCATTGAGGTTACAGAAGCATAAGGAGGTGCGAAAATTATGAAGTTAAATGAACTTTCACCTGCCGCAGGTTCTAAAAAATCTGTTAAAAGAGTAGGTCGTGGACACGCTTCAGGTTGGGGAAAAACTTCCGGTAAAGGCCAGAAGGGACAGAAATCCCGTTCGGGCGGAAGCATCAGACCCGGTTTCGAAGGCGGACAGATGCCGCTCCAGCGTCGTCTCCCTAAGAGAGGATTCAATAACATTTTCGCAAAGAAAGTTGTTTCCGTAAACCTCTCTACTCTGAACAGAAAGTTCGAGGACGGAGCTGACGTTACAATCGAGGCTCTCGTTAACGCAGGTGTAATCAAAAACTCTTTCGACGCCGTTAAAGTTCTCGGCAACGGAAAGCTTGATAAAAAATTAAACGTTAAGGTTTCTGCTTTCTCAGAATCCGCAAAGGCAGCGATCGAAGCAGCCGGAGGAAAGGCAGAGGTGATTTAATTGTTTAAGACAATTAGAAACGCTTGGACTATTCCTGACCTTAGAAGAAAGATTTTATTCACAATCTTAATCATAGTGTTCTTCAGAATCGGTTCGGTAATTCCTGTTCCGTTCATTGATATGGACGCGCTGGCTAAGTTAATGGTTCAGAACGGCGCCGCAAGCGGCGACTCCGCTTTAGCGTATCTTAATACGCTTTCGGGCGGTGCGTTCTCCAACGCCACTATCTTTGCTATGGGTGTAACTCCTTACATCAACAGTTCAATTATTATGCAGCTTCTCACAGTAGCCATTCCTCCTCTCGAGAGAATGTCTAAAGAGGGGGAAGCGGGCCGTAAGAAGATTGCTACTATTACAAGATATGTAACCGTTGGTCTCGGCCTTATCCAAGGCTTCGCTTATTGGTGGTACCTGAAGGCTTCGGGTGTTACTACTTATAACGACGGCTTCGGAGTTTGGTACTCCGCAATCGTAATCATTCTCGCGTTTACCGCAGGTACCGCTGTAATGATGTGGTTCGGTGAGCAGATTAACGAAAAAGGTATCGGAAACGGTATTTCGATTCTCCTCTTCGCGGGTATCGTTGCTCGTTTCCCGTACACTATCCACGTTCTCGGTGATTACTGGAACTACGCTCTTAACGGACAGACCCAATACTTTATCTTAGTACCTCTGTGGATTATCATATTCCTCGTAGTTGTATGGGTTATCACGTTTATGCAGGATAGTGAGAGAAGAATCCCGATACAGTACGCTAAGCGTGTTGTCGGACGTAAAATGTACGGCGGTCAGTCGAGCCATCTTCCTATCAAGGTTGCTCTCGGCGGCGTACTTCCTATCATTTTCGCTTCCTCGATTCTCTCAATCCCGAGTACAATTCAGGCATTCGGCTTTAAGCCCGAAGGTTTCTGGGTAGGCTTCTTCGATGCCTTCAGCACTACAGGCTGGCTGTATATGACATTGTACTTCATCTTAATTATAATGTTCGGTTATTTCTATACAACAATCCAGTATAATCCTATTGAGATGGCTAATAACCTCAAGCAGAATAACGGTACAATCCCGGGTATACGTCCCGGTGCTCCGACTGCCGAGTTTATCAGAAAGATTCTCTCCAGAATTACACTTATCGGTTGTTTATTCCTCGGCTTTATCGCTGAGTTCCCGCTTCTTTACGCCGCGTTCGCTAATATGGGCGGACTCTCAATGGGCGGTACTTCGATTATCATCGTAGTCGGCGTTGCTCTTGAAACAGCTAAGCAGATGGAATCTCAGATGATGATGCGTCATTACAAGGGCTTCCTTGATTAATTGAAAGGATAGAAAGTATGAACATTATTATGTTAGGCGCCCCAGGCGCCGGAAAAGGCACACAGGCAGCAGTGCTTTGTGAGCATTTAAATATTCCTACAATTTCCACGGGTAATATTATCCGTGAAGCGCTGAGAACCGGCACTGAAATGGGTCTCAAGGCTAAATCTTATATGGACGCCGGACAGCTCGTTCCCGACGAAGTTGTTATCGGTATCGTAAAGGATCGCCTTCAGGAAGACGACTGTAAGAATGGTTACATTCTTGACGGCTTCCCGAGAACTATTCCTCAGGCCGAGGCTCTGGATGAAATGGGCGCGAATATCGACTGCGTTATCGACATTGAAGTTGAGGACGACGTAATCGTGAACCGTTTATCCGGACGCCGCGTTTGTGAAAATTGCGGCAGACCTTATCATATCGAAAGCTTAAAGCCGAAGGTTGACGGGGTTTGCGACGATTGCAACGGCGCCCTTGTTCAGCGCAAGGATGACCAGATAGATACTATTAAAAACCGTCTTGATATTTACCACAAGGAAACAGAGCCTCTCGTAAATTATTACAAGGCTCAGGGTAAGCTCAAGGTTGTTGTCGGAAAGGATACAGTTAAGGAAACTACCGAGGCTGTATTTAAGGCAATCGAGGTTTAAAATGGTTATTGTTAAGACAGCGCGCGAAATATCCAAAATGATGGACGCTTGCAGAATTTCTGCGAACGCGCTGCGTCTTGCGGGAGAATACGTCAAGCCCGGTATCACTACCTGGGAAATTGACGAGAAAGTTCGTAATTATATCGAGAAACAAGGCGCTACGCCTTCGTTTCTCGGTTACGGCGGATTCCCCGCGAGCGCGTGTATTTCCGTAAATGATGTGGTTATCCATGGCATACCCAGTAAAGACCAGGTTCTCAAAGAAGGCGACATCGTAAGCGTGGATGTCGGCGCGTTCTACGAAGGTTTTCACGGCGATAACGCTTATACTTATGCTTGCGGTAAGGTTAGCGAAACAGCTCAGAAACTTATGGACGCAACGAGAATCAGCCTCGAAAAAGGAATCGAGGCGGCGCTCGCCGGTAATCGTGTAGGCGATATCGGTAACGCGGTTCAGACGTATGTCGAAGCTCGCGGTTACTCGGTGGTACGAGATTTTGTCGGCCACGGCGTAGGCGCGAAGTTGCATGAAGACCCGAGTATTCCAAATTTCGGTAAAGCGGGACGCGGAGTACGACTACTTCCAGGTATGACAATCGCTATCGAACCTATGATATGCGAGGGAAGCTACGAAGTTGAAATCCTAGAGGACGATTGGACTACCGTAACGCTTGACGGTAAGCTCGCCGCTCACTATGAAAATACTATCGCTGTTACCCCCGACGGTCCCAAGATTATGACCGTTCCGGGCTAAAGGAAAACTATGGACATAGTAAAAGGACAAATCGTACGCTCAAACGCAGGTCACGACGACGGCCAGTTCTTTATTGTGATAGATGTTAAAGATAATTTCGTGTATTTAGCCGACGGAAACGAACGCAGGCTTAATTCACCGAAAAAGAAAAATCTAAAGCATATCGCGAAAACGAATACTATCGTCGAAATACCTCAGTCGGATAAAGGTTTAAGAAAACTGTTAAGTAATTTCAGACGAGTTAATCAGGAGGATTAGTTATGTCGAAACAAGACGTTCTCGAAGTAGAGGGCAAAGTCGTTGAAGCGCTTCCCAACACTCAGTTTAAGGTAGAGCTTCCCAACGGCCATGTAATATTAGCTGTTATTTCAGGTAAGCTTAGAATGAACTATATTCGAATCTTACCGGGCGATAAGGTTACAGTGGAGATGTCTCCATACGACCTGACCAGAGGCAGAATTACCTGGAGAACCAAGTAATTCAAAAAATATACTGATTTTTAAGAGAGGAATGATTGTAAAATGAAAGTCAGACCTTCTGTAAAGAAAATGTGCGAAAAGTGCAAAGTAATTAAAAGAAAAGGCAAGATTCTCGTAATCTGCGAAAACCCCAAGCATAAACAGCGTCAGGGTTAATTATTGATTTATACTAAGGCTAAAGCCAAATATTTTATATGGAGGTGCAACTAAATGGCTCGTATAGCAGGTGTTGACTTACCGAGAGATAAGCGAGTTGAAATCGGTTTAACTTATATCTACGGTATCGGACGTAAAACTGCAACAGACATTATTGCTGCAACAGGTGTTAACCCTGACACTCGTGTCAGAGATTTAACTGAAGATGATGTTTCTAAATTAAGAGACTATATTGAAAAGAACTGTCGTGTGGAGGGTGATCTCCGCCGTGACATCGCTTTTGATATTAAAAGACTTATTGAAATTGGTTGTTACCGTGGCGTACGTCACAGAAAGGGACTTCCCGTAAGAGGCCAGCGTTCCAAGACTAACGCTCGTACTCGTAAGGGTCCCCGTAAGACAATGGCCAATAAGAAGAAGTAAGGAGGAAGCTTAATGGCAGCACCTAAAGGCAAGAAGACTACACGCCGCCGCCGCGAGAAGAAACACATCGAAAAAGGCAGCGCGCATATTCAGTCTACATTTAACAATACAATTGTTACTATTTCTGATACAAACGGCAACGCGGTATCCTGGGCAAGCGCAGGCGAACTCGGCTTCCGCGGCTCACGTAAATCTACTCCCTTCGCTGCTCAGTCAGCGGCTGAGACTGCGGCTAAAATCGCTATGGAATTCGGTATGAAGAGCGTAGAGGTTTACGTAAAGGGCCCCGGTCAGGGACGTGAAGCGGCTATCAGAGCATTACAGTCCGCGGGACTCGAGGTTACTATGATTAAGGACGTAACTCCGATTCCGCATAACGGATGTCGTCCTCCGAAGAGAAGACGTGTATAGTATATAAAGGAGGAAATTTAAGATGGCAAAAAACAGACAGCCTATCGCTAAACGCTGCAGAGCTCTCGGTATTTCTCCTGCAGTAATGGGTTATTCGGGCAAGAGTTCTTTCAGAAACCCGAACGGTAACTCTAGAAGAAAGAAAAGTGAATACAGCCTCCAGCTTACAGAAAAGCAGAAGGTTAAGTTCATTTACGGTATTATGGAAAAGCAGTTCCGCGCTTACTATGAGAAGGCTGAAAAAGCTCAGGGTAAGACAGGTTCTGTACTTCTCACTCTTATTGAGCATAGACTCGATAACGTAGTTTTCAGACTCGGACTCGCCGGCACTCGCCGTGAGGCTCGTCAGCTTGTAAACCACGCTCACTTTACAGTAAACGGAAAGAAAGTTAATATTCCTTCCTACTTAGTTAAAGTCGGCGACGTAATCGAGGTTAAGGAGAGCAGCGCTTCTTCTACACGCTTTAAGACTCTCGTTGAGAATAACAACACAGCTACTCCCAAGTGGCTCGAAAAAGCTCAGAATAAGCTCGGCGGAAAGGTTATTGCTGAACCCGAGAGAGAGGATATTGACTTCCCTGTAGAAGAACATCTCATTGTCGAGTTGTACTCCAAGTAATCCACGTAGATTTATTAAAGGCAGATTACATCACGACGGCTTAATTGCCGCCTAATAAGGAGGATTCGTTATGATAGAGATAGAAAAACCAAGAATTGAAACAGAAGAACTCACCGATGACGGAAAATACGGCAGATTTGTCGTAGAACCTCTCGAGCGTGGTTTTGGTAATACACTGGGTAACAGTCTCAGACGAGTTTTACTTTCGTCTCTCGAGGGTTGCGCGGTTACATCAATTAAGATTGACGGCGTACTCCACGAGTTCTCGACTCTCCCGGGAGTAAAAGAAGATATTACCGAGATTGCTTTAAATATCAAGAGCCTCGTTCCGAAGCTCCTCGATACTGCTCCCAAGGTAGTAGAGATTGCCGCCGAAGGTCCTTGCAAGGTTACCGCGGCTGATATTAAGCATGACGCTGAGGTAGAAATCCTTAATCCCGATCTCCATATTGCTACTCTTGCCGAGGACGCTAAGCTCAACATCGAGATTACTCTCGACAGAGGCAGAGGTTATGTTCCGGGCGAACGTAATAAGCAGCTTTCGGGCAACAACGTAATCGGAGTTTTACCGATTGATTCGATTTATACACCTGTTTTAAAGGTTAATTATACTGTAGATAACACCCGTGTAGGCCAGATTACCGACTATGATAAGCTGACCTTAGATGTATGGACTAACGGCGTTATTAACGCTCAGGAAGCGGTTTCCTTAGCCGCTAAGGTTCTTACAGAGCACTTAAACCTCTTCGTTAATCTTTCTGATAATGTTACAAACAGTGAGATTATGGTCGAGAAGGACGAAAAGGGTAAGGAAAAGGTTCTCGAGATGACTATCGAGGAACTCGATTTATCGGTTCGTTCGTTTAATTGCTTAAAGCGCGCGGGTATCAACACAGTTGAAGACCTTACAAACAAAACAACAGAGGATATGATGAAAGTTCGTAACCTTGGACGTAAGTCGCTTGAGGAAGTTGAGTTTAAGCTCGAAACTCTCGGCTTCAGCTTGAAGAAGGAAGACGAATAAAATCCTTTTAAAATATGTAAAAAGGAGTGAATTATAATGCCACGTACAAGAAAGCTCGGAAGAACTACCGCTCAGAGAACTGCTATGCTTCGCGCGATGGTTACTTTCCTTTTAGAAAATGGCAAAATTGAAACTACAGTTACTCGTGCCAAAGATGTAAGCTCTATGGCTGAGAAAATGATTACTATAGCTAAGGACAATTCTCTCGCTAATAAGCGTCTTGTTATGAAGTTCGTTACTAAAGAAACAGTAACAAAGAAGCTTTTCGACGAGATTGCTCCTAAGTATAAGGACAGAAACGGCGGTTATACCCGTATCACAAAGATTGGTCCTCGTCGCGGCGACGCTGCCGAGATGGCAATCATCGAGTTAGTTTAATAGCTTTCAAAAGGCTTCCTTCGGGAAGCCTTTTTTACTCTATAGGAAATTACTCAAAAATTGAATAAATATTCAAGCATAACAGTGTTAGGGAAAAGAACATCTTACCTAACTCCTATACCTATAGAGTAAAAAAATATTTATATTGTCTGCTCAGTTGCACGCTGCGCGCGCACGAGCAATGACTATACGAAAGCGAACGCGCCGGTTGCGCGCGCTTTCTTGCTCTATAGGAAATTACACAAAACTTGTATAAATATTCAAAAGTAACGATGATACTATTTTGAGGATTGAGCGTCCTTGTGCTTAACGAGTGTTTGTGTTATAATTTTATCGGTGAAATTAATGAAGATTAACAGCAAGTACAAAGGAATAGTAATGATAATCATATCGGCGTTTTGTTTCGCGCTGATGAATATGTTCGTGAGGTTGTCGGGAGATTTGCCTACGCCCGAAAAAAGCTTTTTCAGAAACTTTGTCGCGTTTATATTCGCGCTGGTTATTATGATTAAGGACAGGGGAAGCTTCCATTTTCAAAAACGCAACCTCCCGCTTCTAATCGGGCGGTCGCTCGCGGGTACACTCGGAATACTCGGCAACTTCTACGCCGTAGACCATTTAGCCCTCGGAGACGCCTCAATTCTAAATAAAATGTCGCCGTTTTTCGCGATATTATTCTCGCTTATATTTCTAAAAGAGAAATTAAAAACCTATCAGGTTCTAATCCTGACAGGCGCGTTTATTGGAGCGATGTTCGTAGTAAAGCCCAGTTTTTCGAACGCCGATTTATTCGCCTCGGTTTGCGGGTTGTTCGGCGGAATAGCCGCGGGCGCGGCGTATTCGATGGTAAGGGCGCTGGGAAAAAGGGGAGAGAAAGGCAGTTTTATCGTGCTGTTCTTCTCGGGAGTAAGCTGTTTGAGTATGATACCGCTTATGATATTTAATTTTAAGATGTTTACGCCTTTACAGTTTTTATTCCTGATTTTAGCGGGTCTTTCCGCGGCGGGCGGTCAGTTCTCGATAACCGCGGCTTACACCTACGCTCCCGCGCGGGAAATTTCAATCTACGATTACAGCCAGATTATATTCGCTTCAGCGCTCGGATTCTTTGTGTTCGCCGATATCCCCGATATCTATTCGATTATCGGATACGTTATAATCGTCGCTATGGCGTTTGTTATGTTTATTTACAATAACCGAAAAGCAAATACTAAAACATAAAATGAAAAGTCGGAGTAATCTCCGACTTTTTTCTATACAAATATTGTCTGTACTAAAACCATATACAGCACTGTACTGACGCCGATACTTAAAAGTACGTTCCCTTTCCACGCGTGAAGCGCCATAGCTATCGCAATGCAGAGTATTTCGGGAATACCGTGGCTTCCGCCGATAAAGTCAACGCTGCTTATACAGTATATAATCAGCACGCTCATTAACGCGGGCGGTAAAAGCTTTCCGAGGTATTTTATCCACTTAGCAGGCTCTTTGCCTCGTCCAAAGAAGATAAACGGAGCGTATCTTGTAAACGCCGTAACCGCCGCCATAGCGATCACAATGCCCATACTTGCCGTAAAATCGCTCATAAACGCTCCTCCTTTTCAAAAATCGGACGCATACACATAAGTATGACCGATACCGCTAGTAACGCGGGAATAAGGAAGTGTTCCGAGCCGAGTATCACAAGGCTGATTATCGGAATAACAAATCCGATAAGCGCGGGTATGTGATTTTTATGAGCTTTCCACTGTTCGACAACAAGTACCGCGAAAAGCGCCGTCATAACGAACTCGATTCCCTTCGTATTGAAAGGAAGTATGTTTCCTACTATCGCGCCGAGCGTCGAGCCTATTATCCAGTAGCAGTGGTTCATAAACGTTACCGCCGTATAGAACGCTCCGCGGCTTATGTCCTTAGGCGGAGTTTCCGTAGATAGAATAGCGTAGGTTTCGTCCGTAAGTCCGAAAATCATATACCATTTAGATTTACCGATTTTGTGGTACTTGTCTATCATCGAAAGCCCGTAGAAAAAGTACCTGAAGTGAAGCAGGAACGTCATAAGTATAACGTGCGGAATAGAAGCTCCCGCCGCCAAAAACGATACTATCAGATATTGACCTGTACCCGAGAATATAATTACGCTCATAAAAAATGCCCACTCAGGCCCGTAGCCCTTAGAGGCGAGCAGTATTCCGAAAGCGAATCCGAGCGGAATATATCCGAACAGCACAGGTAACGTGTATTTAAATGATTTCTTTAAAATATTTAATAAATTACCCATTATAACCTGTCTTTCAAATTAGTCCGAAAGAAATTATAACATATTTTACCTGCGACTACAATATTTTTATTTACAAATGTATTTATAAATGTTAGAATAAAATTATAAGATAGAAATTAATTAAATTTGCGACCGGAGGATAATATGGGACTTTTTGATAATATTTTAAACACCGCGAATAACGCCTCAAACAACGCGTCTAAAGGTAACGGCGGAAACGAGAGCGTTACTTTTACTTTCGCTAAATTACCCGAAAGCTTAGCTGAGATGCAGGCTCTGCCCGAGGCTTCTATGGATACGCCCTATAAGACCGCGGCGCTTTCTCTTTTAGCGCTCTGCGCTTTTGCCGCTGATGAGGAAATCGGTAAGGAAATGCTCAATTTCCTTAAAGGTCCCGAGCCGCTTACCCCGAGCGAAATCAGCTTTATCAAAGACCGTTTCAGAGACAGCAAGCTAGTTCCGTTTTCGTATTTTAAGGGCGCTAAGCCTGAGAATAACTACACTCCCGATGTTCCGTTTACGGTAACGATTTTTTCGAATCCATATTCTTTCCAGAACGAGAACTTTGCTACGCTTCACGTAAAAAGCGGCGGAGCCGACAGCCCGCGCCAGTTCAGATTAAGATTAAAACCCTCGACGGGAGTTTGGTATCTTTTAGAGCAGATGGTGCTGGTAGGTATCAGACCCGCTGTTAAAGACGACCCTTGGGCATAAAGTACACTCCGCTTACGCAAAGATAATTACAATAATTAACGGCTTACTCAGTTTGATGCAGCTGTATAATGAAAGTAGACACTAAAAAGTGTCTGCTTTCTTTTTT
>CAMHQC010000040.1 GCA_946187325.1 uncultured Clostridia bacterium
TTATTGTCCCCCGGTTGAACCGGGGGTTTATTTCCGCGCCCTAAAGGACACCAACAACAAAGAGCTTGCTCAAATTGAGCAAGCTCTTTTTATGAGAATTAAATTATTCGTCTTTAGCTTCTTCAGCCTTAGCTTCTGTCTCAGCGGCAGCTTCATCGGCTTTTTCTTTTAATTCTTCTACTTTTTCCTCGACTTTTTCTTTAGCTTCTTCTATCTTCTCTTTAACCTTTGTTTTAACTTCCTCAACCTTTTCCTCGAGCTTGTCGGCAGCTTCAACTACAGGGTCGGAAGCCTCAGCCTCAGCGGCAGGCTCCTCAACAGGAGTTTCCGTAGAAGCTACTACAACCTCATCCTCCTCAGCGGGAGCGGCTTCTTCTACAGGAGCCTCGGGTTTTTCTTCGGTAGGAAGTAAAGCGCGGATAGAAAGGCTTACTCTCTTCTTATCGAAGTCGATAGCGATAATCTTAGCCTTAACGGTTTCGCCGATTTTAAGTACATCCTCGGGCTTCTCGATTCTCTTATTAGCAATCTGAGAAATATGGATAAGTCCGTCGATACCGGGGATAACGTTAGCGAACGCGCCGAAAGTAGTAAGACCTACGATTGTAGCGTCAACAACTGTATCAACAGGATAGTCGCGGCGAAGGATTTCCCACGGATTAGCGTCGGGGTCTTTATAGCCGAGAGAGATTTTCTTAGTCTCCTCGTTGATTTCCTTAACGTAAACGTCAACCTCGTCGCCGATGCTTACAACCTCGGAGGGGTTCTTAATATGTGTCCAGCTGAGCTCGGAGATATGAATCATTCCGAATACTCCGCCTAAATCTACGAAAGCGCCGTAGTTTGTGATAGACTTAACTACGCCCTTATAATGCTTGCCTACTTCGCAAGTCTCCCAGAAAGTAGCTCTCTGAGCGGCTCTCTGCTCACGAAGTACCGCGCGGATAGAACCTACGATTCTCTTCATACGTCCGCGCTGAGAAGCTTCGATAAGCTTAAACTGAACTTCCTGACCTACTAAGTCCTCGAGATTTTCGTCACGGGAAGCTGTAGCCTGAGAAGCGGGAATAAATACACGGTTGTCGTTATAGATAACGATAACGCCGCCTTTAACAACGTTTGTAACCTTGCCTGTGAGAACTTCCTGAGTCTCGGCGAGCTGTTTAAGCTCTTCCCAGCCCTTCTGAGCGTCAACTCTGCGCTTAGAAAGCATAATAGTTCCCTCAACATCGTTAGTCTTCATAATAAGAAGCTCTAACTCGTCGCCAACCTTAACAACGTCCTCGGGTTTAACCGAAGGGTCGTTCGAAAGCTCGTCCGCAGGAATAAAACCTGACTGTTTTCTTCCGACATCAACAATAACTTCGTTAGGAGCTATGCTAACAACTACGCCTTTTACCCTCTCGTTAGTATTTAAATTTTTGAGGGATTCCTCTAACATCTCCTCAAAAGATTCAGTTTCAACAACTGTTTCGCTGGATTTGATTTCTTCACTCATTGTATCCAGTACCTCCTTTATAATCCTTGCGGGTGTTGAAGCGCCCGCAGTTACACCGATTGAACGAGATTTACTAACGAGATCTTTATCAAGCTCTTTTGCCGTTTCAATAAGAAAGGTATCGGCGCATCGGCTTTTACAAATATCGTAAAGCTTAGCGGTATTTGAGCTGTGCCTGTCGCCTATAACTATCATCAAATCAGAATTGCCGGAAATTAGATCTGCTTCATTTTGCCGTTCAGATGTAGCCTTACATATTGTATCAAAAATTTTCGCGTTTGTATAGACCTTTTTTACGGTTTTTAAACATTTTTTCCATTCTTTTTTTGAAAAAGTTGTCTGAGCGACCACAATTACATCGTTATTTTTCTCTATTGGAATATTAGCGAGTAATTCAACAAGCTCAGCGTCGCTGTTAAAGGTATAACAATCGCTGCCGCAGTGACCGATAATACCCTCAACCTCGGGATGATTTTTATTACCCGCTATCAAAACAGGGATATTGTTCTCCCCCGCCTCAGTTACAATACTATGTATTTTCTTTACGAACGGACACGTAGCGTCCACACATTTTAAAGCGAGCTTTTCGATTTTATCCATAACGCTCTTGCTCACTCCGTGGGAACGGATTACGATAGTACAGTCCTTAGGGCAGTCCTCGAGCTTATCGACAGCCTTACAGCCTCGGCTCTCAAGCTCTGAAACCATCTCCATATTATGAATAATCGGTCCGAGCGTACAGACCTTTTCGCCTCGGTCGAGCATAGAGTTTACAATATCTACCGCGCGGTTAACTCCGAAGCAGAAGCCCGCGGTTTTAGCTACGTGAATACTCATTTAAGTCGTGTTCTCTCATTTCTTTAATCTTGCCCATTACCATAGTACCCGCTTTTTTAAGAGCGCGGCGGTCGATACTGTCGAGACCGAGTTCTTCCACGGTAATCGGGTCGGAAAAATGTATAATTCTTTTAGCGAATATTCCGTTGCCGATTTTAGTGATACACGCCGGAACTACGGGAGCGCCCGTCTGCTGAGCTATAACGGCAAAACCGCTTCTCGCTCTCATAAGCTCGCCCGTCTTGCTGCGGCCGCCCTCGATAAATATCGTCATAAGGTTGCCCTCGTTAATTAAATCCTCGCCGTTTTTAATAGCCTTACCATCGCCCGCGCCGCGCTTTACGGGAAACGCTCCTAAGTGACGAATAATAAAGGCGAAAAACTTATTCTTGAAAAGCTCGTCCTTAGCCATAAAATTCAGACGGCGTTTCTGACCTAAGCCCAAAAGCACCGGGTCAGAGAACGAGAGGTGATTTGAGGCGATAATATAGCCCTTGTTATCATCGGGAATATTCGACTTATTTATAACCTTGTATCTGTAACAAAGCTTCATAATAGGCGCGCAGATAACGCGTCCTACAGCGTAGAGAGCTTTAGATTGTGCCATCAGCTGTTCTCCTTAATAATCTTTACAATAAGGTCGATACTGCCCTGTAAATCAATCTCGGTGGTATCGGCTAAGATAGCGTCATCAGCTCTTTTAAGCGGAGCGATTTCACGGTGCATATCGTTATAGTCACGGGTTTTAACGTCCTCGAGGATATCCTCGTACTTAACGTCCATACCCTTTTCGACAAGTTCTTTATAACGGCGCTCGGCTCTCGCCTCGGGAGCGGCGGTTAAGTAAATCTTAACCTCGGCGTCGGGAAGAATAACCGTGCCGATATCTCTGCCGTCCATAATAACATTATTTTTCTTAGCCATATCACGCTGTAAGTCGAGAAGATAAGCTCGTACCGCGGGTACGGCTGAGATTTTGGAAGCCATCATCGAAGCCTCGGGGGTACGGATAAGCCCCGAAACGTCCTCTTTGTCGAGGAGTACGACCTGTTCACCTTTATCATTAAAGGTGAGCTCTACGGTAATCTTCGATAAAAGCTCGTCCAACTCCTTACTTTCGACAGGCTCAACGCCCGCTCTTGAGGCGGCTAAGCCTACCGTGCGGTAAAGCGCGCCTGTGTCGATATAGATAAATCCGAGCTGTTTAGCCGCGGATTTTGATATTGTGCTTTTTCCCGCTCCCGCGGGTCCGTCAATCGCTATTGCTATACTCATAATTTTTCTCCCTTCGGAATTTTTAAGTGGTAAGTGGTTAGTAGGTTACAGGTTACAGGTTACAGGTTACAGTTATCAGTAGTCAGTTCTCAGTATGCAGTTACCTTAACATAGTAGGGAACGGCACGGTGTTAAGATGACAACGCTCTTAACTCCACACTCCACACTAAACTGCGCATTGCGAATTGCGCATTGCGAATTGCGCATTGCGAATTGCTCTACATCCTATACGTTCTCTCCCGCCAGTCTGCCTGTAGCCCAGGCGATAACGAGGTTAAATCCACCCGTATAGGCGTCAACGTCGATTACCTCTCCGCAGAAGTAAAGCCCCTTTACGAGCTTACTTTCCATAGTTTTAGGATTAATCTCGCTTACTTTAACTCCGCCCGAGGTTATTATAGCCTCGTTTATCGGGCGCGCTGACGTGATTTTCACGGTAAAATCCTTTAGTAAATTTACAAGCGCCCCGCGCTCGTCCTTAGTGAGCGAGTTACACTTTTTACCCGGGTCTATGCCCCACCTTTCTATTATAACAGGTATGAGCTTTTTGGGCAATAGTTTACCCAGAGAATTAGAGGCGCTTTTGTTAATATTTTCTTTAAAATCACGCCGAACGCGTAAATCAAGCTTCTCAAGGCTAAGCGCAGGTTTAAAGTCGATATGAGCCGTATATCCGAGCGAATAATCCCTCATATTACAGCTCGCCGAAAGCACCATCGGTCCCGAAATTCCGAAGTGCGTAAAAAGCATTTCTCCGAAATCCTCGTAAACCGTCTTACCCTTGGCGGTTATTTTAAGTCCGACGTTTTTAAGCGACAAGCCCTGTAGCTTTTTACAGACGCTGTCGGGACTTACCAGCGGAATAAGCGAGGGCTTGGGTTCTACGATAGTGTGACCGAGCTTGCGGGCGAATTTATAACCGTCGCCCGTAGAGCCTGTCTGAGCGTAGCTTTTACCGCCTGTAGCGATAATTACGCTGTCGCAGTGATATAACCTGTCCCCCGCCTTAACGGCTTTAACAGCGCCGTTTTCGGCGATTATATCCTCAACCTCTCTGTAAACTATACGAGCGCCGTTGTTTTCGGCAAAAGCGCGCATAGTATCCACCACGTCAACCGCCTTGTCCGATACGGGAAAAACACGGTTTCCGCGTTCAATTTTAGTCTTTAAGCCCTGAGCCTCGAAGAAGTCGATTATATCGAAGGGCGGAAAGTTATTGAGAGCGCTGTAGAGGAACTTATTGTTAACGGGAACGTTATTCATAAATTCGCTTATATCGCAGGCGTTGGCGAGGTTGCATCTGCCCTTGCCGGTAATCATAAGCTTACGACCCGCTCTGGGCATTTTCTCAAATACAGTTACATCGGCTCCGTACATAGCGGCATAGCCCGCCGCCATCATTCCCGAAGCTCCCGCGCCGATTACAATTACCCTGCTCATTTGTCCTCTTGGGCTCGGGTGTCGTAAATACCCTGATGGTTCCATACCTTTTCGAGTTCTTTAAACGTCTCGGTAACCTCTTCCTTTTTCTCGAGTACGGTAGCTACGATAAGCGCGTTAATAAGGCTTAACGGCGCTACTAAAGAGTCTACGACAGAAGCCATATCGCTTCTCGCGATAAGAACCTCGTCCGCTACGGATACGAGCGGTGATACCATACTGTCGGTAATAGCGATAACGTTGGCTCCGCGCTCACGGGCGAGCGTCATAGAATCGACCGCCATAGTGCTGTATCTCGGGAAAGAAATTCCAATCATAA
The DNA here is from genome assembly GCA_946187325.1 of uncultured Clostridia bacterium. GTDB lineage: Bacteria > Bacillota > Clostridia > Oscillospirales > Acutalibacteraceae > Ruminococcoides. Next base: position 5,370 of record CAMHQC010000040.1, read on the forward strand.
CATCGTTTTTGCCTATACGGAAAAGCTGTTCGTAGGTATGGGTTTTTGATGTATCGGTAATAACACGGACGTTATCGAAAATAAGTCCGAAATAATATCCTAAAAACTGAGCGATAGACGCTGTGGAACGCACGCCGAAAATAAATATACGGCGGGCGTTAACTATAGACTTTACCGCCTTATTAAAATCCTCGTGAGAGGTTTCCTCTAAGGTACGGCGGATTTTATCAATATCCTGGTTCATTATAGAATCGAGCACATCGTCGTTTCCGATACGGTTGGTGGTAACGTCGATACGCTGAACTGAGGTGAGCTTGTCGCGAATCATCTCCTGCATAGCTTTCTGGAGCTTGGGATAACCCGAGTAGCCGAGCTCGGTAGCGAAACGGACTACCGTACTCTCTGAAACGCCTACGGTTTTTCCGAGCTTAGAGGCGGTCATAAACGCCGCTCTGTCGTAATGTTCCTCAATAAACGCCGCGATACGCTTTTGACCCTTAGAAAAAGAATTCATTTTCATTTCAATTCTTGAAAGTAAATGTTCTACCATTTTATATACCTTACCTTTATCTATATTCATCCTCGTTAAAATCATAATACTTCTAAAAAGCAACTTCATTTTAACACTTAAACTTGCAAAATACAACTATTTTACAGGAATATTTTTAAATTTACGCAAGATTTATGCAAGTTTTAGGAATTTAGCTATCATTTTCTTGCATTCTATTGGGTAATATGTTAGAATAATTGAGAATTGAAAATGGAGAATTGAGAATGGAGAATGAATGTCGAGTTAAGAGCGTTGTCATCTTAACACCGTAGGGAACGGTCTCCGTGCCGTTCCGAGCCAAGTTCTCCTATAAATACGAGTTTTCCTTTTGCGTTAGCAAAACCGTAAACGTGTACCGTTTCGCCTTTGGCGAAAGGATAGTGCAAATACGTTAATATAGATGCCTCGGAACACCGCAGAGGGTGTTCCCTACTATGTTAAGGTAACGTTTGAAAAAATCCGATACATACGATTATAAGGTGACGTTGATGTAACACTGTAGGGAACGGCCACCGTGCCGTTCCGAGCCGAGTTGACCTATAAATACTAGTTTTCCTTTTGCGGTAGCAAAACCGTAGACGTGTACCGTTTCGCCTTTGGCGAAAGGATAGTGCAAATACGTTAATATAGATGCCTCGGAACACCGCAGAGGGTGTTCCCTACTATGTTAAGGTAACTGCATACTGAGAACTGACTACTTAGAAGTATATGAATTGAAAGGAGAAAATATCTTGATTGCGATAATCGACTACGGCGCGGGCAATATCCGCAGTGTATATAAGGCTTTAAAATTTCTCGGAGCCGAGTGTAAAATCACCGGCGACCGAGCTGAAATACTTAACTCCGATAAAGCTATTCTGCCCGGACAGGGTTCGTTCGGGGATTGTATGAACTCGATTAACAACAGCGGTATCAGGGACACCGTGCTCGAGTTTATAAAATCGGGCAAGGATTTTCTCGGAATATGCGTAGGACTTCAACTGCTTTTCGAGGGAAGCGACGAAAGCCCTAATACCGAGGGGCTGGGAGTTTTTAAAGGTCATATCAGAAAAATTCCGAACGGCGAGGGCTTAAAGATACCTCATATGGGCTGGAACAGTATCGAGATTAAAAAGGAAGATAAGCTTTTTAAGGGCGTAAACAGCGGTTCGCACGTATACTTTGTACATTCGTACTACCTCGACGCCGAGGACAAAAGTATCGTAAGCTCTCAGACGGACTACGGCGTTAAAATCGACGCGTCTATAAGTAAGGACAACGTTTTCGCGACCCAGTTCCACCCCGAAAAAAGCGGAGACGTGGGAATGAAGTTGCTAAAAAACTTTATTAAATAGGATGTAGGATGTAGAGCAATTCGCAATTCGCAATGCGCAATGCGCAATTTAGTTTGGAGTGTGGAGTGTGGAGTGTGGAGTTAAGAGCGTAGTCATCTTAACACCGTAGGGAACGGCATACTGAGAACTGACTACTTAGAACTGTAACCTGTAACCTGTAACCTACATACCACTTACCATTTAACATTTCCGAAGGGAGAAAAAACGTGTACGCTAAAAGAATTATCCCCTGTCTTGACGTAAAGAACGGCAGGGTTGTAAAGGGTATGAGTTTCGTCAACCTGGTTGACGCGGGCGACCCCGTAGAATGTGCCAAGCAATACGATAAACAAGGAGCCGACGAGCTTGTGTTCCTCGATATAACAGCCTCGAGCGACGCGAGAAAGACCGTCGCGGATATGGTAAGCAAGGTCGCCGACTGTATTTTCATTCCGTTCACGGTAGGCGGAGGAATCAGGACTGTAGACGATTTTAACGAGATACTCCGCGCGGGAGCCGACAAGGTAAGCGTTAACTCCGCCGCGATTAAACGCCCCGAGCTGATAAACGAAGCTTCTTATAAGTTCGGAAGCCAGTGCGTAGTAGCCGCTATCGACGCGAAACGCAAGGGCAATAGCTGGGAAGTATACATAAACGGCGGTCGTGTTCCGATGGGAATTGACGCTGTAGAGTGGGCTGTGGAATGTGAAAGACGCGGAGCGGGAGAAATTCTGCTCACGAGTATGGACGAGGACGGTCAGAAGCAGGGCTATGATTTAGCGCTTACAAGAGCCGTTTCGGAAAGAGTAAATATCCCCGTCATAGCAAGCGGAGGAGCGGGCGCGCTCGAGCATTTTTACGACGCTTTTACCGAGGGTAAGGCTGACGCTGTACTCGCGGCGTCGCTGTTCCATTTCGGCGAAATCCCTATCCCCGACCTCAAAAAATATCTCCGCGATAAAAATATTTCGGTTAGAATTTAAAGAAAAGCTCCCAAAGGAAAAAGCTCCCGAGGGAGCTTTTTTAATTAAAAATTAAAAATTAAAAATTAAAAATTGAAAATGAGTGTCGAGTCCTTGTTTTCCTTGCTAAAACCTACATCCTAAACCCTAAACCCTAAATCCTAAATCCTAAATCCTATAACCTATAACCTGTAACCTGTAACCTAAAAAAATAAAATCAAAAAATTGCATAAAAGTATGCAATTTTTCCTCTTTTTGCGCTAATAGTGAAAGGAGGTTTTTTTATTGAAAAAATTAAACTGGAAAAACCTATTGGAGCGCTCGGTTGAGGAAGCCGACGCTTTGGGAAAAATCTCATCCCATCAAAAATACATAGACCGCCTCTACGACTACGAGGGCAGAATTATTATTGACGGCGACAGCTATTCGGTAGATGTGCTTAAACTGCTCTATCTCGAAGCGTACGAGAACGTCTGCTCGCCCGCGGTACTGGATTTATTATCCTCATTCGACAAGCGCGATACCGCCGAGGAGCTTGTAAACGATGTACTGCTCGATTTAGCGGTAACCCAAAAGAAAAAGACGCGCTTCTTAGGCGAGTTGAGCCGTTATTTTCGAAAGAAACAGCCCGCTAAAATTTACCGCTCAGGCTTTGAAAAGCTCAGCCAATCCTCAGTAGAGGACGCGCTTTCAGAGCTCGGGCTCACGGTAAGGCTCAATCTTGTCACTAAGAAAATCGAAATCGGCGGAAGCGGAAGCGAGTATCTCTTTGAGCTTTACTCGAAGGCGAATATCTTAAATATTCTGCCGAATATTATTCTCGACCATTTAGTCGAGAGAAACGTTAGGGCTTTAGGTCAGGGCACTAAGCAGATTGAAAAATACATCTTCAATATTGCCGACCAAAACCGATACAACCCCATTCACGAGATGTTCGAAAAGCACGAAAACGACGACGAGGGCAACCTCTCGGTACTTTACGCGATACTCGGTATAACGGACGAGTTCGACAGGCTTTTAGTGTACAAATGGTTTTTACAGACCACGGCTTTAGCTTTCAACAAAATCGAAAACCCGATATCGACCGAGGGAGTTTTGGTACTGCAAGGCAAGCAGGGTTGCGGAAAAACCACGTTTTTCAGGAAATTTTCCATAAAACCCGAATGGTTCACCGAGGGAGCCGTTATCGACATAAAGAATAAGGACACTATTATAACGGCTCTGTCTACGTGGATTTGCGAGCTCGGCGAAATAGACAGCACCCTTAAACGCGAGCAGAGCGCCCTTAAAGCGTTTATCACCCGACCGATAGACAGGATACGTTTCCCCTACGCTCCCGCCGAGAGCGAGCTTGTCAGGAACACCAGTATGTGCGGTACGGTTAACCCTAACGAGTTCTTGAATGATACAACAGGCTCAAGGCGTTACTGGGTAGTAGCCGTGGACGATATCGAGATTAAGTATCTGCTTAAAATGAGCAGTGACGACATCAAGGATATTTGGGGTTATTTTTACCACAAATACAAAGAAAATCCCGACGGGTTCAGACTGTCCTTTGAAGAACAGGAAACCCTCGGGAAACGTAATAACAGATATAATTGTGAGCTAAAATACGAGGCGGAAGTTCTCGATTTACTCGACTTCAACTTACCCGAAAGAGATTGGATAAAGGTTACTTCGGCTAAGCTTGCGGTATTTATTCAGGGAGCGAGCGCCGTTCAGATTGGTAAGATTTTATCAAAGCTCAGCGACACAGACGAGAGAATTGTTAAAGAACATTCGGGATACGGACGGTTTTATTATCTTCCTGTCAAAAAAAGATTATACGATA
>CAMHQC010000041.1 GCA_946187325.1 uncultured Clostridia bacterium
CTCTTAAAAACACTTGCGTGTTATCCTGATTTTTAGTGTTCAGTTCACTGTAATTACTCAAGTTATTCACTCAAATTCATTACGGGTTTCTGTACTTTCGTTGTTTAATTTTCAAGGTTCTTGAACTGTAACGATTAAATTACATTGATGTAATTTTTACCGCAACAGCGTAATTGATATTATATTACAAGACCTCAATAAAGTCAATACCTTTTTTCAAAAAAATGAAAAATATTTTCAAAATTTTTTACATTATTTTACATTATATTATTAACCGCTTTTTCACGTAATATGCATATCAGCGTAATATAAGGCATATACATTATAATATATAAAGTTATAATGACCAAAACAGTTATAATTCTTTTGTGCAATATTGACGAAATTGTAACAGTTGGTTGATTTTTTAGTGCAAAATGCATATAATATAGGTAGTACTACGCCGAGGAGGACTAAAAATGGCTTGTAAAAACATTATTACTATATCAAGACAATTCGGTAGCGGCGGTCGGGAAATAGGCGAAGCTTTATCCGCTGAGCTCGGGATAAAATGCTACGACAAGGAGCTTATCTCCATAGCCGCTAAGGAAAGCGGAATTGACGCTGATGTATTTAATAATGTTGACGAAAAAGCCGCTAACAGTCTACTATACTCTCTTTCAATGGGGTTGTACTCATTCAGCTCAAATTACAGTTCGGGTCAACTGCCTGTAAACGACAGACTTTATTTACTGCAGCACAAGATTATAAAGAATCTCGCTAACGAGGAGCCGTGTATATTTGTGGGAAGGTGCGCGGACTATATTCTCGGCGGCAGGGACGATGTAGTAAAAGTATTTATCTACGCCGATATGGATTACAGGATTAAAAGAGCGGTTGAGGTTAAGGGAGTAGATTCATCCAAGGCGGAGCATGTTGTCGCTAAAACCGACAAATCAAGAGCAAATTATTATAACTTTTATTCGGGCAAAAAATGGGGCCTGGCTGAGAATTATGATTTGTGTATAAACCGAACCAAGCTTTCTACCGAGCAGGTGGTCAAGGTTATTTCGGACTATATAAACACAATCAATTAAAATCGGCGCCCCCTTATTTGTCAACATAAGGAGGTGCGTTTATATGTTATTCAGATATTACATTGATAACGGAGATTTAGACGATTTTATTTTCGGTAACGAAGAATGGCACGAGAGCGAAAGATAAGTTAGTTTGACTTTTAAAAACGAAATCAATTGAATGACATACCGCCGGCTGAAATATGTCGGCGGATTTTTTATTTGGAATTTAGCAGAGGTTCCCTACAATCTCAAGGAAACGTCCCATTCCGAGCCGAGTTGTCCTATAAATGCGAATTTTCCTTTTGCGGTAGCAAAACGATGGACATCTACCGTTTCGTTTTCGGCGAAAGGAAAGTTCAAATATGAATTTGAAAGTGCATCGGAACGGCGCAGTGGCCGTTCCCTACTATGTCAAGGTAAAATTGCACAAATTCTGATTATAGTTTTTGTGCGGAAAGTAGAAACTAAAATTTTTCGCTAAAATTTGAAACTTTTTTCGGATTTCTTGACGCTACTATAGTAGAATAGGTTTATAGAATAATACTACTAATAACCTAATCCGACTTAAAAAGGAGGTTTTTAAAATGAAAAGACTAATCACATTATTATTAACAATCTGTGTAATGATTACATCAATCAGCATTATTACCGCTAATGCTGAAGAACCAGAATATACATATAATGAAAAAACAAGAACATTAACTATAAATTATTTTAATGGTTCGGAGCCTTGGGCTGAAAAGCGGAATAATAAATATCCCTTCTACTGTGTTCGCATTTTCAAAAGACGGTAATTCAGGGGAACGCAGGAATTATTATGACAGAATAAAAACTGTAAAAATTCCAAATACAGTTAAAACAATTGGCGATTATGCTTTTTATGATTGTAAAAAACTAAAAAACATTAATATTCCGACAAGCGTAACTAATATCGGAGATTGTGCATTTTATGGGACTAATTTAAATAGAATAACAATTCCGGGAAATGTTTCTTCGATAAACTATTCATTGTTTAGCGATTGTTACAATTTAGAAAATGTAGAATTAAGAAATGGAATAAAAAAGATAGAATTTGGCGCTTTTTCAAAGTGCAAAAGTTTAAAAGAAATAAAACTGCCGGAATCTTTGATTTCTATAGGTCAAGGCGCATTGAGTGAATGTGTAAAGCTTTCGAAAATTGAGTTGCCTGACAGTCTCAAAAGAGTTGAAATGTTCGCTTTCATCGGTTGCACAAATTTAGAAAAAGTGATAATCCCTAAAAATGTTAGCAAAATAGATACAATGGCATTTGGTTATAAGGATCAAGGGGTAAAAATTAAAAACTTTAAAATAAAAGGGTATGTTGGCTCGGTTGCGAAGAAATATGCTAATGATAATAATTTTAAGTTTTTAGATATAACAGTTAAAGAAAAACAGACAATAAAAATCACATCAAAAGTAAAAACAATTAAAGCTAAAAAGCTGATAAAAAAAGCTCAAAAAATTAATCCCCTTACGATAAAAAACGCCGTAGGTAATGTAAAGTATACGTTAACTAAAAAAGGAACCTCTAAAAAACTTTGGAAGTTCTTAAAGATAAATAATAAATCTGTAATCACCGTTAATAAATGGAAAAAAGCAAAAAAGGGAACATATAAGATAAGAATAAAAGTAACCGCGTCGGGCAATTGGGAATACAAAAAGTTCTCAAAAACTAAAACCGTTAAAGTCAAAATTAAATAAACGTATGCTGTAAAAACATTAAAATAATTGCATTAAATCTAGTTAACGCGTGTCATTATTCTATAAAACATGTAGGAGGATTTCATTTATGAAAAAAATACTAAGTTTATTATTAATTATTTCTATTTTAATAACAATACCTATAGCTGTAAACGCAAAATCAGACATTTCTATTTTAACTAATAAGAATTACAAATATGTGTATGTTGACAGCGGTGTTAGAATCTTAGAATATATAGGAAAAAGTAAAAAAGTCACAGTACCAGCGGAAATAGATGGTAAAAAAGTTGTTAAAATTGGACTAGACAATTATGATCCGCCATATCGAAAAAAATTAGGATTGTCCGGTGATGAAAACGGAGGCTTCAGCCGTAACTTTAAAATTGAGGAAGTTACGATTCCAAAATCTATCGAATTATCAATGGGAGCTTTTAAGTATTGTACTAATCTTAAAAAAGTAGTTATAAAAAGTGGAATAAAGTATATAAATAGGGACACGTTTAAATATTGCGAAAAATTAAAAGAGGTATCTATTCCAAACACAGTAAAAGAGATATTTGAGTGGGCATTTAGAAATTGCAAGAATTTAAAGAAAATAAAATTACCTTCTTCTTTAGAATTCATTTATGGTATGGCTTTTAGAAATTCGGGAATAAGGAAAGTAAAATTAGGGAAGAAGTTTAAGGAGTTTGAGCCAAGTGCATTCTATAAATCTAAAATTAAAAGAATAGTAGTAAGCAAAAAGAATAAAAAATTCAGTTCCCAAAAAGGTGTATTGTACAACAAACAGAAAACAAAACTGTTATATTATCCTCCTAATAAATCGAAAAAAACATTTTCAATTCTTAATAAAGTTAAAAAGATTTCGGAGGAGGCATTTTGTGATAATAGGAGAATAAAGAGCGTAATAATTTCTGGAAATGTGAGTAAAATAGATTATTGTAGTTTTTTAGGGTGTTCCAATCTTAGAAAGCTGACTATTAAAAGTAAAAAGAAACTATCTATTGATGAGTCTGCTTTTTATTGTTGTAAAAAACTAAAATCCGTAACTTTACCAAGAAGTGTAAAGAAGATAGGGAAATATGCGTTTGGATATAAAACAAAAAAATACTACAACGAATATAAACGTGTCCGCATGAAAGGCTTCACAATCAAAGGTTATAAAGGTACTGCCGCTGAAAAGTACGCTAAGAAGAATAAGTTTAAATTCGTAGCGTTGGGATAATAATCTTCGATTTATTAAAACTAAACACTTTAACAACAAACTCTGCTGACTCAAATGAGCCCGCCGGGTTTTATTATAAAAAATTATAAAGTGGCATTATATACATATATTAGAGTAAAATTTTGTACAAAACACGAATTGTTTTTTTGCGAAAAATATTTTATTATAGTATGTGATAAAAAGGTAGTTATACCTTGTTAGAAGTTACATAGGAGGAAAACTTATGAAAAAACGAATTTTATCCGTTGTACTGGCGGTCTGCATTATATCTACGTGCTTTATCGTAGCGCAGTACTCAGCTATCGCTACAACGACAGACAAACAGACTTCCGCGGCTTTGGTCAACGGAATTACTGACTCGAATGATAACGCTACAATTCTTCAGTGTTGGAACTGGAGCTACGAAAACTTAGAAAAAGAAATCCCGAAGATCGCTTCACAGGGCTTCTCGGTTGTACAGATTTCGCCTCCTAACGAGATTAAAGAAGCTACAACAGGTCATAAGGTTAACGGCGAAACTACTAACGGTTGGTGGATGTTCTATCAGCCCGCGGGTTTCCAGATTAACGAAAGCACAGATAACGCGCTCGGCACAAAGGCTCAGCTCAAAAAGATGGTAGAGACAGCTCATTCCTACGGCGTAAGAGTTATCGCCGACTCGGTTATCAACCATATGGGTACAGCTAACGACGAGGAAACTAACGCTTCTAAGAAAAACTCGACAGATCCTATGGTTCATCTTACACCTAAGGCTGCTCAGTTTGAACCCGTAATCGTAAATAACAAGCTTTTCCACTCACCGTGGTTTAATATGACATATAAGTACGAGTGGAGCGGTCCCGAGAGCACATGTACTAACGACCTTACAAGAGGCTGTACATCACGTCTCCCCGACCTTAAAACAGAGGATCAGAAAGTTCAGGACGCTATCTACGAATATCTTCAGGAATTAGTAGACGCTGGTATCGACGGTTTCCGTTTTGACGCGGCTAAGCATATCGAGACTCCCTCGGATTCCGCTAACTACAAATCTGACTTCTGGACAGATACAGTTACCAAGGTAAAGAATTACGCTAAAACTACATATAAAAAGGACATCTTATCTTACGGCGAAATTCTTAATACTTGCGGATACGGACGTAAATACAGCTTCTACTTCCCGTTTATGAAGGTTACAGACTCGACAATCTACCGTCAGGTACAGAAGGCTGTTATCCAGAGCAATCCCGGACAGGCGGTTCCTCAGAATATGGCTAACGGCACAAAGGCTCAGACAGTTCTTTGGAACGAATCTCACGATACATATATGGACGGTGAGTCCAAGAATTACTCAAAGGCTCAGAGAAATAAGACTTGGGCGGCTATCGCGGCTCGTGACGGCATTACTTCAATGTACCTCGCCCGTCCCGCAAGCTTATCTCAGAACCTCGGCGTCGCTTCCGAAACAGACTGGACAGCTAAGGAAGTTATGGCTGTTAATAAGTTTAACAACTTCTTCGACGGTCAGGGCGAGTACCTCGCTAACTCGGGTACAGTAGCTGTTATCGGACGCGGAAGCAGCACTACTAAAGGCGGCGGAGCCGTTCTCGTAAACTGCGCTAACTCCACAGCTACAAAGTCAGCCGCTAATATCCCCGTTGCTACAATGTCGAACGGCACATACAAGGACGCTGTAACAGGCACTAACTTCGTAGTATCTGGCGGAAAGATTACATCAGGTACTATCGGAAGCACAGGCGTAGCGGTTCTTTACAACGAGCCCGAGCCGACAACAGCTCCTCCCGCGACTACAGCTCCTGTTCCGACTACAGTTGCTCCCACAACAGTTGCTCCTACAACAGTAGCTCCCACAACCGCCGCTCCCGTATCTCAGTACGAGAAAGGCGATGTCAACAGAGATAAGCTTATCAACGTTAAGGACGCTACTTTAATTCAGAAAGACCTCGTTAAATTAATTACACTCGACAACGAGCAGAGATGGCTCGCTGACTTCGACGGAGACGGCAGAGTTAGCATCAAGGACGCAACTAAGATTCAGTACAAGATTGCGGGAATCCAGTAAATAAAAAATAAAGATTAAGAGGCCGGCGCAAAGCAAGTTTTGCGCCGGCCTCGAGTTGTAAGCGTTACGTGATAAGCGGAAAGTCGTTCTCAGAAAAAAGAATTTTAGCAATAGTTAGATAGTGTTAAAATCTTTTTTATTTCAAAATTTTTGATTTCTTACCACTTACCACTTTCCACTGTTAATTTCTGAATTTAAACTGAGGGCTGCTCACATTGAGTTATGAGCAGCCCTGTTTTTATGCGTTTATTTAGTATTATAATTTAACCTTACGGCATAATCTTTCTGTAGAGTTCTTTTAACTCCTCTACGCTGGTATCTCTCGGGTTGCCGGGACGGCAGGCGTCGGCGTAAGCGTCAGCCGCGAGAACATCGAGGTCCTCTTCCCTAATCTTATCGTTCTTAGCGGGAATACCTACATCCTCGGAGAGTTTCTTAACAGCGTCTACAGCGGCTTTTCTGTACTCGGCCTGAGACATAGAGTCTACATCCTTAACGCCCATAGCTCGAGCGACTTCTCTGAACTTCTCGCCTGTGTACTCCTGATTATACTCCATAACAATCGGAAGCATCATAGCGCAAGCTACGCCGTGGGGAGTATCGTAATGAGCGCCTAATGTGTGGGCGATTGAGTGAGCGATTCCGAGGCCTACGTTAGAGAAGCCCATACCGGCTACGTACTGAGCGAGAGCCATTCCCTCGCGGTTTTCGGGAATATTCTCTACCGCGCCTCGAAGGTTCTTAGCGATAAGCTTAATAGCTTCGAGATGGAACATATCGGTCATCTCCCACGCGGCTTTAGTGGTATAGCCCTCGATAGCGTGAGTGAGAGCGTCCATACCTGTGGCGGCTGTTAAACCCTTGGGCATTGAGGACATCATATCGGGGTCTACGATAGCGACTTCGGGTATATCGTGCTCGTCAACGCATACGAATTTACGCTCTTTTTCGGTATCGGTGATAACGTAGTTGATAGTAACCTCGGCGGCAGTACCCGCGGTAGTCGGAACGGCGATTGTCGGTACAGCGTGGTTCTTGGTCGGAGCTACGCCCTCGAGCGAGCGTACATCGGAAAACTCGGGGTTAGTGATAATAACGCCGATAGCCTTAGCGGTATCCATAGAAGAACCGCCGCCGATTGTGATAATCGAGTCGGCTCCGCACGCCTTAAACGCCTCTACGCCGTCTTTTACGTTTTCGATAGTCGGATTGGGCTTAATTCCCGAATAAACAGTATAGGGGATTTTAGCCTCGTCGAGCAAGTCTGTTACCTTAGAGGTAACCTTGAACTTAATTAAATCGGGATCGGAGCATACAAAAATATGCTTAAAGCCCTTAGTCTGAGCGATTTTAGGGATTTCGTTAATCGCTCCTTTTCCATGGTGAGAAACCATATTCAGAATAATTCTGTCTGCCATAATCAAAACTCCTTTATCTTTTTATTTAAATGGTTACAATATAATTATAACGCTAAAATCTATTTCATTCAAGAAAAATTTGCCAATAAACCGTAAGAAAAAAGAGACTTTTTCAAGCCTCTTTTTCTTTGCCCCTGAACGAAACGAGGGCTTTATTCGTCATTATTGATTAAGGACAGCGGATCGACATACTGTCCGTTAACCTTAACGGCTATATGAATATGCTTTCCGTCCAAGCTTTCGCCGGGGATATCTCCCGCGGTAGCGAGGGTATCGCCTGTTTTAACGACGCTTCCTTTTTCCACCTTCACGTTTTCCGAAAGTCCGCTGTAGTAAGCGGTATAAGTAGGCGCTTTCACCACAATTGTTTTGCCGAGAATATCGTCGTTATAAATCTTCTTTACCTCGCCGTCGCCCATCGAGTAGACGTTATCTCCCTCGCCGCACGCTAAATCAACGCCCGTGTGCGCCTGCCACTGATTGAGGGTTTTGTTGTAGACCGTTTCCTCGCTGTATTCCTTTATGACCTTTCTCTTATCGAGCGGATAGGATAAGGTCGAGTTCACTGCCGCCATCGTCTGTACAGCCGATTTAGTTTCGGCGGGAGCGGTTTCTTCCTCGAACTCCTCGGCTTCGGTTGCGGTTTCCTTGGGCTCGGTCTCTTTCTCGGTAGTCTCGGTAGCGGATGTAGCTTTCTTTTCCGTTTCCGTCACGCCTGTTACGATATTTTCTACAGCCAGGGTTTCACTCGAATCGCTGTCAAAAACGCCTGTAAGGCTCGTATACGTCGAATACGCCGCCATACCGACGGCTATGATACAAATTGATAACGCGGTAAAGAACCCTGCTCTTTCTTTTCGGCTTCTTCTTTTCTTTTCGCTGTATCTCATAAAATCACCTCTGACGTTATTATGGTCAGAGGTTTTTATATTATTCAACAAAGTTAAATTATTTGAAAAGGGGTAGAAAAATCTTCTATCCCCCTTAGAAAAAACTTCTAACCCCCTGGAAAAATCTTCTAAGGGGTTAGAAAAATCTTCTACATATAATAATAATTATAATAATATTAATAATAATATTTATATATAGGTAGAAAAAAATTCTATATATGAAATATGAAGAAAAGAGGCTGTCAGCTGCAGCTGTATAATGAAAGTAGACACTAAAAAGTGTCTGCTTTCTTTTTTGT
>CAMHQC010000042.1 GCA_946187325.1 uncultured Clostridia bacterium
TTTATCAGAATTCATATTTAGAAAATATAAAATTTAATAATAAGTTAATTACTATTGAGAGAGAAGCCTTTAAAAAATGTAAAAAACTCAAAAGCGTTAAATTCCCGAATAGTTTAAAGACAATTGGGATTAAGGCTTTCGAACTATGTGAAAGATTAGAATCTGTATATATTCCAAATAGTGTTAAAAAGATTTCGCTCGAAGCCTTTTGGTATTGCTTAAAGTTAAAAACATTGGTTATTAATCCTAATAATAATTTGGAAATAGAAAGTTTGGCTTTTCGGGCTACAGCTTTAGAGCAACTTAATGTACCATATGCCGCAAAGAGAGGATTAGGAATATTTGAAAACTGTTGGAAGCTTAAGACAATTTCAATACCAGAGAAAGTTGACAAAATATCTGATAATGAATTTTTAAATTGTTCTGAACTAAAAGAAGTAACAATACCCGCAACGGTGAAAGAAATTGGGGAATATAGTCTTGGGTTTATTGAGGATGATTTAATTCATTCTAAGGTTAAAGACTTTACAATAAAAGGCTATAAAGGCACAGCCGCTGAGAAGTATGCAAAGAAAAACGGCTTTAAGTTCGTAGCGTTAGGATAATAATCTTAGATTTATTAAAACTAAATATGTATTAACAAACTCGGCTGACTCATATGAGCCCGCCGAGTTTTGCTTTTTGCTAATATCTTAGTATTAAATATTTTTCATCGTAAGTGAAATTCGGTTTTTCTTAACGTCTACCGAAAGGATTTTGACCTTAACTATATCGCCGACCTTTAAAACCTCCGACGGATGTTTAAGATACTTGTCGCAGATTTGGGAGATATGCACAAGTCCGTCCTGGTGAACGCCGATATCTATAAACGCGCCGAAGTCGATTACGTTACGCACCGTACCTGTAAGCTCCATACCTTCCTTGAGGTTGTTTATATCCAGCACATCGCTTCTAAGCATTGGCTTGGGCATTTCGTCACGCGGATCTCTGCCGGGCTTAGCGAGCTCGTTTACAATATCGAGAAGCGTCGGAAGCCCCATACCGAGTTTTTCGGCGAGAGTCTTTGTGCCGAATTTAATCACCCTCGACGAGATATCGCCGAACTTAGCCGATTTAATCTCGGCGTCGGAGTAGCCTACGGTTTTTAAAAGCTCTTTCGCGGTCGAGTAGCTCTCGGGGTGAACGCCTGTATTGTCTAGAGGATTTCGGCTTTCGGGAACACGTAAAAATCCCGCGCACTGTTCGAACGCTTTAGGGCCTAGCTTAGGTACTTTCTTGAGTTCGGCTCTTGAGTTGAACGCGCCGTTTTCCTCGCGGTAAGCGACTATGTTTTTACAAACGGTCGAGTTAAGCCCCGATACCCTTAAAAGCAGAGCGGGGGACGCGGTGTTTAAATCCGCGCCGACTGAGTTTACGCAGTCCTCGACAACGCCGTCGAGCGTTTCCTCGAGACGTTTCTGGGGCATATCGTGCTGGTACTGACCTACGCCGATCGCTTTCGGCTCAATCTTTACAAGCTCCGCGAGCGGATCCTGTAATCTTCTCGCGATAGATACCGCGCTTCGAAGCGTTAAGTCCAGCTCGGGAAGTTCTGCCGCGGCTAATTTAGACGCCGAATATACCGAAGCGCCCGCTTCGCTTACTACCATATAGTAAACCGTGTGGTCGGCTTCCTTAATCGCGTCGGCGGCAAACATTTCGGTTTCCTTGCTCGCTGTGCCGTTGCCGATTGAGATGATATCAACGTTGTGTTTTTTAATTAGTTCGAGGAGCTTTTTCTTCGACTGAGCGATTTTTGCCTCGGAATGAGTTGGGTAGATTACTGCCGTGTCGAGCACCTTGCCTGTGCCGTCAACTACCGCGACCTTGCAGCCTGTTCTGTAACCCGGGTCAAGTCCGAGCACAGTTTTATTTTTTACGGGAGGCTGCATTAAAAGCTGTTTTAGATTAGTCGCAAAAACTTTCATAGCGCTTTCACAAGCGGCGTCGGTTAACTCCGAGCGGATTTCACGCTCGATCGACGGGAAAATAAGCCTTGTATAAGCGTCCTCGCCCGCGGCTCTTAGAATTTCCGAGCACGAGGAGTTTGTGCCGTTATCAACCGAACGGTAGATAACGTCCAGGGGCTGTTCGCTGTCGAGAACTAAGCTTACTTTTAGGAAGCCTTCCTTTTCGCCTCGGTTAACGGCGAGAATACGATGTCCCGCTATCTTTTTAATGGGTTCGGAGTAGTCGTAGTAGTTGGTGTAAACGCTCTCTTTATCCTCGTCCGAAGCTAAGGATTTAAGCGATGCGTTTCGGCGGAATATTACGCGGAGCTCTTTTCGGATTTCGGCGTCGTCGGAGAGCTGTTCGGCGATAATATCCATAGCACCGTTTAAAGCGTCCCGAGAGGTAGGAACTTCCTTTTCCTCGTCGACAAACTGTTCGGCGTATTTTTCGGGGTCAAAGCCGTTTTCCTGTTTTAATATTTCGAGAGCGAGAGGTTCAAGTCCGCGCTGTTTAGCTATAGACGCTCTCGTTTTTCTCTTGGGCTTAAACGGACGGTAAATATCCTCGAGCTCGCTTAACGTCGAAGTCTTGTCGAGAGATAAGCTGATTTCCTCCGTGAGCTTTTCCTGAGCGTTAATAAGCTCGCGGATTTCCTCTCTGCGTTTATCAAGTCCGCGCAGATAATCGAGCTTTTCGCTGAACTCACGTATAAGCTGGTCGTCCATCGAGCCGTGCATCTCCTTACGGTAACGCGCGATAAACGGAATAGTGTTACCTTCGTCGAGCAGGGTTATGATGTTCTGAGCGTACTCATCTTTAATGTTAAATAACTGTGATAAAGTTGTTGAATAGTCCATATTTCTCCTAGATGCTTTTTCTGTTAATTGTTTATTAAAGTTTGCTTATATAATTTACCACAATTTTCGTAAAACCGCAACTAATTATATCGCTGTAAATAATATGATTTAGTATTGCATTTTGCTCTATGACATTCTATAATAGATAGGATACTTAAATTAAGGGGATTAATTTATGGAACGAGAAAGTTTTCAATCCCGGCTGGGATTTATTTTGGTCAGCGCGGGCTGTGCTATAGGTATCGGTAACGTTTGGAAATTTCCGTACGTCGCGGGACAAAACGGCGGCGGACTTTTCGTACTGATTTATCTTCTGTTTCTCGCGATTATGGGTATTCCGATTCTTACAATGGAGCTTGCGCTCGGACGCGGAAGCGGACTTAGTATAGTAAAAGCGTATAAAAAGCTCGAGCCTAAGCGCAGTAAGTGGCATATCCACGGTTGGTTCTGCTTAGCGGGATGTTATCTTCTTATGATGTTCTATACAACCGTGTCGGGATGGATGATAGACTACGCTTGGAAATTCGGCACAGGTACATTCGACGGAATTAAAACCGAACAAGTTGACGCGGTTTTCGGCGATATGCTGGCAAACCCGTTGGAAATGCTGTTGTTTATGGGGCTTACTGTTCTTATCGGATTTTTAGTATGCTTCGGCGGAGTTAAAAACGGCTTAGAGCGTGTGAGTAAATGGATGATGCTCGCGCTTTTGGCGCTGATTATAGTTTTGGCTGTAAACAGTATGTTTTTAAGCGGAGCGGACGAGGGATTAAAGTTCTACCTTATGCCTGATTTTAACTCGATAAAAAAGGTCGGATTTATGAATATAGCCAGCGCGGCTATGAGCCAGGCGTTCTTTACGCTGAGCTTGGGTATCGGTTCGATGCAGATTTTCGGAAGCTATATGTCGCGCGATAACACCCTTACGAGCGAGGCTGTTCGTATTACGGTACTCGATACATTCGTAGCGATAACGAGCGGTCTTATTATTTTTCCCGCTTGCTTCAGCTACAATGTCGCTCCCGCCGAGGGTCCGTCGCTTATATTTATAGCGCTTCCTAAAATATTTATGAATATGCCGCTCGGTCGTTTATGGGGAAGCTTATTCTTTGTATTTATGAGCTTCGCGAGTCTTTCGACAGTAATCGCGGTATTCGAAAATCCGATTTCGGCGTGCATAGATAACTTCGGCTGGTCGCGTAAAAAGTCTACGATAATTAATTCAGTGTTAATATTTATACTGAGCCTGCCGTGTCTGCTCGGATTTAACGTTTTGTCAGGCGTTAAGACGTTTAATATGGACATTCTCGGTATGGAGGATTTCTTAGTAAGTAATCTGCTTCTGCCCGCGGGAGCGCTGGTGTTCCTGATATTCTGTACATATAAATTCGGCTGGGGCTTTAAAAACTTCCGCGCCGAAGCAAATACAGGTAAGGGTATAAAAATCGGCAAGGGAATGGTTTATTATTTCAAGTTTGTTTTACCGATACTTATACTGTTTATCTTAATTTCGGGGTTAATTCCTAAAGGATAAAGCTAAAGGCTGACCAAGCGGTCAGCCTTTAGTACTAATTAATCCCATAAACTGAGTTGACGAGCGTTGTTTTTATCCTCGAATTTATGCAAATACTCAAAAATAATATCGTTGTTGTGCATTATGCCGTTCGCTTCACAAGCGCGGTGAAACTGTTTCATCAATACACTGTTTCGCGGACTGTTTACAACATACTGATTTTTGAACTCACGGATATACCGCTGTTTTAAATTCGGGAAGCTTTTATCAAGCTGTTCATAAAAATACTCGCGGTTACCCTCACGTAAAGTAAGCCCCATTCCGAAACAGATAACGCCCTTAACCTCCGCTTCAACGCACATTTCTAAAATTTGTCCGATATTATCCTCGGTATCGTTTATATACGGCAAAATCGGACAAAGCCATACAACCGTCGGTATACCGTTATCACGCAGAATTTTAAGCGTTTCAAAACGCTCTTTTGTCGTACTTACATCGGGTTCAAGAATTTTACATAAATCTTCGTCCGCTGTCGTTAAGGTCATCTGTACGACGGCTTTTGTTTTATCGTTAATTCTTTTCAGAATATCTAAATCCCGAAGAACTCTGTTTGATTTAGTCTGGAGCGTAACTCCGAAGCCGTATTTTTCGATTAGCGACAGCGCTTTTCTCGTGTATTCTAAACTTGTTTCAATAGGAATATACGGGTCGCTCATCGCGCCTGTACCGATCATAATTCGTTTGCGCTTGCGGCGCAGGGTGTTTTCGAGAAGCTCAATAGCGTTTTCTTTAACCTCGATATCCTCGAATTTATGGTTCATCTGATAGCATTTGCTGCGGGAATCACAGTAAATACAACCGTGTAGACACCCTCGGTACAGATTCATTCCGCCTGTATTAGACAGGATTCCTTTTACTTTTGTGTAGTGCATTTTTTACGAATCATAGAAATGCTTTCCGTCATCGGTTACGAGCCTTTCGGATTTCGGATATTCGAAGATTTTTTCGTTATCAGCGTTTTGTTCGAGGTAACTGGCGAACTCCGACGCGTATAACTTAGCCAATCCTAAATTGTGCATAAGGTAATGTCCGCAGTTTACGGCGGCGGCTCCCGGAACCTCGTCCGCTTTTTCAACGTCCTTAAACGCCGCTAAAAGTAAGCCGTAAATCTCTCTCGGCGAGCGGTTTCCTTTAAGTATAAGGTAAAATCCCGTAAGACATCCCATCGGCCCCCAGTAGATAACCTCGTCTTTCCACTTTGGATCGTTGCGCAGAAAAGTCGCGATAATGTGCTCGAGCGAGTGCATAGCCGCTACGTCAATCACAGGCTCGCGGTTAGGCTTTTTAAGTCTTATATCGTAGGTAGTGACCTTATCTCCGCCTACCATATCTATTCGGCTGGTAAAAATTCCGGGGACAATTTTTGTATGGTCTACGGAAAAGCTCTGTATTAATTCCATATCGGTATCTCCTTCAAATTAAATATCTATAACACCTTTAAGTTTAACCCATAACCGCAAAAATAGCAAGCAAAGTTATTCGCAAGTAAAAACGAAGGGCAGAACAGCTTTGTGCTAAGAATGACGCGGTACTGATACTTATTTAGTCGTTTTGCACTATGTTTTTTCAAAAAACAGGTCGGATTTTGTAATTATTACTTGCTTTTATTGCTTTTTTGATGTAAAATATAATGCGTGACAAAATTTTAAAACGCGCTTTTTTAATATTTTCGCGTAAAGCTTTTGGATTTAGAAAGCAATTTACCGCGAATAGTTTAAAGGGCGGTTAGACGGATTTTGTAACGGACGGCAGTTGCCGTAAAAATATTTTTATAAGAGGGGATGTCATGTTTAATCTACTTTGTAAAAACATGAAGGTAAAAAACTGGGTATCAGTTATCGCCATTTTCTTACTTACAATCGGCGAAGTTTACTTCATGATGCAAATCGTAAGCTACATCAGCTTGCTCACAAACGCTGTACAGAACAGCAGGCAAAACGGTGTGGCGGAGATCTGGCAGTATGGTCTTACTATGGTTATATGCGCTATTATGATGGCGGCGGTCGAGGTTATTATTCGATTTGTAGCCAGCGCAACCGCCAGCAGTACCGTTACAGGTCTTAGACAAAGAATGTATGAGAGAGTTAATAATTTCGCTATCGCGGATTTCGCTTCTTTCTCGACAGAATCTTTAATCACTCGAACCACTAACGATATGCAGAATGTCCATCTCGCGTGGCTCACATTCTTAAAGACAGCGTTCTTAGCTCCTGTCGTAATGGTTTGGTCTGTTATTCTGCTTCTGCAATACGCCAGCACATCTTTAACAATTGTTACCGCTGTTTGGCTGTTCCTGCTTGTCGCGGCTGTTTTCGTTTTACTTATGATGTTAACGCCTAAGTACAGAGTGGTTCAGAAGTTGACCGACGCGCTCAATATTGCGTCCAGAGAAAACCTTACAGGCGTAAGGGTTGTTAGAGCGTTCAACGCTGAGTCTTATCAGGAAGGAAAATTTGAAAAGGTAAACACATCCTTTACAAAGGTACAGATTTTCGCGGGTAGAGTTCTGTCTGTATTCACACCGCTTGTTATGATGGTTATGACGGGTCTTTCCCTTTCTATCCTTTGGGCAAGCGCTTATGTTCTCAACGGTATGAATATGGAAAAAGCCGCGGTTGCTTTCAGCGCTACTAACGCGTTCGTTATGCTCGCGAGCCAGATTATTATGTCCTTTGTACTTATCGTTACACTTATCGTTATCTGGCCGAGAGCCAGCGTCAGCGCTAAGCGTATTAACGAGGTTATTTCCCACGAGGTTTCCGTACTTGATACAGATAAACCCGTTGATTTTAAGGAAAAAGGTACAATTGAATTTAAAAATGTCGGCTTCGCTTATCCCGGTTCGGATAAAGAGGCTGTGTCCGATATTTCATTTAAAGTTAAAAAGGGTGAAACTATTGCGTTTATCGGCGCCACAGGCAGCGGTAAAACGACTATCATCAATATGATTCCCCGTATGGCTGACTGTACACGAGGCGAAGTTCTCGTAGACGGCGTAAATGTTAAAGATGTTCTCCAGAAGGACTTAAGAGATAAAATCGGTTACGCTCCGCAGAGAGGTTTCCTCTTTAAAGGCAATATCAAGGAAAACATCGCGTTTAAGGATCCCGAGATGACTCTCGAGGATATCAGATGGGCGGCTCAAATCGCCGACGCCGACGAGTTCGTTATGAAGAAGAGAAACGAGTATGAATCTCCTGTCGCTCAGGGCGGTTCGAACTTCTCAGGCGGTCAGAAGCAGAGACTTTGTATCGCCAGAGCGGTTGCTACTAAGCCCGAGATTCTTATCTTCGACGACTCATTCTCAGCTCTCGACTATAGGACAGATAAAACAGTCAGAGGCCGTATCGCGGAGAAGCTTCCCGAAACCACAAGAGTTATCATCGCGCAGCGCGTTGGTACTATTATGGACGCTGATCAGATTGTTGTACTGGATAACGGTAAGATGGTCGGTATCGGTAAGCACTATGATCTTGTAAGAAATTGTCCTGTATATCAGGAAATTGCATTATCACAGCTTAGTAAGGAGGAGTTAGGATTATGAGTACAAACGTAAA
>CAMHQC010000043.1 GCA_946187325.1 uncultured Clostridia bacterium
TAGAGCGCTGCGTTCGGGACGCAGAGGCCGCAGGTTCAAATCCTGTCGCCTCGACCATTAAATCAGGGTAGTATCTAACAGATACTACCCTGATTTATTATCAAAGTAAGCGACAGGATTTGAAGCCGAGGGTTAATAAAATCGTCCGGTGGACGATTTTTACCGAGGTGCGTTTATGGAAATTTTCTTCTTTACGTATACCCAAAAGGCGATATTATAAATTTCTAAAAGAAAAAAGTATGTCGCCTCGACCATTAATTCAGGGTAGTATCCAACAGATACTACCCTGTATTTTTTCACTCTCCGCATTTACCGCAATTACTGCAACCGTTGCATATCGGCTTCATACCGCAGGTTTGGCATTTTTCTTTAAAATATGGAATGTATCTATTCTCGTCGAGGATAGGATAACCGAAGCTGTCGAAAAGCTTAAAGTTTATTTCTTTTCCGCTAAAGCTCATATTTGATTTATATGCCTGATTGCTTTGCAGTTCGTTTGACTCAATTCGATAGAGTTTGCCGTCTTTTAGAAATCTCCTGCCGGTACCGCAAAATACGAATTTTACGTTATTATCTACACATTCCCGTCTGAGCTTTTTAACCCAGTTAAAGTCGCATACTCTCGCTCCGCTGTAGTTTTCACCGTCGCATAGCACCTGTTCAATCTGTCCTGTTTTAAGGTATTTATCAAGGCTTACTTCGCCAATAAACGGCGCGCACATTACGCCCTTGTGTTTAAAGGGAAGATTTAATAATATCGGAATTCTCTCATCGGCTCGTTTCTGATTTTCCGCGCTTACGTTAAAGAAAATATTATCCCAGCCGTCACCCCAGTTATACGGCAGACATTTTGCCGCTCTTTCGGGACGTTTAGTCAGCAGGAAGAAAACTACGTCGCTTCTCGCTCTCATAATCTCCCAAGCTTCGTCACGCCATTTGTCCGCTTCCTCCAGGAAGAAATCAGATGTCATACAAACTCGTATCATTTCTCCGCTTTTTATCTTGTAATTACCCTGCCTGTCCTTTTGAAGCGGGTAGTTAAATCCCGATTTGGTGCGGTAAATCTCCGAACCGTCCTTACCGCGCATACTGTCAAGAAAGTACATATAGCAGTTTTTACAGCCCTCGCTGCATTTTATACATCCGTGCCAAGGATTCCAAATATCGTGCATTCACCTCACCTCCACAGTAATTATATCATATCAAAATATAAAAGTCTACAAAAGTATGAACTTTTGTTCTATTTTTATTGCTTTATAGAATTAATTTGTCACAACTTTGTAAGTTGTGACTTTTATTTTTATATGATATAATTTTTATTGTACATTTTTAGAAAAAAGGTAAGATTATGGATATTAAAGAAAACTTTAAACATATGAACAATATGCAGCAAAAGGCTGTGTTCTGTACCGAAGGGCCGCTCCTTATATTAGCGGGAGCGGGTTCGGGCAAAACTACCGTGCTTGTAAACCGTATAGCGTATATTCTTCAAAGCGGTCTTTGTATGCCGTGGCAGATATTAGCAATTACTTTCACGAATAAAGCCGCGGGCGAGTTAAAGGAACGTATTATGAACGTTGTTCCCGAGGGCGGCGACGATATCTGGGCGGCAACCTTCCATTCAACCTGCGCGCGTATATTACGCCGTTACGGCGACAGAATCGGCTATTCGAGCCACTTCACCGTATATGACACAGCGGATCAAAAAAGCCTTATCAAAAAGGTTATGAAGGAGCTGAACTACGACGAAAAGCGCCTTCCTGTGAAGAGCATTATCGCCGAGATTTCTAAGGCTAAGGATAAAATGCAGACTCCCGAGGAAATGCTCAAGAAGGTTGACAGCGATTTTAGAAAGGAACAGATTGCCAAGATTTATCAGCTTTACCAGTCCGAGCTCAAAAACAGCGACGCTATGGATTTTGACGATATGCTGTGCAATACCGTTAAGCTGTTCGAGGAAAATCCCGATATTTTAGAGTACTATCAGAATCAGTTTAAGTACATAATGGTAGACGAGTACCAGGATACCAACAAGGTTCAGTATAAATTCGTAGCTATGCTCGCTGATAAGAGCAAGAATATCTGCGTTGTCGGCGACGACGACCAGAGTATCTATAAATTCCGCGGAGCGACTATCGAAAATATACTTTCTTTCGAGAGTAAATTCAAAAACGCTAAGGTTATACGCTTGGAGCAGAACTACCGAAGCACAAAAACTATCCTAAACGCCGCTAATAAGGTTATCGAAAACAATACCGCGCGTAAGGGTAAAACGCTTTGGACAGAAAATCAAATCGGAGAGAAAATCCACGTCCATACGGCTCTGTCCGAGAGGGAAGAGGCCGCCTATATAGCCCAGCAGATTATCGACGGAGTGGCTTCGGGAAGAAAGTTCTCCGACTACGCGGTGCTGTATCGTATGAACGCTCAGTCGAACTCGATAGAAAGCGCCTTTGCCCGAAGCGGAATACCTCACCGTATTATCGGCGGACACCGATTCTACGACCGCGAGGAAATAAAGGATATGACCGCTTATCTGAGGGTTATAGATAATCCCAACGATAATATCCGCCTTAACAGAATCGTAAACGTGCCGAAACGCGGTATCGGTAAAACCACAATGGACAGGGCGGGGGAGCTGGCTGTTTTAAACAACCTCAGCGTGTTTGACGTTATCTCCAACGCCGGGAATTACCCCGAGCTCAGCCGCGCGGTAAATAAATTTAAGGATTTTACCGCTATGATAAACGGACTGCGTGAAGCCGAGTCGAGCGGTGATTATTCTTTAGCGGAATTATACGAGCTTATTTTAGAGCATACCGATTATAAAAATTATCTCAAAACCGAGAAAGAAAACGCCGATGTTCGTATAGAGAATATCGAGGAGTTAAAGTCGAATATTATAAAATTCGAGGAGGAGTACGGCGACGAGGCGTCATTGTCGGCATTTTTAGAGGACATCTCGCTCCAGACCGATATCGACAACTACGACGCCGACGCCGACACAACGGTTATGATGACCTTGCACAGCGCTAAAGGACTTGAGTTCCCTGTAGTATTTATCGCGGGTATGGAAGAAGGCGTTTTCCCCGGAGTAGCGATTTACTCAAACCCCGACGAGCTCAACGAGGAGCGCAGGCTCGCTTATGTCGGAATTACCAGGGCTAAAGAGGAGCTTTATCTCACAAAAACCAAGAGCAGAATGTTGTTCGGCTCAACTACCCATAACGCTCCCTCAAGATTCGTGGGCGAAATCCCCGACGAATATATCACAACTTCGGGCGAGAGGGGCTTCGGCACGGTAACTCCCTCGTCGTTTAGTTCGGGTAAAACCTCTATCCCGAAATCCTCTTACGAGTTTAACCCGAAACTATCTCCCGCGTTTAAGAAGCCTATTGCTAAATCAAACACGGTTTATAACGTCGGAGATAATGTACTGCATAAGGTTTTCGGCAAGGGAATGATAGTTAAAGCCGAGAAAATGGGAAATGATACAATGCTCGAAATTGTATTCGAAACCAAAGGCACTAAAACTTTAATGGCTAATTTCTCAAAAATGGAAAAGATATAATTAACGGAGCTTTCTTTAGGGAAAGCTCTTATTTATATTGCACAAAAACAGGACTCGATTTTTGTTGAAAAAACACTGCATCGGTAATAGTGACAAAGTTTAATAAATATTATATAATATACTTAATACTATGGCTTAATAGCCGAAAGGGGTTTTAATTATGGGACTTATTAAAGCAGGCTTAGGCGCTTTTGGCGGAACTATGGCTGATCAGTGGAAGGAGTACTTTTACTGCGACAGCCTCGCTAAGGACGTACTGGTCGTAAAAGGACAGAAACGTACTTCGGGACGTTCGTCTAATACAAAAGGAAATGATAACATCATCTCTAACGGTTCGGTTATCGCGGTTGCCGACGGTCAGTGTATGATTATTGTTGAACAGGGAAAAATCGTAGAGGTTTGCGCCGAGCCGGGCGAGTTCACTTACGATACCTCCACAGAGCCGAGTATTTTTACGGGAAGTCTCGGTGAAAGTATCAAGAATACCTTCCGTACTATCGGTAAGCGTTTTACCTTCGGCGGCGATACAGGTAAGGATCAGCGGGTTTATTACTTTAATACAAAGGAGCTTATCGACAATAAATTCGGAACCCAGAATCCGATTATGTTCCGTGTAGTAGACAGAAATATCGGACTTGACGTCGATGTTTCTATCCGTTGCAGCGGTGTGTATTCATATAAAATTACCGATCCGCTTCTTTTCTATACCAACGTTTGCGGAAACGTTGAGGGAGCTTATAAGAGAGATGAGCTCGACCCTCAGCTTAAAACCGAGTTTATAAGCGCGCTTCAGCCAGCTTTCGGTAAACTCAGCGATATGGAAATGCGTCCTAATCAGATTGTTTCCCACGTAGGCGATTTAGAAGTAGCTATGAACGAGGCTCTTACTAAGAAATGGTCTGAGCTTCGCGGTTTAAGCGTTGTATCAATCGCTCTTAACCCGATTAATCTCCCCGAGGAAGACGCCGAGATGATCAAGCAGGCTCAGCGTACAGGTATGATGCGCGATCCTTCTATGGCAGGAGCTACACTCGTAGGCGCTCAGGCTGACGCTATGAAGGCGGCGGCTTCTAACGAAGGCGGAGCTATGAACGGCTTTATCGGAATGGGTATGGCTATGAACGCCGGCGGCGGAATGAACGCTCAGAATTTTTATAATATGGGACAACAGCAACAGCAGAACGCTCAGCAACAGCAGCAACAACCTCAGCAGACTCAGAGCGGTTGGAAATGCTCTAAATGCGGAAGTATGGCTAAGGGCAAATTCTGCCCCGAGTGCGGTTCTCCCAAGCCTGAGGAACAAAAGGGCTGGACTTGTAAGTGCGGAGCCGTTAACTTAGGTAAGTTCTGTCAGGAATGCGGTTCGCCTAAACCCGCGGGAGCGCCTTTATATAAGTGCGACAAGTGCGGTTGGGAACCCGAGGATCCCAAGAATCCTCCTAAGTTCTGCCCTGAGTGCGGAGATCCGTTCGACGATAACGATATAGTATAATAGAAATATAATCAGGTAATGGGTAATAAGTGAATAGTTTATTATCTGTTACCTGAATTTTTTTGAAAGGGTAAAAGATGGCAGATATTTTAGAATATAAATGTCCTTGTTGCGGCGGAGCGATTAACTTCGATACTTCCGCCCAGAAGATGAAATGCCCTTACTGCGACAGCGAGTTTGATGTCCAGGCATTTATTAAACAGGACGAACGATTAAACGAACAGGCTCCCGACGAGTTTAAATGGGATGAAAACGCGGGTCAGGAATGGGAAAGCGGCGAAGAAGAAAAAATGTCCGTGTTTATCTGTAAATCCTGCGCGGGAGAAATTGTCGGCGACGAGAATACCGCCGCCACCGAATGTCCCTACTGCGGAAATCCCGTAGTTTTAAGCGGACGTCTTTCGGGTACATTAAAGCCCGACTACGTTATTCCGTTTAAGCACGATAAAAACGCCGCTAAAGAACAGCTTAAACAGTACGTCAGCTCTAAAAAGTTCGCTCCTAAGTTGTTTAAATCCGAGAATAAGCTCGATGAGATTAAGGGGCTGTATGTACCTTTCTGGCTGTTTGATTCCGATACAAACGCCGCGGTAAACTACGAGGCTACTACGGTAAGAACCTGGTCTGATTCTAACTATAATTATACGGAAACCTCATTCTTCGACGTATACAGAGAGGGCGAGATGCAGTTTCAGAATATTCCCTGCGACGGCTCCTCGAAAATGCCCGACGACCTTATGGAGTCTATCGAGCCGTTTAACTTCTCCGAAGCCGTAGATTTCCAGACGGCGTATCTCGCGGGTTATCTCGCCGATAAGTACGACGTTACTATGGAGGACAGTATCGACCGCGCTAACAACAGGGTGAAGAAAAGCGCCGAGGATGTACTTAGAAGTACTATTACATATCCTTACGCTACGGTAAATACCCGTAACAGCTCGGTAAATATCAAAAACGGTAAGGCGAAATACGCGCTTTATCCCGTTTGGATTTTAAATACAGATTATAAGGGTGAAAAATACACCTTCGCTATGAACGGACAGACCGGTAAATTTATCGGCAATCTTCCGATAGATACTAAAAAGATAGCCGCTCTTTTCGCTGGACTTACAATAGGTTTAGGCGCTGTAGTTTATATCGCCGGAACCCTTTTAGGATTCTTTTAAGGGGGTGTCGGTATGAAAAAAGTATTATCATTATTATTTGTTTCGCTTATTCTCTCGGCTTTACTCATAACTCCGTTTTTTGCCGCTGAAAAAGGAGCTAAGGTAGTTGACGACAAGGGTTATCTTACCGCTGAGGAAAAATCAGAGCTTACAACTAAGCTTACCGAGACCGGCAATAAATACCATATGGATATTGTAATCGTTCTTATTCAAAGCTTAAACGGCAAGGACCGTCAGGATTACGCCGACGATTATTATGACTATAACGGCTATAAAAACGACGGTTGCCTGCTTCTCTTAAGTATTGAGGATAGACAGTGGCATATCTCGACCAAGGGTTACGGTATAACGGCGTTTACCGATTACGGTATTGATTATATCGGCTCCGAGTTAAAGGAGGACCTTAGGGACGAGGATTACTACGAAGCCTGCGATAAGTTTGCGGACTTTGCCGATGATTTTATCAAGGAAGCTAAAAACGGCAAGCCCTACGATACTAACCACACCCGCAAAACATTGTTTGATTATGTATTCGGTATCGGTGTTTCGTTCGTTATCGGACTTGTCATCGCGATAATTGTTACTTTAACGATTAAGTCAAAGTATAAGCCCGTTCGCTTAAAAGCCGAGGCTAACGATTATCTGAAAAAAGACAGCTTAGTTTTACACAACTCTCACGATAATTTCCTTTATACGCACGTAACCCGTACAAGACGTAAATCCGACTCGGGCGGAGGAAGCTCAACCCATACGTCGTCCTCAGGCTCAAGCCACGGCGGCGGAGGCGGTGGATGGTAAACCTCATAATTAAAAAAATAAGGGACTTGCAATTGACCTGACCCCCGAAAGTTAGACCAAAAACTAACTTTCGGGGGATTTTTTATG
>CAMHQC010000044.1 GCA_946187325.1 uncultured Clostridia bacterium
GCATCAGCTATAGCGTCTTTCTTCTGAACGCCGAGAAGTGTACCCGCGAGGTACTGGCTGTTGATACCGAACTTGTTACCGTCATCAGCCTTAGTGATAGGAGCGTCGAGCGGATTACTTCTTACTACTGTATAAGTACCGTCGCCGTTATCCTTGGGGATAAAGCCGTCAGCGAGCCAGCCCGCCTCAGCGAGTGTGCCGGTTCCGATGGATGTCATGCTGCTTTTAGCAGTCGCTACACGGTTACCGTCACCATCTACGGGATTCTCATTCAAGACAACCTCGTTTCTGTCAAAGGTACCGCCGTCGATTAAGTAATTACCCCAGTTGGAGTCGGACATACGTCCGGAGAAGTTACCGCCGTGTACGATGATATAACCCGGAGTCGTAGCATAGGGTTTTGTAGGATTGCTCACGCCGGAGTAGAATACTTTACCTTCCTTACCGGCTGTGGAATCGTCGATACCTGCCGCACCGTTGACTGTGCCGCCCCAGAAGGTGACAGTCGCGCCGTTGAGAGCGTTGACAGCAGTCTTGTTGCCGTTATAACCATAATAGTAACCGGCGTAGATATCTACTGTGGTGCCCTCTCCGTTAGCGCTTACTGAGCCATAGTTATTGGAGCCGGTGGGGCCCATGATCGCATTCTGTG
Source organism: uncultured Clostridia bacterium (assembly GCA_946187325.1). Taxonomy (GTDB): domain Bacteria; phylum Bacillota; class Clostridia; order Oscillospirales; family Acutalibacteraceae; genus Ruminococcoides. Next base: position 653 of record CAMHQC010000044.1, read on the forward strand.
TTGCGGTATTTTCCGCCTTATCCGTATTGGAGTTAACGATGGTGAGCTTTGCACCGTTTTCAGCTCTTACAGGAGCTTTCTTCGATGTGGAAGTGATGTTAAAGCCGTTGAGATCCAAGGTGAGGGTCTTTCCGTTAATGGTAGCTATTTCGGTTACGCTCGACAGTAGCTTAACGGTATCGCCGTCCTGAGCAGCAGTGATAGCTTCCTTGAGGGTAGCATAGCCGGTATCGCCGATCTTAGCTGCATAGGGACCGTCTACGGTATAAGTGCCTGTAGTCTCGTCAAGAACTACGGGCATCATACCCTCAGCGCAATATTCCTCGGGAACAGCCTTGTTGAAGGTACCGCCGGAGATAGCCGGAGCACTGGTGCTCTGCTCAATCTTAGGGCCGGTAAAGGTACCGCCCTTGACCTCTGTAGAGCCTTCGCCGGTATACAGCAGAGCTTTGGTACCGTTGTTAGTAAAGGTACCTGCATTTACTGTGGTGTTAGCGTCAGCGGAGCCGTTGTAGATAGAATAATATACATTCTTCTTAGCAGGCTTATTAAGGGTGTAGGTACCACCGTTTACAACCATTGTACCCTCATCATTCGCGAGGTTACCGTTGTTTTTACCATATACGGTAGCGTCGTTGATGGTGATATTGCCATAGTTGATGATCGCGTAAGCATAGCCGTTGTTACCTTTTTCTGCAGGAGTGAAGTTATCGCAAGCGGTGAAGTAGCCGCCGTCGATCACAGCAGTGCCTTGGTTCTGGAAGCCCGCGCCGCGGTTTACATCGTTAGCGTCGGTCTGATCGGAGTTCTTATCGCCGAAGTAACCGTTCTTAACGGTAGCTGTGCCATAGTTGACGAAAGCAGCGTTGCCCTGCTTGTCGATATTGGTGTTATAGATATGACCGGGAGCTGCGGTAGAATCATCAACAACAACTGTACCGTTGTTCTTGACGAGCTTATCGTTAACGTTACCGGTGATATCCTTGCCGTTGAGGTCGAGGGTAAAGTCCTTACCTTCGGGAATGACAAGAGACTCGGTAAGAGTAACAGTATCCAGCAGCTTAACGGTGTCGCCAGCCTGAGCCGCAGCAACAGCTTTTTCAAGGCTCTCGTACTTGGTGGAGCCGATCTGAGCTACATATACAGGCTCACGATAGTTGTTGGCATAAATGGTACCATAGTACCAGAGACCGCCGCCCTGACCGTCCGGACGGAAGTAGAGGTCATAGGTACCGGCAGCGTTGAGCGTAAAGTTATTACCCATTCCATCAGGATAAAAAGCGCCGTTAGAGTCCTTCACCTTCAGCTCGGTATTTGCGCTGACCTTCAGATCTTTGAACATATACTCACCGTTGTTTTCGGGATTCTTGTCGAGCTTATAGGCGTCACTGGTTTCCCAATTGTTCATGGTACCGACAATATAATAGTCGACCGGGGCAGCGGGAGCATGACCGGCGAGGGTGACTGTTAGGTTTTCGTGATCAGCGGAAAGGACATACCATTTGTCTGATACATTACCTTCTGCATCAAGAGGATAATACTCTTGCGTTTCATCACTATCAGTCTTTACAAGCAATCTTGGACCGTTATAATCTCCAGTAATAATTATGTTGTCAATTTGTCCTTTTTGGAACTCAAGATCATTTGCTTGAGCTTCAAAACCTAATCTCTCTCTGTAAGTACCGCCTTTAAAGATAACGGAATAACCTCCGCAGTATATACCTAGATAGTTGCCGGACGTAGCAGAGAGTGTGTCCCCTGCGGCAAAATCATCGGGTCTCACGGTATCGTCGACATAATCCGCCGCACTGGCGGAAACCGCCATAACCGACATCATAGAAACTACCATAAGTACAGCAAGTACGATTGAGGTAATTTTTTTAGTAATTCTCATTGAGAATCACTCCTTTCGTTAAATTTTTTAAAAGTTTACCAACCGAAAAACCCGCGATATCTGACCACGAGGTTTCAAAAATATTGAAAGATCATAAAGCTGTTATTTAAAACAGGGTCGGGCTTTGCCCTTAATTCGATTGAGTTACGCATTATATATTACGCGTCGATATACAATGCGCAGTACCGATAATACTGATACTGTCCATATTTTATCACATTTTTTATGGATTTACAAGAATTTGTGAATTATTTCAACATGAAACATTGCACAAAAATTGCGTCATTTGTGATAACTTTTTATGAATTTTGTTGATTTATCATTACGCGCATAGCGACATACACTCTTACCCCTAACACGCTAACGCTAAGGGGTACAAGTTTAATAAGCGATTCTTGAGGATAATCGGCTGTTTAGGAAAACTCGGCTCGGAACACCGCATGAGGTTGAGTCCGAATTTCAATTTGGTAACGAAACCCATACATTGTAGAGGGTGTTCCATACGGTGTTAAGATAAGTATCTGCTAAAAACTGATTATCGAGATGACATTGAGCTAATGACATTGAGCTAAAAAAAGAGCGCTACCTAAACGGTAACGCTCATACAAAACGAAATTATTTTGTCATTGAAGCAACTTCGGCAGCGAAGTCATCCTGACGTTTTTCAAGTCCCTCGCCCTTTTCGAAACGAACGAACTCTTTGATTGTAATTTTAGCGCCGAGAGCCTTTGCTACGGAATCAACATACTGCTTAACAGTCTGTTTGCTGTCCTTAACGAACTCCTGGTCAACAAGGCAGTTCTCTTTATAGAACTTGTTAATTTTACCCATAACAATCTTATCGGCGATAGCCTCGGGCTTACCTGAGTTAATTACCTCGGCTCTCATAACCTCTTTCTCGTGCTCGATAACCTCGGCGGGTACTTCGTCACGGTTGAGGTACTGAGTACCTAAAGCGGCAATCTGCATCGCTACGTCTTTACCGCATACAACGAACTCGTCCTTATCAGCGGCGTCAGTGTCGAAGTTTACGAGTACGCCGATTTTACCGCCGGCGTGTACATAAGATACACAAGCGCCTTCGAATCTCTTAAAGCGGCGGATCTTGATATTCTCGCCGATAACCTGAATCTTCTCACGGAGAAGCTCGTCAACGGTCATATCGGAACCGTCAGCTTTTAATGTCATAAGAGCGTCTATATCAGCGGGGTTGTTGTTTAAGATAGTCTTAGCGACAGTCTCAACAAACGCCATAAAGTCAGCGTTCTTGGCAACGAAGTCAGTCTCAGCGTTAACCTCAACTACTACGCCTGTTTTATTATCATCGGAAGTGGTAGCGTAAGCTACACCCTCAGCGGCAATTCTGGAAGCTTTCTTGGCAACCTTAGCGAGACCCTGCTCACGAAGGATGTCTACCGCCTTGTCCATATCGCCGTCAGCTTCAACTAAAGCCTTTTTGCAGTCCATCATACCGCAACCGGTCTTTTCTCTTAACGCTTTAACGTCCTGAGCTGTAAAACTCATTTATATCAATCCTTTCGAAATATTTATTTTATTAAGCTTCTGCCTCGTCCGATTCCTCGTCCTCGTTAACCGCAGCCGCGCCCATCTGACCTTCGCGGCCCTCGATGATAGCGTCAGCCATAGCGCCCGCGATAAGCTTTACAGCGCGGATAGCGTCGTCGTTACCCGGGATAACGTAGTCGATTTCATCAGGATCGCAGTTAGTATCAACGATAGCGACAACAGGGATACCGAGCTTTTTAGCCTCAGCTACCGCGATTTTCTCTTTTCTCGGGTCAACGATAAACATCGCGCCGGGCATCTCGGGCATATCCTTGATACCGCCCATAAACTTCTCGAGCTTATCAATTTCGAGATTGAGTTTAATTACTTCTTTCTTGGGAAGAAGATCGAAAGTACCGTCTTCCTGCATAGCTCTAAGCTGCTTTAAACGAGCGATTCTTCTGCGGATAGTAGAGAAGTTAGTAAGCATACCGCCGAGCCATCTCGCGTTTACATAGAAAGCGCCTGCTCTCTCGGCTTCTTCTTTAATAGAATCCTGAGCCTGTTTCTTTGTTCCTACGAAAAGTACGCTTTTACCTTCCATAGAGATTTCCTTTACGAAGTTATAAGCTTCGTCGAGCTTCTTTACAGTTTTCTGTAAGTCGATAATGTAGATACCGTTACGCTCTGTAAAGATATACTCTGCCATTTTAGGGTTCCAGCGTCTAGTCTGATGTCCGAAGTGAACACCTGCTTCAAGAAGCTGTTTCATGGATACTGCTGCCATTTTATATTCCTCCTTAGGTTTAACCTCCGTCGAGCCTTGATTTTATCGGGTATTTTTACGGAATGTATCCTTTCCGTACACCTCACCGATAGACTTCGACGTGCGAAATGCCTATATATTATACCACAAATTTATAAAAAAGCAAGTATTTTCCTGTAAAATATAAGAAAAAAAGCTGACCGAAGTCAGCTTTTAATCAGTCAGCTCTGTCAAAGAAGCGTTCGCTTCCGCAGCAAGCGATATAATCCTGGGTTTCATGCCACTCGCTCTCGATTAAATCGGAAGCGTAGAAATAGATTAATCTATGCTTTACAGCGTATCCGTCGTTATCAAAGATATAGGATACAGCTTTCTTTACTGTAGAGGTAGGCTCTTTCTGTGTACTTCCCTCATACTGATATGAAGAAATGATGTAGTCGATAGAGTTATTCTTCTCGAGCTGCATTGTGTCGCGGATAGTCTGAGCCACAAGAGCCGCGCCCTTGTAACCGAGTCCGCCAGCCTCACCCATTACGAGTCTTTCGAGTTTCTTTCTGTCGTAATCAGAAAGAGAAATATGCTTAGGATTATAAGAATCATCAACCTTAGTTGAGTTTACGATAGCCTTCACTTCAGAAGCCGGAGCTTTTTTAGCGGGCCGCGCAGGCTTAATTGTTTCGGTAAGCTTCTTAACATCAATCTTTTTAGTTGTTTTTTTAACTTTAAACTCATCCGATCTTGAAATTACGTCGGAGAAAACTTTACTTCCGCCGATGTTAAAGACGTTGTTTTTTACGTCGGTAACCGCCTGTACATTCTGAATTAACGCAACCGACGGAATTACAACCGCGGCGAATAGTACAAATGATGTGATAACAATTGAAGCAAGCTTCGAAATCTTTTTTGATTTTTTTGACTTTACATGTCTTAATTGATTTGAATTTTTGTAATTTGAACTTCTCAAAACTATTCCTCCTATCGAGTACGCTCTAAATCACTACGCATCTTTAGTCGTCTTAATTTTTGGTTCACACAACTTCATTTCGACGTTATTTAAACACATTTTTTTAAAAATTGCAAACCGATACGACCGATTTTAGGTTACAAAAATTACAGTTTGTAAACCTCTTGTAATTGTATTTCTTATTTGCGAAAATTACGTTGTTAATTATTAACAAAAAGAGTTGGGGTTACTAAAAAGTTTTTTGGAACTGGGAGAAAAGCCGATTTTTCAAAAAAACTTAGAAAAAACGCCTTTTTTTCTATGCTTTTTATTATTACGAGCGCCGAAATTTACAAGTATAGTATCCTCCCCGATAAGCGCAATATTCTCCCAAGGAATAATACAATCGTCTTTCCGACCTAAAAGACCGAACAGCTTTAATCTTCCGTAGATAACTAAGGCTTTAACTTCGGCGTTAGACGTATCGACTTCCAAATCGTCTACACATCCTATACGGCAACCGTTCTCACAGCTTATTACTTCCTTATTTCTAAGCTCAACGAGTCTGCAGTTCAAATATATCACCCCTTTTTGTTGACAATTAAAATTGTATTTATTATAATTAATCTATATTATTAAGGAGGCAAATATGAGTAAATACGGAGATTATGTTCTTATTACGGATTCGACTTGCGATTTATCGAACGATATCGCTAAGAAAACCAATCTTGAAGTTATGCCGATGGTATTCCTTATGGAAGAAAAGGTTTATAACCATTACTTAGATTGCAGAGAGATGTCGCTCGATATTTTCTACAACAATATCAGGAGAGGTATTGAGTCAAAAACTACTCAGATTAGTTATAATTCTTATTTAGAATATTTCGAACAATTCTTAAAGGACGGTAAAGATATACTTTACGTTTGCTTTACCTCGGGCTTAAGCGGTACTTTTAATACAAGCAAAATCGCCGCGAGAGATTTAAAAGAAAAGTATCCCGACAGGAAGATTACCATACTCGATTCAAGATGCGCTTCAATCGGTCAGGGATTACTTATGTATTACGCGGCTAATAAATACAAAAACGATAAACCCGATATGGACGAGCTCGCTGAATATACCGAAAGCCTTAAATTTAACGTATGCCACTGGTTTGTAG
>CAMHQC010000045.1 GCA_946187325.1 uncultured Clostridia bacterium
TCCCTCTACTAATAGCGCAAAACAGGGAATAATTGCATACTTTTACGCAATTTTTATTTTATTTTTTTAGGGCAAAGGAGGGCAGTTCTCAATACTCAGTAGTGCCGACAAACAACAATTGCGAATTACCTTGTAACCTGTAACCTATAACCTGTAACCTAACATCTAAACCTGTTGACATTCTCGAACGTATGTGTTATTATAAACGTATGTTCGAGGTGTTTATTTTTTATGAAAAAAGAAAGAATATATATATCTATAGATTTAAAATCGTTTTACGCGTCGGTGGAGTGCGTCGAGCGGGGCATCGACCCGCTGGACGCTTATCTGGTTGTAGCCGATTTATCGAGAACCGAAAAGACTATCTGTCTCGCCGTATCGCCCGCGCTGAAAAAATACGGCGTTTCGGGACGGGCGAGGCTTTTCGAGGTTGTGGAAAAAGTCCGCGAGATAAACGGCGTAAGGCTCTCCCGCGCGCCGAACGGGAAATTTACGGACAAGGGGTATTTTTTGAGCGAAACCGAGAAAAATCCCTCGCTCGAGGTAGATTATATCGTCGCTGTACCGAGGATGGCGCTTTATATGAAAACCAGCGCCGAGATATTTAAAATTTACCTTAAATACGTATCCGCAGAGGATATCCACGTCTATTCTGTGGACGAAGTTTTTATGGATGTGACGGATTATCTTTACGCTTATGACTTGACCGCAAGGCAACTTGCTGATAAAATAATAAAGGATATTTTAAATACAACAGGCATAACCGCTACCGCGGGTATAGGCACTAACCTGTATCTGTGCAAGGTCGCGATGGATATAGTCGCAAAGCATTTGCCCGCCGAAAAAGGCGAATCGAGAATCGCCGAGCTGGACGAAATCAGCTACCGCAGGCTTCTTTGGGAACATAAACCGATAACGGACTTTTGGCGTATAGGAAGGGGCTACAGCCGTACTCTGTCACGCTTCGGAATGTTCACTATGGGCGATGTGGCTATGTGTTCGCTTGTGAGCGAGGAGCTTTTGTATCAGCTTTTCGGGGTAAACGCCGAGCTTTTAATAGATCACGCGTGGGGGTATGAATCCTGCTCGATAGACGATATTAAAAGCTATAAGCCCGTCTCTAAATCGCTCAGCTCGGGGCAGGTTCTTAAAGAGCCGTATCCGTTTAAAAAGGCGAAGCTTATAGTCCGCGAGATGACGGAGCTTTTAGTCCTCGATTTAGTGGAGAAAGGCTTACGCACCGACCAGATAGTTTTAACCGTAGGGTACGATATTTCGAATCTTACCGCTAAGAACTCGAATTACAAGGGCGAGATTAAGGTCGATTTCTACGGAAGAAAAGCGCCTAAGCAGGCTCACGGAAGCGAAAATCTCGGACGGTTTACCTCCTCGACCAAGCTTATAGTAGACGCGGCGATGAGGCTTTTCGACAGAATTACCGACGAAAATTTACTCGTTCGTCGAATGTACGTAGTCGCTAACCATACCGTCGAGGAAGCGGTCTATAAACGTGCGCAGCATTCGGAACAGCTCAGCCTGTTTACCGATTACGAAGCGTATAACGCTCAAAAAGAAAAAGAAGAGCAATTCCTTAAACGAGAGCGCAGTATTCAGGAAACAGCCATACAGCTTCACAAACGCTTCGGAAAGAACTCGCTTTTAAAGGGAATGAATCTTAAAGACGGCGCGACCTCAATCGAGCGCAACGAACAAATCGGCGGTCACAGGGCGTAGCCTAAGGGAAATGGAGTATATATGAAAAAAGCAATAGCGTTAATTTTAACGGTCATAATTTCGGCTTCGGTATTTTCGACGATTTCGATATCGGCTACAGGAGTCAAAAAAGTAGCAAAAATTAAACAGACCTCGGCAAAAACCGATTCAGCAAGCATCAAATGGTCTAAAATCTCGGGCGCTAAGTACGAGGTAAAATTCAGCAACGGAAAAGGCGTAACGAGATTATACAAAAATATCGCCGACAATAAATACACTATCCCCAAGCTTAACGCGGGCAAAAAATACGCGGTCAAGGTAAGGGCTAAGGCCGGCTCGGTTTACGGAGCCTGGTCGAACGTATACAAAATAGTAACCGCCCCCAAGGTCGCTTATAAATGGACCAAGGGCAAGCTAAAGGTTAAATGGACAAACGCCAAATACGCGACGAGCTATAACGTAAAGCTGCAACTCAATTCCAACAAAAAGAAATTTAAGCGGATAAAAAACCTAAAGGATAACACCTACACCTTCTCGGCAAAACACTTGTCTGGGCTGAGCTTTAACAAGGTCTACACGGTCTATGTCCGTCCGTACGATAACGGCGCCAAGCTTTTCACGGGTAAAGTTACCACCCGCGATATCGAGATTACAGGTCACCGCGGACGTATGGATATAGCTCCCGAAAACACCCTCGCTTCGTTCAAGGAAGCGTACAAGAGCGGTTATGATTCCGTCGAGGCGGACTGGTGGGAAACTAAGTCGGGCGCGCTTTTAATCAGCCACGATAAAATCCTCACCGCCTGCAATTCCAAGGCGGATATAAGAACTCTTACCGCGACAGATGTAAAAAAACACCCTATAGTTAAGGGTAAAAACATAAAGAAATACCCGACGCAGTATCTTCCTACAGTAGAACAGGTTATCAAGAAGATTTCCGAGTACAAGATGAGGCTTTATCTCCATACCAAAGATAAAAACACCTCCGATAAAGCCTTCAAAAAAATAGCAGCGGCTATTAAAAAATACAAGGTCGAGGGAAAAGTTACCGTATTCTCGGGCGACAAGGGCGCTTTTGAGAGAATAGTTAAAAGTAAGGTTCGCGCGGGATTTTTAACCCTGCCGAATAATATTAACGAGGTAAAAGCCTCGCTCAAATACGCTAAGGAAAAATCAGCGAAGGTAGTAATTTTCAGGTACAGCAAGGATTGTATCACCTCCGGCATCGTTAAGCTCGCTCACAGCTATAAGCTAAAGCTGGGCTGTTACAACTTCAACGAAGTAAATACGGCGTGTGAATACGCGCAAACCAAGGGCGATTTCCTTATTACGAACAAATACTATTTCAACTAAAATGGACGATAAAGATTTCAGATACAAGGATATACTATACCGCGAGCGCCCCGTATCCCCTGCCCGGGCTCATATGACCGATAAAAACCGCGCGGCTCAGTTTATGCCGTTCGCGGCGCTTACGGGGTTCGGAGCTATGATAAACGAAACCTCGCGCCTGACTACTAAAAAACATCAGCTAAACGAGGACGAACTCACGCTTTTAAACGAAACCCTTAATAAAATAGCCGAAAACATCAGCTCTAAGCCCGAGGTCAAGCTCGTGTACTTTATCCCCGATGAAAGAAAACCGGGCGGTAAATACGTAAGCTTTCAGGGCTCGGTAAGACGTCTCGACGAATTTAAAAAGGAACTTATTTTTACCGACAAAAGCGTAGTTAAGATAGAGGATATCCTCTTAATCGAAATTGTTTAAGGATCAAATATGAAAAAATTTACAGCGGTACTGCTCGTTATCCTGTGTGTTATACTGAGCTCCTGCTCAAGCGTTTCGACAGGCTCAAAGCCAAACACAGACCTCGCCGATATTCCCGAGTACAAAAGCTCGCCTTACGTCGAGATTAACGGCAACTCGCCCGAGTTTACCGATAAAGAAAAACAGAAAACAAAATCATTCGAAAAGTATTCCCGCCTCGATAAACTCGGAAGATGCGGGACTGCTTTCGCGAATGTAAGTACCGATACAATGCCCAACGAAAAGCGCGGTTCAATAAGCTCCGTCCATCCGACAGGCTGGGTTCAAAAGGAGTACGCGTTTATCTCCGACGGACATATTTATAACCGATGTCATCTTATCGGCTATCAGCTAACAGGCGAAAACGCCAACAAGCGCAACCTGATTACAGGCACAAGATATATGAACGTAGAGGGAATGCTGCCTTTCGAGGAAAAGGTCGCTCAGTATGTACATACAACCCGCAACCACGTTCTATACAGAGTAACGCCGATTTTTAAAGGAGATAATCTCCTGGCGAGCGGTGTAGAGATGGAAGCCTGGTCGGTCGAGGACAACGGCAAGGGCGTAAGCTTTAACGTTTACTGCTATAATGTCCAGCCCGGAGTTATGATAACCTACTCGAACGGCAACAGCAAAGCCGACGGCACGGTTAAGGGCTATTATTCGGGAAAATCAACCGCAAGCGGAAACAAAAGCAAAACCCTTACATACGCGAAAAAGGCCGAGGGGAAATACATACTCAACAAGAACAGTAAAAAGTTCCACCTGCCGTATTGCGCGGGAGCAAAATCAATGAGCTCAAAAAACAAAGCTGTGTTTAAGGGCAAGCGCTCTGAGCTTATAAAGAAGGGTTACGAGCCTTGCGGAATGTGTAACCCGTAGAAAAGGACAAGGAAATGTACTATTATAAAAGATTACCGCTCGATAAGATGAGTAACTGCCGTGATTTAGGCGGTTATCCGACGAAGTACGGTAAGACGACTAACTTCGGGGTGTTCGTCAGAAGCGAGGCTCCCGTCGAGCTTACCGAAAGCGATATCGAGTTTTTAAAGGACTATAAAATCACAAAGTCGCTCGACTTTCGCGGCGACGCCGACACTACTCTCTTTCCGAGCAGTTTAAGAAATATCGAAAATATAGAATATATCCACCTGCCGATGTTCGGACGCGCCGACGCGGCAGGCTTCGAGGATAACGGAGACGACCCGAGCAAGAATTTTTCGGGCTGGGGCAAAAGCTATGTACAGTGGATAGAGATGTACAAGGGCTGGATACGGGACGTTATTCACGAGCTCGCCGAAACCGAAAACGCGTGCCAGTACAACTGCAACGCTGGCAAGGACAGAACAGGTATTATAAGCGCGTTTGTGCTGTCGATAGCGGGCGTTAACCTAAACGACATAGCGTTCGACTACTGTATAAGCAGAACTATGTTAAAGCCGAGATTTCCCGAGCTTACTAAACAATGGGGCGATTACTTAAAGGATAAAGACGGCAAGCTCATAACCAACCACCCGTTCTTATACACGCCCAAGGAAGCTATGGAACAGCTTTTTAAGTACATCTATATGAAATACAAAAATACCGAAAACTTCCTTTACAACTGTAATATAAGCGAAAAGGACGTATTTATAATCCGTAATAAAATGATAGGCTGAAGCGTTAAGCTGCAGCTGTATAATGAAAGTAGACACTAAAAAGTGTCTGCTTTCTTTTTTGTGTT